>CAJUPY010000003.1 GCA_910588035.1 uncultured Muribaculaceae bacterium | reverse complement strand
TGTTGGTTGAAAACGGCTTTATTCAGGAACCGTGGGGACCTGACGAACTGCTTTTCGACCTCAAGATGAAAGACTTCAAACCGATCATAGCCCACCCCGAACGATATGTCTATTACCACACCGACATGCACCGTTACGACCGGCAGCATGAGACAGGCAACCTTTTCCAGATCAACCTGCTGAGCCTTTCGGGCTATCACGGTAAAGATGAGAAACGGGTTGCCGAGAAACTGGTTGAGGCCGGTTATGCCGACTTCCTCGGCAGCGACATCCACCACGACAACCATGTAAAGGCAATTGACAGATACCTGCGTTCCAAAGACTTCCGCCGACTCCGTCCGATGCTCGAAAAAACGGTCAAGAACGACACACTGAAATTCTGAGCAATCGACCATCGCATATCGTTTGTTTAGGAGTCAAGGATAGAAAAGGTCACGCTCTGACTGTCGGTACAATCGTCAGAGCGTTCAAGGCAATGGGCGTACCCGCAGCTTTCTCTTTCGGTGACGTATCTCTGCCTCTTTGTTGAGAATATACAACTTCTTCATTTTATAACCTGCTGATAATCATCAGTGTTTTTTTTGTATGACGGGTATACCATAACGGCTACGATGACGATAATCACCATAGCCGTCAATACTTGCGTTCTATTTGGTTGAAATCAATGGAAGTGCAGCCTCAACCATGCAGTTGCAACACGGAAGTTACTCAAACCGTAAATTCCCAAACTCAATAATTCTTTTCAAATACCCAAAACTGTCAACTTCATTTCGGCAGTATATTGATTCGGGATTTGATTTCATTTTAGTTCGTATTAGATGTCATTTAAGTCATTTTGGATTTTTGTTTCGATATTGAGTGCATCACGATACTTAATCAATACCCAACCCTTGCCATATGAGTCAGATTTCTCAATTGACAATTCAATTGTACCACCAGTGACCTCCCATGCACTCACGTAAGTGACGGTGCCTTGTGTCAATTCGTGCATTAACATCGTATTGCGATCTGAGCGACTTGGATTATTCTCACGATTAACTGTTGGTTTACCATATTTGCGAGTATATAAATCCTTGTAATAGTCATAGGTGCCAACAAGATTTTTCCAGTCATCGCTGGCATCAAAAATCACGACTACAGAATGTACGTTCTTGCCATCATCAGTTGCCCCAATGCAGATAGTTGCCTGTCGGCCCGTAAAATCGCCGACAAATACGGTGATGTTATTTTCGGAACCGAGTTTGGTCAATCCTTTCGATTGAAGTTTCTGACAGAATGAGGATATACTTCCTTCAATGGGTATACCCTTGAACGAAAGATGTTCTTGCGCAAATGCACCGACCAATATCAGTGACAATGCTAATGTTATAATAATACGCTTCATCGTGATATTATAAGAGATTATTTCCTATTTGTTGAATTGGGATTATAGCCCGATTTTCGGGTTCAGTTGACCATTGAACCTGCCATGTTTTTCCTTCTACCCCGTCAAGTAGTATGAAGTTATACATATTCTGAGTGGGATATAACTCAAATCTCCCCGATTCATCTCCATTTGAGATTAGTGGTATTGTATTTAGTGGGGATTCAAAACGATAATCATTTCCCTTTACGCTAAATTGAACTTGCCACATCTTTCCATTGCGAGTATCCAATTTAATAAATGTCCACATATTGCTTGTGGAATACAACTTGTACGGCATAATCGCTTGTCGTTGTTCTGTCTTCTGCTCTTGTGGAGCAGGAGCAGCTTGTGTGCAATCTGTCATTAAAAGAGCGATTGCCATTACCAGTAATAATGATAGTTTTTTCATTGGCTTCAAAGGCTCTCCAGCTACCACAAGAGCGTTAATTATGAAAGAAGCGTGGAACTGCAATGCCACGTCTTAACTTGACGGTCGTAGGAAACCTTGAATACAGATGTAGAACAGCAGCCCACGCATATGCGTGAGAACCACTATGCTATCCTTGTATTCGATTTGAAAATTTCCTACGTCTTCAAGTTACAAGATAAGCATAACGCTTCTTATTTTTCAAAAATGTCATGGACGGAGTCACCTCTATCCAATCGCAAAGTTAGTTAAAATCCTTGATATCAACAAATAAAAATTGTCTGATTGGGAAAGAAAAACGGTCAAGAACGACACGCTGAAATTCTGATCAATCGACTATAGAAAACGGCATTTTTTCATCACCCGTCCAACGATAGAGCCTGACAGTCGAACACTCCCGGTTTGTCTCCGGGTCTTTGTGGCTGTGGGAAATATAGAAATAATCGCCGCCAATCGGACAAAGGCCTGTCGATCCGTGTTCAAAATGCCAACCCCAGGTGCCGCTTTCAGAGTGACTGTTGCCTGCTTCCACCAATCTGAGAGTCTCGATCTCAACTCCGTCGGCTGTCATCACGACCGTCGGTTCCGACTTTCCGTCAATCAGGAAATGGGAATAGTTTGGAAAACATGATTTCTTTCCACAATAGACCGCAGCATAGAAATTTCCCGAAAACTTGTCATAGGCCAGATTCTGTATACCCCACGACGTGTTGCCGGTATATACAAAATATTTATGCCGGGGTCTCGACGGACCCGACCTGTGGGGACGGTCCTGCGACAACGGCTTCGCAAACCTATTCAATTTGTCGACATCATAGACCAATATGACCTGATGATCATTGTCAGTTCTGGTCGTGTCTCCATAAATGCCATACGCGACATACAGACAATCATTTCCAGGCTCGCCACCGATTGCCGGAGCAACAGTGACGCCATCTATTCCCGAGCATCCGTGACGGTGTTTCAGCCGGCGTCCACCGACTGTCACTCTGGCATTATAGTCGTCGGTCGCCTCCTTGACATGAACTGTCGTCATGACCCCGTCTCGCTCGGCGTCCATGCCGACACGGTCAATGCGGTCGACATCGAAAACCGCGATATAGAACGCCGTCGAATTTTTCCGGCGACCTTTGCCCGAACGCTTGAGAATTCCCTTTCCGATGGCATCGTTCTTATATTCGAGCGAAGCATAGAGACGCCGGTCGTTTTTGTTCAGCGAAATGCAACCGAGATGCCCCACCATGCCGGTCACGCTGCCAAGCAGATTTCCATTGAAATCAGTTTTTATGAGCGAAGTAGTGAACGAATAATAGACTTCTTTTTTGTCAAGATCAACGGCGATGCCCTGAACATGATTGTCGCCTTGAGGCCCTGAACAGATCGTACGCGGTAAAACTCCGTAGTCAACTGCCGGTTCAGAAGCAAAAACCCGCCCGGCGACGGTGAGAAGAAAAGAAATTGTCAGTAACAGAGAGATCGGTGGTTTCATGGCAATCGAATGTTATTGAGGTTCAAAATTATGAAATTTTCCCGAATCTGCAATCAAGACACTTCACAGTTCATCTTTTTTCGACTTATTTTCGACTATTCTAATCACTGTTTTTTGGAAATTGCGACAAAAATGAGTATCTTTGCGCCCGGTTTCGTAACCGCTGGCGGGACGTGAGGTGCCCGTTGAAGTTGCGAGTAGTTATAACTATACAAAATCAATCAGAAATGGATTTAATCAAGATTGCAGAAGAGGCATTCGCCACCGGCAAACAGCACCCCGAGTTCAACCCCGGCGACACAATCACCGTCGCTTACCGCATCAAAGAGGGTAACAAAGAGCGTATCCAGCAATATCGCGGCGTCGTTATCCGCATCTCGGGCGAGGGCAACAAGAAACGTTTCACCGTTCGCAAAATGAGCGACAACATCGGTGTTGAGCGTATCTTCCCCATCGAATCGCCGTTCATCGACTCAATCACAGTCAACAAGTATGGTAAGGTTCGCCGTGCGAAACTCTACTATCTCCGTGGTCTTACAGGCAAAAAAGCACGCATCAAAGAGCGTCGCGTCGTTACCAAGTAAGAAACCCGACAACCCATTTTTCAACCGGCCGTCAACGAGCGACAAGCTCAATGAACGGCCGGTTGACTTTTTTCACTCAACATCACAACCGCCACACAAACGGTTCAGCACCAATATGCTTAACTCATACAGACCATAAATCGGAACTGTCACAAGCACCAGTGTAAACAGGTCAGGCGGTGTTATAACCGCAGCGATTATCATGATCAACACGAGGGCATGTGCTCTGTATCGCCTCAACAATACGCCGCTGACAAGCCGCATCTTACCCAACACAAACACTATCACAGGCAGTTGAAACACGACACCCATGAAAAATGTCAAGGTGATGAATGTCGAGACATATGAATCAAGCGTAATGACACTTGCCACCTCTTCATCGACGGAATATGTTGCCAAAAACCTGAATGAAACCGGAAACAAAATGAAATAGCTCATCAGCAAACCGGCCAAAAACAACAGATAGACAACTCCGGCGACAAGCAGCGAATATCTCCGCTCGCGCTCATACAATGCAGGAGACACAAACTTGAACAACTCAAAGACAACATAGGGAGACGCAAGCAGAAATGCCAGCATACATGATACGGTTATGTGCGTCATGAACTGCGCCGACAGCTCGGTGCTTATCAACGGAACGTGGTAGCCGTCAAATTTGAAATCCGGATCAAAATTGCCTATACACTCTTCCAAAATGCGGAATGTCACGAAATCCGAGTCTCGCGGAGCGAGAAGTATCTTGAAGGTCTCTGTTTTGAAACAGAAAACGACGATTCCGAAAATGACAATGACCATAATTATCCTGAACAGCATCTTACGCAAAACGTCGAGATGCCCCCCGAAGGTCAACAGCTCTCCACTATCGTATCGTTCACTCACTTTTCCGATTTTCGGTTTGATTCATTCTCCATTTTCAGGTCGGCTCTTCGCTGAATCTCCTCTTCGACACGACGGTTTATCTCTTCCTCGGTCGGTTCGTTCATGCCCTCCTTGAAACTTCTGACTCCTTTGCCCATTCCCTTCATCAGTTCAGGCAGTTTCTTCCCGCCGAAAATGAGCAGAATCACAGCGCAGATTAGAATTATCTCTGTCGCTCCTATCGCACACAAAATCATTCTGCCGTGACCAGATAGATTGAACAATCGCTGAAATCAATCTCCCAATGCCCGTTTTCGACACCTTCCCACTGATATTTACGGGCCATTTCGTCCCACCAGTTTTGAAATTTGGTCGCCGTTTCCGACATATCCTTGACCAACCGGTCATATAACTGGGCATTCTCGGCCGTCAATATCCTGGCCAACTCCGCAAGGCCGTTCTTGCGTTCATACAAAGATTGAATCTCGTCGCGCTCCTGCGCTGTCACTGTTCCAACTATTTTTTTCATATTCCGATACTTTTATTTGATAGAGTTAATATGCTTCATATTCCATGTAATTGCCGCCATTCCAAGTGCTGACATATCTGAGCGTCATGCCGTCACGCGAAATCAGCAGGTAATTCTGACCTGCAATTCCCATATCCTGCACATAGACATACCAACCATTTTGAAAGCCTGCATATCCGTCAAACGAAAGAGTTGTCTGCCCGACCGGACCGTAGTTCATAGTCAGCATTGCTGAACTCTGGACAAACCCGAAGTTTGTTGTCACGACAATAAGTCGCGACTGAGGTGCGGCACCGTTATCAACGATTTCCTCTCCGTCTGCCCCATAGATTCCCGAGAGAGTATAATTTTTATTGAAGCCATTTGGCAACTGGGCGTAACCACACATTGCAATCGCAATGATGGCAATAATAAACAGTAAAGTTTTTTTCATGTTTTGTCAATTTGAATTGACCAATTGTTCAAACGGGTCAACATAGTGTAGTTCACTGATTTCCTTTTCCGGCATGAATTCGCCCGACAAACGTATTTGCTCGAGCAATTTCCGAGATGCATTACGTTCAATATGTGATACGACACACTGCTCACGACCCGGAGTGTTCACCTCGAGTGTCGACTTTTTATTAAGCCAGACGCAACGCCGGCATTGCCATGCGTCGCAAATGCGGCATATCGGTGCATGATTGAGACGATACAGCTGTCTGTTTCTGACATCAAGCCCATTCTTCAAATCTCCCACCGGCTCAGAACCGTCGAGATAGAATGCCGGACAAATGTAAAACTTGCCGTCGGGAGCGACCGTTATCGATTCATCGCCCGCATTGCAATTGTTCATTTCGTCAAGCAGCAGGCGATCTGTCAAAAGGTTAAACTGAACTCCATGTCCTCTTTTGTATTCTTTTGCAATTGTCTCTGCAAAACGATCGAGCAAACGACCATATTTCTCGAATCCGGCTTCAGTCATATGTTCAATATCTGTCAGAACGACATTCAATCTGTCCAATCGTCTCAATGCCGATTCTATTTCATCGAAATCGCGCTCAATGTCTTCTGACGAAAGCCTGATCACTACCGTCGATCCGTCGGGAGCATCGTTCAGGTCTTTGACCTCGGCGGCAATTGAAATCTGCGCGTCTGACGTAATTGACAAAGGTGCGATATTCACATGATCAGTCGCCATAAGTTCATTTTTCAGTTCGCCGGGAATCTCATAATCGGGCCATACGGCCTGAACACAGAGATTCTCTTTCATTGCAAACATAACCGCGGCATGCAGATCGTCGGCAGAGATCAGTTTACTCCCCTTTCTGCCGTTTCCATAATGACAAAACGACGGCGCGGTGTCACATAATTGTATGATCAGGTATTTCAGCATATCGGTGACATTATTTGTTGCGGTTTACTTCTCTCACACTTCCCAGGCTCATCTTCAAGCTCAAGTTTCCTGAAAAGTTTGTTCCAATAGTAATTGTTAGCTCTGACACGCGCCTTGTGCATCTTACATACAGCAGTTGAACGCTGGAATATCGTCGATGTGTCGGCCGCATCATAATTCTCGCCTTGACACCAGGCACAGCCGCTCGCCACTTCACACTCGACACACTGCTGTGGAGACTGAGTCGTTCGGTCGAGGGTCAGGAACGGACGTAGCCTGTTAAGGTTGATTCCGTCTCTGACATTACCGACGATGACCGGCCTCTTGCTTCTTAACGAATAGGCGGCAAAACGGGTGCAGGGATAGAAATTGCCGGCGGCGTCTATCGAAAGCATTTTACCCGATCCACACCAATTTTGATTCTCAATCAACGGGTCGAGAGGCTTTCCGATATTTTCTGAAAAGAATGAACACACATAGTCTTGATACAGATCTTTATCAATGATCTCATCTGCCAGTGACACTAACTGATCCTCAAACTTCCCGTCATCGCCTTCACTCCACACATCTTCAAAAACGCAGTTGATATTGACTTCGTGAATTCCGAGCTCATATAGATGAAGCACACTCTCCTTGATATATGGAATGTCCTCACTGCTTATTGTGACTTTCGTTCCAACCTCAGGAAATTGACTGATCCATAGAGAAATGTTTCCGATGATATCGTCATAGCTTCCCTTCTCCGGTTCGACATCTTTCCATATTCTGTTCAGATCATGTTTTCTTTTAGTTCCGTCTATCGTTATGCCGATCGACAAGTGATCATGATTTTTTTCAATAAACCGTTGCACTTTTTCCGATCCATAGTTCACTCCATTTGTAGAGAAACTGAATCTGTAGGCATCGAACCACGGGTGATTCAAAACATACATCTGTTGTTTGATGTAATCACAAAGTCTATCGATCAAATCTATTTCAAGAAACGGCTCGCCCCCGATAAAATCCCATATAACGGCATCTTCCGGAAAAATTTCGCGATTAGACAATATATAATCGACAGCAGCTTTCGCGGTTTCCCACGGCATACGCTCGTTTTCTGTCTTACCAACCAAATAACAATATTTACAAGCAAGCTGACAGTCTTTCGTAACTATAAAGGTTATGTTCTTGGCCAGACCCTCGCGCCAACTGTCATACCGCTTTCTTATACGGGATTCCATATAAAATATGTTTTCAACGCAATGTGGTCTTCGGCCATTGTCTCCGGCCAAAGACCACATCTGCTTTTATACTTTATAGGACGTAACCGAACAAGAACCGACACATGTTCCCGAACACATGCCCTTGCAACCGCCACACGAATATTTGCAACCGTCGCAACTACCTGAATAATTATGGCTTGAATTACCTTTACAGCCATAACCGCAAGATGATCCGCAGCTACGGTGACAACCGCCGGCACAGCCATTGGTGCAATCATTCTTGCAGCCCGCACAATACACTCCGGTTTCAGATGTGGCAGCCTGAGCGATAACTGGCATATTTGCCAATGCTATGGCCCCAAGAATCGGAAGAGCACTTTTTGCCGCTCTTTTGAAGAACTCACGACGAGACTGCAGTTCTTCCTTTTTGTTTTGTTTCATGGATATAACTGATGTCCTGCAGGCTCTCCAAAATCAGACTGAATTGGTTTAAACGAAAAAAGCGTGAAAGCCTGTATCCGTTGCTCAATCCACCCATAGAGGCTCTCGCATTGCCCATCATAGCAGAAAGAGCAACGCCGAAGCCTCACGCTGTATGAAACAACGCCCCGAGACAGCCTGAAGCCATCTCCGGGAATATAATCATACCCGAAAGACATCTACCGTTGCTGATTCTTGACTATGATCAGTGAATTTGCGAGATTCCTATGGGTCAAGAATAAGCGTAGATAAACGCTTTTTATGTAATGACAAACCACGACAGGTTTGTCTTCCATCGCACCCGCCCACGTTCACCCTGATCAGGCTTCGGCAGACGATATGCACTGCAAATATAAAATATTTTTCACAGACGAACAAAACTTTTGGAAAATTTGCCGATAACCGAAATAATATTTATTTTTGCCTTCAGATCAAAACACTCATTGACATTTAATATCATGGAAGAAACAAAAAAGACCTGTCTCCACGACCGCCACGTCGCGCTCGGAGCACAGATGAGCCCTTTCGGCGGATTTGACATGCCGATCCAATATCAGGGCATTGTCGAGGAACACAACGCAGTGCGCAACGCATGTGGCATTTTCGACGTGTCACACATGGGCGAAGTGGAGATCACAGGACCCGACGCCGAGCGTTTCGTAAATCATATTTTCACCAATGACCTGACCGACGCACCGACCGGACAATGCTTCTACGGCATGATGCTTCACCCCACCGGAGGCGTTGTCGATGACCTGCTCGTCTACAAACGTGGTGAAAACGACTTTTTCTTAGTCATCAATGCCGCGAATATCGATAAAGACGTTGACTGGATACGCTCAAACCGGGAGGGTTTCGATGTCGAGATAGATCACTTGAGCGACTCTATGGGCGAATTGGCCATTCAGGGCCCTGATGCCGAGAAGATCATCACAGAGGTTCTCGCAATCGAATGCGCCGATCTTGCGTTCTACACTTTCAAGGAACTTGAATATGAAGGCAAACCGATCTTGATCAGCCGCACAGGCTACACCGGCGAGGACGGTTTTGAAATCTATTGTGACCACGAATTGACAGTAGAGCTATGGGACCGCCTCATCGCATCGGGACGTGCAGTGCCATGTGGTCTCGGATGCCGCGACACCCTGCGTTTCGAGGTCGGCCTTCCACTCTATGGCGATGAGTTGGCCGACGACATCACTCCAATTGAAGCCGGACTCGGCATTTTTGTCAAGCTCGACAAACCGGAGTTCATCGGCAAGGAAGCTGTCGCTGCGCAGAAAGCCGAAGGGCCCAAACGCAAGCTTGTCGGACTCGAGCTGCTCGACCGTGCCATTCCTCGCCACGGCTATGAAGTCTTGAACGAAAATGACGAGGTAATCGGATATGTCACCACCGGCTACCACGCGATCTCAGTCGACAAGAGCATCGCAATGGCACTGATCGACACAGCATACGCCAAACTCGACACTCAGGTCAAAGTGCGCATTCGCCGCAAAGTTTTCCCGGCAATCGTCGTCAAAAAGAAATTCTACAAAAAAAACTATAAAAAATAATCACAATCATGAAGACCTACTATTCCCCCACCCACGAATACATCACAGTTGACGGCAACATCGGCCTGATCGGAATCTCTGACTACGCGCAGAAAGCCCTTGGAAACGTCGTTTATGTCGACATGCCCGAGACCGGCGACGACATCACCGCCGGTGAGGAATTCGGAGCTATAGAGAGTGTAAAAGCAGCCAGCGATCTCATCGCCCCTGTTTCAGGTGCCGTCATCGAGATCAACGAGGAGCTTATCGACAACCCGCGTCTGGTCAACGAAGACGCCATGAACAACTGGATAATCAAAGTAGAACTGACAGACCCGTCAGAGCTCGATTCACTGCTCGACGAGACTGCCTACGCCAAACTTTGCGAATCTGAGCATTGATTTTCAGACAAAATGTAAACGATCTATATGTCACATAGATATTTCCCACACACTCCGGGCGACATCAAGGCCATGCTTCAACGCTGTGGCCTCGGGTCGCTCGATGAGCTTTACAGCGACGTGCCTGATGAACTCCTGTTCAAGGGTGACTACGACCTTCCGGAGCAGATGAGCGAGAAGGAGGTGCGCGATTTTTTCAAACACCTCGGAAAAAAGAATTCTGAACTCGTCTGCTTTGCCGGCAACGGATTTTATGACCACTATGCTCCGGCAGTGATCGGCTCACTGATCGCCAGATCGGAATATCTCACAGCCTACACACCCTATCAGCCCGAGATCTCACAGGGCACACTCCAATATATTTTTGAATATCAGTCGATGATGTGCCGGCTGACAGGTCTCGATGTCAGCAATGCTTCCATGTATGACGGCACGACCGCCACAGCCGAAGCAATGATGATGGCTGTGGCCCACGCACGCAAACGCAAACGTGTGCTTGTTTCTTCGACAGTCAGCCAGGCTGTCATTGATGTCGTCAAGACCTATGCGTCATATCACGGTGTAGAGATCGACATGATCGACGAATGCGACGGAGTCACATGTCGCCAGGATCTTGAGAGCAAACTCGCTGAAGGCAATGTGGCCGGCGTGATCGTCGCGCTGCGCAACCGCTATGGTATCATCGAGGACTACAGCGGCTATGCCGACATGTGCAAAGCCGGCAAGGCACTGCTCATCATGAACTGCGTCGCCATTGACCTCGCCACAATAAAGACACCCGGTGAATGGGGCGCCGACGTCGCGGTCGGCGATGCCCAGTCGCTCGGAATTCCATTGAGTTTCGGCGGACCATATCTCGGCTTCCTGTGTGCCCGAAAATCTTTGATGAGAAAGATTCCGGGGCGCATTGTCGGTGCCACCACCGACGGGCGCGGACAGCGTGTGTTCGTTTTGACACTCCAGGCACGCGAACAACACATCAGACGCGAGAAAGCGACCAGCAACATCTGCTCCAACCAAGGTCTAATGGCCCTTTATGTGACAATCTACATGTCGCTCATGGGTGCGCAAGGACTCCGCGAGGTGAACCGGCGTGGTGCTGACGGCGCCCATTACCTGGCCGACAAGATCACCGCAGGAGGGAAAGCATCGCTGACATTCCCCGAAAAACCCTACCTGAACGAATTCTGTCTGACGACCAAAGCCAATGCCAACGACATTGTGGCCGCAGCTCTGAAAGAAGGCATACTCGCCGGAGTTGCGATCGCACCCGACAGGTTGTTGATCGCCGTAACCGAGATGCAGACCGTCGATGAAATGGATCATCTGGCAAAAATTATCAATTCACTGTAGTCCCCGACTTCTTAACCGAAACAACAAATGAACCGCGATTTATACAGCAAACTCATTTTTGAGCTTTCTCAACCGGGCCGAAAGGGCTACATGCTTCCCGACAACCACCTTCCTGAAGTCGATCTGCCCGAAGAATTGAGACGCGAAACGCAGCTTGATCTGCCAGAGGTTGACGAACCGACCGTTGTGCGTCACTACAACAACCAGTCAACCAACAATTTCGGAGTTGACACAGGCTTTTATCCTCTCGGATCATGCACGATGAAGTACAATCCGAAAATCAATGAGGAGATCGCTTCCCACCCGTCGTTCCGCTCGCTCCACCCCGACACTCCGGCCGAAGCAGCCCAGGGAGTTCTCGAACTTTACCACACACTCCAGAAGGCTCTTTCAGAAATAGGTGGAATGAGCGAATTCACCCTCAATCCCTATGCGGGAGCACACGGTGAGTTGACCGGACTCATGGTCATACGTGCCTATCATCGAAGCCGTGGAGACCACAAACGGACAAAAGTCATAGTCCCCGATTCGGCCCACGGCACCAATCCGGCCAGCGCGGCAGTAGCCGGCCTAGAGATAATCGAGGTCAAGAGCCGCCCCGACGGAACTGTCGATGTCGAAGATCTGAAACCTTTGCTCGACGACTCGGTTGCCGCAGTGATGATGACCAACCCCAACACTCTCGGCATTTTCGAGAAAAATATTCCCGAAATAGCACGCCTGGTCCATGATGCCGGGGCACTGCTCTATTACGACGGAGCCAACCTCAACCCGATGCTCGGCGTTGCACGTCCCGGAGACATGGGATTTGATGTCATGCACATCAACCTCCACAAGACATTCTCGACACCTCATGGTGGCGGAGGCCCCGGTGCCGGTCCAGTCGGCGTGCGCGAGGGACTCGAGCAATTCCTGCCCAATCCGCGGGTGATACGCAACAATGACGGCTCATTCAAACTCGTCACGACCGACACTTCATTGGGACGCATAAGTGCGCTTCTCGGCAATTTCGCAGTCGAGGCACGCGCGCTGTCATATATCTTGTCACTCGGACGCGACGGTCTTAAAATGGCCGGCAAGCTTGCCACGCTCAATGCCAACTACGTCAAGGAGTCGCTAAAAGATGTTTATTGTCTTCCGATCGAGGGAGTCTGCAAACATGAATTCGTCTTTGACGGCCTTGCCGACAAATCGACAGGCGTCACGACTCTCAATGTCGCCAAACGTCTTCTTGACCACGGATATCACGCCCCGACAATCTACTTCCCGTTGCTGTTCCACGAATCGCTGATGATCGAGCCGACCGAGACCGAATCACGCGAGACACTCGACCAATTCATCGAAGTGATGCGTGACATAGCACGCGAGGCATCGGAGACCCCAGACGTGGTCAAGACCGCGCCCCATAACACCCCGGTCAGTCATCCCGACGACACTGAGGCCGCTCTACACCCGATTGTCAACTACACCGAACTCACACAACCGAAATGATCACACCGGCTGATTTAATTATTATCGGAGCAGGACCCGGCGGCTATGAGACAGCCGCCGAGGCTGCTGCCGAAGGATTGTCGGTGGTTCTCATCGAAAAAAGTGAACTCGGCGGCACTTGCCTCAACCGCGGTTGCATTCCGACGAAAACACTCTGCCGTTCCGCACAAGTTGTTCAGGATGTCAGGGAAGCGGCCCTCTTCGGCGTTGAGATCGACAACTACAGGCCAGACTACACCGTGGCCGCACACCGCAAGGACGAAGTTGTCAGACGGCTGCGCGAAGGTGTGGCCATGGCTGTCGGCAAATGTACGGTTGTCGAGGGCGAGGCACGGTTTGCCGACGCCCACACCGTGGTTGTCGGGGAGGAAGCCTACACCGCGCCCAAGATCATAATCGCGACCGGATCGTCACCGGCACGTTTGCCCATTCCGGGTGCAGACACCGCCATTGACAGCGACGCTTTTCTCGAGTTGACACGATTGCCACAAAGCGTGGTCATTATCGGAGGTGGTGTCATCGGCATCGAATTTGCCTCGATTCTAAATGCATTCGGTGTCACAGTGACCGTAATCGAATTTTGCAAGGAGATTCTTCCGCCGTTTGACAAAGACATCTCAAAACGGCTCAAGAAAGAACTCACCGCAAAAGGCATCGACATCATCACCTCGGCTGCCGTGACAGAAATCGCCGACGGCCACACTGTTGTCTATGAGACAAAAGGAAAGGTAGCGTCAGTCGAAGCAGAGACGGTGATCATGGCCGTCGGACGCCGTCCGGTCATCCCTGCAGGAACTACCGAAGCCGGCATCGTCTGCGACCGCCGCGGCATCAAAGTCGACGACCGCATGATGACATCGGTCGAAGGTGTCTATGCGATCGGTGATGTCAACGGACGATGCATGCTTGCACATGCCGCATCGGCACAAGGCCGGCGTGCGCTCGGCAAGGCAGTTGACCTCGATGTGATTCCGTCGGCTGTGTTTACAATTCCCGAATGTTCAATGGTCGGTCTGACCGACGAACAATGTAAAGCACAGAACCTCGACTACGTGACCGCCAAAGCGTTGATGCGCGGCAACGGCAAAGCCGTCGCAATGAATGAAGATTCGGGCATTGTCAAGATGATAGCCGAGAAAAAGACGGGACGCATTCTGGGATGCCACATCTGTGCGCCACACGCGGCCGACCTCATTGCCGAAGTAGCATTGGCTATGTCAAAAGGATTGACGGTCGATGCTGTCGCCGAAACCATTCACGGTCACCCCACGCTCGGTGAGGCCGTTCAAAGCGCAGCACGAATGGCATCATCAAACATTTCATGAAAATGTCTGTAATTCTTGCAACCGCAGCCGCCGCGATCATCACATCTGCCGCAAATGCCTGCAACTTCACTGAAAGTGAATTCACGGTGGCAAACCGTGATGCCGGAATAACGTTGGCGGGAACTCTGACCGTTCCCGCCAACGTCGCTCCGAAAGCTGCGATCGTAATGGCTACAGGAAGCGGTAAACAGAACCGCGATGAAGAAATTTACGGACACAGACTGTTTAAAGCCATTGCCGAACATCTGTCGGCCAACGGATATGCCGTTCTAAGGCTTGATGACCGCGGTGCCGGTGATTCACAAGGAGATTTTTCAAAGTCGACCACCGACGATTTTGTCTCAGACATATCGTCGGCCGTGAATCATCTTGACTCATGCTTCCCAAATTTACCCGTCGGTGTGATCGGTCACTCCGAGGGTGGTATTGTCGCAATCAAGACAGCCAACCGAAACAAGAAATGCCGGTTCATTGTCACACTCGCCGCTCCGGCCTGGGCAGGTGACTCGCTGATCATGTCACAGTGTCGCGCAATGGCCGTCGCCATGACCGGAAAGTGGGATCAGGAGCAGCTTCAGCGGCAGCTGCTCGACATCGCCAAATCAGACATGCCCGTCTATCTCGCCAAATCGGCTATGCTGGTGAAACTCGGCGAAGCAATGGGCGTGACATCAAAAGTGCCTGGAGTAATGGATAAGTTGTCGGGCGAAGTTGACGCGATGCTCACCCCATGGTACCGTTCGATGCTTCGCTACGATCCGGCCGACGACATAACAAATGTGGCGGTTCCGTGGATCGCACTAAACGGCGACCGCGACATGCAGGTCGTCCCTCTGTCGCTAAAGACTATCAGCGAACTTAACAAAAACGCCGACACAATCACCGTAAAAGGCCATAACCACCTATTCCAGCGCTGCACAACCGGACTGCCACAGGAATATGAGACTATAAACGAAGACGTTTCACCTGAAACTCTCGACATGATCACCGATAGACTCGACAAACTTTTTCATTTTTAGCTTAATGAGTGTGGAAGAACGATACAGGAAAAAAATAATTGCAGACCTCAAGAACGGTTCACAGCATGCATTCAAAATCATATACGACATGTATGCTCCGAAGCTGTTCAGTTATGCATTCAGCCTCACTAAATCGCGTGACGACGCATCTGATCTTGTTCAAGAGGTGTTTGTCAAATTATGGGAGAGCAGAGGTAGAATTGATGTGGACAAATCGTTTGAATCGTTTCTATTCGTCATAGGCCGGAACCTATTCATATCGGCCTACCGCAAACGAATGTCATCACAACACTATGTCGATTATGTAGAATATCTCGACTCGCTTCAAAGCAACAACACAGCCTCGTCGGCTATGGAGTTTGACGAATACCGCAGTGCACTTGTACGCGCCTTCAGAACCCTGTCGGCACGTCAACAGCAAATTGTCAAACTCTCGAAATGGAAAGGCATGAAAAACTCTGAGATCGCCAAAGAACTCAATCTCAGCGAACAGACCGTCAAAAATCAACTCTCACTCGGACTAAAGGAGCTTAGATTATCATTGGCAAAACTATCTATTGTAATTTCACTTGTTTCTCTATTCACGTTTAAATGACAGAGATGAAAAACAGCGAACTTTTTGAAATTGAGCGCAAAAAAACGTCGGAAATGACTGACCGCGAACTCTCGCGGCTACTCGAGCGCAACTGGAACGAAAACAATTTTGCCGATACGACATGGAGCAGCGAAGATAAAGATCAATTGTTTGAAAAAATCTCCTCACGCATTTCCGCTGAGGATAATCATGATACAACCAGATCGAGATCGGAAAGGAAACCGCGCATCGTTGCCACAATTATGAAATATGCCTCTACCGTTCTGCTCCCGCTCTTCATTTTCTCAACGATCTATTACCACCACTCTGCAACCCACGACATCGACTGCACGACCGTCATAACCACCGGACAAGGAGAAACGGCAACTGTCACTTTGCCCGACGGGACCGAAATTAAAATCAATAACAAATCTGTGTTATCTTACAATCCCCACTCATTTGCAAAGGGGAAACGCACTGTCAATCTAAACGGAGAAGCCTTCTTCTCTGTCGCAAACGATCGGTCAAACCCATTTTCCGTCAACGCGAGTGGAATAAGCGTTAATGTACTCGGTACAAAATTCAATGTAAGGTCACGTGAGACTGAAAATGTAGCATCCGTATTCCTTACCGAAGGATCTGTTGTCATGCACTGCGACGGAGTCAAAAGGAATATTGTGCTTGAAACGTGGCAAAAGGCAGTATTCAACAAATACAGCGACACTGTCGAGATCAGCGATGTCGACAATAATGCTGCCGACATCGCATGGCTCAAAAATGAATTGGCGTTCAACGACACACCGTTTACAACAGTGATAAGCGAAATCGAGACAAGATATGGTGTCTCATTCAACAAATCTACCATGTCTTCCATGCTTGACGACCGTTTCACCGGCACACTTCCCGGTGACGACATCTCTACAGTTCTCGACATTCTCGAAGATGTCTATGATGTGGAATTCACGCTTGACCGACGCATGATTTCGGTAAAATAACAATCATTAAAAAAAATCATGGTACGTTAGGACCGTTGACGCGTAATATGGTAAAACCATTACACTCACAATTCAAGAAACTCCTAAACCGAACTCATGATGAGAACCGTATTGTTGACTTTTTTGATTGCAGTCTCAACCGTTTTGCATGGTATGGCGCAAGACTCCAAGGTGACATTGAAAATGAAAGATGTATCCTTGGTCAAGGTTTTGAAAACGATAGAAGCGCAAACTCCCTACAAGTTTTCCTATCGCAATGCGGTCGTCGACAAAATCAATGGAATTTCAGTCGATTACACAAACGAGACCGTCAGTAATGTGCTCGACAAACTTCTTCCACCGCTTGAGCTCGGCTATAAAATGGAATCTGAGAAATCAATCTCCATTATCCAGAATAAACAAAAACCGAAACAAAACATGGTTTTCGCGGGCGGCGAAGTCATGGACGGGTTTCTTGGCATAGCCCTTCCACAAGCGAAAATCACGGTGCTGTCGGCCGACAGCACCGTGATTGGTGAAGCCGGCATGCTCGAAATAAAAAATCGGCGCAACAGGGTCGAACATGCACAGTTTCACACCACATTGCCTACAGGACAGAAATATCTGTTTCACGCCGTTCTTCACGGATATGACGATGCGTGGTTAAGTGCCTACATTCCCGACAATGCCAACGGAGCCGTGTTCGTGGGTGACATAAAAATGCAACGCCTACACAAAAAGCAACTCGATGAAGTGGTCGTGACTGCGACCAAGATCAAGATGTTCTGGAAAGGAGACACCATCGTCTATAACGCCGACGCATTCAATTTGCCAGAAGGTTCAATGCTTGACGACATGATACGTCAGATGCCTGGAGTGACAATGAACGAACATGGCGAAATTTTTGTCAACGGACGCAAGGTCGATGAACTGCTTCTCGGCTCCCGCTCATTTTTCCGCGGTAAATCAGAGGTACTTCTGAAAAACCTGCCCTATTATACGGTCAAGAACGTAAAGGTTTATGAAAAGACAAGCGATCTGAGCCAGGCAATGGGCTATGAGGTCGAACCAAAGAAATATGTCATGGACGTGAATCTGAAACAGGAATACAACCGTGGCATGATAGCCAACGTCGAGGCGGCAGCAGGAAATTCTGACCGATATCTCGGTCGTGCTTTCCTTCTCGGCTTCTCCGATCCGTTTCGTGTCTCTGTCGTCGGCAATATCAATAATGTCAACGAACGGCGTCACATCGGCGAATCAGACAAATGGCGTCCTGAGAAAATGCCCAAATCGATGCTGACCACACGCAGTGTCGCCAGCGAGATCAACTTCAAGAATCAGAAACTTGAGGAGACATTCAACATCGACTACAGCTCGACTTCTGACCGTGTCGACATGGTTCAGCGTCGTGAAATGTTCATCGCCGACTCCAAGCCACTGTCAATATTCCAGTCAAACGGCACCGACCGGAACCGGCTTCTCAAACTGCGCAGCTACACTCACATTCAAAAACCGTGGAGCATAGTGGAGCTTAACTATCGCTACCGCACTTTTTCATCACGCTCGTTCTCTTCAACCGAACAATTTGACGAATCATCGCTAACCAACAGCATTTCTGACATGGGGTTCGGCGACGGCCATGCCCGCTACTTCTCGGGACGTCTTTCAGAGACTTTCCCCATTGGGAAAAACCAAAAATCATCAGTCGGATTTCAAGTCGAATATATCCATGACGTCGAAAACAGCGAAAACATGAAACGCTTTGACTTCACCGTTCCGGCCGGAAATCCGCTCCACAACATCAACGAGTATCAAAATCATAACTCGAAAGCAAATCTTTCGCTCAACTACAGCATTCAGGCCAAGAACGGCATCACGTTTTTAGTCAATGAAATAATCAGACTCTCGAAATCAAAAAAGCATGACTATCTCTATCACCCCGACACACTGCTGTTGCCGTCTCAATGCGATGCTCTGTCGGCAATCACCGATTTCGCTAACTCTTACGACAGCCGATATCATATCAATCACTACACCACAAACCTGACACTGCGCAAAATAAGACGTGTCATGCCGACAGATGTCATGCCCTACCCGATGGACTACATCTTGTGGGGATTCGACCTACAGCTCGACCCGACCCACCGGTCTCTCCACTATCATCGAGGAAAAATCGACACCCACATCACTTCTACAGACTTCATCGTAAAACCATCGATCATCCTGACCTTTCACCCAGAGAACAAATATGACCGGTCTATCAACCTTACAGCCTCCCACTACAATTCCGTGCCGTCGCTTTATGATCTAATCGATTACCGAGATGACAGCCAGCCATTAGTGGTCAAATCAGGAAATCCCGGTTTGAAAGGCGACCGCGTCACCAAAGTCGGTGCCGACTACTACAGTCGGGGAGTGCACAAGCGGCTGTTGCATGTCGGCCTCTCACTCGACTATTACCATCGTTCCACCGCCCAATCAGTTATCTATGATCCGTTGACCGGTGTCTACACCTACCGGCCTGTGAACGTCAACGGAAACTATTTCGCCAAATTGAATGTAGACCTCACCCGCACATTTGGAGAAAACCGTTTGTGGACCTTCGGAAACAATGCCGACGGAGTTTTCAACCGCAGCGTTGACTACACCATGCTTCAAGGAATGACAGAAAGCAGACTGAACAAGGTCAATACTCTTATCGCACACGACGGACTATACCTACAGTTTGAGAAAAACGGGTTCAATGTCAGGGCCAGCGGCGACATAAAATGGCGTCACAGCACCGGTCAAATGGTCGATTTTACAACTCTCAACGCCACTGACTGGAACTATGGCATGTCGGCACGCTACACCATTCCGGGTTTGAAGACAACCGTGTCGGCCGACGGGACGGTGTATTCACGCCGCGGTTACGGCTCATCGCTGATGAACACCAATGACTTCGTTGTCAACGCCTCAGTGTCACAGCCTATGATGAACGTACGTCTCGTGGCACGTCTCGAAGCCTTCGACCTGCTCCACAATCTGTCACAGACACAATATGATGTCAACGCACAAGGCCGCACCGAGACATGGTATCGCTCGCTTCCACACTATGTCATGCTCCACATGGTCTACCAGTTCAACATCAGTCCAATAAAAAAGTGATGTCAGCTATCTCCGTAATTTCATCACATCGAATCCCAACGACCCGTCACGATCGCGCGGCCCGAGATAATCAACCGGATTAAAATAGCGCAACATCGCGTCGGCCGCGCTTCCCTCTATGGTTACATTATCTTTGAACGTGGTTTTAGCGGCATCATAGTCGGTGAAGTGTTTGCCACTAACCAACGGTGAGACAGAGATGTTGTCGATGACGTTATGACCGTATCCAGGCACATCGACTGCCTCTGCCGGAGACTTGCGACATAACATCGTGTAGTTGAGCGGATTGGCGATCGAGATGTTGCCGATGAAATCGACACCGCCGAGGTGGTGGTTTGAATAAATGCCTTTGTTGCGGTTACGATATGCTATGCTGTTTCTGACAACATGGCGCGGTGCGTCAACCACTTTTCTGACCATTTTTGACTCAGGCTTCATTCCGAAACCTCCGGCCTTGAAACCGGTGCCGTCACCTGCCGGAAACAGAGTGCCCGGCCTGAAGCCGTTGTAAAATGCCACGCAGTTCTCGATCGTGACCGGAGCGATGCAATTTATCAGATCAAAGCCGTCGTCGCTGTTCCACCATGCACGACAGTTTCTGAAAACGTTGCCTGTGCTCCCGGGTGAGCCGAGATGTGCGCCGAAGCCATCGGTGTTGCCACCATATTCGCCCTCTGAGTAATTGTCGTAGTTATTATAGGCGTCGCAATTCACTATCAGATTATTCTTTCCCTCGAGCAGATAGACACCGATCGCCATTCCGTCGTGGAAGGCCATGTTCTCGAGACGGCAATTGGAAGCATTCTTTATTTTAAGACATTCGCTCTGAGAATGTCCTTTCTGAAGCACCCTCAGCCCCGTGACATCGATCTGCCTCATGACAATGTTGTCTGCTCCAAGCAATATACCGGTCAGACGCAGACCGTCTCCGTCGACCTCCGACATGTCAAACACGGCTCGCTCATCGCCGTAGCCCGTGTAGACTATCGGTCTGTCAGGTAAGCCCGGAGTCGTTATGTTGTAGACAGTGGCATAGTTGCGGTCTCGCTTCTGGATCTGATCACTACCTATGCGGTATACGCCGCCTCGGAAAAACACCGTGTCGCCCGGCTGTGCGAGAGACTGTGCCCGCCCAAATGTCGCGAACGGTTTTGTGACTGAACCATCGGAAGCATCATTGCCGGCGGGTGCCACAAAGTAATTATGTGCTGAAACAGAACTGGTTGCGACAGCAAATGTCAGCAAAAAAGATAGAATTTTCATGATATGACTGATGTTTTTGATTCAAAAATTTTTCACACCGCAAATTTACGACATGTCATTAAAAAAAAATAAAGAAAAAATTCTTTAATAATAAAAAATAAATATTACTTTTGCGACATAGCAAACCATAACGTCTTACAACTCTCCGACCGGTTTCTTCTCTAAAGAAACCGTCATTAAAACAAAAGTCTTAATTATGGCAAACAAAAAACTTAGAATCAGAGACTTAACCCTACGCGACGGTCAGCAGTCGCTGTTCGCAACCCGAATGCCGCAGGCCAGCATAGACCGCCTGCTGCCCCTCTATGAAAACGCCGGCTTCTATATTATGGAAGTCTGGGGCGGTGCCGTTCCCGATTCAGTAATGCGTTATCTCGACGAGTCTCCCTGGAACCGTCTGCGCTCATGCAGCAAAGCGATGAAAGGCAAATCACTTCTGTCGGCACTGTCACGCGGCCGCAATCTTTTCGGATACGTACCCTATCCCGACTATGTTCTGGAAGGTTTCTATAAAGAGGCTATCGACAACGGTCTCAACGTCATGAGAATTTTCGACGCCCTCAACGACATCAACAATGTCAAAGAGTCGATCAGACTGATCAACAAACTCGGCGGCATAGCCGACGGTGCCGTCTGCTACACCGTAGACCCCAAAGATGAGGAACCGGCAGAGAAGCCCGGCTTCTTCGCCCGTCTGTTCGGCAAAAAGCCTGAGGCACCAAAGAAAATCTTCACCGACGAATATTTTGTCGAGAAAGCCAAGGAAATGGAACGTCTCGGAGCGAAAATCATCACGCTCAAAGACATGGCCGGTCTTGTAAATCCTCTCAAGGCCGCCTCTATCATCGGCAAACTGAAACAGAACGTCAACGTTCCTGTAGACTTCCACACCCACTGCACCCCGGGCTATGGTCTTGCATCGGCACTAATGGCGATTCTCAACGGTGTCGACATTCTCGACACAAACATCTGGTGGTTTGGTGGCGGATCGGCAGCTCCGGCAATCGAACTGATCTATGTCTTCTGCAAGAAACTCGGAATCGAAGTCGAATGCAACATGGAGGCCGTTGGTAAAATACGCGCCGAGCTTGAATCAGTTCGCCGCGGTCTGGCCGACTTCGACCTTCACAAAGATAAATTCCCGAAAAACTTTGATCCGATCAAAGACACGTTGCCCGCAAATGTCGACGCACTGTTCGACACTGCGATCGCAGCAGCCCAGAACAGCGACGAGGAAGCCCTTCTCGACGCTTGTCACGGAATCGAGGAATATTTCGGATTCCCCAAGCCCAACCTTCTGGTCAAGGAAGCAGAAGTGCCCGGTGGCATGTACTCAAACATGGTCGCACAGCTCAAGGCACTCAACGCGAGCGATCTGCTCGACGACGCCATGCGCCTGATTCCCAAGGTTCGCCGCGACGCCGGTCTGGTACCCCTTGTCACACCGACCAGCCAGATTGTGGGAGCCCAGGCCGTCAACCTCGCTATTGACCGCAAGAAAGGAAATCCCGACTACTCAAACGCCTCAAACCAGTTCATTTCTTTGGTCAAAGGCGAATATGGCCAGACTCCGGCTCCGGTCGATCCCGCTTTCCGCGAGAAAATCACAGGCAGCGCACAGGAGAAGCCCTACGACACCTCAAGCTACAAACGTCCTGAAAACCCGACTCTTGCAGAGTATGGCGATGTGAAACTCGCCGCCAACCGCGAAGAGGAGCTACTGCTTGAACTGCTTCCGTCGGTAGCCGTCAAATTCCTGCGCAACCGCCGCAAAGAGGAGTATGACGCCAAGAAAGCGACCGAAGCACCCGAGACAAAACAGACCGAGGCAGCCGAGCGGAAAGAAGAGGCTCCGATCACCGGACCGGTTCTCAAAGCGATGATGGGCGGACGCATCGTCTCGATCGATGTCAAACCCGGCCAAGAGGTCAAGAAAGGCCAGTTGCTTCTCGTCTATGAGGCAATGAAGATGGAAAACGATGTCAACTCTGAAAGAGACGGTGTCGTGAAACGAATCTTCGTCAACCCCGACGATGTCGTGGCAACCGACCAGATCATGATCGAATTTGAATAAGCAATAAACCAATCAATAGACCGACGAGGCTGCGCCAAAGCAATGGTGCAGCCTCTTTTTTCACAACTCGGTGCAACTTTCGCCACTTACCTGCGTCTAACCATGAAAAAAAGAACCCAACAAAAATGAAATTACTTGAAGTCAACAACGTCTCGAAACACTATGCCGGACACACGGCTCTCGACGACGTCTCTCTGACGGTCGACCAAGGCCGCATCTACGGTCTGCTAGGGCCAAACGGCGCCGGCAAGACAACCCTGATCAGAATAATAAACCACATCACCGCACCAGATTCCGGAACTGTTTTCTTCGACGGCCACAAACTTACGCAAGACGATGTGGTCAACATCGGTTATCTGCCTGAGGAACGTGGACTGTATAAGAAAATGAAAGTCGGAGACCAGGCTCTTTTCTTCGCTATGCTCAAAGGACTTTCGCGAGGCGAGGCAACGATCAGGCTGAAACAGTGGTTTGAACGTCTTGAAATAAGCAACTGGTGGAACAAGAAAGTCGAGGAGCTTTCAAAAGGCATGGCCCAGAAGGTGCAATTTATTGTCACAGTGCTCCATGAGCCGAAACTGCTGATTTTCGACGAACCATTCTCAGGCTTCGACCCTATCAACGCGAACCTGCTCAAGAACGAGATTCTCAGACTACGCGACAACGGTGCGACCGTGATATTCTCAACCCACAACATGAGCAGCGTCGAAGCCGTCTGCGACGACATCACCCTTATCAACTCTTCAAAAAACATTCTGACCGGCAACGTTGCCGAGATTCGCGAACGGCTCGGTGCAAACCGCTACAAACTGTCGTTCGAAGGTGATCCGCTCTCACTGATCTCCGCTCTCGGAGACCGCATCATAGAGCAGAAATGCACCGAAACAGCTCCCGGGGTTTCTGAAATGACTCTGCGTGTCACCCCCGACACCTCACGGCGCATGCTGCTCCACACGGCCGCCGACGCAGTCGAACTGACCTCATTTGGTTCTGCCCTGCCCTCCATGGACGATATCTTCATCTCCACTGTCGAAAATTTCAACGCCACCCAACAATGAACAATCTCGGAATCATAATACGCCGCGAATATGTCGAACGCGTATCAAAGAAAAGCTTTATCATCACAACCATTCTGGTGCCCGTTCTGATGGCATGTCTGATGGTACTCCCGTCACTGCTCATGCTGTTTCACGAAAGCGACACCTACACATATGCCGTCGTAGACAACAGCAACATGATCGCAACCCAGCTCAACGACAGCGAAAGCGTGAAATTCATCAGAGCCGATGTTCCGTTCGATTCGATCAAAGCCGACGATAACTATGCCGGAGTGCTTGTCATCGGCTCCGACATCATCAGCAATCCGTCAAATGTCCAGCTCTATAATCACGGTGCGGGCTCAATAGACACCGAAATCGCCATTTCGTCACAGCTCGAAGACATAATCGAGAATGAGCGTCTCAAAGCATACGACATTGAGAACTTCAAAGAAATAATGAAAGAAGTCGAAGCCAATGTCAACATCTCGACCTACCGTCTTGACAAAGGAGAGGAAAGCTCATCGGTCTCGTCAATCATCAGTTTCGTCATCGGTCTGGCCATGTCGTTCATGCTCTATATGTTCCTGCTCATATACGGACAAATGGTCATGACGAGCATCATCGAGGAGAAAAACAACCGCGTTTTGGAAATCATCGTGTCGTCGGTGCGTCCCGAACAGCTCATGCTCGGCAAAATCATCGGCATCGGTCTGGTCGCCATAACCCAGATCGTCATCTGGGGTGTGATTATCGCAACCCTCGTCTCAGCCCTTCTGCCGGCGATCATGCCTGCCGAGATTCTCAATGATGTCAACGCATTCAATGCCGGAAACTTCGATGCGGCTTTGACCGCCAACGATCCCGACCTGATAAAGACAATCTCGATTCTCGGCGATCTCGGCTACATTCTGAAACTTTTCATCTACATGACCCTGTTCCTGATCGGTGGTTTCCTGCTATATGCCTCGGTATATGCGGCGATTGGTTCAGCCGTCGACAATGTGCAGGACGCCCAGCAGTTGCAGACTGTTGCGATGGCCCCGATCATGATTGCCCTCGTTTTCGAGACATTGATCGGATCAGACCCTAACACATCGCTCGCTTTCTGGCTCTCGGTAATTCCGTTCACATCACCGATGATCATGATGGTCAGGGTGCCGTTTGACATTCCCGGTTGGGAAGTGTGGCTGTCGCTCGCAATTCTTTATGCCTCGTTTCTGGCTATGGTCTGGATCGCCGCAAAAATATATCGTGTCGGCATTTTCATGTACGGTAAAAAACCGACATTCGCCGAACTGATCAAATGGATAAACTATAAGTAAATCGCCTCAAATCAGTCTGATCAAGAAAAAGACATCCCCGCCACCGGGCTTCCGGAGACGGGGATTTTTCTGTCGTTATGAGTTCTTTCGTATACTTGAACCGGCTATGAGAATAAATGGTTATGGGCGAGGTGTGTTTATCGTGAGTAATCTTTCAGCATCACCTGAAGACGCTGGCGTGCGAAGAAAATGCGGCTCTTGACAGTGCCGAGCGGAAGATTCATCTTCTCTGCGATTTCGTTATATTTATATCCGGCCACATGCATCGAGAACGGTATGCGGTATTCATCTGAAAAAGACTCGATGGCTGCCGTTATTTCTTTTGCCGCAACTGAACCCTCGGGAGTCTCGAAACCCGATTCCTGCGGAAGATTGAGGTGATAGAGGTCTTCGGTCTGATCTATGACAGTTGCCGAACGGACGACCTTGCGGTAGTTGTTGATGAAGATATTTCTCATGATCGTGAAGACCCAGCCTTTGAAGTTGGTGTTCTCAACATACTTGTCTTCATTATCAAGAACCTTAAGTGTCGTGTCTTGAAGAAGGTCGTATGCATCATCACGATTTGAAGTCAACATATATGCAAAGTTCAGAAGATTGCTCTGAATGTCAAGAAGCTTTGTTTGAAAATTTGACGAACTCATAATAGGTTAGATTAATAGTTGAACATATTTTGCATTTCAGTTTCAACGTTGTTACAAACTGATTACGACGCAAAGATACAAAATATTTTTAATATCCAAAAATTTTTCCAACTTTTTTCAATAAAAAATGCACTTTTTTATTGAAAATCTAATAACCTATTGATTTTCAATAAATTAAATCTAATACCCTGATTTACATTTTTGTTACATTTAATTTTCAGTCACTGTAACATCTTTCGGCACCACCATTGCACTGAACTCCCAAAGACAATAAATCGGCAAAAAGACAATGAAAAGGGTGAACGGATCGCCGGTCGGGGTTATCAGCGCGGCCGCGACAAGAAGCGCGACAATGGCATGACGTCTGAATTTTGAAAAGAAACCACGTGTGAGCAATCCGAGCCGGCCGAGAAGCCATGCCAGCAAAGGCAGCTCAAAGACTATGCCCATCACCAGACAGATGCCCCAGAAATTATCCATGTAGCTGTCGAGTGTGATAGTGTTGGGAATCAGATCACTCAACTGATATGTCGCAAGGAAACGGAGCGTGAGCGGAAAAACCAGAAAATAGCCGACCGCCACACCGGCAAAAAACATAATGTTGCCGAAGAAAAACGCCACACGCGAGTTGCGACGCTCCTCAGGATAGAGGCCGGGGCTGACAAAAGTCCACAACAGATATATGATTATCGGGAAAGTGAACACCGCTGCCATCCAGCCGGCCGAAGAAAGGTGGATGAACAACTGCGACGCAAGCTGAATGTTGATCAGACTGACATTGAAGTCCTCCACACCTCCATCTGGGGCTATAGCGTCAAACAAGACATAGAGAGGGAAATCTCCACGGCACGGTGCGAGAATGACATTGTCAAAAATCCATGGCATGAACATAAAAAAAACGACCGCCGCGACGATAACCGTCACGACAATCCTGACCAGAACCCCCCGGAGGTCATCGAGGTGATCCCAGAATGTCATCTGCTGATTTGACGACCTGGCATGCGACATCACCAAATGACGTCAACCGTTATTTTCCGTCCTCTTTGTGCTGCGGCTTATCTTCGGCAGCCTTGTTTATTTCGTTTTTCGCCTCATTGAGACCCTCCTTGAAAGAGGAGATGCCACGACCGACGCCTTTCATCAGTTCGGGAATCTTCTTGCCTCCGAAAAGCAGCAGAACAACGATGAGAATGATAAGCCACTCCCAACCACGGATATTACCTAAAAACAAAGGGATGAAAACCGGTAATGACATATATTGTTTGATTGTGTTTTAATGATCAGTTGCATCTCCCGGAGACAAACGCCGGAAGTTTCAGCCGTAAAGGTACGCAAATTTCTTTTCACCGCATAGATTATTAATAAATAATGAGTAACTTTGCAGCCGATTTAGATTAAATTAAGAATTTATGAAAGCATTCGTATTTCCCGGACAGGGAGCCCAGTTTGTCGGAATGGGCAAAGACCTCTATGACAACAACCCCGTTGCCCGTGAGATGTTTGAGAAAGCCAACGAGATTCTTGGCTTCAGAATAACCGACATGATGTTTGCCGGAACAGATGAAGATCTGCGTCAGACAAGAGTCACCCAACCCGCAATCTTCCTCCACTCGGTGATTCTCGCAAAAACCCTCGGTGAAGACTTCAACCCCGACATGGTAGCCGGACACTCTCTCGGCGAATTTTCAGCACTCACCGCTGCCGGTGCACTCAGCTTTGAAGACGGTCTCAAACTCGTTTCCCAGCGTGCGATGGCAATGCAGAAAGCATGTGAGCTCAACCCCTCGACAATGGCTGCCGTTCTCGGTCTTGCCGACGAAGTCGTTGAAGAGGTCTGCAAGGAGACTCCCGGAGTCGTTGTCTGCGCGAACTACAATTCACCCGGACAGATTGTCATCTCGGGTGAGAACGAGGCTGTAAAGGCAGCCGGCGAGAAACTTGCCGCGGCCGGTGCCCGTCGTGTTCTTCCGCTGAAAGTCGGTGGAGCGTTCCACTCTCCCTGCATGGAACCCGCCCGTGCCGAACTCGCCGAAGCTATCGCAGCCACAGAAGTAAAATCGCCCGTCTGCCCCGTCTATCAGAATGTCGACGCCCTGCCCCACACCGATCCGGCAGAGATCAAAGCCAACCTCATCGCCCAGCTCACAGCCCCCGTGCGCTGGACACAGACCGTCCGCGACATGGTAGCCGACGGTGCCACCGAATTTGTCGAACTCGGCCCGGGCAAAGTTCTACAGGGTCTGGTAAAGAAAATCGCTTCTGAAACGACCGTTTCAGGCATGCAGTAAGCCAAGCCGCACAACTCATTTAAATATAGCAGGAGACGCAAACCGTCGTGGGTTGCGTCTCCTGCTATATTATCTGACAACCGAGATTCAGCGGACAAACTTCACGACAGCCTGCGAAGTGCGCAAAATGTAGATTCCCGGTGCGGCACCTGTCATGTCGACATTGTTGGTTCCTGATTCAAACCCACAAGAAGCGACCACCTGCCCCGTGACATCAAAAACCATTGCCTCAGTCTTCTCCGAAACAGTCACCGTCAACAATCCGTCGCGGCATCTGACCTGCAACAAACCAACGGCATCGACATTTTCCACCGACGCGATCGCATCGGGGTGCAGATCTTCCGCTCCAGTAACCTCGGTCGAAGACTCCCCTATTGTCGACAACGCCTGATTCATTGCCGTGTATACTTTTACAAAATGGATTTGAGCGAGATTCACTCTGTTGCCTTTACTGTCAACAGCCCAGTCTATCTTGAAACCGGGATCTGCGTCGTTTGGCAAATTGTCGACATAGCCCCAGTCGAACGGTTTCAAAACCCACAGATTACCGTTCTTATAGGCGTTCTGCGGCAGACGGGTTCCCTCAAACGTGAGTTCATCCGCGTCAATCCACCCGGGCCAATAGCTCTGGCGGTGAAACATGTTTTTCGGAACATAGCCCTCCGGCGACGACTGGTCATTTGATGTCCAGCGCACGTATTCAGGTTCGTTGACGGCTACATCAGCGTCATCGGGTCTGTAATATGTTATCTTGAAACCCATCATGACCTCCGTTTTTCCATATTCGCTTCCGGCAAGCTCAAACCACTCGTCATCGGGCAGACCGTTTCCGTTGGCATCGACGCTGACCATAACGATGCCGGGCTCACAGCTGCTGCCTGTCGACGAACCGGTGTTCACAAACGCATTGCCATAGACCTTGAAGTCATACTGACCCTCGACATTGACGACAGGATGATCGAAACCGAACACGACATAGCCTCCAAACGCACCAAGACTCAACATGCCCGGACGCGCCTCGGTTCCATCACCGACAAGCTGAGCCCTTACTTCTTTCATAAATTCATCGCGGCTCATTCCTTCTGTATAGGTCGGAACAGAATTGACAAACTGCCCGGGTGCCGGACAATAATCATATACCTCCGCGACATAAGGACTTGCCGCCTGCATAGCCACCGCAGCGGCAAAAAACATAACTGAGTTTGAAAAACGTTTCATATTTGAAAATTTGTGAAGAGTCTTGAGACGGATCATTTGCGAAAAGTGCCGATGAAAGCCGCATGGGCCGGAATATCACCGGTTCTGACACGCCATTTCATGACGCCGTCAGGTGAATAACAGTAGAGCCACCCCGGATTGACATAATTTCCGGCATCGGTGACAAATATCTCTTTTGTCACCGGATTGACAAAGACAGTGAACGGCATCTGCATCCGTTTTTCCGTTCCGTCGGTGATGAAACCGTCTGACACCTTGCACCGCAGACGCGTGTCAACAATAGCATTGGTGACATCATAGTCCATCGTGATATTGTTCCATCCACCGGCGACAACATAAAGCGAATCGCCGTCAAGCCACATGTCGCTGACCGCGACATCAAGCTGTGCCACCATGCGCCTCTCATTCATGTCATAGCAATATAACCGCGACGGCTTGTCATAGTAGTCGCCGCGCGACGAGATCCACAGGTTTCCATAGCGGTCACCGATGACATATTCGAGATTGACATCAACCTCGATCTCTCCGACAACCTCAAAAGAAGAAAGATCGATCACACTGACACGGTTTTCATAATTGGGAACGCGATAGCCCCCTGAATTAGCCACGTATATGCGGTCACCGGCAATCTCCAATCCGTCGGGCTGGTAACCTACCAAACACCTGTCGACAACTTCCAGGGTTGCCGTATCGACTTTGGCTACATATCCGAGCTGACTGTAATCAGGATTGATCTCGACAGGTCCGGCATATGAGGTGACGTAGGCATACCGGTCATGAAACCTTATGAAACGGCAGTTGGGTATATCGACATGCCCGATGCGGCGAGCATCTGCGGCATTCATGACCTCGACTTTGTTCGAGCAATTTATGACAGCCCACAACCGCGAGCCATAGACCGCGAGATCATTGCCGACATCACCCATTTCCTTGGGTACATCGGGATTGGCGGCTCCATAGATGTTTCGCGTATACGTTCCAGACTCATAGTCGTAATAGTCGAGTGTAGCCTTGTTGGAACCCATGTTACCTTCGTTGAGCAGATAAAAGCCTTTGATGTCGGTGTATACAGGCTGCGACACCGTCACGCGTTCAGGCAAATAGACGACATCATCTTTGCGACACCCCGCGGCTGACATGAGCGCGACAAGCATCATTACGACATATTTTCTCATCTCAAAGTTCAAATTTAAGAATGATTTTAAAATTTCGTCCCGGCATCGGATAATTGCTTATCACCTCATATTGCTGATCAAACAGGTTATTGACCTCGGCGGTCACCCTCAATGTCGTCAGACCTAACCCGAACCGGTAGGAAGCCGAGAGATCGTGGGTGTACCACGGCTGGACATAGTTCTCGGGTATGTTTGAGGAATTCTGATAGCGTTCGCCGACATAGATGAACGAATAATCAAGCTCGGCTTCACGCCACATGGCATGAGCCGTCACCGACCCGCTGTGACGCGGAATGTAGGCTATCTGGCTCCGGTAGGTCGAAGCGGCATCCACATTGTCTGACGGATCGCTGTAGTCGAGCGCACGCTGGTAAGTGTAGCTCAGATGCGTCCCAACGAGAAGTCCAGCGACAGGGAAGAAATCAAACGCTCCGGTCACATCGATTCCCCTTATGCGCACTTCACCTATATTCATCATCATCCAGCGATATTGACCGTTTCCTTTCGGAACGGCGATTATCTTGTCGGTCACACGGTTGCTGTAGGCATCAGCCGACAATTCAAGACTGTTCCAGAAGGTCGATCCCTTGAGATCGCAATGAAAAGTCGCACCAAGATTAAACTGTGTGGCATACTCGGGACGCAGATTGGAGTTGCCGATGTCGGTGTAATAAAGATCGTTGAACGTCGGCATTCTGAATATGCGTTTGTAAAATCCGCGCAACGTCAGACGGTCATCACCAACCGGAGACCATGACGCGAACAACGCAGGTGTCAGCTTGTCAAAATTGCGTCGGCGCGTAGTTTCCGATACTGCAGTGCCCTTGATTTCTGAACGGTCGTTGACAAACGTGGCCAACAGACTGCCCTGGGCCTTGAAGCGACCGAACGTGACAGCCGCGGCCGCCGCAACAAGCGCGGTGTGGCGTGTGGGATAGCTGAAATTCACAAGCGACGCATCGAGACGGTTCCACTGCCAGTCGGCCGACAGCGACAGATCGCACCACCGGGCGACACTCAGCTTCTGAGCCACCGAGACATAGATCTCATCCTGGTCAAACCGGTTGTTGACATACATCAGCGTCGTGTCGGGATTGAGATAACGCATGTAGTCACGCGCATACTTGGCATTGACCTGTATGGCATAACGTTCTGAAAGATATTTCTGAAAACGTCCCTGGACAAAGAAATTTCGGTCCCACTGCCTTTGTGAATTTTTCCATACATTATTGACGATCGCACCGGGAATTCCCTTTTCAGAATCATAATAATAGGCTTTCGCCTGCCAATAACCACGCCTTAATGTGCCGTAAAGTCCCCCTTCGAGACGAAAGGACTCTATATCGCCGTTATGGCGCACTGCCGTCGTGTCCCATGCGGTCTGACCCGAGGGAAGCACTTTCCGGTAGCGGAAACGGTAACGGCCCGTCGCCCGCGTATATTCGCCGGAGATTGTCGCGCTGACCGACTCTGAAATCTTCCAGTCAAATCTAACTGACGGATTCACAAGTCCGAAACTTCCGGTTCTGAATGTCAGGTTAACATTATAATTTTTGTTGTCGCCAAACGACGGTCGCCTCGACTGGAGATAGACCGTACCCGCCGAACCGAAATCTTTCGCTGATTGGAAAATCTCGCCGCGCTGACCATTGTAGAGAGAGATCTGCTCCATGTTGTCGAGCGAGAATTTGCCGAGATCTATCTGTCCGTTCTGTGCATTCCCAAGTTGTATTCCGTCATAGAATATGCCCATGTGGTTGGTTCCCATCGACCTCATGTCAACGGTTTTTATTCCGCCGACGCCACCATAATCTTTGATCTGGACACCGGCGAAATAACGCATAGCGTCGGCCACCGAGTGGGCATTGAGGCGTTCGAGCCGGCGTCCGTCAAGAACCTGCGCCGGAATGACATCGGCATAACCCTTACGCGCGACAACCTCGACCTGACCGAGCCTGACCGAATCAGACAATACGTCACCGCCGGGTGCTGCATGCAGCCCGGTCAACGCCATCAGTGACAGAAAAATTGATAAAAGTTGTTTTTTCATTACGTCACACCCTAAGTCCGAGGGTTATTTTCGGTTTGCGGCCTTGGCAGGCTTTCCGGCTCGTTTCCCGATCGCCAATCCTTCCCGCAGCCCTATCCGGCCGCAGTGGACATCCGATTCACTGGCAATCGGTTGAAGAAACTCACGGCAGCGGCTCTGCCCGGGATTTACACCCGGTTTCCTATTATCTCCTGTTGGAGCACCATTTCCGCCACAAAGGTAATCATTTATTTTCAACTTTCCTTAAAAGTCTGTCCTACAAAATCATGCAGTCAGAACATAAAACCACAGCCAAATGAATCTTGTTGACTTATTTTAACAATTTATCGCGAAACTCTCATTTTTTTATTGTAAATTTGCGGTGTAATTGCCTCAGTGTCACAAATTGAGCGCAAAAAATGAACCACAGATTATCCAACTAATCAACTCACATAATATCAACCCGTTATGAACATTTCTCATATCGAACACATCGGAATCGCCGTTCCGTCGCTTGACGAAGCCATTCCTTTCTACGAAAACATTCTCGGACTTAAATGTTTTGCCATTGAAGAAGTAGCTGACCAGAAAGTGCGCACCGCATTTTTCAAAGTCGGTCAGACCAAAATCGAGCTGCTCGAAGGCACAGCCGAAGACAGCGCGATTTCAAAATTCATCGCCAACAACGGTGGCCGTGGCGGCATCCAGCATGTCGCATTCGCTGTCGAAGACGGTGTCGCCAACGCTCTTGAAGAAGTGCAGGAGAAAGGTGCACGCGTAATCGACAAAGCCCCGCGCAAAGGTGCTGAAGGCCTTAACATCGCTTTCCTGCATCCGAAATCGACAGTCGGCACCCTGATCGAGCTATGCGAAGATCCCAATAAATAAACCAGTCAGAAAACAACCCAACACATACACTCAGAACTATGAGCAGTCAACTTGAAAAAGTCAAAGAGCTTATCGAACTCCGCGCCGAAGCACGTCTGGGCGGCGGACAGAAAGCAATCGACAAGCAGCACGAGCGCGGAAAATACACCGCTCGCGAACGCATCGCACAGCTTCTCGACGAAGGCTCGTTTGAAGAACTCGACATGTTTGTCCGTCACCGTTGCTACAACTTCGGCATTGACAAAAAATCATATCTCGGCGACGGAGTCGTTACCGGCTACGGTACAATCGACGGCCGTCTGGTCTATGTCTTCGCCCAGGACTTCACTGTCTTCGGCGGCGCACTCTCTGAGATGCTCGCCTTGAAGATCTGCAAGATCATGGACATGGCAATGAAGATGGGTGCCCCCGTCATCGGCCTTAACGACTCAGGCGGCGCACGCATCCAGGAAGGCATCAACGCTCTGGCAGGATACGCTGAAATTTTCCAGCGCAACATTCTCGCTTCAGGTGTCATTCCGCAGATCTCGGCAATTCTTGGCCCGTGTGCCGGCGGTGCTGTCTACTCACCTGCCCTGACCGACTTCACCATCATGGCCAAAGGCATCAGCTACATGTTCCTAACAGGTCCGAAGGTTGTCAAGACCGTCACCGGCGAAGATGTCACACAAGACGCGCTCGGAGGTGCCGAGGTACACTCGCAGAAGAGCGGTGTCGCACACTTCGCGGCAGAAGACGGCGAAGACGCCCTCAGAATAATCCGCAAGCTCTTCAGCTACATTCCCCAGAACAACCTCGAGGAGCCTCCGTTGGCAGAATGCACCGACCCGATCGACCGTCTTGAAGACTCGCTCAACGAAATCATTCCCGACTCGGCCAACAAGCCCTACGACATGTATCAGGTAATCGGTGCTATCGTCGACAATGGCGAGTTTCTCGAAGTTCAGCGCGACTACGCCAAAAACATCATCGTCGGCTTCGCACGCTTCAATGGCCAGAGTGTCGGCATCGTGGCCAACCAGCCCAAATTCCTTGCCGGCGTGCTCGACTCAAACGCATCTCGCAAAGGTGCCCGCTTCGTCCGCTTCTGCGACGCATTCAACATTCCTCTTGTCACCCTCGTCGACGTACCCGGATTCCTCCCCGGAACCGGTCAGGAATACAACGGCGTCATTCTCCACGGTGCGAAACTGCTCTACGCCTACGGTGAGGCTACAGTGCCCAAAGTCACAGTCACACTGCGCAAGAGCTACGGCGGCAGCCACATCGTGATGAGCTGCAAACAGCTGCGCGGAGACATGAACTATGCATGGCCGACCGCTGAGATCGCCGTCATGGGAGGTGCCGGCGCAGTTGAGGTTCTCTACGCCAAGGAAGCCAAGGCATCAGACGATCCCGCGAAAGTTCTCGCCGAGAAAGAGGCAGAGTACAACAAGTTGTTCTGCAACCCCTACAACGCAGCCCGCTATGGCTACATCGACGATGTCATCGAGCCCCGCAACACCCGTTTCCGCGTGATCCGCGCCCTTCAGCAGCTCGCTACAAAGAAGGTTACCAATCCCGCAAAGAAACACGGAAACATTCCCCTTTAAGGGTTCGTGCCACTTTAAAAAATTTTTCACTTACATCACAAATGAAAAAATACTTTTTTATCATACTCCTCGCCATCGTGGGCTGCGCCACCGCTTCCGCTCAAGGACGCAACGGTTTGCGCATAAACGAGGTGATGGTGGTGAACGAGACAAACGCGATCGATGATTTCGGCGAACGTCACGGCTGGATCGAGCTTTTCAACTCAAACCATGCCCCGATGGAAATCTCAAGCGTCTATCTTACCACCGACCCCAACCAGCCCAAGATGTATCCTGTGCCCTTAGGCGACGTGAACACCCGCATTCCGAAGCGGCAGCACGTTCTCTTCTGGGCCGACGGACGCCCCTCGCGCGGAACTTTCCACCTGAGTTTCACACTCAAGCCCGGCGAAGACAACTGGATCGGTATCTATGATGCAAACGGAATCACCCTGATCGATTCGGTAACCGTTCCGGCATCGCTCCAGAACAACATGTCTTATGCCCGCTCTGAAGACGGACTCGGCAACTGGGAAGTGAGAAACGACCTCGGGGAAAACTACATCACCCCTTCGAGCAACAACATTATCCGTGACGAGAACAACAAGATCGCCTCTTTCAAGGAAAAAGACAAAAACGGTTTCGCCATGACTCTGATGGCAATGTGCATCGTGTTCTGCGCACTGCTCATTCTCTGTCTCAGCTTCCTCGCGATCAGTAAGATCGGCAGCCGCATTGCCCGCATAAACAAAATGGAGGCCCACGGCATCGACCACACAGAGATCAACGTCTCTGACCGTCCCGACGCAGACTCAGGAGAAGTCATTGCGGCGATCGGCATGGCACTGCGTGATCACCTTGAAGCCCATGACCAGGAGTCGACAGTGCTCACCATCAACAAAGTGCGCCGCAGCTACTCACCCTGGAGCTCCAAGATCTACAACATGCGTCACACACCAAAATAAAAACCTGAAAGGTCTTGTCCAACATTAACACCAAGTTTACAAATGAAAGAATATAAATATAAAATCAACGGCAACACCTACAAAGTGGCTATCGGCGAAGTCGAAGACAACATAGCCCAGGTTGAAGTCAACGGTGTGCCCTACAAAGTCGAACTCGAGAAAGCAGCACCTGTCAAAGTTGTCTCTACACCGCGTCCTTCGGCAGCTCCCCGCACCCAGTCGGGCGAGAAAGTGATTTCAAAACCGGCTCCGTCGGCCAACGGCGGCTATGCCGTCAAGGCACCGCTTCCCGGCGTCGTCCTGACAATCAATGTCAAAGCCGGCGACACTGTCAAAGCCGGTGACACTGTCATCATGCTCGAAGCCATGAAAATGGAGAACGCAATCCATGCAGGCCGCGACGGTCGTGTCGCTTCGGTCAACGTAGGCCAGGGCGACTCTGTTCTCGAAGGTGCCGTTCTGATCACAATTGAATAATTCCGAATTGTTTCAATAAACCAAATCAACAGAAATGGAACAAACATTCGGTGATTTTTTAATGTCAAACCTGACTCAGTTCTGGCAGCTGACAGGTTTCTATAATGCGACATGGCAACATTTCGTCATGCTCGCCGTCGGTCTGTTTTTCATTTGGCTTGCCATAAAGAAAAACTTTGAACCGATGCTTCTGGTGCCGATCGGTTTCGGTATCTTGATCGGTAACATACCTTTCAACACCGAGGCCGGCCTTGAAATCGGCATCTATGAACAAGGATCGGTGCTCAACATTCTCTACAACGGTGTGTCAGCCGGCTGGTATCCACCTCTGATTTTCCTCGGAATCGGTGCGATGACCGACTTCTCTGCCCTGATCGCCAACCCGAAACTGATGTTGATCGGCGCAGCCGCCCAGTTTGGCATCTTCGGTGCCTACATGGTTGCCCTCGCTATCGGATTCGAGCCTGACCAGGCAGGTGCCATCGCTATCATCGGCGGTGCCGACGGCCCGACAGCAATCTTCCTGTCATCGAAACTCGCCCCCAATCTCATGGGTGCGATCGCCGTTTCGGCTTACTCATACATGGCACTCGTTCCTGTGATCCAACCGCCAATCATGAGACTGCTCACCACCAAGAACGAGCGTCTGATAAAGATGAAACCGGCGCGTGCCGTCTCTCAGAACGAGAAGATCATTTTCCCGATCGTCGGTCTGCTGCTGACCTGTTTCGTAGTTCCTTCGGGCATTCCCTTGCTCGGCATGTTGTTCTTCGGCAACCTGCTGCGTGAGTGTGGCGTGACCACACGTCTTGCCAAAACAGCAAGCAATGCCCTCACCGACATAGTCACGATTCTCCTCGGTATGACTGTCGGTGCTTCGACCCAGGCGACATCATTCCTGACCGCAGAGACAATCTTCATTTTCTTCCTCGGTTTCATGGCGTTCATCATCGCCTCGGCTTCGGGTGTATGCTTCGTGAAGATTTTCAACATCTTCCTTCCGAAATCGAAGAAGATCAACCCGCTCATCGGTAATGCCGGCGTCTCTGCCGTGCCGATGTCGGCCCGAATCTCAAACAACCTCGGTCTCGAGTATGATCCGTCAAACTACCTGCTCATGCATGCGATGGGTCCAAACGTGGCCGGTGTGATCGGTTCGGCAGTAGCGGCCGGTGTGCTCCTCGGCTTCCTTGCCTGATAACAGACGCCGCTACCGGCGTTCAAGACACCATAGACAACCATGTCGGTCAATTATGGCCGACATGGTTTCTTTTTTATAATATTTTAACTACCTTTGCAACCGTAAAATAATTTTGGGGGTGTCGCAAACAGACAACTGTGCGACTGAGAACATACCCTTTGAACCTGATCCGGGTAATGCCGGCGTAGTGAAAAAAGAAATGAAAACAAAACCAACAATCGCCATGGCCGCCGCCGTAGCGGCTATAGGCGCACAAGCAGGTGTGACAGACACCGAAGTCAGAAACGACTCCACCACACTTATCCTCGACCAGATCGAAGTTGTGGCAAACCGTGCAACCTCAAAGACCCCGGTCGCTTTCACCAACATCTCCAAACAAGAGCTGAACAGAAACAATGACGGACGCGACATGACCTATCTGCTTCAATCGACCCCGTCGGTCACTGTGACCTCCGATGCCGGTTCGGGAATTGGCTACACATCGATCAGAGTACGCGGAACAGACGGTTCGCGCATCAACGTCATGGCAAACGGCATTCCGATCAACAATCCGGAGAGCCACAATGTCTACTGGGTCAACATGCCCGATCTGGCTTCATCGCTCAGAGATGTGCAGATTCAACGTGGAGCCGGCACCTCGGCAAACGGAGCCGGTGCGTTCGGCGCAAGCATCAACATGGTCACGGACGCCCCTTCAGAAACACACTATGCCGAACTTTCAGGCGCATACGGAATGTACGGCACAAACCGCGAGACCATCAGGGTGGGATCAGGTCTGCTGAATGACCATTGGAGCTTTGACGCACGTCTGAGCCACCTCGGAAGCGACGGTTACATCGAACGTGCCTCATCAGAGCTATGGAGCTATTTCGCCCAGGCCGCATATTCGAGCTACGATACCAACATACGTCTGCTCGCGTTCGGCGGAAAAGAAAAGACCTACATGGCATGGGACTACGCAAGCAAGGAACAGATGGAAGAATTCGGGCGGCGATACAACCCGTGCGGAGAATATACCGACAGCGACGGCAAACGGGCCTATTACCCCGACCAGAACGACAACTACATTCAACACCATTTCCAACTGCTTCTGTCGCGACGGCTCAGTGACAGATTCAACCTTAACGCCGCACTCCACTACACTAAAGACGACGGATACTACGACCAATACAAAACGAACCGCACACTTAAAGAATACGGCCTGACCCCGTTTCAGAACGCCGATGGCGAGACCATCAAAAAGAGCGATCTGATCAGACTCAAGAACAACGAGAACTGTTTCGGCGGAGGACAAGTCACAATCAACTACAACGACGGCCGCTGGAACATAACCGGCGGAGCAGCCGTCACAGCTTTCCTCGGCCACCATTTCGGTCAAATCAAGTGGGTGAGAAACTATGTCGGTCAAATTGATCCACTTCAGGAATATTACAATAACCGCGGACGCAAATCAGACATAAACACCTATCTCAGGGCCAACTACGACATCAGCCCGAAATTTTCAGCCTTTGCCGACATGCAGTTCCGCCACATCCGTTACACAATCAGGGGCACAAGCGACAACTACGATTACAACACCGACTCTCCGGCATGGCTTGACATCAGACGCCACTGGAACTTCTTCAACCCGAAACTCGGAGTCAATTTCACACATGGAGACCACCGGGCATTCGCCTCATGGGCCATCGCACGCAAAGAACCGGTCAGAGACAACTTCACCGACGGTGACCGGAACCACCGTCCCGAGGCTGAACGCCTCAACGACTTCGAACTCGGCTACAGCTATTCGAGACCGCTTTTCTCAGTAGGCATAAACCTATATTATATGCTATATAAAGATCAGCTTGTCGCAACCGGACAACTTTCCGACACCGGAAACGCGCTCAGCGTAAACATTCCCGACAGCTACCGCACCGGCATCGAACTCCAGACCTCGCTGCGCCCATGCCGCTGGTTTGACTGGCAATTCAACATCACACTTTCGAGAAACCGCATCAAGAACTTTGTCGAGTACATCTATGAAGACGAGTGGACGAACCCGATTTCATTTGACCGAGGCGACACTCCGATATCATTCTCTCCCGACATTATCTTCAACAATGCGTTCAATTTCAAATGGAACATATTTGACGCCTCGCTGTCGAGCCGCTATGTAGGCAAACAATACATGAACAACGCCCGTAGCGAAGAAGCCAGACTCGACGCCTATTTCATCTCCGACCTACACCTCGGCGCGACACTTAAAAACATTTGCGGAGTCAGAGAAACCCATATCGGATTCTCGGTCTACAACATTTTCAGCGAGAAATATTTCAACAACGGTTATGCAGGTGCCGGATACTATGTCGACGGAGATGAGAAAGTGATCTATCGCTACGCCGGATTTGCCGCACAGGCTCCCGCACACGTAATGGCCAACATAACGCTTCGATTCTGATGAACTTCGATCTTTCACTTCTGCGCGAACTGCTCGGCTTCTCTGTCGGGCTGCTATATCTGTGGTGGGAATATCATGCCGATAAAAAAGTGTGGCTTGCCTCTGTGGTCATGCCCACGATATCAATGTGGATCTACTACTCAAAAGGTCTGTATGCCGATTTTGCAATAAACATCTATTATCTCGCCATAGCCCTCTATGGTTTCATTGTCTGGAACAACGGAGGTACGGGAAGGAAAAAAGCGAAAAAGCCCCGGCCTATCACACGTGTCTCACCCGGAGCTGCCTCAATCTGCATCGTGGCAACACTGCTTCTGTGGGCAGCGATATGGTGGATTCTGGTGACATTCACCGATTCGACAGTTCCTGTGGCCGACGCCTTCACAACGGCACTCTCGATCGTGGCATTGTTCATGATGGCGCGTAAGTTCGCCGAACAATGGCTCGCATGGCTTGTCGCCGACATTGTCTGCTGCGGCCTGTACTTTTACAAAGGACTGAATTTTTACTCCATTCTATATGGCATATATTCTGTGATCGCAGTGCTCGGCTACTTGAAATGGCTTAAATTAATGAATCTGCAAGAAGACGAAAAATCATGAAAGAACAGCTTGCTGACACATTTCAGACACTATGTAATGACAATGTGGTTACAAAGGTTAAATAGCGGCAAAATTGCCTAATCTCCCTAAACTTTTTGCACTCTATCAGGGTTTAACTACTGAATCAAAAAACAGCATTCAAATTCATCACAACGATTAAAAACCCGACAAACACAAGCACGATATGATTTCAAAAAAAGCAATTGAGCAGATCTACAAGCAGTACAACAAACTCCCCGAGTCACCCGATTGCCTCGACATTATCCTGCTTTTTGAAGGAGCCGATCCCTCACACGGAATCGAGATCGACGGAAACGACATCATCATCAACAGTGTCGAACCATGGTCTCCCTTCAATAAAATTCCGCTCGACAGAGTCTATGGCATCATTGATTTTGAAGAAACCGTGGGCATCGTTCTACATTCCTCGATCATATTCCTGAGCAAACGGAGCAACGAAGTCAATGTCCACCTCAAACAACTCGAGCCGACGTTCATGGACCGCGTCAAATCAATGTTTGACTTCGAAGCTTGAAAACCGACAATAAAAGCCTGCTGCGGCGGTGTCACTCAACGTTTTAGTGACACCGCCGCCACTTTTTTGAACGAGAAAGCCTCTATTTGCAAATTTTCTTGTAATTTTACACTCTGATTCAAAAAAACAGCATATATATGTTTCGTTCAAACACATGCGGAGAACTCCGCCTCAGCGACGCCGGCAAAAAAGTGACTCTCGCCGGCTGGGTTCAGCGTGCCCGTAAAATGGGCGGCATGACCTTTGTCGATGTCCGCGACCGATATGGCATCACCCAGGTAGTTTTCAACAATGAGGTCGATGCCGATCTCTGTGAACGCGCCAACCATCTCGGACGCGAATTTGTCGTGCAGATCGAAGGCACCGTTTCAGAACGCTCAAATAAAAACAAAAACATTCCGACAGGCGAAATTGAGATCATCGCCTCGGGTCTGAATGTCCTCAACACGTCAGATGTGCCACCTTTCACCATTGAAGACGACACTGACGGCGGCGATGACATCAGAATGAAATACCGTTATCTCGACCTGCGCCGTCAGGCCGTTAGAAAAAACCTTGAGTTGCGCCACAAAATGACCATGGAGGTGCGCCGTTATCTCGACTCCAAAGGCTTCCTTGAAATCGAGACCCCCATGCTCGTAGGTTCGACTCCTGAAGGCGCACGCGACTTCGTCGTTCCGTCGCGCATGAACCACGGCCAGTTCTACGCTCTGCCCCAGTCACCCCAGACACTGAAGCAGCTGCTGATGGTCTCAGGCATGGACCGCTACTTCCAGATTGTCAAATGTTTCCGCGACGAAGACCTCCGCGCCGACCGTCAACCCGAGTTCACCCAGATTGACTGCGAGATGAGCTTCGTGGAGCAAGACGACATAATCTCACTCTTCGAGGGCATGGCGATACACCTGTTCAAGGAACTGCGCGGTGTCGACCTTCCGGCTCCGTTCATAAGAATGCCCTGGATCGAAGCCATGACCAAATACGGCAGCGACAAGCCCGACCTTCGCTTCGGAATGCAGTTTGTCGAAATTGACGACATCATGAAAGGCCACGGCTTCTCTGTCTTTGACAACGCAGCTTACATCGGCGGAATCTGTGCAAAAGGTGCCGCCTCCTACACACGCAAACAACTCGACCAGCTGACCGAGTTTGTAAAACGTCCGCAAATCGGTGCCAAAGGCATGGTCTACGCACGTGTCGAAGCCGACGGAACAGTAAAATCGAGCGTCGACAAATTTTACACCCAGGAGACTCTCCGCGCCATGGCCAACAAATTCAACGCCGAGCCGGGTGACCTCATTCTGATTCTCAGCGGCGACGACGCGATGAAGACACGCAAACAGCTCTGCGAGCTCCGTCTCGAAATGGGCAACCGTCTCGGTCTGCGCGACAAAAACCAATTCGCATGTCTCTGGGTTGTCGACTTCCCGATGTTTGAATGGAGCGATGAGGAACAGCGGTTGATGGCCATGCACCACCCGTTCACCCACCCTAAAGACGAAGACATTCCCTTGCTCGACACAGACCCCGCGGCTGTACGCGCCGATGCCTACGACATGGTCATCAACGGTGTCGAGGTCGGCGGCGGTTCAATCCGTATCCACGACAGCGGCCTGCAAGCCAAGATGTTTGAGATTCTCGGCTTCACACCTGAGAAAGCACAGGAGCAATTCGGCTTCCTGATGAACGCATTCAAGTTTGGCGCGCCTCCCCACGGAGGTCTTGCTTACGGACTCGACCGTTGGGTATCGCTTTTCGCAGGTCTCGACTCAATACGCGACTGCATCGCCTTCCCGAAAAACAACAGCGGACGCGACGTGATGCTTGACGCACCCGCTCCTCTCGACCAGAAGCAGCTCGACGAACTTTCAATAGCCATTGTCGAATCAGACAAACAATGACCGCCACAATGACGGTACGCGACATAACACAATCTCTTGAAGCCGTCGCACCGCGCCGGCTTCAAGAAGATTATGACAACACCGGTCTGCAGATCGGCAGCCCCGACTCCCCCTGCACCGGAGTGCTCATCTGCGTTGATCTGACCGCAGAAATCATAAACGAAGCGAAAAGCCTCGGCTGCAACATGATCGTGACCCACCATCCGCTGATGTTCCGAGGCGTTAAAAACATCGTAGGGCGAAACCGCGTCGACGACATGATTGTCGCAGCTATAAAAAACGACATCGCCGTCTACAGTTGCCACACAGCGATCGACAACACTCCGGTCAACGGCGTTTCGTGGGAAATGGCCCGCATGCTCGGCCTCTCTGACATCACATGCCTGTCGTCGGGAGGCGAAAATGCCGGAAGCGGTGCGATCGGCAATCTCCCGGTGCCGCTATCTCCCGAGTCGTTTGTCAAGCTTGTCAAGACAGCGTTCAACTCGCCCGTCGCACGTTGCTCGTCTGTCGACAAAGCACCATTGACAATATCGCGTGTCGCCCTCTGTGGAGGTGCCGGAAGCGAATTCATTGCCGATGCCATAGCCGCCGGAGGTGACGTTTATCTGACATCTGACTGCAAATTCAACTATTTTCTCGACTTCGACAACCGCATTTTTCTGGTCGACATCGGCCACTTTGAAAGCGAGGAATGCACAAAAGAGATTTTTTATCAGATTATTACAGAAAAATTTCCTAACTTTGCAGTCTATAAATCCGTGACCGAAAAAAATCCCATAAATTATTTGTAAGCAAATACAGATGGCTACTGATAAAAAACAGAATGAAAACCTCTCAGTTGAAGAGCGTCTCAAATCTCTCTACGAACTGCAGACTATCCTCTCTGAAATTGACCGCATCAAAATCATCAGAGGCGAACTTCCCATCGAGGTGCAGGATCTTGAAGATGACATCGCACGTCTCCACACCCGCATCAAGAATTTCAACACTGAGATCGAAGAGCTGAAAAAGAAACTTGTCTCCGAAAAGGCCAAGATTGAAGAAGCCCAGATCAAGATAAACCGCTATAAGGAACAACTCGAGAACGTCAGGAACAACCGCGAGTTCGACCTTCTCTCTAAAGAAGTCGAATTCCAGACTCTCGAGATCGAGTTGTGTGACAAGCACATCTATGAATTCAACCGCCAGATCGAATCGAAGACGGCTGAAATAGAAAAAACAAACAACGATCTTGCCGACCGTGAACACATTCTCGAAGACAAGAAACGCGAACTTGAGGAAATTGTTTCAGAAACACGTCAAGACGAGGAACGTCTGCGCGACAAGGCGAAAGAGATCGAGCCACGCATCGACGAGCGCACCCTGACGGCATTCAAGAGAATACGCAAGAACGCACGCAACGGCCTCGGTGTGGTCTACATTCAGCGTAACGCATGTGGCGGCTGCTTCAACCGCATTCCACCGCAGAAACAGCTTGAGATCAAAATGCACAAGAAAATCATTGTCTGCGAATATTGCGGACGCATCATGATCGATCCAGAACTGGCCGGTGTAACCGAATAACATCAGCCGAGAAAATATCTCAAAGAGAGAGCCGGGTCTTAACGATCCGGCTCTCTCTGTTCTCAATAATAACTCAAATAGTCTATTTCAAATCAATCATTGTTGTTTCTGACATGTGACATACCCGAAGATTCGAGCTTAACCACATTTTTGACCGCACTGTTTATTTTCGAAGCACCGCTTGCCTCAATCTTTCCGACAGTAGCCTTGAGTGCCGAAGCATTGAGCTTCGAAGCACCGCTCACCTCATATTCGACATTATTTGAATGGCCCGAGACAGTAACCGATGACGCGCCACTCAAATCAGCCTCGAGAATGCCGGCAGAGATATTTTTGATATCGGCAGCCGAAGCCCCGCTGGCATCAATCTCAAGAGTCGACGCACTCAATTTGTCTATTGAAAGACTTGATGCACCCGACAGATCGATCTCTATTTTCCTTCCTGTGGCCATAAGAGACGAAGCCTTGAACGAAGAGGCACCGGTCAGATCTATTTCAGTCAATGACGGGGCATAGACCGTAGCCTTGACATTAATGCTGCCCTTTATACTCAGGTTACCTCGTAGTGACAGAGACAATTTGCCGTCGCGGCTCTCCACCTCAACCTTATCTATCAGATTTTCCGGTGCCGACAGATTGACACGGCAACTGTTGTCAGTGGTCTGGACATATACCACCGAAATAGCAGAACTGACCTCGATCTCATCGACGTATCCGAGACGATGTTCGACAGAAGTGATGTTCTTTGACGGAATCAGTGTCTTGGCCGAGATGAAAGTGAATGCTCCGGCAACGAAAAGCGCGCCTGCGATTAATAATGACTTTTTCATGAGATAATGCAATATATTCAAGTTTTTTAATCTTAGACGCTGCTGAGTCGTGATTTGTTACACATTTAAATGTTAAAATAGCAAAACGGAGCATAAAAAAGAGGCCGCGCCATTTCTGGCACAGCCTCAAAAGCAGTCTGACTATAAGCCGGGTTATGTCGCGCCGGCATTATCACCGTCAAACGGGAAACACCGTCAGCGGCCCGTCATTTATCTACGAAAACGTGTTGCCACGCATCTTTAGCAGTCTACCCCCCGGCAATGGACGAGCAATCCTTGAATGCCGGTATACTTGACCTTGCAACCCATAAGGCGTGCGGCACGCCACATCACTGTGGCGTCCGGTGGGCTCTTACCCCACCTTTTCACCCTTACCGCGCATCGGCGACCGACCCGCGGCGGTTATTTTCTGTCACGTTGCCTCTGCCGTCGCCGGCAGCTTCCCGTTAAGAAATATGGTGCTCTGCGTTGCCCGGACTTTCCTCTTGCCTTTTCGGCAAGCGACGAGCCGTCAGGCTGCCCAAATATCGATAATGGTCACTCCCACTCGATCGTGGCCGGCGGTTTTGACGACACATCGTAACAAACGCGGTTGACACCGCGAACATGATTGATGATGTCGTTCGAGACCTTGGCAAGGAAATCATAGGGAAGATGTGCCCAATCGGCCGTCATGGCGTCGGTCGAAGTGACGGCCCTGAGTGCGACAGCGCGTTCATAGGTGCGCTCATCGCCCATCACACCGACACTCTGAACCGGCAGCAGAATAACTCCTGCCTGCCAAACCTTGTCATAGAGCCCCCAGTCGCGGAGCCCCTGAATGAAAATATCATCGGCATTCTGAAGAATAGCGACTTTCTCGGGGGTGATATCGCCCAAAATTCTGACAGCGAGACCCGGTCCCGGGAATGGATGGCGGGTAATGAGATGTTCAGGCATTCCGAGCTGTCGTCCAACCGCACGGACCTCGTCTTTAAACAGCAGTCTGAGCGGTTCACACAATTTCAGATTCATCTTCTCGGGCAGACCACCGACATTGTGGTGACTCTTGATAGTCGTACCGGTGATAGAGAGCGACTCGATGCAGTCGGGATAAATCGTTCCCTGTGCGAGCCATTTGACATCTTTGATCTTGTGGGCTTCCTCATCAAAAACATCAATGAAGCCCTTGCCTATGATTTTTCTCTTACGTTCAGGATCGGTCACTCCGGCAAGCTCGCTGAAAAACTTGGCCGACGCGTCGACTCCGATCACATTGAGACCGAGACCTTCATAATCTTTGAGCACGTTGACAAACTCGTTTTTGCGCAACATGCCGTGATCGACAAATATGCAGGTCAGGTTCTTGCCTATCGCCTTGTTGAGCAACACGGCAGCAACACTCGAGTCCACTCCGCCGCTCAAGCCCAAAACGACCTTATCGTCGCCGAGCTGCTCTTTCAGAGCCGCGACCGTAGTCTCGATAAACGACTCGGCACCCCACGACTGGCGGCTGCCACAGATGTCGACAACGAAATTGCCAAGCAACCGGGTTCCGTCGGTAGAATGGAACACCTCGGGGTGGAACTGGACTCCCCAGGTCTTTTCCCCTTCGATCTGATAGGCCGCGTTATGGACATTGGCGGTCGACGCCACGGTCTTGAAATTATCGGGAACCGATGTAATGGTGTCGCCGTGGCTCATCCAGACCTGGCTGCCCTCGTCAATGCCTTTAAACAGGGCGTTGCCCTGCTCGATCCATGTCAGACGGGCACGGCCATACTCACGCGATGCCGCCGGTTCGACCGAACCGCCCGATACATAGGCCATGAACTGCGCCCCATAGCAAATGCCCAGAACCGGGTATTTGCCTCTGATCTCACTGAGGTCGACCTTGAACGCCTTCTCATCATAGACCGAGAAAGGCGATCCCGACAGAATCACACCAATGACCGACGGGTCTCCGAATGGAAATTTGTTGTAGGGAACAATCTCGCAATAGGTATTGAGTTCGCGAACGCGGCGACCGATGAGCTGCGTCGTCTGCGAACCGAAATCAAGAATGATGATTTTTTCCTGCATAATTAAATAAAATTTGAGTGCAAAGTTAATGATTTGTTGGGAGTTTTCCTCTATTTTGGCTACCTTTGTTTTCCGTTTTTGATATTCAGACGATGCACAGAATCATAACTTACTGCATATTAACCGTTTGCTCGGCAGCGACATTATCAGCGCAAAAACCGGAGCCGGGACGTCCGCTGGAAATTCCGGCGGTGCTTGCAGGCAATTTCGGGGAGCTCAGACCCAACCATTTCCATTCGGGACTCGATTTCAAGACCCAGGGTCGCACAGGTCATAAGATACACAGTGCCGACGACGGATACGTCAGCCGTGCCACAGTCTCTCCCTGGGGATTCGGACGTGCCGTCTATGTGGTCCACCCGTCGACAGGACTGACAACTGTCTACGGACATCTTGAAGCATTTTCAGATGAAATTGACAAACGCGTCAGAAATGAACAGTATGCACGCGAGACTTTTTCGATCGACCTTGAGTTTGAACCGGGAGAGATCGAGGTCAGACGCGGCGATGTCATAGCGTTCAGCGGAAATGCGGGAAGTTCCTTCGGCCCGCACCTCCACATGGACATACGCGACACAAGAACCGGCGACGCGCTCGACCCTATGGAATATTACCGGAACTACATCAACGACAAGACTCCACCCGAGGTGCGCCACATAGGCCTTTATCCAGTCACTGACGAGGGTTCGGTCAATGGCTCCAACGCTCCGTCGGTGCTGTCAAAAGCCGATGCCGCCAAAGGTTTTGACGCATGGGGCAAAGTCTACCCTGCGATCAACGCGTTTGACCGCATGACCGGGACGAACAACATATACGGAGTCAAATACCTCACCCTGACCGTCGACGGGAAACAGGTTTACCGACGTGTGATAGACCGCTTCAGTTTTGACAACACACGCGCAGTCAACACACTCGCCGACTATGGCGACGTGGTCGACCGCGGACGCTGGATGATGCGTACCTACGTCTGCCCGTCGCGACCATTAGGCGACATGATAGAAGCCGTAGGAGACGGAACGGTGACAATAGACACGGAACGGCCTTATAAATTCAAATTCACCCTCGAAGATGCATTCGGCAACAAAACCGAGATGCCGTTCACTGTCAGAGGCCGTAAAACAGACATAAAGCAGATCAAGACAAAAGGCAACCGGCTCAATTTCGACGGAACCCACAGCTACAATGTCGACGGTGTTTCAGTCAGCTTCCCAAAAGGCGTGCTTTATGATGACATCATTTTCAGAGTCGACTCCGTGAAATCTGAAAATTACAATTCATTGATATACACGATAGGCGATTACCGCGATCCGCTCGCCGGCAACATTCCACTGACAATTCCTCTGAAAAACGACTGTCTTACCGACAAGACCAAATATTGCCTTGTCAGACTCTCGGGCAAGAAACGCTCGGCGGTGACATCTCGTTATGAAAACGGCGCGATGAAAGCCGAGATAAACCGGTTTGGACGCTATGCTGTCACCTCCGACATCACCCCGCCCTCGATCGTCGCTGTCAGACCCGAGACCTGGGGAAAGGGAGCCGTGACGTTCAGAATCTCCGACAATCTCAGCGGAGTCGAGACTTTCAGAGGCGAAATAGACGGAAAATTCGCGCTTTTTGAGTTTGACGGCAAAAGCGGACGTGTCACGTTCAAAATGGATCCACGACGGTTCAGCCGCGGAAAACTCCACACGGTCACAATGACCGTAACCGACGCGTGCGGCAACCAAAAGACCGAAACACGAAAATTCAAATGGTGATGGTTCACGGAAAGAAGCGCATAGGAATAAACTACCGCATGATTCTGAGAGTCATAGGCATGCTGCTTGTCATCGAGTCGGGCTTCATGTTGATTCCATTGGCAACCGCGTTGATATATGAAGAATTTGACCTTGCCGTTCCGGTTTTCGGAGCAACTCTGGCACTCACTCTGATTGCCGGACTGACAATGACCTTCGGCAGCCGCCCGCGAATGAACGAGATGGGAAAACGCGAGGGCTTTCTGCTGACCGCTCTTGTCTGGGTCTTCTTTTCAGCCTTCGGAATGATACCATTCATCTTCGGATCACCACATCTGAACGTATCAGAAGCATTCTTCGAAGCAATGTCAGGATTCACCACGACCGGAGCGTCGGTGCTTGAGGAAGTCGAGATTCTGTCACACGCGATACACATCTGGCGCGCGCTGATGCAGTGGATCGGTGGCATGGGAATCATACTGTTCACCCTTGCGGTGCTGCCTATGCTCAACTCGGCCGGCGGAATGCAGATGTTCAATGCCGAAGTGACCGGCATCACCCACGACAAAATCAAACCGAGGGTCAGCCAGACCGCCAAACGGCTCTGGTTCATCTATGTAATGTTCACCATCCTGCTGTTTCTGCTGCTGTGGCTCGGCCCGATGAACACATTTGACAGCATCTGCCATGCGTTCAGCACTATGTCGACCGGCGGATTTTCAAACCACAACGCCAGCATCCATGCCTGGAACTCCAACTATGTCAAGATCATACTCACGATCTTCATGTTTTTAGGCGGCATCAATTTCGCTCTGCTCTACAAGGTGTTGTCGGGCGGATTACGCGGCTCATGGTCAAACGAGCCGTTCAGGGTCTATGTCATGGCAATCTTTGTGATCTACATTCTTTTCGCAGGATCGCTGATCGTCACCGGGGCCGGCAATTCATTCGAGACTCTTGTGATAGACCCCGTGTTCATGATCGTATCGACCATGAGTTCCACCGGATACACAGTGTCCAATTTCCAGAACTGGGGCACATTCATTCTTCTGCTCGTTTTCGTCATGATGATGTTCGGCGCATGTGCCGGCTCGACAAGCGGAGGCGCGAAATTAGACCGCGCGATCTATTTCATCAAAAACAGCCACAACGAGATTTACCGCATTCTCCACCCCAACACGATCAGACCCGTCAACATAAACGGCCGCGCGGTCTCACCAGAGACCGTCAACAAGGTGTCGGCGTTTCTGGGGCTCTATTGCCTTGTCATCTTGGCCGGAGGTCTTGTCCTGACGACATTCAGAATTCCGTTGGTAGACTCGCTGTTCACCTCATTTTCATGTGTCAGCAACACAGGACTCAGTGCCGACATCACAGGTTTCGGCAACAATTACGATATCATTCCGTCGGGAGCCAAATGGATTCTCTCGTTACTGATGCTCATCGGGCGACTCGAACTTTTCACCGTTCTTGTGCTTTTCTCCCCGGGCTTCTGGCGCCGCTGAAACGAGGTCAATTCACAAAACTTCCGACTTTTTAGAGAATTTTTTCTTTAATTGTTGTAAAGACGGGTTTTTTATCTTAATTTTGTCGAATCATTAACCCAGTCAATTCTCAAACAATCAATTAATAAACTAAACATCAAAACTTTTCTATGTGGTTAATTAATTCATCCATAGGCCGAAAACTCGTCATGGCTATTACCGGCGCGGTTCTCGTCCTATTCGTCACGTTCCACTGTCTGATGAACGCTGTCGCCCTGTTCTGGCCCGCTGCCTATAACAGCGTGTGTGAGTTCCTCGGTGCTAACTGGTATGCCCTTGCAGGCAGCGCGGTTATCGCCCTGTTGATCATCGTTCACATCGTCTACGCCGTCTGGCTGACTTTGCAGAACCGTGATGCCCGCGGAAACGACCGCTACAATGTGGTCAAGAAACCCGCACAAGTTGAATGGGCATCACAGAACATGCTCGTTCTCGGCATCGTTGTTCTCGCATTTTTTGTGATTCACCTCATTCAGTTCTGGAGCAAGATGCAGCTCGCCGAGATCATGGGCACACCCGTGACCGACTGCACCAACGGAGCGGAAGTTCCCCCGGCAGCCGGAACCTGGTTCCTGCAGATCGCCTTCAGCCAGTGGTACACCCTGCCTGTCTACATCATCGGTTTCGTAGCCCTCTGGTTCCACATGACCCACGGCGTATGGTCAATGTTCCAGTCATGCGGTTGGAACGGTCAGATCTGGCTTCAGCGCACAAAATGCATCGCCAACTGGTGGACAACAATCGTGATCGCCCTCTTCCTCGCTGAAGCAGTGGTCTTCACCGTTCAGGCAAACCGCGGTGTCTACACCTCTTGCCCCGCTCTTCTGGAACAGTACGCCGAAATGGCATCTGAAGGAAAGAACGCCGGCGTTCCCGGAATCGAGTGTGCATCGGCTTGCCAGCAGACTGTCTGCAACGAGGCATGCACCAACAACTGCACCGACTGCCAGCAGAAATGCGAGGCATGCGCCAAAAACTGCGAGTCTTGCGCCAACTGTGAAGGCTGTGCGGAAAGCTGCGCAAACTGCGAAGGCTGTGCCAACGGCTGCGAACAGTGTCAGAGCTGTGCCGACAATTGCGGCAAATGTGCCAAGCAATGTCCCAACGAAGAAACCGTAATCATCGAAAACAATTAACAACCAATCAGATATGGCAGACTACAAAAAACTTGAAGGGATGATCGATTCGACTCCCATCATGAAAGACTACGCTGATATCGAATCATCTGCGCTACCCGAATTCCAGATTGACTCAAAGATTCCCGAAGGTCCCATAGCTGAGAAGTGGACCAACTACAAAGCACATCAGAAACTTGTCAACCCGGCCAACAAGCGTAACCTCGACGTGATCGTCGTCGGTACAGGCCTCGCCGGCGCATCGGCAGCATCAACACTCGCCGAGCTCGGTTTCAATGTGACCAACTTCTGCATTCAGGACTCACCCCGCCGCGCACACTCTATCGCCGCACAGGGTGGTATCAATGCAGCAAAAGACTATCAGAACGACGGTGACTCTGTCTACCGCCTCTTCTACGACACCGTCAAGGGTGGCGACTTCCGTGCCCGCGAAGCCAACGTCTATCGTCTGGCAGAAGTGTCAAACAACATCATTGACCAGTGTGTGCAGCAGGGCGTTCCTTTCGCACGCGAATACGGCGGTCTGCTCGCCAACCGTTCATTTGGCGGCGCACAGGTTTCACGTACATTCTATGCCAAAGGCCAGACCGGACAGCAGTTGCTCCTCGGCGCATACGCCTCACTTAACCGTCAGATCGAGAAAGGCAAGGTGAAATCACTTAACCGCCGCGAGATGCTCGACCTGGTGATCATCGACGGCCGCGCACGCGGCATCATCGTCCGCAACCTCGTCACCGGTGAACTCGAGCGTTATGCCGCTCACGCTGTTGTTCTCGCTACCGGCGGCTACGGACGTGCATTCTTCCTTTCTACAAACGCAATGGGCTGCAATGGCTCTGCCGCAATCCAGGCCTTCAAGAAAGGTGCATATCTGGCAAACCTCGCCTTCACTCAGATTCACCCGACATGTATTCCCGTTCACGGTGAAGATCAGTCTAAGCTGACCCTCATGAGCGAATCACTCCGCAACGACGGACGCATCTGGGTTCCCAAGAAAAAAGAAGACGCCGAGGCAATCCGTGCAGGAAAGAAAAAACCGACCGACATTCCCGATGAAGACCGCGACTTCTATCTCGAACGCCGCTACCCGGCATTCGGTAACCTCTGTCCCCGCGACATCGCCAGCCGCGCAGCAAAAGAACGTTGCGACGCAGGCTATGGCGTAGGAACCGGCAACGCCGTCTATCTCGACTTCAAATATGCCATTGCACGCGACGGCGAAGATGCCGTCCGCGACCGCTACGGCAACCTCTTCGACATGTATCAGATGATTTCTGATGACAACCCCTACGAGACCCCGATGATGATCTTCCCCGCAAGCCACTACACCATGGGTGGAATCTGGGTTGACTACGAGCTTCAGACATCAATCAAAGGACTCTTCGCTATCGGTGAATGTAACTTCTCTGACCACGGCGGCAACCGCCTCGGTGCTTCTGCTCTCATGCAGGGACTCGCCGACGGATATTTCGTGCTTCCCTACACACTCCAGAACTATCTGAGCGACCAGATCAAAGTGCCCCACTTCACCACAAACACTCCTGAGTTTGACAAAGCCGAGGCCGATGTCAAGGCACGCATCGATAAACTGATGAACATCAAGGGTACGAAATCTCCCGACCAGCTTCACAAGAAACTCGGTCACGTGATGTGGGAACTTGTCGGCATGGGACGCACACTGCAAGGTCTCGTGAAAGCTCTCGACGAGATCGAGGAAGTCCGCAAGGAATTCTACAGCGACCTCCGCATTGTCGGCAGCGCAAACGACCTCAACACCGAACTCGAGAAGGCTCTCCGCCTCGAAGACTTCCTCGTAATGGCTAAAATGATGGCTATCGACGCCCTCAACCGCAACGAATCATGCGGAGCACACTTCCGCGAGGAATATCAGACAGCCGACGGTGAAGCTGCCCGAAACGACGAAGACTACATGTACGTATCGTGCTGGAAATATACCGGCGACACTGAGAAACCTGTTCTTCTCAAAGAGCCGCTCAAATATGAGGCCATCAAGGTTCAGACACGTAACTACAAGTCATAATCTTTAAAACCACGAGATAACCCACAATGGAAACTACAATTAACGTAAACTTGAAAATTTGGCGTCAACGTGGTCCTAAAGAAAAAGGCCAGTTCGTCAACTATCGTGTGGAAAACGTTTCCACCGGAACCTCTTTCCTCGAAATGCTCGACATGCTCAACCAGCAGCTGGTGGAGAAAAACGAGGAGCCGGTCGTGTTTGACAACGACTGCCGCGAAGGCATCTGCGGCATGTGCTCGCTCTATATCAACGGTCACCCCCACGGTCCCGTACAGGGCATCACCACATGTCAGCTCCACATGCGTAAATTCAAAAACGAAGACACCATCACTATCGAACCGTGGCGTTCGGCAGCATTCCCGGTTATCCGCGACCTCACTGTCGACCGCAACGCGTTTGACAAAATACAGCAGGCAGGCGGTTACGTCTCGTTCAACTGCGGCGGTGCTCCCGACGCCAACGGAACCCCCATTTCAAAAGAAGTGGCCGACATCGCAATGGACTCAGCTACCTGCATCGGTTGCGGCGCTTGTGTGGCAGCATGCAAAAACGGTTCTGCCATGCTCTTCGTCTCAGCGAAAGTCAGCCAGTTTGCTCTACTTCCCCAGGGTCAGGTGGAACGCGCACGCCGCGCACGCGCAATGGTTAAGAAAATGGACGAACTCGGTTTCGGAAACTGCACCAACACCGGTGCCTGCGCAGCTGAGTGTCCCAAGAACATCTCGCTGAGCAACATTGCCCGTCTAAACCGCGAGTTCCTCAAAGCCAAATTTGCTGAATAAGCTAATTTACTTCAATAATTCAGAGAGTTGCAGAATCTGACGGTTCTGCAACTCTTTTTTTCAGAACAAGATGAACCGGGAGGTTGTTATGTTTCTAAAAACATGAATGATATGAAACGTGAAGAATTTATAGAACGTGTGAAACACCTCGTCAGTCTCTATATAGAAAATGACAACCTGTTTGATCAATCACCTCAGTTGAGAGTCAATCCGGTTTCGTTGGAAATGACGATCGTCAATGGCGGTGACATCGCTTCTGACATCGCCGACTCTGAAGAAATTGTCGAGGCAGCTGCCGGTTCCGACCGTCCGGCCGATGAAGACGCTGACGACTTTCAGGTTGCGCAAAATCCAGACTTTTATCCGGTCAAGGAACTGATCACCACAATAGACGGCAAACGTCAGCCGGCAAAACGAGCCATCGCCCAAATAGCAGGTAACTATGCTTCAGCAATAGAGTGACAACCTTTTTTAGCAATAGACAAGCGACAACAGTCATCAACTTAATGTTAAATTACGTTAACAATTGGGGGGGGTAAATTCCTCCCTTTTATTTTTCTATCTTTGCGCCAACACTTTAACATTAAACACACAGTTATGCTTAAAAAATCATTATTAGCCACATTTATTGTTGCATGCTTCGGCATCCAAAACGCGGATGCCTGGATTTTCACAAAAGACAAAATCGTCTATACAACCATTGACGACAATACCGCCACGGTATCGGGGTGTGCATCTGATCTCACCGATGCCGTAATTCCGGCAAGTGTGGAGTACGACGGCAAGACCTATGCCGTTACAAGCATAGCAGCCAAGGCTTTCAATTCCAACTCGTCGTTGCAGACATTGACAGCGGCAGAAAGTGTGACAAGTATCGGCGACCAGGCATTTTTCCTCGCGAAAAAAATCAAGGAAGTGAAAATGCCGGGACTGAAGACACTCGGTAAAGAGGTTTTCTATCTCAGCACAGTGGAGAAAGTTGAATTTGGTTCCGCTCTCACAGAAATTTCAACAGGGTGCTTCAATGCCGTCAAATCGACATTATCGATCGATTTAACAAACATCAAAGTCATCGGAGAAAAAGCATTCATGAGATGTAAAATCAACAATGTGGAGCTGCAAGGCCCGCTGACCCTTGGAAAATATAGCTTCCAACAAGCTGAAGTCGTAACCATGAAGGTCAGTGGAGAGGTGACATTGCCTACCGGAGCCGCGATTTTTGACCAAGGTAAAGTCGGAACTCTCGAGCTATGTGACATCCACGTCATAGACAACCGCAGCGCTTTCAATCCAAAAGTGACCGATCTCAAAATCACTCAGACAGGGTCGGGAGAAATTATCTACGGCTCTACCCCGTCTCTCTCAAACGCCTCTACACTATATCTTGATGTTGACGCAGCCGACCTGCAGTCACCCGATAATTTCGGATTAACCATGGGCGAGTTGAAATCTCTGGTGCTCGGCGATAAAGTGAAGACAGTTTCCACAAATCAATTCTACAGTTGCACAAAGCTGACAAATGTCAAACTGCCGGCCAATCTGACATCGGTAGGTGCATCTGCTTTCGGAGGCTGCACCTTGATCACATCAGTCGAATGCGCCGCTGCCAATCCCCCCTCATGTCTCGACAACTCGTTTGCCGATCAAGCATACAAAACGGCCACTCTCAATGTGCCACAGGGAAGTGAGGATAGATATGCAGAAGCCGTGGGTTGGAAAAATTTCGTCAATATCAAAGGCTCTCTCGCCGGAGTTGATAATGTCACATCAACTGACGAGAATAAGACCGGCGATGTCTATGATCTCATGGGTGTCAGAGTTCTTGAAAACGCGACCCGCGGTCAAATCGCCACCCTCGCACCCGGCTGCTACATTTTCCTTGGGAAAAAGATAGTCGTCAGATAAACCGCTTCATCGCTACCGCTTGTAACAATGAGCAACCGCTCACAAAACGACAGAGAGGACGCGCCTGCGGCGCGTCCTCTCTGTTTTATATATTGATATATCAGAAATTATAACCGAGGGCAATAGTGAAGTTGTTTCGACGGAAATCGATGACGGGATTGTCAAAGACTTTGGTCACACCGACAGCACCGCCGACCGACAGATAGTACTTCTGATAGGAAAGACCGACACCGAAGTCCCACTGCAAGTCAAAATGTTTGAAACCACGGTATCCGAAAAGTGAACCTCCGTCCATGATCTCCTCTCCACCGACTTTGTCCCAATGTTCCTTGGCCGTTATGCTGTAGTTCAGAACCGGACCGGTATATAGGCTCACGCCGATCTCATCGGTCAGGTCAAAACGGAAACCGAGATTGAACGGCACACGGAAACCGAAGTTGCGGATAGAGCCGTCGACAGTAAAAGGTACGTCACCCGGCACATCTTCATTCCAAGCGGTCGTCACCTGTTGTCCGAACGTGTTGTAGAAGATGCTGACACCCGGTTCAAAATAGAAATTCATATACAAGGGAATATTGTAGACTGCCCCGACATGAAAACCGGCACCGTTGGAATAGATGCCGTGTCCATCTGAAGCAGAGGTCACATCGAGACCGATGCGCGCACCGAAATAAGCATGATTGTTTTCATTATCAAAAAGAGTCTGCGCACCGGCAGTGAGTGAACCGGCAAGCAATGCAGCGAGAATGAGTGTCTTTTTCATTTTGTGCAATATTTAAATTTGGTTAGCATTAATAATCGTAAACAAGTTCAAGGTCATCGAGCCACAGAACCGAACCGTTTCCACCGGTGAAATAATCGCCATATTTGCTCGCCGAGCCTACAATGACAATGTAGTTGGGAACACGGTTTGTCGCGTTATAGTCGAGATTCACCTCAAACGGCATATACTCTGTAACGGTTTCACCCAGCTCAAAGTTTCCGTAGGCGATGACTGAAGGATCATTTTTGTCGAAAAGTTGCAGCTTCTTGGGGTTCGTTCTGATCTCATAGGGTTGTTCGCCGTCAGAGAGCGCGACCCAGACAATGCAGGTGTCGGGCTGCCCTTTCAGATGATTCCACTGGGTAGTGGCGTGGGAGATCGGCACACTGTTATATTTGAAATACCCTCTCAATTTTGTCGGTCTCTGCTTGAACTCACGTCCGAAGCTCAGAATTCCGTTGGTTCCCTCGGTCGCCACATATTCACCGGTGAAGATGTTACCAGCGGCCAGTTTTCCGAGAATGCTCACACCGACAAAACGAGTCTCGAGCTTCGCGGCCTGACCGGTTCCGGTCGGGGTATCATCGGTCGGAACAGTGTTGCTCGGTCCGAGCGTCGTGGCACCCTTGTTGCCCGTATCCCAGAATCTGTCGCTGTTCTCAGCCCACGGATTCCAGATTTTACCATTGAGCCACCAGCTGTTGAAATCGGAATTCGGCACCTGAAGCGACATGCCTGTAGTAAATTCCATTTCCTCGCCGAAGTCAGAGCCGCTGTAGGCACGCGCCACATAATCGGTCGAAGGTTCGAGATGAATGAGCCGGGCCCGGAAGTTTCCTCCTTCAGCAGTTATCCACTCAGCCGGAACCTTTTGCCATGATGTCTCCGAAGCACGACGATATTCAAATCCGTTGTCTTTCCCTTCCTGAGCCTCACCATAGAGCCATGCGACACAAGTCCACGCGTCGGCGCGCACAGAGGTCACGGGCGCATCGGTCTGGTCAATTGTGATCGTCCACTCGCGTGCAATCCCATGGGTAGTGACGGTCACCTTGACCGGTGATGAGAAATCGACAGTTTTTCCGGCCAGATCGTCGCTGACCGTCGAGCCTTCGGCCCCGAGTTTCATTGTCAGCACCGTGACACGGCTGAGATCGGCAGTTGTCGGAATCGTTGCCGTTACGGTGTGGTTGTCAGTATCGATAACCGATGTTCCAATCTGAGACTTGACGGTGAAATAACGTTCTATGTTCTGCACGGCCGAGATCGTCCAGGTGTAGTCTTGATATATGCTCAGAACGGCAGTCTCAGGTTGTTCGAGGTTCAGAGGCAAAGAGAGGTCAATTCCGCTCATCCGTGTTTCGGGAGTGAGGCTGTAGGATTTCACAGTCACTTTTCTGATGTCGGTCGGCTCGGCCAGATAGACTGTCACCGTGTAGTTTGTCGAGTCGATTCGTGACGGTTGGCTTGCTCCGTCAACTTCAAATGTCAAGAAGTTGGCATGAATTGACGGATAGGGTATATCGTTGTGTATGCAGCCTGAAAGCAGCATTGCCATGGCGGCCGTCAGGGCCGGTAAGATTCTTGAGATTCTCATTTAGATATGTATTCCGAGTCCGAAATTGATGTTGAAGATGTTGAATCGGAAGTTCGCGCCTGATGAAAAGCGCGAACCTTCGTCAATGCCGTTTGTCTTCTGCTTCTCGTTTTTCATGTTGATTCCGAAAACGCCGAACGAGACGTTAAACGAGACGTTGTCCATGATGAACACGCACAGACCGGGGCTGAAATTGAGAGATGCCGTAGTCGAGTTTGTGTGGGTGTCACGCAACTCTCCGCCATAATAGCGTTTGAATCTTGACGAACCGCTTCCGAAAGTAAGGTCGACATCGTTGAAGACGGCGAAACGCTTCGCCGTGCCGAGACCTATGTAGTTACGGTAGAAAAACGAGGCCGAATAGTTTGTGCTGTAGTAACTGACGTCGCGTACATCGAAATTCAGGTCATCGTCAAAATCAACGGCGAGCCTGTCGAGGTCGCCTTCGGTTCTGACATAGTTGAATTTCAATCCGACCGACTGGTTGTTGCGAATGAAATAGGCTATTGACGGACGAATCGAATAAGCCTTCACTTTCATGTCGAGATCAGAGATTATTCCGAGCAACTGAACGTCGTCGCTGTCAAACTCTCCATAGGAGGCAGTCAGCCCGAATGCCCACTGTCCTTTAGGAATGAACAGAAAATTATAGAGTCCGCGATCATAACGTCCGTAGTTTTTCTGAGGTATTATAATGCTGACGGTGTCGTTTCCGACAATCACTTTCTCATCGTCAAACTCTCCGGCGACGACAGTTGAATCTACCGGAATTTTTTTTGACCGTGCCAGTTTGTCAAGCACGATCACCTCACCTCCGGCCGGATCGGCCGACGCGTTGGCCGGCATTGTCGATGTCGCAATGGCCAACAGGCTTAATGTAGCTATAATCAGGTGTTTCATATCAGAGATAAAATGCCACTCCAAAGGTGATTGAAAAAAGGTTGACTTTAAAGTTGGCCGACTTTGAACTGCGGTGCGCGACATATATGCGGTCGGTGGTCGATTTTGTCGATGTGTATGAAAAACCGAGAACACCGACATTGACCTCGATTGCCGAATAGTTGTTGAGGAACATAATCATTCCCGGAGCAAGCCCCACATCGAGGCTGAAATTGCGCTCATAGGTGCCGGTGAAGTCCTCACCCGTTCCCTTTGTCAGTTTCGACTGTCCGCCACCGACCTGGAGCTGCAGTTCGTTGAACATGCCGAACCGTTTGTTGTTTCCGAAACTGATATAGTTTCTGAAACATGTCATCGCCGAATAATTGTGGCTTATGCTATAGAGATTGTCGACATCGTAATCGCTCTCGCTGTCAACCACGACATCTGCGGCATTGATTTTGTTCCGTGTACGCTGGTAACCGAACTTCCCGCCGGCAGCGAGGTTATCTTTGAAGCAATAGAGCAGCATCGGCGTCACTTTGAACGAATAGGTGTCTCCGTCGATGTTCTCGACAATGAAAAACTGATAGTTATTCTGGTGGGTCTGCGAGAAATTGACGCTCACGCCGGTGATCCATTGACCCTTAGGTATGAACGAATGTTGTTCAAGACCCCGTTTGAACATCTCTTGTGACGACATTGTCATAAATGACGATGCAATCAGGGCCACTGCAGCTATTGCAGTCCTTAGTTTTGACTTTGAACTCATTTTGATCAGTGAAATGTGAATGAGATAAGCGAAATGCTAAATTTCGGTAAAGATAGTGAATTTTGTCGAAAACGATGGTCTAAAGCATAAAAAACTTCATCTGACAAATAATGCCGACATCACGGCACAAGCGACCATGGCCGCCAACTGCCACCGCTCGGCGACAGTGAAGCAGGAGATGACATTCCGGGGAGTGGGACGGCGGTCACGGTTGCGCACCTTGACATAGAAAAAGAATCCCGGCAGATAGAACCACGATGACAGCATCAGCAGGTCGAGACCGCCGGCGTAAATCATCCACAGGCAGTTTATTGAGCAGATCACGCCCACGACACGGAACCGGAGCAGTCTTACACGCGACGGATTGCGCAGCCATTCGGGTCTGAGTGTAGCTTTCCAGAGATATAGTCCGCTGAAAAAATAAGGAGGAAGAATCATCATGCCCGAGATGCTGAGTGCCGCCAGATAGATATTGTCAGCCATAACGACAAAAAACAGGAAGATCTGCATTATGACGCTCGAGACAAAGATTGCATAGCCAGGCATGGCATTGCGGTTGAGCTTGAGAAATTTTTTCGGGAAAATTCCAACCTCGGCAGCTTCCATAGGCACCTGCGCACAGATAAGGCTCCACGACACCCACCCTCCTATGAGCGACACGATTATAGAGACTATCACAAAGTAATAGGCCCAGTCTCCAACGACCGTGCGGAGCACGTAAGCGACTGACGGGTTCTCAAGTGACGCCAGCTCAGGTTGAGTCATCACACCGAAACATAACACCGAGACAAGCACATAGAGAATCCAGGCAAGAAAAAAACCGGTCAGACCGGCTCGTCCGACGTCCATCGGATTCCTGGCCCTCGCCGCCATCATGACCGCGCCCTCTATGCCGAGAAAACACCACAGAGTGACCATTACGGTGCTGTTGATTTGTGAATCAAGTCCGCCGAGATCGCTCAACCTGCCCCAGAAATCATAACTGAACAATCCCATTTTCACATTAAGGACAAGCAACACGAGAATGAACGATATGGCTATGACTTTCAGCACTGCCAGAACCATGTTCACAGCCTTGGCCGTCTTGATGCCGTTGACAACAAGAAAATACATCACCCATATCAATCCCGAACCGAGTGCGACGGTAGGCCAGCCGTGGTCGAGGAAAACAGGAAAAAAAGCGCCGAACGAATCGTTGAGCATCGCCGCATATGCGATATTGGCGAAACAGGCACACAGCCAGTATCCCCATGCCATGTTGAAACCGAGATAATTTCCGAAACCGGCTCTCGCATACTCATATATGCCGGCCTTCATGTCGGGACGCCGGTCGGCAAGTGTCTTGAATGTAGCCACCAGAAACAACATGCAGAAAGCAGTGACCACCCAGGAGATCACCACTGCTCCCAACCCCGCCTGTGCCGCCATGTTTTGCGGCAGGTTATATATTCCCGAGCCGACCACCATGCCGAATACGATGGCGACCAGCCCTGCAAATCCGAGTTGCTTCGATGAATCCATTTTCAAGGGGTGTTTCAAAATCGGGTGCAAATTTAGTTTAATTTTTTATTTCAGCCATTATTTATTTTGCATATCTGACATAAGGTCACTAACTTTGCCAACATGAAGACAGCCTTGATTACAGGCGTGACAGGCCAGGACGGTTCCTATCTCGCCGAACTATTGCTTGAGAAAGGATATGACGTGCATGGCATCATACGCCGTTCGTCGGTCGATTTCCGCGAACGCATCGCCCATCTTGAAGGTCATGAGAGATTTCATCTCCACTATGCCGACCTCGGCGACTCCATGTCTATCGTCCATGTGATTTCCAAGGTCAGACCCGACGAGATCTACAATCTCGCGGCCCAGAGTCATGTCCAGGTGTCGTTCGATTCTCCCGAATATACGGCCAACATAGATGCCACCGGCGTCTTGCGCATTCTGGAGGCTGTCAGGCTCAACGGTCTCGCCACGACATGCCGCATTTATCAGGCTTCGACGTCTGAGCTCTATGGCAAAGTCGAGGAGATACCCCAGAGCGAGACCACACCGTTCCACCCCTACAGCCCCTATGCCGTCGCCAAGCTCTACGGGTTCTGGATCGTGAAGGAATACCGCGAGGCCTACGGCATGTTTGCCTGTTCGGGCATCTTGTTCAATCATGAGTCGGAACGCCGGGGCGAAACTTTCGTGACGCGGAAAATCACGCTTGCTGCCGCACGCATCTCACAAGGCAAACAAGACAAGCTCTATCTGGGCAACCTTTCGTCGCTGCGCGACTGGGGCTACGCCAAAGACTACGTCGAGTGCATGTGGCTGATTCTCCAACAGTCCGAGCCAGACGATTATGTGATCGCCACAGGTGTTCAACATTCGGTCAGAGATTTCTGCATTCTCGCATTCCGTCGTGTCGGAATCGAACTTGAGTTCATCGGCGAGGGTCCAGACGAAAAAGGCATCGACAAAGCGACGGGGCGTGTGCTGGTCGAAGTGTCTCCCGACTTCTACCGTCCGACCGATGTTGTCAACCTGCTCGGAGATCCCTCCAAGGCCAAAGCGAAATTGGGTTGGGATCCGACTGAAAAAACATCATTTGAGCAACTTGTAAACCTCATGGTCGATGCAGACATGGCCAAAGTGGCAGTCGAAAGAGCAGGTGAGCAAGTGAAGACCAATCTTGCGGAGTATCTCGAACGGGGCATAGTCAAGTAGTCTTTCGTATGGAAACAAACTCAAAAATTTATGTGGCCGGACACCGCGGCATGGTGGGATCGGCAATCGTGCGCGAACTCGGGCGACAAGGCTATCACAATCTTGTCACGCGGACCCACAAGGAGCTCGATCTCGTGAACCAACAGGCAGTGAACGACTTTTTCGCCGCCGAGCGGCCTGAATATGTCTTTCTTGCAGCGGCGAAAGTGGGAGGAATTGAAGCCAACCGCAATGCACTGGCCGACTTCATGTATGACAACATGATGCTCGAGATGAACGTGATCAATGCCGCATGGCGTAACGGGTGCCGCAAACTTCTGTTTCTGGGTTCCTCATGCATCTATCCACGCATGGCGCCACAACCGATGACCGAATCGTGTCTTCTCACCTCCGAACTTGAAAAAACCAACGAGGCTTACGCACTCGCCAAAATATCGGGACTGAAATACTGCGAGTTTCTAAACCGGCAGTATGGCACAGATTACATATCTGTGATGCCCACCAATCTCTATGGACCCAACGACAACTACCACCCCACCCACTCCCACGTTCTGCCGGCACTGATACGCCGTTTTCACGAAGCCAAAGTGACGGGTGCGCCCGAAGTCGTGTGCTGGGGTGACGGCTCTCCGCTGCGCGAGTTTCTCTATGTCGACGATCTGGCCAACCTGTGTGTGTTTCTGATGAACAACTATTCGGGCAACGAAACCGTCAACGCCGGCACAGGCAAAGAGCTGACAATCAAAGAACTGACAGAGATAGTGGCTGAAACGGTGGGTTACAGCGGAGAAATCAGGTGGGACACCTCGATGCCGAACGGCACTCCACGCAAACTTCTCGATGTCTCGAAAGCCACACGTCTGGGTTGGTCTTACTCGACAGAACTCAGAGACGGCATCAGACTCGCATATGAAGATTTTTTAAACAACCCCATGCGCGCCGAGCGCTGATAACACCAGATAAAAAATGAATATTGCCATTGTAGGAACCGGATATGTAGGCCTGGTTTCAGGCACCTGCTTCGCCGAGATGGGCGTCAATGTCACCTGTGTCGACATCGACACGCAGAAAATCGAGAACCTCAGAAAAGGCATTATCCCGATATATGAACCGGGACTCGATGAAATGGTCAAACGCAATGTCGATGCCAACCGCCTGCATTTCACCCGTTCGCTCTCATCGGTCATTGACGATGTAGAGGTGGTTTTCTCAGCCGTCGGCACACCGCCTGACGAAGACGGTTCGGCCGACCTGCAATATGTTCTCTCGGTGGCACGTGAGTTCGGTCGCAACATCAAGAAATACACCATTCTGGTAACTAAATCTACAGTGCCTGTCGGAACGGCGGCTTTGGTAAAGGCCACTATCGCCGAGGAGCTTAGAAAACGGGGAGCCGACATCGAATTTGATGTCGCCGCCAACCCTGAATTTCTCAAAGAGGGAGCAGCCGTCAAAGACTTCATGTCGCCCGACCGCGTTGTTGTCGGTGTTGACTCCGAACGCGCACGCAAAGTGATGTCACGGCTCTACAAACCGTTCATGGTTGTCTCTGACCGAATGATTTTCACTGACATACCGTCGGCTGAAATGATAAAATATGCCGCAAACTCGATGCTCGCCACCCGCATCTCGTTCATGAACGACATCGCAAATCTGTGTGAAATTGTCGGGGCCGATGTAAACATGGTCAGAAAAGGCATCGGTGCAGACACCCGCATAGGCCGCAAATTCCTTTATCCCGGATGCGGATATGGCGGTTCATGTTTTCCAAAAGACGTGAAGGCTCTGATAAAGACGGCCGAGAAAAACGGATATGAGATGCGAGTGCTTAAAGCTGTGGAGCAGGTCAACGAACACCAGAAAGGCATTTTGTTTGATAAACTTGTGAGACATTACGGCGACAATCTTTCAGGAATGACCGTCGCCCTGTGGGGGCTGGCATTCAAACCTGAGACCGACGACATGCGTGAGGCTCCGGCCCTGGTGTTGATCGACCGCCTGCTGAAAGCCGGCGCGACTGTCAAAGTCTATGATCCGGTCGCCATGGAAGAATGTCGCCGGCGCATAGGCGACAAAGTCATCTATGCGGGCGACATGTATGATGCTGCGGTCGACGCCGATGCAATCATGCTGGTGACCGAGTGGAAACAGTTCCGAATGCCCTCGTTGGCTGTGCTGCAACGCACAATGAGAAATCACGTCATCATCGACGGCCGCAACATATATGACCGTGAATATCTTGAAGAAAACGGCTTCACCTACTACAAAGTGGGATAATCGTCCATGCCAGGTCAGTCGATGCGGTGAAGGCCGTCGATTGAATTATAGTGGGTCTTGATTCCTTTCTCGTCCATCCACCGGCGGGTCTCTATCGTAGTGTAGGGGCCGGTGTTGAACCCGTTGCCGACATTATTGTCCCAGACCCATGTGGCGGTGGGCCACATGCAAGCCTTGAACGTGACCGTCTTGTAAAACTTCTCATTGCAGGCACTCTGCCCGTGGTGGGCAACCTGAAGTATGTCGCAGTCGAGATCTTTGCGATAGGGCGACGCAAGTAGTTTCTCGCCCTCTTCCTCGCCGGCATCACCGAGAAAAACGACAGATTTCGAATCATCTTCCACCCTGATCACCATTGAAGAGTTGTTGTATAGATTTGTCTTGAACTCGGGATTTTTCTCTGCCAGAATCTTGAAACTGACTCCGTCAATTTCAAAACTGTCGCCGGCGTGGAGATCGGTCACCGGAATGTCGGTGATCGAATCAACCGTCGCGTTCCACACAAGTGCCTGCGCACCCGGCTTCATTCCGGCCGTCATCGCGTCGGTGAAACGTGAATGATAGATGTGGCCCACACTGATGCCCTGGCGGTCACGCAAAATTTCGATGGCGGCACCGACATGGTCGGCATGGGGGTGAGTGAAAATCCATGCCGAGATCTTGTTGCCCATAGCACCCAGAAAACCGCGCAGATAGTTTGTCTCTGCAACTTTTCCGCCATCGATGACAATGAGGCTGTCAGACTTGGTTCTGAGAACATAAGACATGCCATGGTCGTCGACGACCGACGGCAGCTGCCACAGGGTGAAATGACCCGTGGGGCGGGAAGCGGAAGCGATGCCCGCCGCGAGACACATAGTCAGAAATGTAATGATAACAGGTTTAGTCAGTTTCATAATTGGTTGATTAGAAAGTAATAACTGTGCAAATATATAAAAAAGACAGACACAACCGCGTGTCTGTCTCTTTTTTTGTTTCAATCAATCGTAAGTCAATTGTTGATTTTCATTTTCTTCGCGATATTTTTCGGAATCGCTTTCTTGTTGACAAGAATGTTTAGAGTCTTTGCAAGGAAATAGGGCTCAGAGACATAGAAGTAACCGTCATAGACCTGGTTTGTATCCCATGAGTTCTTCACCTTGTAGTATTTATTGCCCTTCTGGTCTACGGCACGTCCGACAATGACCATTCCGTGATCATCGGTGGTCTCCTGACGGTCGAACATGTTCTGACGTGTCTGCTGTGTCACCTCGATTTCCTCGACCGGACCGTTGATCTCAAACTGTTTGGCGGCACGGTCGGCATCGCTCATCTTCACCCAACGGGCGAGTTCGGTTCCGTCCATGTCGGCTTCGGTCTTGGCCTTCGGCATAAGGGCAAATCCATCTTTCCACTTGAAACCGCCCTCGCTAACGTCGGCAGCCCAGACAAAGGTGTAGCCATTGTCTATCGCGGCATCGGCTATAGCCTTGAGATCTTCCATCGGAACATTATAGTAGTCTGCCCACAGCCAGTTGTCGGCAACTTCAATCGGAAATTCTTCATAGAAGGGGTGGTGGGTGAACGATGTGACGGGAATGTAGTCATCGGCATTGAGACCGAGAGACTCGGCGTAAGTCTTAGGCGTGTAGGTCTTACCGTTTACGGTAAAAGTCTCGGGAACCTTTCCCAGATATGCGTCAAGAATGCCCTCAAGACCCTGTTTCCAAGCGGTTGACAAACGTTTGCCGGGTTTGCGGACAACAGCATCGAGATAGCCTTTCATCGCTGCCTCAAGCTCATAGTGGGCATGTTTGTCCTCGCCGTAATTCAGTCCGGCATAAACGCTGTCGGGAAGCGCGCCATAGCGTTTCCATACATAGGGCACGTCCATGATGCTGCCACCTTGCGAGAAATTGGTCTTGCCACCGGTGCGGATATACTTGTCGGCTTTATCAAGATAGCACTGGCGTACGGTGAACATCTCCGACAAATCGAGCGGAGCACCTCCGTTATGGAGAATCTCCTCTTCGAAATGGCTCGTTCCGGCAAAACACCAGCATGTGCCGCTCTTGTTCTGATCTTTGACAGAAGTGGTCGGGTTGATTTTCACATCGGTGAACACAAATCCCTTGACCGTGTCGGTCGCAGCCTTGTCGGGAGCGGCCGAGACACTGACGGCTACAGCTGCAGCCATGAGTGAGGCAAATAGTTGTTTCATGTGACTGATAAGTTGGTTTGTTTTCCGCAAAGATAATGATTTTTCACGATAAACACCCCCTTGACAGTTTTTATTTATCACAATTTCGACAAAGACCGGCCGATGAAGGTGTTGTCAAGAAACAGGCATCATGCCACGTCAGGGCGGTTCAGTCACCGTCGTTGGCATATATGGTGACAGTCGTCTGACCGTCAAGTGAATCCCATTTCAGACTCGCGCGAAGATTCTTCATCTCTTCACCGAGGTTTCTGATGCTTTCCCTGAGATCTGACATCGGTTCTTCAAGACTGCCGTTCACCTCAAGTGCGATCAGATCCTCCGATTCATTCAGTCCGTTCAGATTGAGATTTCCGAAATCAGAGATTATGACCGTGCCTTTGGATCTCACGATCAGACTCCAGGAGTCGCCGCCACCGGTCAAGATATATTCGCGATAGCCTTTTTCCTGTCTGAAAATCAATTTTCGATAATCGGCACCTTTTTCACCCTTTATCACTTTGACCTCATCGGCATTGTTTCGTTCGTCGCGGAAAGCCGACTCAAGCTTTCTGCCCAACTTTTTGTCGGTCACAGTCATGATGACTTTATTGTATTCGACTTTTTTGGTCTTGGGGTTACGTTTCAGCTCATAGCTTACGGTGTTGCCGCTGTGGTCTCCCGATATCTCCACCGATTTAATGGCATTCTTCACCACTTCGTCAATTTTTTTCTGGGCATTTGCCTGAACCATTGCAGCCAAAGCGATAATGACAATCAACAGTCTATTCATAGTCGTCTGTATTAAATGATTTATTTTCAATATATTCAGCATGTGCGAGCAATTTTTCATCTCTGTCATTGCTGCTGATCTCAATTTGATCGATCCGGGCCTCAACCTCGGCCATCTCCGACAAAACGACATCGATGTCGGTTATCTTAACGCCGTCTCTGATTACGAAACTTCCGGCATAGACATCTTCAAGACAGGCACGTTCCCTGAATTTCAAATATCCACCGACGGCAACCGTGGCTATGACAGCCACCATTGCAGCAACCGTCACAAGACGCAACAGGCCTACCCGTCGTGCAGGTTTCACCTGACAACCCTGCAAACCGTCATACCAGGCAAACATCGGGCGATATCGCTCAAGATCTTCGGGCAGATTGTCTGACCTGAACATCGCGGCCAGACGGTGTTCCTCCTCCACCGTGGTCTCACCGGCAAAAAAACGGTCAATCAGTCGGTATATTTCTCTTTCTTCTGTCATTGGCATTGATTTAAAAAAAGTTTTCTCACATTGTTTCTCGCACGGCTGAGCGCAGTTCTGACACTGCCCTCGCTCGTTGCCAATATGGTCGCCATTTCGGCGGTTGACATGCCATCGACATGTCGCATTCTCAACAGTGTCTGCTGCGGCTCGGGCAGCCGGCTCATCACGTTGTCGACCTCACGGCGACGCTCTTCAAGAATCATCATTTCCTCACGTGAGATCTCGATCTGACGAGATGTGGAAACATCGACATCGACCAGCCTTCCGGACTGTCTGACAAAATCGATGCTCTTGCGCCGGGCGATAGTCAGGGCGAGAGCCAGCGGTGAACGAAACTCATGAAGACGGTCTCCGAGTTCCCACATTTTAAGCACTGTCTCCTGGGCAACGTCGTCTGCATCGTCGCGGTTGCCGACAATGTTGATTGCGGCAGCGACGATACGTGGCCTGATCAGCGACATCAATGTGGAAAATTCCTGTGGTCTCATACAACCATTAGACGAGCGATTTCACGATCTGCAACATTAAAAAACGTTAAAATCACATTGCATACCTGTCTCGTTTGTTTTAATTGCATGAGACCGAAAGAACACATAGTCATTGTAGGCGGCGGTTTTGCCGGCCTGTGTTTAGCAAAAAAGCTGAATAAGAAAAAGTTTGACATAACCCTGATAGACAGCAACAATTACCATAGTTTTCCACCGCTGTTCTATCAGGTGGCATCGTCAGGACTCGAGCCCGCTGGCATCTGTTTTCCTTTCAGGAGCGAGCTTAGACGTTTCAAAAATGACGGATGCCGATACCGCATTGGCAAAGTCACAACTGTCGATCTGTCGAAAAAAACTCTAAGCACACAATATGAGACAATCGGTTTCGACCGGTTGGTCATTGCAGCCGGAACCACAAACAATTTTTTCGGGAAGAATGATCTTGAAAAAAAGGTCTATACACTGAAATCAACCTCTGAGGCCATGAGGCTGAGAAACGACATTCTCGAACGGCTTGAAATGGCCTCAATAGAACCTGACCACGCCAAACAGCGGTCAATGCTCAATTTTGTCGTCATAGGAGCCGGGCCTACCGGGGTAGAGATCGCGGGAGCTTTAGGCGAAATGAAACGTTACATAATTCCGCGCGATTATCCGTCACTATACCCCGACATGCTGAGCATCAGCGTCATCGAAGGCTCTGACCGTGTGCTCGCAACCATGAGCGACAGTGCCTCTGACAAGGCGAAAGAATATCTCGAGGATCTCGCCGTCGATCTCCATCTGTCGACAACCATGACCGATTACGACACTGTCAATGGAACAGTCTGCTGCTCTGACGGTTCGGCCATCAGCGCATCGATGGTTATCTGGACAGCCGGAGTGACAGCCGTGCCGTTTGAGTTCATAGGCCATGACGTAGAGACTGGTCGTGGACACCGCATAGCCGTAGACCGCTACAACCGCTTGCCGGGCATAGATGGAGTTTATGCCGTAGGCGACATATGCATCATGACAGAAGACCCGAAGTTTCCCGCCGGACACCCGCAGCTCGCTCAGGTAGCGATTCAACAGGCCGTCAATCTCGCCGGGAATCTCAACGGCGACGAGCTGAACCGTCCGTTCAGCTACCACGACAAAGGCTCGATGGCGACCGTAGGACGTAACCGCGCCGTCGTAGATCTGCCGGCATTTAAATTTGCCGGATTTCCGGCATGGCTGACTTGGATGTTCATTCATCTGATCTCTATCATAGGCTTCAGAAACAGACTTACGGTCTTGATAAACTGGATATGGGCTTATTTCACGTTCGGCTCTCAATTGCGCCTCCTGTTCAAGGCTTCCAATCTCCCGAATGACAATCCAAAGCAATAAAACCTTAAAGTTTGTAGCTAATTATTAAATTTATTGAAATTGTTTGGGTTTTTAAATCCCTAATCCTTATCTTTGTAAAAGCTAACCCGTACCGTCAAAAGCGGCCTGGCGAGCCTACATATAAAGATATTCATCATGAGTAAACCCATTATCACTCTCATCATATTCTTTCTAACCTGTTTTTGTCAGACTTACGCGGTTCAATTCGACACCGAAGCGTTATCCGACATTCTCAGAGCCCACGTTCCGGCACACACCGAAGTCGGGAAGATAAAAGTCAACAGCGTCAATGTCAACGACAAACGCAAGACTGTCACTGTCGTGTGCAATGAAAACACCTCCTACCTTCCATTCACTTCAGCCTCGGTCAAAGCGTTGAAAGATGACTTGAAGAAAGAATTAAGAGGAAAATACACCGGATACAGACTCAACATCACCGCCAACAGTTTTCCTCTTGAACAACTGGCGACAGACACCCGCCGCAAACACGCGGGACCGACTGAAAAAGACCGCTTCGTAGACCGTACCGACCTGTTTGAGAAGATTCCGGTGAACGGACTTGACGGCGCGAATATCGCCTTGTGGCAGAGCCACGGCTGGTATTTCGAGAAAAAGCTGAACCGTTGGGAATGGCAACGGGCAAGAATCATGCAGACAGTCGAAGATCTTTACACACAAAGTTATGTTGTGCCTTTTCTCGTTCCGATGCTCGAAAACGCAGGCGCATTTGTCTTGATGCCGCGCGAACGCGACATGACCGACATCGAAATCATCATCGATAACGACGGAGGCCTCTCTCAAGGCACATACACCGAGAACAACCCGAAGGCATGGAACCGCACTGTCACCGGATTTGCGCACCGCGATTCGGTCTACACCGACAACGGGCGGTCCAATCCGTTCAGACTTGGCACAGCACGTGTGGCCAAAGCCTCCGACAAGCCTGCCGCATCGTGGAACGCCGATATCCCCGTCTCCCGACAATATGCCGTCTACATTTCCTATCCCTCGCTTGAAAACAGCACAAAAAAAGCGGTTTACACCGTCAATGCCGCCGATGGGCCACACAAGCTGACCGTCAACCAGCGAATGGGAGGTTCGACATGGATATGTCTCGGAAAATTTCCGCTTGCCAAAGGCACTTCTGAAAAACCGCTGGTCGAGCTCTCCACTTCCGACACTGAACGCGGAACCGTTGTCGGCGCAGATGCCGTCAAAATAGGTGGCGGGATGGGAAACATCGCACGCAAAGCAACCGTTACCGATGATAACGGCAATGAGCTGACACAATACATCACAAGCAATTATCCACGTTTCACCGAGGGCGCACGCTACTGGCTCCAATGGGCCGGAATGCCCGACTCGATCTACAGTCCGAGCGCAGGTGAGAACGACTACGGCGATGACTACAAATCGCGTGCCCTGTGGGTAAACCACATGGCCGGCGGCTCTTCAATGATGCCGAAACGCGACGGATTGGGCATTCCGGTCGACCTTTCGTTCGCATTCCACTCCGACGCCGGAACGACGCTGAACGATTCGATAATCGGCACACTCGGAATATATTCGACCGACGACAACAGCCTTTCGGGAAACGGCAGCACGCGTCTCGCAAACCGGGATCTGACCGACATGGTTGTCACAAGCATCGTCAACGACATCAGAGCGGCATATGAACCTGAATGGACCCGCCGCGGACTTTGGGATAAAAAATATTACGAGGCACGGGTGCCGGGTGTACCTGCCATGTTGCTCGAGCTGCTGTCTCATCAGAATTTCGCCGACATGAAATATGGCCTCGACCCGACATTCCGTTTCACTGTCAGCCGCGCGATCTACAAAGGCATGCTCCGATTCCTGACGGCACGCGACGGCCGACCCTACACCGTCCAGCCGCTTCCGGTAAACTCATTCGCGATCAGTCACGACAAAGCTAACGCCTACAGGTTGACATGGAGCGAGACAGCTGACACTCTTGAGCCCTCTGCCGTACCGTCATATTACATCGTTGAGCAACGCATCGAAGACGGAGTTTTCAAACCAGTCGCCACAGTCACTGATCCGGTCTATGACTTCAAGGCAACTGACGACAAGATACATTCATTCAGAATAATCGCCGGAAACGACGGAGGTGTGAGCTTCCCCTCAGAAGTTCTCGCAATGTGTCACCTCGGAGGAACGCCCGATGTGAACATAGTCAACGCATTCACGCGAGTGTCAGGTCCAGACACCTTCGATGCCGGATCAATCGCCGGATTCTATGACACACGCGACCACGGTGTTCCCTACATTGAAGACATCAGCTTCATAGGTTCCCAATTCGAATTCCGCCGCGACATTCCATGGATGGACGATGACGCCGCCGGATTTGGTGCGAGCCGCGCCGACTTAGAGGATAAGATTGTCGCCGGCAACACATTTGATTATGTATATCTCCACGGAAAATCAGTCAAGGCGGCACGACACGGTTTCATTTCGTCGAGCGTTCAGGCCTTCATTGACAATCGCGCCACAACCAAAATTGTAGACCTGATACTCGGCAAACAGAAAGAAATCAGAGTCGGCACCGGACGTTATGGCACGAAATACAAGACATTCACTCCAAAGCTGCAAAACCGCATCACAAACCACTGCAAAGCGGGGGGCAGCATCATGGTCACAGGCTCTTACGTAGCCACAGACCTGTGGGATAATCCGTTGAGCGACTCCGCCACCATTGCCGCCGACAAAAAATTCGCGACCGAGGTGCTCGGCTACCACTGGCGCGTAGGTCAGGCTTCGGTGACAGGCGACGTATATGAGGTCGTTTCTCCGTTCCGTCAGTTCAGCAATGGCCGTTTCGAGTTCTCTAACCGTCTCAACGCCGACTGCTATGCTGTAGAGTCTCCCGACTCGTTCTATGCCTCAGACGACCGCGGCGCGACTGTCATGCGCTATGGAGAGAACAATCTTGTCGCAGCAACCGCGATGAGCGACAAGAACTACCGTACATTCGTCGCCGGATTTCCATTCGAGACAATCAGAGGTGAACAAAACCGTGATCTTCTGATGAGACAGATTCTCGACTTTTTAACCAGACAATAAAAAAACTAAAAATAAAACCCTGCAAAACAATGAAACAGACAATCAATTGCTTTCTGCCCTACTCCGACGCCGCTCAGATTGCCGCCACAGTAGCCAATCTATCTAATGAACCGTGCGTGTCAAAAATCTTCCTCATCGCCACTTCGGCCGATGCAAAACCGGTCGACGGGTGTGAACTGATCGTCACCGACACTCTCAACAGCTCGGCTACAATGAAAAAAATCGCCGATGCAGCCGAAAGCGATTTCATCTTGTTATATACGAAATACACCACTCTCGTTCCCGGTTATCTCGCCCTGAAACGCTTCATGCGTCTTGCCGATGATTCAGGTGCCGGAATGCTCTATGCCGACAGCCGCTCGGTTGTCGAGGGTAAACAGGCCAACCAACCGGTGATCGACTATCAGTTCGGATCGTTACGCGATGATTTCAACTTCGGTTCGGTTCTCTTCTTCCGCACATCGTCATTCAAAGAAGCGGTCTCCATGATCGACCACGAATATCAGGCTGCCGGTCTCTATGACCTGCGTCTCAAAATCTCACGCATAGCTCCTATCGTTCACATCAACGAATATCTCTACACCGACGTCACTCTCGACAACCGCAAGAGCGGCGAGAAGATCTTCGACTACGTTGACCCGAAAAACCGTGGCGTGCAGATTGAAATGGAGCAGGCATGCACCGACCACCTGAAACAGATCGGCGGCTATCTCGCTCCGGTCTTTGACAAAGTCGACTTTGAAGGACACGAATTTGCCAACGAAGCATCAGTCATAATCCCGGTCAGAAACCGCGTGCGCACGATCCGCGACGCAATAAAGAGCGTTCTGTCTCAGAAAACCGATTTCCCTTTCAACCTCATCATCATCGACAACCTCTCAACCGACGGAACGTCTGAAGCTATCGAGGAATTCACTTCAGACCCACGCGTGATCCACATCATTCCCAAACGCGATGACCTCGGGATCGGCGGTTGCTGGAATCTCGGTGTGAACCATGAGGCATGTGGTAAATTTGCCGTGCAGCTCGACAGCGACGATGTCTACAGCGACGAAAACACCCTGGCTAAGATCGTAAAGGCATTCTATGACCAGAATTGCGCCATGGTGGTCGGAACCTACATGTTGACAGACATCAACATGAACATGCTTCCTCCAGGCGTCATCGACCACAAGGAATGGACTCCCGAAAACGGACGCAACAACGCACTCCGCATCAATGGTCTCGGCGCACCTCGCGCATTCTTCACTCCTATGCTGCGCGAGATCAACGTGCCAAACACCTCCTACGGCGAAGACTATGCTCTCGGTCTCGCCTTCTCACGACACAATCAGATCGGACGCATCTACGATGTGCTCTACTATTGCCGCCGTTGGGAAGACAACTCCGACGCAAACCTCGACATCAACAAAATGAATGCGAACAACCTCTATAAAGACCGCATCAGAACCTGGGAACTCCAGGCACGTGTGGCAATGAACAAAAAATGAAAGATAATTCTTTTTCGGCTGCTGCCGACAAATTCTTTGACGAGCAGATCTCAGAGTGGAAACTCGCCCACGACAACTTCGAGGCTCTAAAAGGAGTGGAATCTCGGGAGATTGAAGTCGACGGAACCGTGGTCAGGGTGCAGTTCAACCCGGCCAGAATAGTCTCTTCCGGTGCTAAAGTCGATGCCGAGACAATCAAAAAGCGCAAATGTTTCCTTTGCGCCGAAAATCGTCCGGCCGAACAGCGCGAACTGCCGTGGGGTGACAACTATCTGATTCTTGTCAACCCGTTCCCGATATTTCCGCGTCATCTCACCATTCCGGACCGCCGGCACACCGATCAGAAAATCGAGGGCCGCATAGCCGACATGGTTTCACTGGCTGCCGACCTGAAAGGATACACCGTTTTCTACAACGGACCGAAATGTGGAGCTTCGGCACCCGACCACATGCATTTCCAGGCCGGAAACTCCGACTTTCTGCCACTGTCTGGCATGCTTGAGACAGCCGATCTGCAACCGCTGATTGTCGAGCCCGATGGTGAGGCCGTCTTGTCGGTCGCTCTTAATCTGCCGATGAACATGTTTGTCATCGATGCCACCGACGCAGATGCCGCCCAAAGACTGTTCGACCGCCTTACGTCGGCCATGACTGTCAATGAAGATGATACAGAGCCGATGATGAATGTGCTCTGCTATGTAGCCGAAGAAGGAGAAGCCCGCGTCGTGATCATTCCACGCAAACGTCATCGTCCCTCTTTTTACGGAACCGAAGGGGAAGGCTGCATGCTCATCAGCCCCGCATCTGTCGACCTCGGAGGTGTGTTCATAACTCCCCGTGAAGCAGACTTCAAGCGAATCGACAGCACCATCATAAATAAAATCTATGAGGAGCTTTGCCTCAACAACGATGAAATAAGCGAAATAATCGACCGCCTATGAACCAACCAACCGTCAGTGTCGGCATCATGTCGGCAACCCAACTAAACTTCAGTTTGTCGGGAGCGTTCTCAGTTCACGGCATAGAGGTGAGCGACGCCCAGACAGTCACGGCTGTGGCCGACAAGATTAAATGGCTCGGTGATCTCTATGACGAACTCATCTTCGAGCCTCTCGCCGACGATTGTCGTTTCACCCTGAAAGATGTCACCATCGGTGTGAACTTCCATTGGGAACGTCGTGAGAACCAGCAGTTTGCCGGCGTGCTGAAACTGATTGTGGAAAACGGTAAGGTGACCGCCATAAACATAATTGATGTCGAAGACTATCTGCTCAGCGTCATTTCCTCTGAAATGAGTGCCACAGCGTCGCTCGAACTGTTGAAAGCGCATGCCGTGATCTCCCGCAGCTGGCTTCTCGCTCAAATTGAGAAAAACCGCGGAATAGCCGCTGGCGACTCCCCCTATTGCGCCTCAACCGAGACAAACGAGGAGACCGTCAGGTGGTATGACCGGGAAGATCATGTCAATTTCGACGTATGTGCCGATGACCACTGTCAGCGTTATCAAGGCGTTGCACGTCAGACCACTGCCAAGGTAAGAGAAGCGATCGAGGCCACACGGGGCGAAGTGCTCACAAGCGACGGACACCTGTGTGACGCCCGATTCTCGAAATGTTGCGGAGGTGTATTCGAGCAGTTCGAGAACTGCTGGGAACCTGTTCACCACAGCTATCTCGTCGCACAACGCGATGCCGTAGCCGAACACGATTTTCCCGATCTGACAATTGAAGAAAACGCGCGGCAATGGATCACCAGCCGTCCGCCGGCATTCTGCGGCACAACAGACCGGCAGATTCTCTCTCAGGTGCTTAACAGCTACGATCAGGAAACCACCGACTTCTACCGTTGGAACGTGACATATGGCAACAATGAGCTTTCACAACTGATAAAAGAACGGACCGGTAAAGATTTCGGTGACATAATCGACCTGATCCCGCTCACCCGAGGCACCTCCGGTCGCATATGCCGTCTGAAGATTGTCGGATCGAAACTCACACACACCATAGGCAAGGAACTTGAAATCAGACGCGCCCTCTCAAAAAGTCACCTCTACAGTTCGGCATTTGTTGTCGAGAAAGGCGAACCAGACATTGACGGAAAACCGTCCACGTTCACACTGAAGGGTGCCGGATGGGGACACGGAGTCGGTCTGTGTCAGATAGGTGCCGCCGTGATGGGCGATCTCGGATACACTTACCAATGCATTCTTCTTCACTACTTCATCGGAGCTGAGATTACAAAACTCTACTGACTACCTTAAAACCACACACAGCATAATGGAAAACCAATCAAAGAAACGCTCACCCTGGGCTTGGATCCCGACATTGTATTTCGCACAAGGACTGCCCTACGTGGCGGTCATGACTATCTCGGTCATAATGTATAAACGGCTCGGAATATCGAACACCGACATCGCTCTATACACCGGGTGGCTCTATCTGCCGTGGGTCATCAAACCGTTCTGGAGTCCGTTTGTCGACATCATAAAGACAAAACGCTGGTGGACACTTACAATGCAGTGGATAATCGCGATCGCGCTTGCAGGCATCGCATTCTTCATTCCCGCACCATTCTTCTTCCAGATGACTCTCGCAGTCTTCTGGATCGTCGGTTTCACATCGGCCACACACGACATTGCCGCCGACGGATTCTACATGCTCGCTCTGACCGAACATGAGCAATCGCTATATGTCGGTATACGCTCGACGTTCTATCGTGTCGCCACCGTGGCCGGACAAGGTCTGCTTGTCATAATTGCCGGACTCATCGAAGTGAACACCGGACTCGACCCTGTGACACTGAATGTCGCAGCCGATCCGGCCGTCACGGGAACTGAAGTTGCGATTCCCCAATTTGAAAGTACTGTCGCAGCCACCGATGCCCAACCGTTACAATTCATCACCACTGCCGACGGCATGACAGTCGCTGTCGAGACTCCCGCCGGAATCGACGACTTCAAAGCTTATTCAGCCATGATGTCTGACTCCGTCCACAACATGAATGTCAGAAACGGACATGTCGACGCACCCTACATTTTCAGAAACGACTATTCGGCACCTGTAGCTGCTGCTGTTGAAGAAAGTGGGTTCACGGCATGGGTACGCGAGACATTCGGTGAGAAACGCGAAATTCCGGCAGAAGGCAAGAGCAACAACATCGCTGTCGCCGCCGTCAGACTGAACCGGGCCCCCGAAGCCGGAGAAGAACTGGTTCTCAACGTCACATACAAAGGTGGAGACCAAAGCATCAAACTTGAACAGAACCGTCTTTCAACCCGCTTCGTTTTTGACGAGACAAACTGGGACAAACCCGCATACCTCTTTTTTGAGATCGACAACAAACTGTCTCAGCGCGTATCGGCTTCGTTTGAAGGAGCATCGGGCAACATTCCGCTGGCGTGGCTGATTGTGTTCGCATCTCTGTCGGCATTCTTCTTCGCCGTGGCTGCTTACCACAGCTGGGTTCTTCCGCGTCCGGCATCAGACGGCAACCGCGATAACGCGACAACCGCATCGTCGATTCTGAAGGAGTTTGTCGAGACATTCAAGACATTTTTCCAGAAACCGCAGGCCTGGGTCGCTATCGCATTCATGCTGCTCTACCGTCTGCCAGAAGCTCAGTTGGTCAAACTGATCAATCCGTTCCTGCTTGACCCGATCGACAAAGGCGGTCTCGGACTGACAACCGGCGAAGTAGGTTTCGTCTATGGCACAGTCGGCATCATCGGCCTGACCCTCGGAGGAATCATCGGTGGCATCGTAGCCGCCAAAGGTGGTCTCCGTAAATGGCTCTGGCCAATGGCTTGGAGCATGTCGCTCACATGTCTGACATTCGTCTACCTGAGCTATGCATCTGACCACTCGTTGCTGACAGTCAACATCTGCGTCTTCATCGAGCAGTTTGGTTACGGATTCGGATTCACAGCCTACATGCTCTATCTGATCTATTTCTCGGAAGGAAAATACAAAACCGCACACTATGCGATCTGCACCGGCTTCATGGCCCTCGGCATGATGCTCCCCGGCATGGCTGCCGGCTGGCTTCAGGAAACCATCGGTTACCGCCACTTCTTTGTATGGACGATGATTTGCTGCGCCGCTACAATCGGAATCTGCGCATTCCTCAAAATTGATCCCAACTTCGGTAAAAAAAATGACTGATAAAAACATGAAAAAAATATATGCGGCCGTCATGGCCCTCTTTATCGCCGCCACAATGTCTGCGGCAACAGTGAAACCCGGAATCGAGGTTCTGCGCGACAACGGGTTCAAACAGCTTCAAGGCAAACGCGTCGGGCTGATCACCAATCCGAGCGGAGTCGACAACGGACTGAAATCCACGATCGACATTCTCAATGAGGCCCCCGGAGTCAAACTGACCGCACTCTATTCGCCTGAACATGGTGTCAGAGGTGATGTCCACGCAGGTGACAAAGTCGATAACATGACCGACACCAGAACCGGCGTTCCAGTCTATTCTATCTACGGCAAGACTCGCAAACCGACTCCCGAGATGCTGAAAGATGTAGACGTGCTGGTCTATGACATTCAAGACAATGGTTGCCGTTCGTTCACATTCATCTCGACAATGGGTCTGGCAATGGATGCCTGTGCCGAACTCGGCAAGGAATTCATGGTGCTTGACCGTCCCAATCCGGTCGGCGGCAACAAAGTTGAAGGAAATCTCGTCGAAGACTCATGTTTCTCGTTCGTAAGCCAGTTCGCCATTCCCTATCTCTACGGGCTGACACCAGGCGAACTTGCCAAGATGCTCAATGAAGAGAAAATGCTCGAAAGCGGCAAAAAAGTCAATCTGACAGTCATTCCGATGGAAGGCTGGACTCGCGACATGGATTTCAGAGAGACCGGAATGCCGTGGGTACTCCCCTCGCCCCATATGCCGACGCCTGAGTCTTCGCTTTTCTACCCGATGACCGGTATTCTCGGCGAGCTCTACTGCATGTCGATCGGTGTCGGATATACCCTTCCGTTCCAGCTCGTATGCGCACCCTGGATCAAAGCCGACGAATTCACCGATGCAATGAACGGACTGAATCTCCCGGGACTGAAATTCCGCCCCATACACATCAAACCGTTCTACTCGACCAACAAAGGTGAGAACATTCAAGGCGTAGAGATCTATGTCACCGACAAAAACACCGCTCCACTGTCTCTGACTAATTTCTACATCATGCAGGAACTCGCGCGTCTCTATCCCGACAAACTCGCCTTTGATCTCGGTGACAAGAGCCGTTACTCGATGTTTGACAAAGTCGTCGGCAGCAAAGAGATTCGCAAACGTTTCTGCAACGATTACAAAGTTGACGACATCAAAGACTACTGGAACAAAGATGTCGACTCGTTCAGTTCAAAGAAATCGAAGTACCACATCTATAAATAATTCCGCAAAATGACCAAACACGAACTGTTTGTCAGCCGCATATCTGAATTTGTAGATCGTGACCGCATCTACACCGACTATCTGCGCCGCATAGCCTGGGGCGCAGATGCCGGCTTCTATCACCTGACCCCCGAGGTCGTGGTCAGGGCTGCCGACGAGCAGGAGGTCAGCCGGCTGCTTCAGGTCGCTTCAGATCTGAACGTACCTGTCACGTTCCGTGCTGCCGGCACAAGCCTTTCAGGGCAGTCTATAAGCGACTCCGTGCTCATCGTGGCCGGGAAAAACTGGGAGAAATATGAAATTTCACCCGATGCGTCGACTGTCGATCTTGAACCCGGAATCGTCGGAAACAGGGTCAATGAGCTGCTGAAGCCTTTCGGCCGAATGTTCTCTCCCGATCCGGCGTCGAAAAACTCGGCAATGGTGGGCGGAATTGTGATGAACAATGCTTCAGGAATGAATTGTGGCACACATGCCAACAGCGACAAAGTTCTTAAATCAGTCAGAATAGTCCTTGCCGACGGAACCGTGCTCGACACAGGCAACGATGACTCACGACGGCTCTTTGCCTCCAAACGACCTGATATAATCAAAGGTATCGAGGAACTCAGAGATGAAATCAACAGCGACAAAGAGCTGGTTGAACGAATAAAGTTCAAATACTCGATCAAAAACGTCACCGGGCTTAACATCAGACCGTTCATAGACTACAATGATCCGTTCGACATAATAGCCCACTGCATGGTTGGCAGCGAAGGCACGCTGGCGTTTCTGAGTCGCGTCACCGTAAACACCGCCCACCTGTATCCCTGCTCGGCAAGCGCGTTGCTCTATTTCAGCGACGTCAGGGAAGCCTGTGAGGCAGTTGTGGCAATGAAAGATGCACCGGTGTTCAGTGCAGAGCTGTTTGACAAAAAATCGCTCGAATCAGTTAACGACTCCACCGGCCCCGGCCTCACGGCTCTGTTGACAGAGACCAAAGCAGACACTCCTGAGCAACTTCAGCAAAACATCAAGGCGATAATCGAGGTGCTGAAACAATTCAGGCTGTTCAAGCCCGCCGAATTCACATCAGATCCGGAGATATACTCTGAGTACTGGAAAAAACGCTCCGGAATATTCCCCAGCGTCGGCGGAACAAGACCGCTCGGAACAACTGTTCTAATCGAAGATATCGCGTTCCACATCAAAGACCTTCCCGACGCGACAGTCGACTTGATCAAACTGCTCGAAGACAACGGCTATGACGACGCATGCATCTATGGCCACGTACTCGAAGGCAACTACCATTTCATCATCTCACAATCGTTTGACACAGCCGAGGAGGTCAACCGCTACCGACGGCTCATGGAAGCCGTCGAGCATCTCGTGGTCGACAAATACGACGGTTCGCTCAAGGCTGAACACGGCACGGGGCGCAACATGGCACCTTTTGTCAAAAAAGAATGGGGTGAGAAAGTCTGGAATCTCATGCACCGTCTCAAAACGTTGTTTGACCCCGAGGGCATACTCAATCCGGGGGTCATATTCAACAACGACGACGAGTGTTTTATCAAAAACATAAAGGCGATGCCGATCACCAACAGGTGGGTCAACAAATGCATCGAATGTGGATTCTGCGAAGTAAACTGTGTTTCCTGCGGCTATACTCTCTCCGCGCGCCAACGCATCGTTGTCGAACGCCACATACAGCTGTTGCGCGACTCAGGATCAAACCCTGATCTTTTGCACAACCTTGAAAAAGATTTCTACAACTATGGTGTGAACAGCTGTGCCGGAGACGGACTCTGCAGCACATCATGCCCGATGAAAATCAATACGGCCGACATGGTCCATGACCTCCGTCAGGAACATCTGCCACACGACAGCGTCGGATATAAAGCCGGACGGTTGGCTGCCCGTCACCTCGCCGTTGTCGAAGATATTCTGAAACCGGCCCTGTCGACTGCATCCGGAATCAGATGCGTGATCGGCGACAAAGCGGTAAACTCGCTCGGCCGCGCACTCAACAGCATCGGATTTCCACTCTGGACATCGACCTTGCCGACAGCATACTATTGTCACGACATCTGCCAGAGGTCAAACCGCGACGGGAAGAAAAAAGTCGTTTATTTTCCGAGTTGCATAAACCGCACAATGGGTGCCTCACATGAGAAAACAGGAACTCCACCCGATCTCGTCGACACATTTGTAAAACTCTGCAACCGCGCCGGCTATGAGGTGATCTTCCCCGAAGGAATGAAAGATCTATGCTGCGGCATGATCTGGGAAAGCAAAGGAATGCCCGATCTTGCCGAAGAAAAAATCAGACAACTCGAAAAAGCACTTCTGAAAGCGTCTGAAAACAACCGCTGGCCGGTGGTGTGTGACCAGAGTCCATGTCTTCACCGCATAAGGGAGAACATCAAGGCCATGACTCTTCATGAACCTGCCGAGTTCATTCACGACTATCTCGCATGTGAGCTTAAATTCTCCAAGGTAAACAGAACTGTCGCAGTCCACATCACATGCTCCTCGCGACTGATGGGGCTTGGAGACAAAATCGTTGCGCTGGCATCAAAATGCGCCTCTGATGTCATTGTGCCAACCGAAATCGGTTGCTGCGGATTTGCCGGAGACAAGGGCTTCACACTCCCGGGGCTTAACCGCTATGCACTCAGAAAACTGAAACCGCAGATCGAACAAGCCCATGCAACCGAAGGCTACTCCAACAGCCGCACCTGTGAGATCGGATTGTCTACAAACAGCGGTATTCCATATAAATCAATAGTCTACCTCGTCGAGGAAGCCACCAGAACAACTGACCAATGACAACATCTACTGAAACAAAACGCCCCAAACGATTGCTTGCCCTTGACATTCTCAGAGGTATCACAATCGCCGGAATGATCCTCGTAAACAATCCCGGATCGTGGGGACACATCTATGCGCCGCTTGAACATGCCTCATGGAATGGCTTGACGCCTACCGACCTTGTGTTCCCGTTCTTCATGTTCATTATGGGTGTATCGACATTCATCTCGCTACGAAAGTTCGACTTTGCGTTCACTTGGCCTACAATGTGGAAAATCGTCAGGCGAACAGTCGTCATATTCCTGATCGGTCTGGCAATAGCGTGGTTCAGTCTCTTCTTGCGCGGAATCACAAACGGTGCAGAAGTGCTTGAGGCTGCCCTGAACTTCGACCACATCAGAATACTCGGTGTCATGCCACGTCTGGCAATATGCTACGGAGCAGCATCACTGACTGCAATTCTGCTGCGCCACCGCTATCTGCCGGCGTTCATCATCACTCTCCTGGCGATATACACAATTATCCTGCTCACCGGAAACGGACTCGAATTCTCTGATACAAACATAATTTCGATAGTCGACCATAAAGTTCTCGGACCTGCCCACATGTATGCCGACACAATCGACGGTGTCACTCTGAAATTCGATCCTGAAGGCCTGCTCAGCACACTCCCCTCCATAGCCCACGTGCTGATCGGATTCTGGGCCGGAATGATTCTTATGGGCACCCACGACAACGACAGACGCATCAGAAACCTGTTCATCATCGGAACCATTCTGACATTCTCTGGATTTCTGCTCGACTTCGGAATGCCGATAAACAAAAAAATCTGGTCACCGACATTCGTGCTGACCACATGCGGCCTCGCTTCAAGCTTTCTGGCACTCCTGATATGGATCATCGACATCAAAGGCTACAAGAAATGGTGCCGTTTCTTCGAGGCTTTCGGCGTCAACCCGCTGTTCATGTATGTTCTGGGAGCAGTTCTGAGCATCATCATGGGCAACCTGAAAGTACCCTCCGGGTCTACAGAGTCGGGAATGATTTCAATAAAAGGTGCGATATATACCGATTTTCTTGTACCTTTGTGCGGAAATGACACATTGGCGTCTCTGATATTCGCCATTCTGTTTGTGATGCTGAATTGGTGCATCGGTTATTTACTTTACAGAAAAAAAATATACATTAAAATATGAAACTGATAGCAGACTGTGGAAGCACCAAAATAGACTGGTGCGTTATTGACGGCGAAAAAGTTGTCAAACAGGTGTTTACTTGCGGCATGAACGCGCTGCTTCTCACAGAAGAGGAGATGGCTCAGCGAATTGCCTCTGAACTCTATCCCGAAGTAAAGGACTATGAATTGACTGAAGTCTGGTTTTACGGAGCCGGATGTCTTGCCCCGGAGGTTTGCGACAATGTCAGACGGGCGATCGGCGCAAGCATAAAAGCTGCCCGCATCGAGGTCAACACCGACCTGCTGGCTGCCGCACGTGCCCTTTTCGGTAACAATGCCGGAATCGCTTGCATACTTGGAACAGGATCCAATTCATGCTACTACGACGGCAATGAGATTGTCGACAACGTATCTCCCTTAGGATACATTCTCGGCGATGAAGGCAGCGGAGCTGTTCTCGGCAAACTGCTCGTCGGCGATGTGCTCAAAAAACAGCTCCCCGACGCGCTCTGTGAGAAATTTCTCAGACAATTCAATCTCGACCGCATGACAATCATAAAACGGGTCTACAAGGAGCCCCTGGCAAACCGCTTCCTCGCCTCTGTGACACCGTTCCTGATCGAGAACATCGAAGAACCCGCCGTTCACCGCCTCGTGCTCAACGCCTTCAAATCTTTCTTCGTCAGAAACGTCGCAAACTACGAAGGCTACAAATCAATGCCGGTAAACTTTGTCGGCTCGATCGCATACTACTACCGCGACGTGCTCGGCGAGGCTGCGAGCGCGGTCGACTGCACAATCGGAACAATTCTTAAAAGCCCGATGGAGGGTCTTGTAAAATATCATTCCAACTGATCAATTATCAATCTGAACCAATCATGTTTGTAAAAATTAGCGAACAGTCATCTCTCTACAACGACCTTGAGAAAAAAAGCGTCGGCGAGATTCTTACTGACATAAACAACGAAGACAAAAAAGTTGCATTCGCCGTCGAAAAAGCAATACCTCAAATAGAGAAACTCGTTTCTCAGATCGTACCGCGAATGAAACGCGGAGGCCGAATTTTCTACATGGGAGCCGGAACCTCAGGCCGACTCGGCGTGCTCGATGCCTCTGAAATTCCGCCGACATTCGGAATGGACCCGACCTGGGTCATCGGTCTGATCGCAGGCGGTGACACAGCCCTACGCAACCCGGTCGAGAATGCCGAAGACGACAAACTCCAGGGCTGGCACGACCTTGAGAAATTTGACATAAACGACAAAGACACCGTCATCGGAATCGCTGCCTCCGGAACAACACCCTACGTAATCGGCGCCCTGAACGAATGTCGCAAACACGGAATTCTGACCGCCGCGATCACCAGCAACCCCGACGCTCCGGTCTCAGAAGCCGCCGACATCGCGATCGAGATGATCGTCGGACCGGAATATGTCACCGGTAGCTCACGCATGAAATCAGGCACAGGCCAGAAAATGATCTGCAACATGATCACGACTTCTGTCATGATTCAGATGGGCCGCGTAAAAGGTAACAAAATGGTGAACATGCAGCTCACAAACGCAAAGCTTGTCGACCGTGGAACACGCATGGTTGCCGAAGAACTCTCGCTACCCTACGACGAGGCAAAACGTCTGCTGCTGATGCACGGTTCGGTCAAAAAGGCAACCGATGCCTATCGTGAGCAACACTGACACGATGACAATGAAACGGCTAATCTCTTTTCTGATCATCATGTGTGCGCTATCTGCCGCCGCACAGAAAAAATATGGCGAACTCTACTACCAACGTGCGTCATTGTTCGACCTGCTGCCCGTTGACTCGACCGACATTGTGTTCGTCGGCAACAGCCTGACACACGGCTGCGAGTGGCACGAACTGTTCGGAATGCCAAACATCAAAAACCGTGGAATCAACGGTGACATAGTCGAAGGAATCATGGAGCGAATCGATCCTGTCGTCAACGGACATCCCGCAAAAATTTTCCTCCTTGTCGGCGTCAACGACGTTTCCCACAATCTGACCGCCGACTCGGTCTCCACTGCAATCGGACAACTGATCGACTACATCAGAACAAAAACGCCACAGACAAAGCTCTATGTCCAGTCTTTGCTCCCGATCAACAATTCGTTCAAACGCTACAAAGCTATCTTCGGCAAAGAACAGGTCATTCGCGACATAAACACGCGCGTCAGTGCCATGGCCGACGACAAAGGATTCACATGGATCAACTCCCGCCCTATTTTCGCTGACAAAGATGACAACCTCGACCCAAGGTGGACCAACGACGGTTTGCATCTGCTCGGCGAGGGCTACATGCAATGGCGCGATTTTCTGCTGCCTTATGTAACAGAGTGATCTGACACGCACACCTGCATTATTATCTTATGGCTGAAAGCAATCTCGAACTGATTCTAATTAACATCTCAGGGCTCGACCGTCCGGGCGTGACGGCGGCCCTGACTTCTATTCTGGCTAAATACGAAGCCGGAATTCTTGACATCGGACAGGCCGACATCCACCACAATCTCTCGCTCGGAATTCTGTTCAAGACATCGAGCGACGTTTCGGGCGACATAATGAAAGACCTGCTCTTCAAAGCCTATGAGCTGAATGTCAAGATAAGATTCACACCGATCTCCCGCGAAGATTATGACGCATGGGTCAGACGACAAGGCAAAAACCGGTGGATAATAACAATTCTCGGCCGACATCTGACAGCACGCCACATAGCCCTTATCTCTGAGGAAATCGCAAGTCAGGAGCTCAACATCGACGCCATCAGACGTTTGACCGGACGCCAACCGATCGAAGCCGACGAAGAACAGACGGCAAAATCGTGTGTCGAATTCTCTGTCAGAGGCACTCCACGCGATGTCCGTGAGATGCAGAGCCGCTTCATGCAGATCTCCTCGACCGAAGAATTTGACATCTCCCTCCAGGAAGACACCATCTACCGCCGCTGCCGCAGATTGGTCTGCTTCGACATGGATTCGACCTTGATCGAGACCGAAGTCATCGACGAACTGGCAATGAGGGCCGGGGTTGGCGACAAAGTGAAAGCGATCACCGAACGCGCCATGAGAGGCGAGATAGATTTCAAAGAAAGTTTCACCGAGAGGGTCGCCCTGCTGAAAGGTCTTGACGTTAGCGTCATGCGCGAGATTGCAGAATCATTACCTATAACCGAAGGGGTCGGACGCATGATGCAGGTGCTGAAACGGGCCGGCTTCAAAACAGCCATTCTGTCAGGTGGATTCACATACTTCGGAGAATATCTGAAGCAGAAATTCGGCTTTGACTACGTCTATGCCAACGAACTTGAGATTGAAGACGGAAAACTGACCGGACGCTATGTCGGTGAGGTTGTCGACGGCCGGCGTAAGGCTGAACTGCTACGCCTGATTGCCCAGGTAGAAAACGTGAACATCGCCCAGACCATTGCCGTCGGCGACGGTGCCAACGACCTGCCGATGCTGTCGACTGCCGGTCTCGGAATAGCGTTCCACGCCAAACCAAAGGTGAAACAGACCGCCGAACAGTCAATCTCGACAATCGGACTCGACGGTGTGCTTTATTTCATCGGCTTCAAAGACTCAAACATTGAAATTCTCTGACAAAAATGATGTCATCACCAAAATTCAAATCGGTTATCATCTCGCTGCTGACCACCCTGTCGGTTCTCGCAGCCGGAAAACAGCAGTCGGTCGGACTCGTGCTCAGCGGAGGCGGAGCTAAAGGAATTGCACACATAGGTGTGATAAAGGCCCTCGAAGACCACGATATACCGATAGACTACGTTGCCGGCACATCAATGGGCGCGATCGTCGGCGGTCTTTATGCTGCCGGATACACCACCGAAGAGATGATGCAGCTGCTGCTATCTAAAGATTTCGCCAACTGGTCTACCGGACAGATAGACCGTAAACTGACATACTATTTCTACAAAGACTCTCCCACGCCGGCAATGCTCAACGTTCCGGTGCCGACCCGCCGCGACTCGCTCAGTTCAAACTCGATTCTACCGTCAAGTCTGATATCACCCCTGCCCATGAACTTCGCTTTCATGGAACTCTTCGCGGCCTACACAGCCCAATGTGGCGGAAATTTCGACAATCTGTTCGTGCCTTTTCGGTCGGTCACATCCGACGTCTACCACAAACACAAAATCGTTTGCCGCTCCGGAAGCCTCGGCGACGCGATCAGAGCGTCTATGAGTTTCCCTGTCGTATTCCACCCTATCGAAATGGACTCCGTCCTTGTCTACGACGGCGGCATTTATGACAACTTTCCGGTCGATGTGATGAGAGAAGATTTCGCCCCTTCAATCATGATCGGAGTCGATGTCTCTGCCCCAGACGGAAAACCGAAAGCAAACGACCTGATAGAGCAGCTCGAAGACATGATCATTCAGAACAACGACTACTCGCTCCCTCAAGACGAAGGCATAAAACTACGCATTAACCTTGAGGAGTTCTCGCTTCTCGATTTCCCGAAAGCACGCCAGATTTACCGGATAGGCTACGACAAGGCAATGGAGATGATGGACTCGATCTGTGGCCGCATCAAAACACGCGTGCCAAAAGAGGAACGGCAGCTCAGACGCGAAGTCTTCAAATCGGCAACCCCCTACATACGCTTCGATTCCGTCTGTGTCACCGGAGGAACACCTGCTCAGAACCGATATTTCAAAAACATCTTCATTGACAACCGCCGCGACACGTTCGGCATCAGACAAGCAAAATCAGCCTACTACCGCGCGATTACAGGCGGTAAACTGCGCAATCTGATTCCAAACGCATGCTACAATGACTCCGACGGACTTTTCACCCTCCGACTCAAAGCCTCGGTCAAAGACAATCTCAACATCGGTTTCGGCGGATTCATCTCTTCATCGACTAACTCCATGATATTTCTAAGCGGCGGATACAATTCCCTGTCTCTGAACCATTTTGAAACCCGTTTCAATGCTTGGATCGGACAAAGCTACATGGCCGCACAGGCTTCCGCACGCATCTTCATAGCGCAACACCGGCCTATGTCGCTCGGGCTTGAGGCAGTCGTCTCGCGCATGAACTTCAATTCATCCGACCGTTTTTTCTATGAGAACAACCCGACCTCGCTCACCGATCTCGAGGCTTTCGGCCGCCTGAAATACTCAATGGCCACCGGACGTAACTCGCTGTTAGACATCAGTGCCGCTTTCGGACATCTATCCTACCGCTTCTACCCTACACGGCCCGGATCGACCCTGACCACAAGACGCAACAACGCTTTCTACAATCTCGGACAGATCAGGCTCAAATTTGAACGGAACACTCTCGACAACAACTCTTTTCCGGCTGCCGGTGCTTTTCTCCACGCCTCTGTCGCCGGTGTCGCCGGAACCTACCACTTCAACCCCGTCAACGACAGCCAGACAAACGAACGCGACCCACAGACCTGGGCGCGTCTCGCTCTGAACTACCGCGAATACCTTACTCTCGGAAACAAGTTCTCAATCGGTGTCGAAACCAACGCTGTCGCATCGACAAGAAGCCTCCCCTCGACCTATGGACAGGCAATTGTGACAGCCGAGGAATTCTATCCGTCTATCTCCTCCCACAGCACTTTCAACCCCGATTTCAGAGCATACACCTATGTGACTGCCGCCGTAGTGCCCGTCTGGCGCATCAACGAAAACATGCAGCTCAGATCATCGGCCGTCTGCTTCCTGCCTGCACGTCGCATCAAATCTGACTTCTTCAGCACTCCTCGATATGGCGGTTGGTTCGCCGATCCGACCTTTTTCGCGGAGATTGCCGGCGTCTACAACTTCCCATTCGCCTCTCTGTCGGTCTACGGAAACTATTCCGACGCGCCACGCCGCAGCTGGAACTGCGGCATATCATTCGGCCTGTTTTTCAAAGCACCGAAATTTTTCTGAAAACATTTCGGCTGTCTGCAAAGTTAATCATAAAGAATTTCATTAAATTTGCAGAAACAACAACACCGATGCCGCAACTGAAAACACCTCAGATAAAAAACAGATGGCTGGCTAAAATTGTCAACCGCGCGATAGACAGATACAACTATTGCGTCAGCGGCGTGTGGGACGACTCCAACAACAACTGGAAAGTCAAGATAATCAAGACACTGAACCTTTCAGTTCAGTCTTTCATGAACAAAGACCTGCAGAGTGTCGCATGCGGCATGGCCTTCCGTACCCTCCTCGCGACAGTCCCGGCCCTCGCTCTGCTCTTTGCAATCGGACGTGGTTTCGGCTTCTCAAACCTGCTCCAGGAAACTCTCCTGAAAAGCTTCCCGGCACAAAAGATCGCAATCGAGAAAGGTCTCTCTTTTGTCGACTCCTATCTCGCACAGGCATCCGAAGGCATCTTTGTCGGCGTCGGCATAATATTCCTTATGTGGACCTTGATCTCGTTGGTGAGTGCTGCCGAAGCGACCTTCAACTCGATCTGGGGCATTGTCCACGGGCGCACAATGTGGCGCAAGATCACCGACTACACCGCTATCTTCCTGATTCTTCCGATTCTGATGATATGCGCCACCGGAATCAATGTGATAATGTCTACAACCTTGCAGACATTGTTGCCGTTCCAATTCATGACCCCGCTGATTTCATGGCTGCTCGACTCAATGGGAGTCGTGCTGACATGGCTCTTCTTCACTGGTGTATACATGTTGCTGCCAAACACAAAAGTTAAATTCAAGAATGCCATCGTCGCCGGAATCCTCTCTGGAACCGCTTTCATCATTCTTCAGTTCCTCTTCGTCAGCGGACAGCTCTATGTGTCGAAATACAACGCCATATACGGTAGTTTCTCTTTTCTGCCACTGCTTATGATATGGCTTCAGCTGGTGTGGGTGATAACCCTCGCCGGTGCCGTAGTCTGTTTTTCAGCACAAAACATATTCCGCTACAGTTTCGCGACACAGATCTCGCAGATCTCGTTTGACTACCGGCGCAAGATTCTAATGGCAGTGCTCATCGTGATCGCACGCGACTTCAAAAACCGCATGACTCCGCCCGACGCCCAGAAAATATCGTTCACCTACGAATTTCCAATGGGACTCATTACCGAGATCCTCGATGAGCTGACAAACGCCGGACTGGTGTTGAAAGTCTTCGTCGATGAAAAACGGCAGGACTTCGGATATGTACCCGCCATTGACCTCTCTCAACTGACCGTCGGATACGTAATCAGACAACTTCGGTCTACGGGGGCCAAAAATTTCATACCCGACTTCGAACAACGGTTTCCAGACATAATATCCATAATCGACAACATAAACGAAAACTCCTATAAACTCGGCGACGACACACGCCTTTGCGACGTCCCGGTCATGAAACCGCAAAACACTGCCGAAACCGACATTCAACTTAAATAAACCACAAAAAAATGAAAAATCCAATCGCAACAAACAACGCCCCGGGTGCCATTGGCCCCTACAGCCAGGCCATCGACGCCGGTTCTTTCATCTTCTGCTCGGGACAGATTCCCGTAAACCCCGCTACAGGTGAAATTCCTGAAGGCATCACCGCTCAGACCGCTCAGTCTCTCGCAAACGTGAAAGCCATTCTTGCAGAAGCAGGCCTGACAGTCGACAACGTCGTCAAGACAACAGTCTTCCTCGCCGACATGAACGACTTCGCAGCAATGAATGCCGTCTATGCCGAAAACTTCACCGAACCGTTCCCTGCTCGCTCGGCTGTAGCCGTCAAAGACCTTCCCAAAAAAGTACTCGTCGAGATAGAAGTCATCGCAACCCGATCATAACGGTTTACAAAGCCGCATAAACTTTTAACCGCTCAAGACATCACTGACATGCCTTGAGCGGTTTCAATTAAAACACAGCCACAGTCCAACCTCGATTCCACCCGATGTCGTCCGCCCGACATCGCTTCCACCAGTCACCCCACCGATGTCGTCCGGCAGGACGACGATTCCCAAGTAACCGGGTACGCCGTAGGCGTGCCCGGTCAGACGCAAACCAAAGAAGTGGCGTCCGATTTAAGGACGCCGATTAAATCACAGCCCATTCCGCGCCCATATTCATCTGTCAGTTGCCGTTTCCCACTCATATTAGTCCGTCAGTTGCCGCATCCACCAGTCACTCCACCGATGTCGTCCGGCCAGGACGACGATTCCCAAGTAACCGGGTACGCCGTTAGGCGTGCCCGGTCAGACACAAACCAAAGAAGTGGCGTCCGGCAAAGGACGCCGATTGAATCACACCCCGTTCCACACCCATACTCATCCGCCGGTCGCTCCATCGATGTCGTCCGCCATGTATCACTTCCGCCACTCACCCCACCGAGGTCGTCCTGCCGGACGACGATTCCCGAGTAACCGCGGTACGCCGTTAGGCGTGCCCGGGGCAGACACAAACCAAAGAAGTGGCGTCCGGACAAGGACGCCGATTAAATCACAGTTCACCCCTAACACCCTGCCTTCCACTATATTTCCCCTCCATTCCCGCCACATTTCCCATTTCCGTCCCACAGAAATTCCCATAACTTTCCGTCGCACACCCCACCACCACACCTTACCTTTGCCACAAAAAACTCACTATGGAACATACACCCACCCAACAAATCGCCCTGGCCATGCACGACATCGCCACCCGTTCACCCTACACCGGACTCAGCACCTTCTTCATCGACGAGCACGCCGACGAGATCGCGCTCCTCACCGGCCGTCTCTCCCTGACACCCCTTCAGGCAGTCTTCATCGCCCTCTTCTACCGGTGGAGACACGCGCCGGTCGACCTCTGCAAACTCTATGACCACACCTGCACCTACTACCTGCGCTGGAACGACAGCCACTTCGACGCCGTCGACACCCTCGTCGCCCTCGGCTACCTCGACATCACGGTGATCGACCGAAGAGACCACTACCGGCTCAACCCCGACGCCCTGAAATCAATTCTCCGTGGCGAGCCTTACAGACCCGATCAGGTCAAAGAAACAAATCTTTCAGATAACGAAGATCTCTCCCTACGATGCGACACCGACAAGATTTCCGTGAATGTCCAACCTACAGACACCTCACAGCGTCTGCTCGAACATCAACCTGTAGTACTCGGCTTTTCTCTCAAGTCTGAGAGGATAGGCACGGCTGGTCGAAGGCATTCGCCAGATGACAAGACCGTCAGACGAAATGACAGACTCCCCCATTTTAGGGACCTCGGTACCGGTCAGCGACGCTATCACACCCGCAGCCTTCTCTCCTGTGGTCACGACTGTGTGACAGAGAGGCATCTGCGACAGAAGTTCTCCGAGCGGAACAGGCTCGACAATCTCAAGAAACTTGTCAGAGGCGTTTCCGGCCAACCGCCTGACCGCGCGTCCGGTATCATTGAGAGCGATACCCCTGTCGTTCAATAACCGCTTGATTTTGTCAAGATCGAAACTCTTGTGAGACTCGTCACACAAGGCATAACGGTCTCCAAAGAAAATCAGACCCATCATCGGCCAGAAATCATTGGTGCGGTTAGGATAATAGAAATCCATCGACCACCGTTTGGGCTGCGGAGGGAAAGTACCCATTATCAGAACCTTCGCATTATCGGGAATATACGGAGGCCATGGGTGATGCTCGAGTATCGGAGTACTGTCTGCCATGGTCACTTCCCCTTCAATTCCTCGCGCAAGAACGGAGCCGTTGGCGATTCCGTCTCAGCAATCTGCTCAGGTGTTCCTTCTGCAATTATCAATCCCCCGTTTTTACCTCCGCCGGGACCCATATCGACAATATAATCGGCCGATTTGATCACATCGAGATTATGCTCGATGACGAGCACCGTATTCCCCTTATCGACAAGCCGGTTCAAGACATTGAGCAAAACCTTGATATCCTCGAAGTGCAGTCCCGTCGTCGGCTCGTCAAGAATGAACAGTGTGTTGCCCGTGTCGCGGCGTGCGAGCTCCGTGGCCAATTTTACACGCTGGTTCTCTCCGCCCGACAATGTCGATGACGGCTGTCCGAGTTTGATGTAACCAAGTCCGATCTCCTGAAGCACCTTGATTTTATTGAGAATGACAGGCTGCGAGGCAAAAAACTCGACAGCCTGGTTTATTGTCATGTCAAGCACATCGGCAATAGACTTACCCTTGAACCTGACCTCGAGGGTCTCACGGTTATATCTCTTGCCGCCACACACTTCACACGGCACAAGCACATCGGGCAGAAAATTCATCTCGATAGTCTTGTAGCCGTTGCCGCTGCATGCCTCACATCGTCCGCCCGACACATTGAACGAGAAACGGCCTGGACGGTAACCTCTGATCTTCGCTTCTGGCAAGTTGACAAACAGGCTGCGTATGTCAGAGAACACGCCGGTGTATGTCGCCGGATTACTTCGCGGTGTGCGGCCAAGGGGTGTCTGGTCTACCGTCACGATCTTGTCGATGTTCTCCATGCCGGCAAGCTCACGGTAGGGCAGCGGCTCTCGCAGCGAACGATAGAATTTCGCACTGATAATGGGCTGGAGTGTCGCGTTGACAAGCGTTGACTTGCCGCTACCCGACACACCGCAGATGCAGGTCATGGTGCCGAGTGGCAGATGAAAATCAACGTTGCGCAGGTTGTTGCCGGTGCAGCCGAGCAGGTCAATCGACTTGCCGTTGCCGGTGCGGCGCGATTCAGGAACCGCGATCGTGCGTTCTCCGTTGAGATATTGCGCCGTCACGGTCGACTGCCTCAACATTGACTCAGGTGTACCCTGAAAAACGACCTGACCGCCATATCGGCCACCTTTCGGACCGATGTCGACGATGTAATCAGACTCAAGCATCATGTCTTTGTCGTGCTCCACGACGATGATCGAGTTTGACGCGTCGCGAAGCCGCTTGAGCGAGTCGATCAACCTCTTGTTGTCGCGTTGGTGCAGTCCGATGCTCGGTTCGTCAAGAATATACAGCACGTTGACCAATTCCGACCCGAGCTGCGTAGCCAGTCTGATCCGCTGGCTCTCGCCTCCCGACAATGTGGCCGAATTTCGGTTGAGCGACAGATAGTCGAGTCCGACATCGACAAGAAAGCTCAACCGCGAGGTGATCTCCTTCAAAATCTCGGTCGCGATGATTCGACGTGTCGGATCGAGCTGATCGATTGCCGTCCGGCTCCATTCGAGCAGATCTGAAATGTCGAGACGCGTCAGGTCGGCGATGTTCTTGTCACCGATGAAAAAGTGAAGAGACTCACGGTTCAGACGTGAGCCGTGACACTCGGGACACTCGGCACGGGAGAAAAACTTCTCGCTCCATTTTTTCGCCCCGTCGTCGGCCTCCTCGCTCTGTTGCATCTCAATGTATTTGACAATGCCGTCATATGACATCAGATAGCTCGCTCCGATATTGGGCGACGCGACCGGCAACCGCTCGTCGGTGCCGTTAAGAATCTCCGAGACCGCGTCTTCGGGTAGATCCCTGACCGGTGTCTTGAGTGTCGCGCCATATTTCTCACAGATCGCACTGATCTGTGAGAACAGCATCGAATCTTTATATTTTCCGAGCGGAACAATCGCACCTTTGTAGATCGACAGCGAGTCGTCGGGAATGAGTTTCTGGCGGTCCACGATATTTACCGTTCCGAGACCCTTGCAGCAAGGACAATAACCTTGTGGCGAATTGAATGAAAAGTTGTGGGGCGACGGTTCACGGTAGCTGATTCCACTGACCGGGTCCATTAATGTCTGGGAATAGTGGCCCGCTTCATCGCTGTCGACATCATAGATCATCAGCTGACCCTCACCCTGGCGCAGAGCCGTCGCTACCGAGTCGCGGAGACGGCGGTCATCTTTACTCGACACTTTCAGCTTGTCTATGACAAGTTCGACCGAATGGTTCTTATATCGGTCAAGCTTCATTCCGAGCATGATCTCACGCATCTCGCCGTCGACCCTCACCTGAAGGTAGCCCTTTTTGCGCAGGTTCTCGAAAAGTTCCTTGTAATGCCCCTTGCGGTTTCTGACAACAGGAGACAGAATGTAGATCTTGCGGCCGTCATACCTGTCGAGAATCAGGCTTACGATCTTCTCCTCGGTATATTTCACCATCTTCTCTCCCGACACATAGCTCCGGGCAGTTGCGACGCGGGCGAAGAGCAGACGCAGGTAATCATAGATCTCGGTCGTGGTGCCGACAGTCGAGCGCGGATTGCGGTTGATCGTCTTCTGCTCTATGGCGATGACCGGGCTGAGTCCGGCTATCTGGTCGACATCAGGACGCTCGAGCGCACCGAGCATATTACGGGCATAGGCCGAGAAAGTCTCGATGTAACGCCGCTGTCCCTCGGCAAAGATCGTGTCGAACGCAAGCGATGATTTTCCGGAGCCTGACAATCCGGTTATGACCGTCAGTTTGTTATGTGGAATATTGACATTGATGTTCTTCAGGTTGTGGACACGGGCCCCGACAACCTCCACGCAGTCTTTTGCAATGGAATCTTTGTCTGTCATTTTCTGTAATCGTTGATGTTGAACACTTTTTTAGCCGTGGTGCCGCTTCTTGAGAGTGACTTGCCATCGGCCGGAAGAAGTATCTTGTAGGTCTTGCCGGTGCGGTTCGGAAGCGATTTCGACCTCAACCATGGATTGAGTTCCTTGAGCCACTGGTAGTTTGACCCTTTGGCAAGCGCCCATGCCTGTAGATCGTCGATCGGAACCGACACCTCGATCTCACGTGTCTCGACCGGATAATACAGCGCCGAAGGAGAGACCGCGTAACCATAGTCGGCCGGATTCTCGAAGATCTGCTTCATGGCGAAGATCCTGAACATGTATCGGGAGGTCTCCTCGGTCAGATAAAGGTCAAACGCTGAATTCTGTCCCTGGGAGTCAAGCTCACGCGAAATCTTGGCCATGCCGCCGTTGTAGCTCGCGGCCACACTCTCCCAGTTGCCATATTTCCGGTAACCTTTCATCAGATAACGCGCGGCGGCATCTGTCGCTTTCTCGATGTTGAACCGCTCGTCGACATAATCGTTGACTTCAAGACCATACTCCTTGGCCGTCGAAGGCATGAACTGCCAGAAACCGGCAGCCTTGGCGGGTGAGACGGCACGCTGGTTCAGAGAGCTCTCGACACACGCGAGGTAGAGAAAATCGACCGGAACACCGCGTTTCTTCAAAATCGGAGCCATGACCGGAAAATATTTGTTGGCACGCTTCATCATGAGCAACGTCGTTCCGTGGGTATAGGCCAGAGATGTCAGTTCGCGGTCAAACCGCTCGAACATGTCGGCGCGGTCAAACGTGAACCTGTCGCCGGCAAAGGTAAACTCCGAAGGCACCTCCGGACTCAGAACACGCGAGAAGACGGCATCGTCGCCGGCGATGTCATCAGGCTCATAGCCGGTGGCTGTGTTTTCTGTCGATGCGCAAGCAATGAGCACACAGATAAGTCCCACGATCGTGGAAATAAAGATTCGATTCATGTCTTACTAAAATAAAGGTTATTCGACCGGACTCTGATTTGCTCCGGCCCTGTAGTTTATAATATTTATGTCACCCGACAGATTGTAGTTGCGGCCGTCGGCACCGCGGGCTTTGATGACATAGTAGTAGACACCGGCCGGAACGACCTTGCCGCCTTTTTTACCGTCCCACCCTTGAGACGGATCGGTCAAAGTTGCAAGTTTCACGCCCCAGCGGTTGAATATGTGGCATTCGAATGACACAATCGACTTATAGCTCACCTTCCACTCGTCGTTGATGCCGGGAGTAGATCCGGGTGAGAACGCATTGGGACATTCGAGAGCCGACTCGCCGATCATGACCTCATATGTCTCTGAGTAGAACTCGCATGATGCATCGTCGTTCGCGGCGACAAATCTGACATATGTCGTGCCGCTCTCGCGGAATGTGTAGGTGAACTCCAGATCATTGAATCTCAGGTCAATCAGATCAAATTCGGGCGAAGAGCAGAACTGCCATTCACGGAAAATTGCCGCATCGGTCACGGCGGCCGTGAAAGTGATGTCAACAGGGCCCGAGCCACCGAGCGCAGCCTCCACACTCTGCTCGTTGTCATTGTCGCGGTCGACCTGCACAGCCGTGGTGTGGCCGTCGACAGCTGTCGGGGTTATCATGTCAGACTCGATGCTGACAGCCCTGTTCCAGGCCGACAGAAATCTGTCGCCGGTCAATGTGAAAACAGTCGGGCAATAGGGTGTGGTGACACGAATGAACTGACCCACCGATTCGAATGTCTCGGTTTTCTCCTCGCTGACAAATGATGAGGTCGATTCGTCGTAGACCAATGTGGTGTAGCGCAACTCAATCTCTCGGGAAAGTTCCATGTTGCGGCCGTTGATCGTATAGTAGGTGATCGGTGCCGCCGAACCGCTGAACGACAAAGCCATGCGGCTGCAGTCGCTCTCGTCGCGGCTGTATGTGACCGCATCAAACGACAGCGCGTGATTGTCATAGTTGATGACGTAGAAGGCTGTCTGACGCCCGTTGTCGGTGATCAGATAGCCTGAGTCGTCGGCCGCGGCATCGATGACACACGCCCCGTCGACAATGGAGTACGGCACCGGTGTGCCGTAGGCGGCCCCGCGGTTTGTGTAGCTTGTCCACTCGACATGAGCCGCAGGCGATGAAGGTGTGTAGCTGATTTTGACACCATCGGTACCGTCAACCACATAGACAGCCTCCAGTCCCGTCGATGCCGCAGGAACGACGGTGACAGGGTCGGCCGCAGTTCCGCTGAACGAGACCGCCGCCGAAACCGACAGTGCCGATACGATTAGTGTTACAAAAGATATTAGTCTGGTCATCATGAACTCAAGTGGCAAATTCATACAAAGATAATGAATTTTTTGCCTGTTTCATAATATCTCAGGCTGATTTCATCTTTTTTAAGAAGCTTGTCATCTACCCTCCGCTTTTGAATGGTCGACCGAAGCATCGGCGTTGACCAATTTATCCGCGCCTCGTTTCTGGCGGCCCCATTGCAGATTATAGCTGATTGAGACATATGGCATGCGCAGATCGAGACGCATGTGTTGCTCGTTGCGGTTCCATTTGCTGAGCATTTTCGATCCCTGGTCATATTTTCCGAATGGCATCAGCATGCCGAGACTGAACCTCCACTTTTTCATGTTATAGCTGAGATCGGCGATAGTGACATCTTCGCCCCATGTGATTTTCTCGCCCCAGAGATCGCGTTGGGCACGCTGGTATTGTCCCGACAGGACAAAGCCCCAGTGGCTGACCTGAAAAGAAACATTTCCGCTCCAGTCGTGGTTGTAGAGGCGATAGCCTGTACCCGTCATGCGCTCGGCGCGATATTGGATGTATCCGCTCAATGTAAGCCAATCGGGAATAATTTCGACCTGTGGAGCGATCCAGAACGACAGATTCTGAAGCCCGTCGCTGTTCTCATAAGTGGTCACCAGCCTGTCTGACTCCCATTTCAACAGCGGCGTGATCGCATCGGGCGACGTGAAGGCTCTGACACCGAACGATCCGCTGACTCTCGGCAAGTTGAAGCCGTAGCGTAAAGTCAACATGTAGGAAGATGACGTTTTCAAAGCTGCGTTTCCGACTCTCCACTGAAATCCGTCGAGCTGCTGTGGCACCTCATTTGTCTGTGATAGCGACGGCGATGACTGCCATGATGTGAAATTGAGTCTGAAGTTATGGTTACCGTTCGGCGAATAGGTTACTGTCGCCTGTGGACGCGGGCTCCAGGTTGAACGGCCCTTTCCCGATTCACGGAATTTGAAATCATTGTATTGCACACCCATTCCGGCGGTCGCGGTCCAGCGTCCGAGACGTTGGAAATATTCGGCGAACAGATAAACTTTGTCTTGTCGTTGATGAAACGTCTCTCCGCCAAGATTGACATACTCAGAGCGGTTGCGGTTGGCCGAGTATGACGCTCCGGCGGTCAGACGCGAGCGATTCCAGTTCTTGATATAATCGGCCTCGACGGCATATGCCTGATTCCGGTCTCTGATATAGGTGTGAATGTCATTGACCGGCCGAGGGATAGACGCGACGCTCTCGACATAGTCAGAATAGGAATGCCCCCTGTAGAGCGAGGCACCGAAATCGACCACCAGGGTCTGCCTTTTGGCGAAGTGTTGCTCGAGGTAGGCAGAGAAACCGGGGGTGGTTCCCGGAGAGCCGTGACTGTCGGTCAGATCGATATCCTCAGATCCGTCACTGAGTGACAATCGGCCGCGATAGGTATATCGGTCGGAAAAATTGCGGTAAGCCTGCATCACTACATAAAACACCGTAGTATCGGGCTTTATGTAGTTATAGGAAATCCAACCCGCTCCCTCTGTGTTGTCAAGTGATCCGTCGACCGGAGTCTCGGTGCGGGTCAAGGAGTTGCCGTCGGGAAACCGGAATGTCTCGTTGTAGTCGCGGTGGGTCTTGATATTTTCTGTCGGTCTGCAGGAGAAGCCGGCTGCCCACTGCGATCTGCCGATGTTAAATTTCGCGTCGCCCGAATAGTAACCCCATTTCTCGCTCAAAGCCTGGCGTCCGTAGGTCATCAGAGAGCCTCCGACGGTCGGATTGGTGACAATGAAGTTGACGACATAGTTGGCTCCATTGTAGCGCAATCCAGGATTGTCGATCCACTCCACCCTCTTGACTGTCTCGGGGAGAAGTGTCCTGACCTGCTCTATCGTCGAGACCCGGCCGTTGATTCTGAGTTGCACTGACTGTCCGGCGGCGGTTATCGAATTGAGCGCGTCGACAACTGTCAGCGACGGAATCATCAGGTTGTCGAGCAGCTGCATTCCGTTCTTTGAATTCTCGACCGCGCTTTTCGACGGGTGGTAAACTTCCATGTCGGCCTTGCGAACCACTTTGGGGGCCTCGATCACCACTTCCTGTAGGTTTTTCACCGGAATTGAGTCTTGAGGATTGTCTGACACGGTCTGAGCCGTCGTCACAAGGGTCTGTGCAATGAATGCAACAAGGGCAAATCTCTTTTTCATCTGTGTCTGTTTTCCCTATAGACGAGACAGGGTACCAATATGTGACAAAATCGGCCCGTCATTTTGTGACAGGCCGATCAAGACTATCGAGTGACAGGGAGGGTTATTTGATGTTGTATTTTGCAAGGATTTCGAGGAGTGGCCGGCGCAGGGAGTTCATCCAGTTGGTGTGACCGTAGTCGTTGGGGTGAATTCCGTCGACCGAGGTGTCGTTGGTGCCACCAGTGGTTGGAACGAGCCAATAGATGTTTTTGTCGGTCTTCATTGCCTCGGCGACCTTTTTCTCGGCCATAGCCATTTTCTCAGCCTCGACACGGTCTTTTTTTGTGTCGAAGTTGCGGTTCTCGCGATAGATTGTCTGCATGAATATGATCGGGGTTGTCGGGTGCTTTGCGCGAATAGTAGCGAGAAATGAGTCGAATTTCTCGGCGATCTCAGGTGCAAGCGGGTTAGAGAACGAGTCGAAGAGAAATGCATCGGTCTCAGTGTCTGCGAGAACTCTGGCATAGCTCTGTTGGAGACGGGAGTTGCCGCTCATTCCGAGGTTGCAGAACTGGATTCCGGTTTCACGTTCGAGCTGAAGAGGATATGACATGCCGGGACGTGAGCAACAGGTTCCGTGGGTGAAGCTTGAGCCGAAGACGACGACTTTGTGGCGGAACGGATTTGGCATGGGTTCGATCTTCGAGTCGGCATCGACTCCGACATAGACCGTGTCGACGATGCTGAAATTAGGAAGATAGAGCAGGCACTCTTTTTCGCCCGGAGCCATGTCGTCGACGAGCTGGACATAGTCTTTACCGCCTCTGACCACGTGGCTGCCGGCATAGAGCCAGCGGTCGTTTTTCTTGATGTAGAGATCAAAACCCTCGGTGTTGATTCCGGTCTGGTTTCCGGCGGGTTTGTGCATCTGATAGACCGGTTTGACCCTCACACCTTTGCTGTCGGTCTTGAAACAGAGAGCGAGTCCCGCGCTCTGCTGCACCAGTTCCTTGCGCTGATAGTCGGTGAATCCGTCGTATTTCAGCGTATCGATGCGGGCATACCGGCGAGGAGTGTCGATGGTTTTGTTAATCAGTGTCAGTTCTGCTCCGTCGACATATTTCACGTCGGGAGAGGCTGCACCGGCGCCGAAAACAGATGCGGCAATTGTGCATGAAAGCAAAATGACTTTTAGTGATTTCATTTGGAAGATTGATGTTATGGTTAGTTTAAATAAAGTAGTATCAGCAAGTTGTGGTGATTGACTCTGCAAATTTAGCCAATGTCGCCGTGAAATCCAAAAAAACGAAGCCGGAACTTGCGGTTCCGGCTTCGTGATGAGTTATAATCATCGTATTTCTTAGGTCCCAGCGACGCTGTAATTTTATGAGATGGGGTCTAAATCAAAGATCGCGGAGGTCGGGTAGCTCGTCATTGACAGGAATGTCGGTGTTGACATTTTTCGAGCCGATAATAGAGTAGTAGAGGATATAGGCGAGCATCGCGACTATCAGCCAGTAGCTGTCGACGTAGCCGTATGTGCGGCCGATCCAGTCCTGGATATAAGGCATGATTCCGCCGCCGACAACCATCATCATGAAGATGCCCGAAGCCTTGGCAGTGTATTTTCCGAGGCCTTCTGTAGCGAGGTTGAAGATTCCGCCCCACATGACCGATGTGCATAGTCCGCAGAGGAACAGGAAGAGACATTTCATCGGCACTTCGCCGCTGGTGATGTTGAGTGCAGAGATTTCGGGAGATTTGAATGTGATGTCTTCGGGGAGGAATATGGCGATGAGAACCAGAACGAGAGCCACAACCGAGACAGTCACCATTTGGGTGCGGGTCGAGACTTTGCCGCTGATGATAGAGCTGAGGAAACGACCGATGAGCATCATCAACCAGTAGAGGGCGGCGAGAGAACCTGCTACAGCGGCAGCACCCTCGAAGCTTTCACGGCTGATCCAAGCGTTGAGTTCACCGGGGATACCGATTTCGATTCCGACATAGAAGAAAATGGCGATCACACCGAGCAGACAGTGACGGAATGCGAGCGGAGTGTGCTCATATTTGACTTTGCTGAGGTTTGACTGAGGCTCAACGATTTTCACCTGTGAGATTATGCAGAATGCGAGGACAAAGATCACGATTCCGGTGATTACCAGAGGTGCGACAGCGGCCATTGTCGTCTCTTTCGTGAGTGTTCCGACAAGCATTCCGACGAGCATCGGTGTCAGAGTTCCGGCGAGCGAGTTGAGGGTACCACCGGTCTGAATCAGCTGGTTACCGCGGTTTCCGCCGCCACCGAGGAGGTTGAGCATCGGGTTCACCACAGTGTTGAGCATGCACACACAGACACCGCAGACGAGCGCGCCAAGCAGGTAGATGAAGAGGTTGAGGGTTGTCGGGACCTCACCGCCGATAACGACGACATCATCACCGACGATGCTTGAGAGGAGCTGAATGGCAAGGCCAACAGCACCGACCGCGAGAGCGATAAGAGCGGTTTTCTTGTAGCCGTATTTGATGAGCATGTTACCGGCCGGAATGCCCATGAACAGGTAGGCCGTGAAGTTCATAAGGTTACCGGCCATACCGGCCCACTCATAGCGGAATCCCCAAATGTTGCCGAAGGGGGCGGCCATGTTAGTGACGAAAGAGATCATCGCAAAGATGAAAAACATCGTCGCAATAGCGATCGTGTTGCTCTTGTTAGATGTCTGCTGAGCTGTTGTTTCCATTAAACGTTGTGTAAAAATTATTGGTTTATTTTCAAGTTAAATCATGGTTTCAGGGAAGTTTTCCCGGTATTTGCGGCAAATTTAATAATTTTTCATTGAACCGACGTGTCAAAAACGATTAAATTAACCAAATTATGCTATCAGTCAATAAAAAAGTTAAAACAGACGGTTCTCTCTGTTATATTACTTATCTTTGCGAAAAACAAATATCAATAATGGCCAGTTTCAGATCATTAACACATTTCTTGTTGACTATCACTGTCTTTTTGCTGACATCGTGTAACGATGATGTCTTCATAGACAGACCCGATCTGACAGGTGATGTCGGGGTCACGATCATGGAGCCCCACGAAATCAAGAATGTCAGTTATGAACAAACAGGACTGAGCACACTCACTGTTGAGGTAGAGCGAGAGGCGTCGTTCATGGTTGTGGCAGAGAGGACAGTGAAATACTCACGGTCAATGGCACGACGATAGAGCTTGACGCCGAGAGCACGAGCCGCGTCGAGATCGACGCCACGCAACTCACGCTGACGGTCTGTTTCTTCAATGGCAAAATCGAGATCTTTTCGACGAGGAACATCTCGCTCGAAGCGTTCAAGGCCGAACTGCACCTTGATTATGGCAACCGCCGTCGCAACATCGCGATAACCGTCTCGCCGGGCGAATTGCTTAAGGTCAGAGGTTATGTCCTCCCCTCCAACAAAGACATCAGGTTCACCACCGTCACGAAAGAACGAGACACACTGACATACACAAACGACACGGAAGAGTATCAGCTTGTCACGATCGACCCGTTTGATGGTTTGAGTTGCCTTGTCGACCTTGTCTTCGACGACGGCACCGACAGTCTGATCGACATGGCCACCGCACCCGATGTAGCGGTGATTTCAGCCGACGACAGTCCGTTTTTAAGCAACCGCTATGTCAGTCTGTCGACGGGTCGTCAAGAAACCGAACCATTTTTCAAGAGGACACAAACCTACAGGGTCGCACCCCACTCGACCTACCGTTTCGCGACAACCGTAATCTACTCGATTGTAGACTCGGAGATCGGCATTGTGTGCAGTTTCGCCTCTGAGGAGTGGGACCAGACCATAATCAAGACCGCGATGCATGTCGAGGATCCAATTGACTTCACTATCAGTTATGAGAAAATCGATTGATCTTACAATAATCATCCTGATTCTCTGTGCGGGTCTGCGGCTAAATGCCTCTGAAAACGACACGACACGCATTGTCAGCAGAGTATCGGCAGAGCTTTCAGGGGGTTTCGTACCTTCGACAAGCTCATTTTTCAGAGGAGACAATAAAAACGGCAGCGATATCAGGGAGGCAATGTCGGCAAACATAAAATATTCGTTCAGCTTCGCACGCGACAGCCGCCAGTGGCGGCATTTTCCCGGAGCATATCAGGGCCTCGGAGTCGGATTCAACAGTTTTTTCCACAACGACCTGCTCGGCAGCCCGATCGGAGTCTATCTGTTTCAAGGAGCACCGGTGGTCAGATTGACACAACGTCTCAGCTTCGGCTATGAATGGAATTTCGGAGCATCGTTCGGTTGGCGGAAGTGCAGCGAATCTGATCAACAGAACATTGTCGGAACCTCGACCAACGCTTATCTCAATCTTTCGCTGATGATGCACTACCGGTTGTCACCGACGTGGCAGATTTCGGCCGGATTGAGCGGATCACATTTTTCAAACGGCAACACAAAATATCCGAATTCGGGAGTCAACACGATCGGATTGCGTCTCGGGCTGACCTACACGATCGACGGAGAGCCATTTGATCTCGCGTCACCTTCCAACGAAGGATTCAAACCAGGTTTCAGCTATGATCTGACAGTCTATGGCGCTACCCGGAGCAAGGGAGTCGCCATTGACGGCACAGGGGTCGTCTTGCCCGGCTCGTTTGGAGTGGCAGGAATAAATTTTGCCGTTATGCGCGATTTCCACCGACTGTTCAGATTTGGTTTGTCGGTTGACACACAGTATGACGAAAGTGCCGGCATCTCAGACTATCTCGCACCCGAGGCGACACCGTCAGATCCGCTGTTCTACCGTCCGCCATTCGGCAAGAGCATCAGCGTCGGCCTGTCGGCGAGGGCCGAGTTTGTGATGCCGATCTTCACAGTTGCCGTCGGTTACGGCCGCAATTTCACAGGGCCGTCAGATGTCAGGGCATTCTACCAGACTCTTTCGTTGAAGACATTTGTGTGGCGCGACCTTTATCTAAATGTCGGTTATCAGCTCCACAGTTTCAAGAATCCGAACAATCTGATGTTGGGGTTCGGTTACCGGTTCCATAGCGGCAGGTGAACACTTTCAGGAAGAGTGTGTCATGAACCGGTGTTGACGATGACGTTTACGTGGTGCAGAGTCAAGATGAGGAAAACGCCTGTCGATTTGAGTTCCATTTGAAAAATGGAAAAGAATTGTTATCTTTGCAAGAAACAAGCCAATCAAACAAAAATGAAAAGAACAGTTTCATTACTTCTTTCAGCGACAGCGGCGTTATCGGCGTTGGCATGCACGAGCCTGATCGCAGGCAAGCAGGCCACGAGCGACGGCAGCGTGATGATCACATATGCGGCCGACAGCCATGTGCGCTACGGATTTCTTGATCATCAGCCGGCAGCCGACCACAGCAAAGGAGAGATGCGCAAGATCGTCAACTGGACCACCGACGAGCCGTTGGGTGAGATTCCGGAGGTTGCCCACACCTATGCCACGATCGGCAATATCAACGAGCATGGTCTCGCCATTACCGAGAGCACGTGGGGAGGCCGCAGCGAACTGTCGAAGCCGAACGGCATTCTTGACTACGGCTCGATGATGTTCATTGCTTTGCAACGCTGCAAGACCGCCCGCGAGGCGATTCTCGAGATGACCGACCTTGTTGACAAGTATGGCTATGCCTCGACCGGCGAATCGTTTTCGATAGCCGACGAGAACGAGGTCTGGATCATGGAACTCATCGGAAAAGGAGAAAAAGAGAAAGGAGCTGTGTGGGTCGCCCTCAGGGTTCCCGATGACTGCATCTCGGGACATGCCAACCAGTCACGAATCCATAAATTTCCACTCAACGACCGCCGCAACTGCATCTATTCGCCCGACGTCATTTCGTTTGCCCGCAAAAACGGGTGGTTTGACGGCAAAGATGAGGATTTCAGTTTCTCACTGGCTTACGCCGACTACGACTACAGCAGTTTCAGAGGCTGCGACTCGCGTGTCTGGGCATTTTTCAGAAAGTATGCCGACGGCATGGACCAATATTTCGCGTGGGTCGACGAAGGGCGTGGCGAGCCGCTTCCACTTTGGGTGAAGCCCAACCGCAAGCTGACATCGAACGATATGAAGACGATGATGCGCGACCACTTCGAGAATACCCCCTATGACATGACGCAAGATGCGGGAGCGGGTCCTTTCAAGGTTCCTTACCGCTGGCGACCGATGACTTTTGAAGTCGACGGGACGACTTACACCCACGAACGCGCCATAGCGACGCAGCAAACCGGATATTCGCTTGTTGCCGAGATCAACGGCTCGCGTCCGGCGTACATGAAGGGACTGATGTGGTTCGGCACAGATGATGCCAACACATGTGTCTATATGCCGGTGTTCTGCACAGTCGCCCGTCCGCCGGTCGAGCTTTCAAAGGGTAACGGAGACCTTTACAACATCTCATGGACGTCAAACTTCTGGGTCAACAACTATGTGGCCAACCAGGCCTACAACCGCTATTCGCAGATGATGCCCGACATCAGGAAAGTTCAGAAACTGCTTGAGGATTCGATCGCCGTCGATGTCAGGGTCGCGATAGAGCAGATTCCGGAATTTGCCGATGAGCAGACCGGTCGCGAGCTGTTGCAGGATCTGGCCGACATCTGGGCCGAAAAAGTCACGACCCGCTACAAACAGCTTGGAGACTACCTGTTGGTCAAGTATCTCGACGGTAACATAAAGAAAGAAGACGCCGACGGGAATTTCGCCCGCAGCCCCTACGGCAAACCACTTCAGCCCGACTTCGGCGGGTATGACGATCCGGCCTATTTCAGAGCGATTGTCAACGATGCCGGCGAACGTCTGAAAGTCAAGACCCCAATTGTAAAACCGAAATAAACCCATAAGAAAATGAAGAAACTCACAGTCACGCTGTCGATCGCACTGGCAGCTGCAATCGAAACACTGGCCTGCACGAGTCTGATAGCGACGAAAGGCGCCACTGCCGACGGAAGCAATCTGATCACATATGCAGCCGACAGCCATACCCTCTACGGCGAACTCTACAACCAACCGGCAGCCGATCACCCCAAAGGCTCGATGCGCCAGGTGGTTGACTGGGATTCAAACAAATATCGCGGTCAGATTCCCGAGGTTGCCCACACCTATGGCACGATCGGGAACATGAACGAACATGGTCTGGCGATAGCCGAGAGCACCTGGGGCGGGCGCGAGGAACTGTGGGAGGTTGAAGGCACGATCGACTACGGTTCGTTGATCTACATCACCCTCCAACGCGCCAAGACGGCACGCGAGGCAGTCAAGGTGATGACCGACCTTGTCGACAAGTATGGCTACGCGAGCGAAGGAGAGTCATTTTCTATCGCCGATGCCAACGAGGTCTGGATCATGGAGATGATAGGCAAGGGAAAAGGAGAGAAAGGGGCCGTGTGGGTCGCACGTCGTGTTCCTGACGGCTATATCTCGGGCCATGCGAACCACTCACGTATCCACAAATTTCCGCTCAACGACCCTGAGACGCTCTATTCGCCCGATGTGATCTCATTTGCCCGTTCAAAAGGCTATTTCGACGGCAAAGATGAGGATTTCGACTTCTCAAAGGCATATGCGGTCACTGATTTCGGCGCGTTACGCGGTTGCGACGCCCGAGTCTGGAGCTATTTCAACCGCTTTTCAGATAACGCCGACGCTTATCTGCCGTGGATCAATGAGGCAGCCGGCGAACCGATGCCCCTTTGGGTGAAACCTAACCGCAAACTGACGGCGAACGACCTGAAGGCAATGATGCGCGACCATTTTGAAGACACCCCGTTTGACATGACCAAAGATGCCGGAGCGGGTGCGTTCGGTGTGCCTTACCGCTACCGCCCTATGTCGTTTGAGGTCGATGGTCAGAAATATGTCCACGAACGCGCTATCGCCACCCAGCAGACCGGGTTCTCGTTTGTGGCACAGCTTCGGGAGAATGTTCCCGACGCGATGAAGGGCATTCTGTGGTTCGGCACCGACGATGCCAACACGTGTGTCTACATGCCGATTCTATGCTGGACCAAACGGGTGCCCGACCAGCTCGGCAAAGGTGATGTCAACACCCTCGACTGGAATGCGAATTTCTGGGTGAACAACTATGTCGCCAACCAGGCCTACACACGCTACAGCCGTCTTATTCCGGACATACGCCGTGTTCAGTCGGCACTTGAAAACGCCATGACAGCCGAAGTCGAGATGCTCGAGAAGTCGGACGCGATGAAAACGAAAGAGTCGGCTTTGGCCGCCTCTCAGGAGCTTGCCGACCGCTGGGCCGCAAAAGCGACAGCTGACTACAAGGCACTGGGGGACTATCTTTTTGTTAAACATCTCGACGGGAATATCAAGGATGAAGATGAGAACCACAAGTTTCTCTATACGCCCGAAGGTCTCCCCAAAGCACCAAAATTCGGTGGATATGACAATCCGGAGTACTTCAAGGCAATCGTACGCGACAACGGGGAGAGCCTGAAAGAAAAGGAAATCAAGTATTGATCTGATTCTCCGCATAAAAAATGTTGGCGTCTGTCTGATATGGAAGACGCCAACATTTTTTATGACAACATTTCTGACCCGAAAGGTGTTCTTTTAAAAGATTTATTCTCATAACCAAACAATTAAAGAAATGAATACAGCACCTCTACAAGGCATCAAGGTGGTAGATTTCACCGAAGTGCAGTCAGGTCCGTCATGCACTCAGATGCTCGCATGGCTCGGAGCAGAAGTTATCAAGATCGAACGTCCCGGCGTCGGTGACGCCACCCGTGGGGAACTTCAGTTTGACCCTACCCTTCCGAGCTACTATTTCCTTCAGTTGAACTCAGACAAGAAATCGCTCGCCCTGAATGCGAAAACGCCCGACGGGAAGGCTATTCTGACCAAATTAATCAAAGAGTGTGATATTTTCGTCGAGAACCTTCACCCCGGAGCCATGGACAAGCTCGGATTTTCATGGGAGGCAGTTCATGCCCTGAATCCCCGCTGCATCTACGGCACGATCAAGGGATTTCCGGTCTCTTCTAAATTCAAGGATCTCAAGGCATATGAACCTATCGCGCAAGTGACAGCCTGCGCTGCCTCGACAACAGGGTGGTATGAAGGCGAATACAATGTGCCGACCCAGTCGGGTGCCGCCCTTGGCGACTCCAACACCGGCATGCATCTTCTGATCGGACTTCTGGCGGCCCTGATGCAACGTGAGCGCACCGGCGAGGGCAGCTATGTCTATCAGTCGATGCACAACGCATGTCTGAACCTTTGCCGCATCAAGACGCGCGACCAGCTGACACTCGACAAGATCGGTTATCTGACCCAGTTCCCTCAGTATCCCGACAGCAAATTTCCAGATTTCGTTCCCCGCTCGGGCAATACCGAGGGCAGCGGCGTGCTCGGCTGGACCTACAGATGCAAGGGTTACGAAACTGACCCGAATGCCTATTGCTATATCATTTTCCAGCGAGGTGCCAAAGATTTCGAGGCGGCATGCAAGGCATTCGGTTTCGAGGACTGGCTCACCAATCCAGACTTCAACACGGCCGACGCACGTGACCGGCACAAACAGGAAATCATTGACCGAGTTGAGGCATGGACGGTCGACAAAGACAAATATGAGATTGTAAAATTGCTGTCGCCTTACGGTGTTCCGTGTGCCCCGGTACTTTCGACCAAGGAGGTCATGAGTGACCAGAGCCTTTATGACGGCAACACACTGGTGAAGATCAACCAGGGAGGCAAAATCGGCGAATTTGTGACTGTAGGTTGCCCGTTCACTATCTCGAACTATCAGCCGACGTACGGTCCGTGTCCTGAGCTTGGAGGTGACACCGACGAGATTCTGGCATCAATCGGATATACGGCCGAGCAGATCGCGTCGTTCAAGACAAACGGGACCACAGCACCCGAGACCGTGAAAAAATAACCCACTGACTAACTCCGGGAGGTTTGCGCCGTCGGCTGTCGAGCAGACCAGACGGCGTGAACCTCTCTACATTACACAAAAGATGAATACACAGACAACAACCCCTGCCACCCCTCATTTTCCTGAACAGGTGACAGGAATGTATATACTTGCAGAAGCCTTGAAACGCCTCAATCTTGACACCGTCTACGGTCTGGTCGGCATTCCGGTGACAGAGGCCGCCTACGCCATGCAGAAAACCGGGGTGAAATTTGTCGGCTTCAGATTTGAACAGCAGGCCGGCATGGCCGCCGCAACCCACGGTTATCTGACCAAAACACCGGGTGTTTTGCTGACTGTCTCGTCGCTCGGATTTCTCAACGGCCTGACAGCGACCGCCAATGCCACGGTCAACTGCTATCCGATGATTCAGATTTCGGGAGCTACCGATCCGACTATGGTCGACATGAAAATGGGAACATATGAGGAACTTGACCAGCTCAACACCGCCCGTCCGTTGGTTAAGGCGGCATTCAGATGCAATCACGCCAAAGATATTCCGGGAGCTCTTGCCAGAGCATACCGCGCCGCTGTTTCAGGGCGTCCCGGCGGAGTCTACATCGACATGACCACCCCCGCGCTCGCCGAGGTCATGAACGCATCAGATGCAGAGAAATTGTTCTACACACCGGTCGATCCATACTCTCCGGTTGTTCCGAACGAAGATGCTGTCGAGCGTGCGGTCGAGCTTCTGACCACGGCCAAACGTCCGGCAATTCTGCTTGGCAAAGGTGCGGCTTACGCACAGGTCGATGACAAGATCAAACGACTCATCGAGACATACAACATACCTTATCTTCCGATGTCAATGGCGAAGGGTCTGATGCCCGACGATGGACCGCTCAGCGCGTTGTCGTGCCGATCGGACATCATGGAGAAGTCAGACGTAGTCATGTTGATCGGCGCACGTCTGAACTGGATGCTGTCGTTTGGCCGTGGTAAATGGAACAGCCAGATGAAATTCATTCAGATAGATGTCGAACCACAGGAAATCGATGTCAACGTTCCGATCGCGGCTCCGGTTGTCGGCGACATCGGCAAATCGCTTGATGCGATTCTCGCATCAATGGAAGGGAAGAAAATGTCTGCCGACCCGTCGTGGGTGGAGTCTATCCAGACCGAGACAAAAGCGAAGAACGAGAAATTCGCGGCAAAACTCCAAGCTGCGGCAACCGCATCGCCGATGAACCATATGACAGCCCTTGGCGCGATAAAACCGATTCTCGAAGCCAATAGCGACATTATTCTGATCAACGAAGGTGCCAACACACTCGATGACACCCGCGTGACAATCGACATGAGACTTCCGCGTCACCGTGTCGACTGCGCCACATGGGCAATCATGGGAATGGGCATGGGTTCGGCTGTCGGAGCCGCTGTCGCTACCGGTAAATCGGTCGTCGCTATCGAAGGTGACTCGGCATTTGGTTTCTCAGGCATGGACTTCGCCACGATATGCCGCTTCAAGCTCCCGGTCACAGTCGTTGTTTTCAACAATGGCGGCATTTACAACAACATCGGTGTGAACCCGAGCAGCGATCCGTCGATCGAACATGACCCAGCACCAACGACACTTGATCTTTCGGCACGCTACGACAAAATGGGTGAGGTTTTCGGAGTCAGGAACTACTATGTCACCACTCCCGACGAGTTGAGCCATGCCTTTGCCGAGGCAATTGCCTCAAAGGCTCCGGCAATCATTGACGTTCAGCTTGCCGGCGACGCCGGAAAAGAAAGCGGTCACATCGGTTACCTCAACCCAACACCTCTTATCGACTACACAGTTTAAATAATCATCTAACAGTCTCCATATCATGGATATCTCTCACGTCATTCTATATGCCATAGTCCCGATCATCGTCGTGATGCTCGCCGGCTTCGTTTCAGGCAAGAAAGGGATCTTCTCAGGCGATGACGCCAAGAAGTTCAACAAGGTAGTGCTCGACTACGCCTTGCCGGCCGCACTTTTCGTCTCAATTGTCGACGCCACACGCGAGGATCTTGTCAAGGACATAAAGCTGACGGTCATCTCGACAGTCGGCATCATGGCCTGTTTCATGCTTGTCTATTTCATATTCAAGTATTGTTTCAAGAAAAACACCGGAGCCGATGCGGCTATCTCGGCTTTGATCAGCGGTTCGCCGACTATCGGATTTCTCGGATTTGCCGTTCTTGAACCAATTTTCGGAACTACGCCTGCTGTCGCTCTGGTTGTCGCCATTGTCGGCATTGTGGTCAATGCCATCGGCATTCCGGTCGGCCTGTCGCTGATGAATGCTTCCATTGAAAAGCAGTCACCGCAATCGGGCAAAAAAGAGAGTGCGTGGAAACCTGTGATCCATGCACTTGAGCAGCCTGTTGCCTGGGCCCCGATACTCGCTGTCATCTGGGTTGTCGCCGGGATTCCGTGGCCCCATTGGGCAAACCCGTCGTTTGACCTGATCAAGGGAGCGAACGCCTCTCTGGCGGTCTTCTCTGCCGGCATCACACTCTCGGCAATCAAGATCAGCATCAACTGGCAGGTGGTTCTCGGTTCGATAATGAAGATGATCGTCATGCCGGCCGTTATTCTGATTCTCGGACTTCTGTTCCACATGGATCCGTTCAACCTCAAGATGCTGGTTGTCGCGTGTGCCCTTCCGCCGGCATTCTCGGGTATCATCATTGCCGACGAGTACAATCAGTATGTAGCGACGGGAACCTCGTCGCTGACCCTGTCGGTGATCTTGTTTGTCGGATTCTGTCCACTATGGATCTGGATCACCGAGCTCTGTCTCCATGCATTCGCATGATTTTTCCTAAACCACAAAAACGAGTGCCTTCTCAATTGAGAAGGCACTCGTTTTTTAATAAGAAAGCTGCGACGGAATTTCGACACAGCTTTCATATAACGGGCTTTAAAAGCTCTAAATTATTTCTTGCGACGGTTGCCGTAGCGGCTCATGAACTTGTCAACGCGACCAGCGGTGTCGACGAGTTTCTGTTTGCCGGTGAAGAAGGGGTGAGAAGAACTGGTGATCTCAAGCTTAACCAGCGGATAGGTAACGCCATCAACTTCGATTGTTTCCTTGGCAGCTACGGTAGAGCGAGTGATGAAGATCTCGTCGTTAGACATGTCTTTGAAAACCACTTCGCGATAATTTGAAGGATGGATATCTTTTTTCATTGCTTTTATTATGTAATTTTTTATAAATCAAAGTATTAACGTTGGCGCTGGTAAGGCGCGTCTTCGTAATGGCTTGCAAATTTACGCATAATAGTTTAATCTGCAAAACTTTAACTCATTTTTTTTGGCCATTTTCTTCAAACACAGTCCACGGGCATTGTTCTGAGGAGTCGTCGCCCAGAGACAAAAATTGCCCGCCGTAGGTGGGGCGGGCAATTTAAATCTATAGCGACGGGTGATTATTTTCCCTGATGCTCATATTTGAGTGTGAGGGTCGGTTGGTCGCAGACTTCGGCCGGGCCGAAGTATTGGATAGGACCGGGATAGACATAGCAGGTGTTGAGGGCCCACTCGTCGCGTTTCTCCTCAAATTTGCGGAAAGGCACTCCGTCGAGACGTACGAGAGCCTTCTGGATAACCGGTTTGAGTTCTCCGTTGCGGCGTTCCATGTTCATCATCATTGTGATGGGTATTCCACCGGCCTGCCACTGAACAGACGGTTTATTAAGATTTCTCACGCTCGACATGTAGCCTGTGACGCCGGCGTTGATAAGGCAAGAGGCGTTGAAACCGAGAGCGTAGCAGTAGTCGGCGTCGAAGTTTGAGGGATCGGCGCAACGTCCTTCATAGCCGAAGAAGTGGTGTAGCGGAGAGAATTTGCCGTTGTATTTTCCTTCGGCACGCATTTCCTCGAGGCGTTTCTTGACCATTTCGCTGAGCAGTTTCTCTGTCTCGATGAGTGAAACCTGAACATTGCCGTGGGGATCTCGGTCGAGGGTAAGCTGACGGGCTACACCTGCGGGCAGAGATTCATAGACCGCAGCATTCTCTTTTGAGAGGTGGGCGATTACCCAGGCACGCTGTTCGGCCGGAGCGACTGCGGCAAATTCGTCGCCGTTTGCGGCAAGCATGTCGTTGAGTTCGGCGATAAGTTTCTTCACGGCGGGGATGAACTCGATCAGACCTTCGGGCACGAGGACGGTTCCGAAGTTCTTGCCGTCGGCAGCGCGGCGAGCCACGACGTCAGCTATAGAGTTCACGATGTCCTGAAGTGTCATGTTCTTGGCCTCGACCTCTTCAGAGATTATGCAGATGTTGGGCTGTGTCTGCAGGGCGCACTCGAGGGCGATGTGCGATGCAGAACGTCCCATCAGTTTGATGAAATGGTAGTATTTCTTTGCCGAGTTGCAGTCGCGCTGAATGTTTCCGATCACTTCAGAGTAGACCTTGGTCGCGGTGTCGAAACCAAATGATGTCTCGATGACATCGTTCTTGAGGTCTCCGTCGATTGTCTTGGGGCAACCGATTACCTGAACTCCGGCATTGATCGACTTGTAGTATTCGGCGAGAACGGCAGCATTGGTGTTTGAATCGTCGCCACCGATTATAACCAGTGCCGCGATGTTGAGCTCGCGGAGAATTTCGAGACCCTTGTCAAACTGCTCGACTTTCTCAAGTTTGGTACGTCCGGATCCGATAATATCAAAACCGCCGGTGTTGCGATACTCGTCAATGATAGCCGAGGTCAGTTCCATGTAGTTGTGGTCGACAAATCCGCCGGGACCCATGAGGAAGCCATAGAGACGGCTGTCGCGGTGGAGTTTCTTGATGCCGTCGAAAAGGCCACAGATCACATTGTGTCCGCCGGGTGCCTGACCGCCAGAGAGAATCACACCGACATTAACGGGCTTTCCTGCAACCGGAGTGGTGCGTTTCTCAAATTTGATTTCGGGAAGTCCGTAAGTCTCGGGGAAGAGATTTTTGATTGCCTCCTGATCGGCAACCGATGTTGTGGCTTCGCCTTCGACAACCTTTACCGGGCCGGTCAACACGACCGGAAGTTTCGGCTGATAGGCCGCACGAGCTTTCTGCAATGGGCTCTTTTTCATCTTATTATCGTTTAAATTTATTGTAATTGTTCCTCTTTGGAAATTGATTCTGTATTTTCGCGCAAATTTACTATTTTTTTTCGATTTATTTTCTTCTCAAGTGCGTTATTTTTGGACTTTATCCCAACACTCGGTCTGTGTGGCGATTTCTGAAATGGTAGATGAGGTATAGACGGGTTCTTTTCCCTCCTTCCGTTGACGGCAATAATCGTCGAGACAGATGAATGCGTATCGTCCGAGCATCAGAATTGCCGTTATGTTGCAGAGAGTCATCAGGGCCATTGTGATGTCGGCAAGAGCCCACACAAGGTCGAGAGAGGCCACCGATCCGATCATCACCACTCCACCGACAACGATACGATAGATCGGACATACGCGTCGGTCAGTCGAGATGAATCTCAGATTTGTCTCTCCATAATAGTAGTTTGCGACTATGCTTGTGAACCCGAACATCACGATCGCTACCGCGACAAAAAGAGTGGCCCCGGCACCAACCTCGGTCGACAACGCCTGCTGGGTAAGCTCGATGCCGGTCAGTCCGCTGTCAAACACTCCGCTACACAAGATTATGAACGCCGTGGCCGAGCACACCAGAATTGTGTCAGTGAAAACTCCGAGCGTCTGTATCAGACCTTGAATGGCCGGATGCGTGACCGACGCCGTCGCCGCGGCGTTTGGCGTCGAGCCTTCGCCTGCCTCGTTGCTGAACAAACCCCGTTTGACCCCCATAATGACAGCCATGCCCATTCCGCCGCCTATCGCCTGATCGAGGCCGAAGGCGTTTTCTATTATCAGCGACATTACGTGTGGCAACATCGTTATGCGCGTGGCAACTACATAGAGGGCAAGCAAAATATAAAGCACGGCCATGAGGGGTACAAGAATCTCGTTTATTCTGGCTATGCGCTGTATTCCACCCCATATCACCGCCATGGAGACTGCGGTCAGCACCGCTCCGGTGACAACATTATCGATTCCGAATGAGTTATCAAGCGCAAGCGATATGGTGTTTGCCTGAACAGAGTTGAACGCAAAGCCGAACGTGACTGTGATCAGCACGGCAAACACTACGGCGTACCATCGGCTGCCGAGACCTTTGAGTATGTAATAGGCCGGACCGCCACAATAGGAATGGTCACCCCTGACTTTGAACAACTGTGCCAGTGTCGACTCAACAAACGCGTTGGCCGAACCGACAAACGCCACGACCCACATCCAGAACACCGCTCCCGGACCGCCGAGCGCGATAGCTATCGCCACTCCGGCGATGTTACCTGTACCCACCCGGCTCGCAAGCGAGACAACAAATGCCTGAAAGGAACTGATTGTGCGCGTATGTGGCAACTCACGGTCGGCGGGAGTCTCATGGCTGTGTCCCGACTTCAACAGAAGCCTGAACATCTCGCCGAACAGGCGGAACTGCACTCCACGGGTGCGAATTGTGAAATAGATGCCTGTTACAAGCAGCAGGCCGGTCATGATGTAGGTCCACAGAAAGTCGTTGACCTGGTTGATCAGAGTCATTTTTTCGGTTGTATCTTTATAAAGTCGTTTTCATGGTCACCAGTCTCGTCGGGCATGAATATCTTGCGGTCATCGAGAGGGACGACGCTGTCGTTCTTCGCTTCATTTTTCTCACGTTCAAGCCTGTCGCGTCTCAATTTCTTCAGGAAAGAGAAGATATTGTCGAAGTCGCGTTTGAACATTATGCCTATGCCTTGTGTCGTTGTCGCTGTCTTGACATAATAGTTCTGGTCGTTATAGCGGTTGTAGGCCTTCAGTCTGATTGATCCCGACTTGTTGAGCAGATATTCAAGATCGAAATCACCGATAAACTGGTTTGTGTTCATCGTCTTGTCGCGATATCCGAAATTTCCGTTGAACAACAGGCGGTTGTTCAGCAACCGGCTCGACAGGGCAAGGTCGACCTCGACATCAGAGAAGTCGCCGCGGTCACTTCTGAAGTTAGGCGCAATGCTCCAGTTGTCGCTCAGCTGTCCCAGCATGCTCCCGAGCTGCGAGGATATTGTAGATGAAGCCACCGAGACAAGTTCGTTGCCCTTTGTGGTCGACCCCATGTAGTCGGGGGTATAGAAACGGTTAAGCGCGAGCAGATAGATTATCTGCCGGTTCATCATGTCGTCTGTGCTGACGATGCTCTTGACCTTGCGGTAGGTGTCGCTTGTCAGCGTGGGGAACTGGAGGTCAAATTTGATCTCCGGTTGGCGTATATCGCCGGAGACCATCATCAGGGCGTGGACGGGCACGTTGGTACGGTTCAGATCCTTGTCTTGCAGAAACGACTCGTCGAGGTCACTGAGGTTGGCTTTGACGGCATATGTCGCCTGAATGTCGAGTTGGGCGGCATAGGGGTCTCCGTTGAACTTGATCACGCTTCCCGGGCTGATCGTGAAGTCTTTGACGATTATATCCTGAAGGGTGAAATTGTAGCTTCCGCGGTCGAGCGTGTAAGTGCCGTACATGTGTAGATCTTCACTGGCCGAATTGTAGTCCATCTTGAGATTTCCCGACCCGTTAGCCCTGATCTTATCGCCACCGACGGGGTCCATCACAAGCACAATGGTGGCCTGGGGGTTGATTCCGATCTGGAAATTCATCGTATAGGTCGACGGATCGCCCTCTTCATGTTTTTTCATACGCTCACGCAACTGTCTGACAAGCAAAGGAGTGGGATCGAGAGAATCAATCGAATCTCTCATTGCCAACGCCTTTCGGTCGCGGAAGGTTATAAATGAGTATTCGTTGGCTTCTTCCTGATCAGACAGCACGAATGTGAAAGTCGACTTCGGCCCGGTCGACATGTCGACCGATATGTCAACCAGCCCCGGTCCTCCTTTTACAAAGGCCGATCCGTTGCCGAAAATGCGTCCATACCAAACGGGGCTTTGTGACGGTGTCACATCGTAGCTCAGGAAATCGCGTGCCTCTGTGATGGCGAAATCAAATGTCGGTTCCTTGAAAAATTTATGGGTCACGACACCGTTGAGCTTCGCCGTGTTGCCAAACATGTCGTGCAAGGTCACATCTTTAATATCGATGCGCCCAGGGGTCATCGTGACAGAATCGTTGCATGAATAGACCGTGTTGGTGAAATCGAGTTTGAGTTTCAGGTCTTCGGCAAGTACTTTTCCCTCAAGATCAATGTACTTGAATGTTCCGAACAGGTGGGCATAGCCCGAAGCCCGTCCCGAGACGTCGCTTGTGAATGCTTCCATGTAGGGTTTCAGGAACGCCACATTGATTTTGTTTGCATGGAAATGCAGGTCAAGAGATTCGGTCAACGGATAGATCGCACCATTGATCACCGACCTTGTTCCACCCGGCTGGGCTATCGTGGCGTCGAGGGTTATGCCCTTCGTGGCGTTGTCCCAATGGCTACGCACCAAGGCATCGCCAAACACGACTTTATTGTAGCTTATGTTTTTAACCGTCAGTCCGGGTGTGAGCATCTTCGGCTCTTTCGAGAACAGCTGCGAGACATAGAATGTGCCGGAAGCGTCACCACCAAGCATCGCTTTGTCGATGCCGAGCGACTCAAAGATATAATCAAGGTTCACGTTCAGCAGATTGAGCGTAAGCACATGCTCCGGGAGCGACGACACCGATCCAGACATCGTGACAAACTGATTGTCGCGTCTGACATCGAAATTGTTGATTCTGATGTTGTCTTTCATGACGGTTATGCGGGCCGGACTTACCGTCCAGGCCGTATCATTGAAAATCAACTTGCTCGGATTGACACTGACGTCAAACTCCACATCGCCGTTCACGTTTTTCATGAACAATGTCGACAGACTGACATCACCTTTATAAAGCCGTTTACGGTCAATTTGCCATGAAAGGTCTGAATCGAGACGGTCAGCCGCACCCAGACAGTCGATGTTGATCGTGTTGCCGCCGTTTGCGGTCGGCATTGTTGTCGATGCGTGAAGCCGCGCTACCGATTGAATCGAGTCGATGTCAAAGCGCAGTGAGGTCTGTTCGATCAATTTGTCTTTCTGCTGAAGATAGGGTATGTCGACAGCCAGCGACATGCTGCGGGAAGATGAGTTCAGTGACGCATCGATCTTTGCGGGATATATAAGATTGACCGGAAGATTCAGAAAACGGTTCAGTTCCTCACTGTATTTGACCTCTGTGTGGAGCTCGAATCGATTCTCACGTCCGGCAGCAAGCAGGGGCGACGGTTTGAAAAAGACGGGGAATGCCTGCGACATGATGTCGTTGACAGCCGGCACAAGCGATTTCCACGAATATGGACCTGTCAAGGTCGCATCGACAAAGTCTGAGTTCAGATTTATGCCTGGATCGTCACCTACGGCATCGGCCCTGACAGTAAGGCTGTTCATTGTCAAAGATGGATTGTCTGACGAGACAAAGGCTACGTTACGGGCGTCTATTCCTATTGCAGACTCGTCAATCGAACGCCCTGAACAGGAAGCCTCAATGTTTCCTGAGAGCCGGTAGCCTTCATAGCGTTTTATCAGATGCATGGCATAGAGGTCGAGGTCTCCGACACTGATCTCTCCGGTGAATGTAGAACCGTCATGGCCAACATGACCGTCAGCTGACGCGCTGACGTGTCCGTTTTTATCATTGATTTTCAGTGAAGCCGTGAAATCGCCTTTATCGTAGATTGCCTCGGCCTGCATGTTTCCGTAGCGGTATCCATTGAATTCAAATTCAGTGACTTTCACCTCACCACTGCCCTTGATCAATTTACGGGCGAAAGCGAGTTCGGCCCCGGCTGCCAGCATGACGTTACCGAAGCGTTTGTCGCCGGTCAATGCGGCAATGTCAAACCGAGGTGTCTCAAAATTCATGTCAATATTTGTCAGGTTGCCGTGGCGGGAGTAGACCGCTTTGACCATGGCATCGCCAAGATCAGTCACCACTTCTGTTTTCAAGCGTCCATGATCCATGACTCCGGCAAAATCGGCTCTCAATCTTACTTTTCCGGCATTGGTGATAGCACGCGCCACACCCGGCGACAAATCAGTGACCGCACGCACAATGGCCGTGACATCAGCTCCGAGAGCGTTCAGTCTGACCACCGGCAGGTTGACCGACAGGGAATCACGGCAATCAAGCCTGTCAATCTCTCCAGAAATCCGTGCCGAAATCTCACGCGACGGAATTTTGATGTCGATGTGGTCAATGTCGGCTCGACGCGTTGTACCGGCTATGTCGACATCGAGATTGACCGGCATGTCAAGATCGGCAAGCCGCGGTTCGAAACAAGCGAAATCGGCCGGATTGGCAACCGTTCCGTTTCTCAGATTCAGCCTGACAGGTGTCACGGCTATCGTCGACTTTAGGTTTGCGAGACCATCGAGTGGCAACGAGATGTCGCCGAAAATGATTTTGCTCGATTTCAGTTGCAACGACATGTCACTCACTGAGAGAAGCGAATCGGAGATGACATAGTCTCCATGAAGATCAACGACCTCAAAACCCGACTTTTCACTGAATGCGATCCGGTTCACATCAATCACAAAATCGTTGTTTCTCATCTCCGGCAATGAGATGTCGGCTCTGAAATCGTCTATATCGACGTGGTTGGAATCAAAACGGCCGATAACCTCAGGTTCTGATTTAACATCATAGGAAAACGAGGACCGTCTTATGACAACAGTGTTTATAGCCAGATCAAAGGCTGTCGGCCGGTCAGTCTTATTCTTGGGCCTGAGAGCCTCGATTATAGGTTGGATATTAAGTGGCGAACCGGCAGAATCTCTCGAGATGCGAACATCAAGTCCGGTCAGTTCTGCATAGTCGATCACCATTTTCCGACCGAATCCGAGCGTGCTCAATCTGACCCCTACGCCGAGACGGCGCACTTTCATCACCGTGTCGTTTTTCTCGCCGAAGACCGCCACATCGCGCAAAGTCACCCTGTTGAACGGTGCGACAGACATCTCCCCGACCTCGACATTGACACCGAGCAGGGCGGTCAGTTCTTTACCTGCCCGCCGGCACATCGCGTCCTGCACCGGCGACAAAGTCAGCAACACATAGAGCGACATGGGCACGACGATAGCCGCCACAATCAATGTGACGCACACCGTGCGGAATATGCGGTAGAACCATTTCATTTAAAATGTCGACTCAGACTTTCAAACGGCAAAAACAATGGATTTTGCTTGCCGGAAGAAATTTTGTCATGCGAAATTAATCATTTTTCTTTTTATTTTTGTTATAAAAAGACAGATTACATAAATTTGTCGTTCAAATAACGTTTCAACTCATGTTCAGATACAAATTTCGACACGCAGCCGCCATAATCGCGGTATCGGCAATTTCAGCCCTCTCGTTCGAGGCCGATGCACAAAGGGGAGAGAAAGTCATCGGGATTCAAGCCGGGTACAACAGCCACAATGAGTCGGCTGTCGCCGGAGTGTTTTTCAGCTACCGTTTCAGCCAGCATTTCAGAGTCGCGCCAAGTGCCCAATATGTCTTCCGCAACAAACACACCGACGCATTCCTGCTCAACTGTGATCTCCAGGTTCCGTTTTCATTCGGACTGAAACGCGTGGAACTCTATCCTATGGCCGGACTCTGTTTCGCGAGCTGGAACACCCACTCGCTGATGAAGTCGGTCACACACACCGACGATGTCTCGTCACGCACCGACCGGTTCGGTCTCAATATCGGAGCCGGCATGAGTGTGAAATGCACATCGACCCTGCGGCTCAATTTCGACGTGAGATATTCGGTTATCGACGACTATAACACGACAATGGCAACCGTTGGAATCGGTTACTGTTTCTAATCTACCGTTCTAACACAGGCTTTTGCCCTCACATCTCAGCACTCTTGCCGGAAACTGCTCGACAAGTTGCAGATTGTGTGTGGCCATCACAACGGCAGTTCCGTTGCCGGCTATTCCACGCAAGTGTGCCACAATCTGTTCGCCTGTTGCCGGATCGAGATTACCTGTCGGCTCATCGGCCAGAATCAGTTTCGGCCGGTTGAGCAAGGCGCGAGCGATCACTATGCGCTGCTGCTCGCCACCTGACAGTTCGTGAGGCATCTTATATGATTTGTTCAACATGCCGACCTCTTTCAGAACCTCCTCGATGCGGGTCTCCATGTCGTTTTTGTCTTTCCATCCGGTCGCGTCGAGAACAAATTTGAGATTTTCATAAACAGTGCGGTCAGTCAGCAGTTGGAAGTCCTGAAACACGATTCCGATTTTACGACGCAGGAACGGAATCTCTTTCTTCGGCAAATCGACAAGGTCATAACCAAGCACCGATGCCTCTCCCGACGAAACAGGAACTTCGGCGTACATCGATTTCATAAGACTGCTTTTTCCGCTTCCGACCTTTCCGATAAGATATACGAACTCGCCGGGCTCAACAGTCAACGAGACATGTTTGAGCACGACGAGTTCTTTTCTCAGGATTTCAACATCTTTATAGTTGATGATGCTCATAAATCTGATTTTCAAGACAGTTTAGCCAGAGACTCCTTGATGCGCGCCATTGCCTTGACGATATTCCCGTCGCTTGTGGCGTAGCTCAATCTTATGTATCCGGGCAAACAGAAAGCGTCACCGGCGACCGTGGCGACATGGCCATCCTCAAGAAGATACATAGCCAGGTCAGATGCATTTTCAATCACCCTGTCACCGGCTTTCTTGCCGAAGTAGCTTGAGACTTCGGGAAAAAGATAGAATGCTCCGTCGGGCACATTCACCTTCAGTCCCGGAATTTCACGTGCCAGCGACACGACCAGATCGCGGCGGCGGAGGAACGCGGCACACATTTCCCTGACACAATCCTGCGGACCGTTATAGGCAGCCTCAGCCGCTTTCTGGGCAATTGACGACGAGCCGGAGGTGTACTGTCCCTGCAGTTTGGTCACAGCCTTCGCAATGTCGAGCGGCGCGGCACAGTAGCCGATGCGCCAGCCTGTCATCGCATAAGCTTTTGAAACGCCGTTTATTATGACCACACGACCGGCAATCTCGGGAAATGAGCCAAGCGAAGTGAACGAACCGGTGAAGTTTATGTGTTCATAGATCTCATCGGCAAGTACGATAATGTCGGGATATCGGGCTATGACATCAACAAGTCCCTGCAGTTCCTCACGGGAATAGACGCTTCCGGTTGGATTAGAGGGTGAGCACAACAACACCATGCGTGTTTTCGGGGTAATGGCCTGCTCGAGCTGTTGGGGTGTGATTTTGAAATTCTGCTCGATCGAAGCCGGCACAAGCACATTTTTACCTTCAGCCAGCTTAACCATTTCAACATAAGAGACCCATGCCGGAGTCGGAATGATGACTTCGTCGCCGGGGTTTATCGTCGAGAGAATCACATTGCAGAGTGCCTGCTTCGCGCCTCCTGAAACCACGATCTGCTCGGGAGCGAAATCCAGGCCGTTTTCACGTGCCAGTTTTTCAGACACGGCCTTGCGCAACGACATATATCCCGGAACAGGGCTGTAGAAAGTGAAATTTTCATCGATTGCCTTCTTGGCAGCTTCCTTGATATGTTCGGGGGTATTGAAGTCGGGTTCGCCTACCGAAAGATTGATCACGTCGACCCCACGGGCTTTCAGTTCATTACTTTTTTGAGACATGGCCAGCGTCTGCGACTGAGACAGGCCAAGAATGCGTTCTGAGATATGTGAAGACATAACGGCTAAGTTTTGTTGATTTATCATATATAGCGCAAAAATACGGAAATTTTTCGTAAATTTGCACAAAAATCAATTCATAAAACAAGCTCTTAGCGTTTTTACTCAAAATGAAGGTTGCAATCGTAGGTGCCAGCGGCGCAGTTGGCCAGGAATTTATGAGAGTTCTCGCCGAGCAGGAATTTCCTGTTGACGAGCTGTTGTTGTTTGGATCGTCGCGCAGCGCAGGACGTGTCTACACATTCAGAGGCCGGGAGATCAGGGTTCAGGAACTCACACACGACGAGTCTCTTTTCAGCGGTGTGGATTTCGCCTTTACCTCAGCCGGTGCATCGACCTCAAAGGAATTTGCCGGGACTATAACCGCCCGCGGAGCCACAATGATTGACAATTCAAGCGCATTCAGAATGGAGGCCGACGTTCCCCTTGTCGTTCCGGAAGTAAACGGTTCAGACGCGCTCAACGCTCCCCGCGGAATCATCGCCAACCCCAACTGCACGACTATACAAATGGTCGTCGCCCTCAAACCGATCATGGATCTCGCCGGAATCAGCCGCGTCCATGTCGCCACCTATCAGGCAGCCAGCGGTGCCGGAGCAGCCGCAATGGACGAACTCGCCGAGCAGACACGCCAGGTTGTCGACGGGCAACAACCGACAGTCGACAAATTCGCCCACCAGCTTGCGTTCAATGTCATTCCCCACATCGACATCTTCACCGACAACGGATACACCAAAGAAGAGATGAAGATGTATCATGAGACAAAAAAAATCATGCACGCTCCCGACCTTGACGTAAGCGCGACATGTGTCCGCGTTCCGGTCATGCGTGCCCACTCCGAGGCTATCTGGGTCGAGACACTCCGCCCTGTCTCCGTTGACGAGGCCCGCGAGGCATTTGAGAACGCCGAAGGAGTCGTTGTCATCGACAATCCGTCGGAAAAGAGCTATCCGATGCCGCTCAATCTTGCCGGAGAAGACCCTGTGTTTGTAGGGCGCATACGGCGTGATCTGACAAACGAGTGCGGACTGTCGTTCTGGACAGTGTCTGACCAGATAAAGAAGGGTGCGGCACTGAATGCGGTTCAGATTGCCCAATACATTTTACGAAACAGATAAACCCTTTCACGACAATGCTGACGCTTGCGATCGTAACTGAACCGGTGACTATTTTCTTCATCGTCCTGGTCATCATTCTGCTTGCGCCGGTGTTGCTGACCAAACTCCATATTCCTCACATCATAGGCATGATCGTCGCCGGGGTCGTGGTCGGTCCCTACGGGCTTGACATACTCGACAGCGACAGCAGTTTCAAGATCTTCGGCCAGGTGGGGTTGCTCTATCTCATGTTCCTTGCCGGACTTGAGATAGACATGTATCGTCTGAAACTCAACTTCAAGCGTGGACTGGTGTTCGGGCTGCTCACATTTTTCATTCCGATGATAATAGGTGCGGCGGCGAGCATGGTGCTGCTCAACCTGCAGCTCACCACGGCCGCGTTGCTCGGTTCGATGTTCGCGTCGCACACGCTCATCGCCTACCCCATTGCCGCTCGTTTCGGAATCACCAAAAACCAGGCGGTTGTCATAGCCGTGGTCGGCACGATCATAGCGGTCATAGGAGCCCTCCTGGTCCTGGGCACGGTGGTCAACATTCACCAGGTCGGATCATTCGAGATCTCCGAGCAGTTGAAACTGCTTGGAAAAATGGCTGTCTACTGCATTGGTGTGCTTTATGTCTATCCGAGGCTGACACGTTGGTTTTTCAAGAACTACAGTGACAAGGTGACCCAGTTTGTTTTCATTCTCGCTCTTGTCTTCTGCTCGGCGTGGCTGTCGAATGCTATCGGACTCGAAGCTGTTCTCGGTGCATTTTTCGCAGGACTCGTCCTGAACCGCTATGTTCCTTCGGGATCCTCACTGATGGGGCGCATCGAGTTTGTCGGCAACGCGCTGTTCATTCCATACTTCCTCATCGGGGTCGGCATGATGATCAACCTGAAAGTGATCGGCAACACCGACACCCTCATAGCCACGGCCTACATGCTTGTGATCGCCCTTGTAACGAAGTGGCTTGCCGCATGGATCGCGCAGCGCATCTACGGGATGAACGGCGACTCGCGACGGCTGCTGTTCGGACTGACGACGGCCCACACCGCAGTTGCCCTCGCCGTTGTCACGATCGGCTACAATATGCTAAACAGCGACGGCACGCGAATGATGGACGAAACCATTCTGAACGGCACAATCCTTGTCATTCTGATAACTTGCGCAATCGCTCCGGTCGTAACGGCCACAGCAGCGGCACGCATCAAAATCGACATGCTCGACAAAGGCGACGACGAAGAAGAGAAATCGAGAAAAATCGGAGACAAGATGCTTGTTCCGATCGCTAATCCGATGACCGCCACCCCGCTCGTCGAACTCGCCCTCTACATGATGTCGGCCGACGACAGCGACGGGCCTGAGAAATCTCAGATCTTCGCGCTCCACGTCAGAAACGACAACACCCCGACATCAAAAGCGATAGGGCGCAATTCGCTTGATCTGGCCAGAGAAACGGCTGCCGCAGTAGATATAGACCTGACCCCTATCGAACGTTATGATCTCAACACAATCACCGGAATCGTAAACGTAATCGAAGAGCGTGACATCAACGGCGTCATTCTCGGAATGCACCGCAAGACAGCAGTCATAGACAGCTTTTTCGGTTCAAAAATAGACCAGCTGCTGAAAACGACCAACCGCATGGTCGTCATATCACGATGTTACATTCCGATAAACACGATCACGCGCATCGTTGTCTTCGTTCCCGAGAAAGCTGAATTCGAGACCGGATTCCGCCGTTGGCTCGTGGCGATTGGAAACCTCACCCGTCAGCTCGGATGCCGCATTATTTTTTGTTGTCACAGCACGCAACACAAGCTGATCGAGGCTATTCTGCGACGCGAGAGAATCGGCATCAGGTCAGAATATCGTCAGGTCGACGACTATGATGACTTCATTCTGTTGTCAAACCGCATTCTTGACGATGATCTGTTTGTCGTCATAAGCTCACGCGCCAATGCCGTCAGCTATTCGAGCGCGATGACCGAGATGCCTTCATTTCTACAGAAATATTTCTCAAACAACAATCTGATGGTCATCTATCCCGAGCAATTCGGTGACGATCAGTCAGCAGAGACATTCGTCGACCCGCTGTCGTCAGACATCACCACGACCCCGTCACCGATCCTGGTCAAGCTACGTGGAATCATCAGTTCTCTCATGGGCATCAAAAAAAGAGGCCGTCACAACAACAGACGCGACAAAATCGAGCTCTGATGTTTCGACATTTGCATCTGACGCAAAAATATGCTAACTTTGCAACGTCTTAGCCGAGTAAGTCGGCCCGACTTTAGAAAAAAACAACTATCACATAACAAAAAAATACAGATTCGAATCTTCCTATGGCAACAACAGCTGATTTTAAAAACGGCATGTGTCTCGACATTGACGGCAACTATTTCTTCATTGTCGAGTTTCTCCACGTGAAACCGGGCAAAGGTCCGGCTTTCGTCCGCACCAAACTTAAAAATGTCAAAACCGGCCGCATACTCGACAAGACCTGGAACTCGGGCGTCAAAGTCGAGGAAGTGCGCATCGAACGCCGCCCCTACCAGTTCCTCTATCGCGAGGGAGATGACTACAACTTCATGCACACCGAGACATTTGAGCAGGTTCTTATTCCCGGCACACAAATCGAAGGTGTCCAGTTCCTCAAGGAAGGTGACATCTGCGAGGCAATGGTTCACGCCGCCTCAGACACCATTCTGACCTGCGAGATGCCGATGAACGTCGTTCTCGAGATCACCTACACCGAACCCGGTATCAAAGGTGACACAGCAACCAACACCCTCAAGCCCGCCACTCTCGAGACAGGTGCGGAAATACGCGTGCCCCTGTTCTGCAACATCGGCGACAAAGTGCGTGTCGACACCCGCGACGGATCTTACGTCGAGCGCATCAAGGCATAACGTCTTACGAGAACAACATAAAGAACAGAGCCATCCCCGCTTTAGCGGAAGTGGCTCTGTTTTTTACTTTATCCGACAGCGACAGAAACCACAATTTTTAACTGTCAATTTCGTGATAAGTCAAAAAAATATCGTATTTTTGCCTATTACATTCAAACAAAAAAGATTAATCAAACACAAAACATACAGTCAGTCATGAAATTCAACGTTCCAAGCAAGACACTCTACAGCTACGTCTCTGCTGTTTCAAAGGTCATAAACTCAAAAAACGCGATGACAATTCTCAATGACTTCCTCTTTGAGCTGGAAGACAACACATTGACAATCAGCGCATCAGACCTCGAAAATACATTGACAGCCAAGCTGACGGTGGAGGAACCTGAAGGAGAAGGCCGTTTCTGTGTCGACGCACACCGTCTGGTAGACCTGCTAAAGGAACTTCCCGATCTGGGCATCACTTTCGAGATCGATGACAATCTTGCCATAACCATAACCTATCCGGGAGGCAAATTTGATTTCATGGGAGTCAGAGGAGAGGAATATCCTACAACAATCGAAGCATCGTTGCCCGAGAACATGCTGTCGTTTGACTGTCCGACCGCCCAGATTCTATCCGGCATCGACAACACCCTGTTTGCAGTCGGAACCGACGCAGTTCGCCCCCAGATGATGGGTATTCTGTGGGATATCAAACCCGATGCGATCACCTTTGTCTCGACCGACACCCGTAAACTTGTCAAATATCGCAACTGGCTCTCACAGCCCGGAGTCGAGGGATCGTTCATTCTGCCTGTAAAACCGGCCAATGTGATCAAGAACGTTTTTGCGAAAGAAGAGAACATACACCTTGACCTCGACCCGAAGAGCGCGACGTTCTCATCGCCGACATTCACTTTCAACTGCCGGTTCATCAAAGGAAATTTCCCCGACTATAACCGCGTCATTCCGACAAACAACCCCTATGCACTGACAATCGACCGTCAGAAATTCCTCAATGCCGTTCGCCGCGTCGGCGTATTTGTGGACCCGGGCCACGGGCTTGTGAAATTCAAGCTTTCATCGACAAATCTTGTCATGAAAGCGCAAGACAACAACTTCTGCACGTCGGCTGTCGAGACTCTTCCCTGCGACTTCACAGGCAACGAGATGATCATAGGATTCTCCGCTCCTTATCTGATCGAGATTTTCAACACGCTGTCGACCGAGGAGATCGTCATCAAACTTTCAGACCCCTCGCGTCCAGGAGTGTTCCTTCCATCTGAAAACAAGGAGAACAGCGAGCTGCTGATGCTACTGATGCCGATGACCGTACAAGATTTCTAAGAAAATGAAACTTAATCTCAGGAAACCTATAATTTTTTTCGACCTCGAGACAACCGGGGTCAACATTTCCCGCGACCGCATCATCGAGATCTCATATATAAAAGTAAAACCCGACGGAACGGAAACCTCGGCCGAATATCGCGTGAACCCCGAAATGCCCATACCGGCAGAATCGACGGCCGTTCACCATATCACCGATGCTGATGTCGCCGACAAAAAGCCGTTCAGAATGATCGCACCAATGCTTGCCAGAGAGTTTGCGGGTTGTGACATTGCCGGATTTAACTCAAACCGTTTTGACGTTCCGATGCTGGCAGAGGAATTTGCACGTGCCGAGGTCGATTTTGACTTCACCCGCGCCCGCTTCGTCGATGTCCAGAACATATTCCACAAGAAAGAGCAGCGCACTCTGGTAGCAGCCTACCGATTCTATTGCGGCAAAGAGATCGAGAACGCCCACTCGGCCAATGCCGACACCAGAGCGACATACGAGGTGTTGATGGCACAGCTCGACCGATATGACGATCTTCCCAACGACATCGCAAAACTCTCTGAGTTTTCGTCGCAGAGCAACAACGTGGATCTTGCAGGACGCCTTGTCAGAGATGAGAAAGGAAACATTCTGATCAACTTCGGAAAATATAAAGGCATGCCGGCCCGGAAGGTTCTGAACGAAGATCCGGGATATTACGGATGGATCATGCAGGGCGACTTCACACGCGACACCAAACGAATGTTCACTAAACTTAAACTCGGTCAACTCTGACCCTATTCAGTAAAAATGCTCAAAGGGAAGCACATCATAGTCGGAGTCACAGGCGGCATCGCAGCCTACAAGACAGCTACGCTCGTCAGGCTTTTGGTAAAGGCGGGGGCTGAAGTCCAGGTCATCATGACTCCGTCGGCCAAAGAATTCGTTTGTCCGCTGACATTCTCAACACTAAGCGGCAAGCCCGTCATCAGCGAATTTTTCACCGCCAACACCGGACAGTGGAACAGCCATGTCGACCTCGGTCTGTGGGCCGATGTCATGGTCATCGCCCCGGCGACAGCATCGACCATTGCAAAAATGGCCAACGGTGTCGCCGACAACATGCTTGTGACAACCTATCTGTCGGCCAAAGCCCCGGTGTTCATTGCTCCGGCAATGGATCTCGACATGATGCGTCATCCTTCAACCACACGCAATCTCGAACTGCTAAGGAGCTATGGCAACATGATAATCGAGCCGGCAGAAGGTGAGCTTGCAAGTCATCTAATCGGCAAGGGCCGCATGGAAGAACCGGAGAATATCGCACGCGTCATCAGCGATTTCTTCGCACCCAAAGATCTCGCCGGCCAACGCATCATGATCACGGCCGGCCCGACCTACGAACGAATTGATCCGGTGAGATTCATCGGCAACTACTCATCGGGGAAAATGGGATATGCCATTGCCGAGGAGGCTGCGCGCCGTGGAGCAGAAGTGACGTTGATCAGCGGGCCGGTAAGCCTGAGCGTCACCAATAGGTCAATCAACCTGATCAAAGTCGAATCAGCCTCTGAGATGTATCGTCAATGCGTCGATCTATGGCCTTCGACCGATTGCGCTGTCATGTGCGCGGCTGTAGCCGACTATGCACCCGAGACCGTAGCGACCTCGAAGATCAAGCGTGAACGCGACGAAGTGCCGGTCATACATCTTCGCAAGAACCGCGACATCGCGGCTGCACTTGGCCAGACTAAACGCGAAGGTCAGATTCTGGTCGGCTTCGCACTCGAAACCGATGACGAGCAAATAAACGCGATCGGCAAAATGGAGCGGAAAAACTTCGACATAATCGTGCTGAATTCATTGCGTGACAAAGGAGCCGGTTTCGGAACCGACACCAACAAGGTTACCATTTTCTGTGCCGACGGTCAGACACGCCCGTTGCCACTGATGTCAAAAAGCGATGTAGCAAAAGAAATCATAGACTCAATCACAGCTTTTGAACATGAGGCATAAGACGCTGTTGATCATAGTCATGACGCTGTTGTCGTTTACAGCCTACGGTCAGGAACTCAACTGCTCAGTCGAGATCAATGCCGATCAGGTGCAGGCCACCAACAGGTCGGTTTTCGAAACACTGCAGACTGCGATCAACGACTACATGAACACCACCCATTTCTCGAACGCCCAATTTTCGACTAACGAGAAAATCGACTGCCGTCTGTTTCTGACGATAAAGGAGTACAACGACAACACATTTACCGGCGACTTGCAGATTCAGTCGACACGCCCGGTCTACAACAGCAGCTACACCACGACACTGATAAATTTCAAGGATCAGAAAATAGAGTTCACCTATCAGGAAAACGAGCCGCTGATTTTTTCTGTCAACAACATGGAGAGCCAACTGACGGCCATACTCAATTTCTACGCCTACCTGATACTGGCAATCGACTTCGATTCATTCTCGCCCCGTGGCGGCCAACCCTATTTCGACCGTCTCGAGAGCATTGTTCAAATGGCCCAGTCATCGGGCGAGACCGGTTGGAAAGCTTTTGAAGACACAAAAAACCGAAGCGCCGTTCTGTCTGCTTTCACCGACAACTCGACTTCCGTCATACGCGACCTGATTTATGAGTATCACCGCACCGGACTCGACGAAATGTCGGTCACACCCGACAAAGGACGCCAACGCATAACCTCGACACTCGACAATCTCGAAAAAGTATACAGTGCCAACCCGATGTCGGTGGCTCTGTCGATGTTCAAGGATGCGAAACTCGACGAGCTTGTCAACATCTACACAAAAGGCACGGCCGACGAACGGAAACATATATATGAACTTCTGTCACCTATATATCCGACCGATATGTCGCGCATAAACATGATAAAAGAAGGTAAGAACGAACAATGATCGAGAACATTCACATATCGAACTACGCGTTGATCGACAACGTAGACATCGTTTTTGACCGCGGATTCAACATAATCACGGGCGAGACCGGTGCCGGAAAGTCAATCATACTCGGAGCAATGTCGCTTCTTCTGGGTGGACGCGCCGAGACCCGCGTATTGCGGGATTCAAGCCGCAAAGCGGTGGTCGAGGCCGAGTTTTCGGTAGACGGTCGTGAAGATCTCAAGCAATTTTGTCTTGAAAACGAGATAGAGTGGGACGACACGTCGTGTCTGCTACGCCGCGAGATCGCCCCGACGGGACGTTCACGCGCTTTCATCAACGACTCACCGGTCAATCTCGACCAACTGAAATCGGTGGCGTTGAAACTCGTCGACATCCACTCCCAACACCAGAACCTGCTTCTGGCCTCGCCGCCCTATCAGCTTCAGATAATCGACGTTCTGGCACTGAACGAGAGCCGCATGAAGGAATATGCCGTCCGTTTCGACGCCTATCGCAAGGCGGTTAAAGACTATGTGATGCTGAAGCGTGAAATCGAGAAAGCCAACGCCGACGAAGAGTTCATGCGCTATCAGCTCGCACAGATCGACAACCTTAAACCGATAGCCGGCGAGCAGGAAGATCTTGAGCGCGAACGGGAGCTGATGGCAAACATGACCGATGTGAAAGAGTCGCTCAGAGCTGTCGTAGACGCACTCGACGATGATTCGCCGTCGGCGCTGTCGCTGATTAAAGATGCGGCGGCAGCCGTAGCCCGCATCTCGGGCGTGGTAGAAGAAGCCGACAGCCTCGGGGAGCGTATCGAGGCGGTGAGAGTGGAGTTACAGGATATAGCTGAGACATTTGCCGACTACGACCGGAACCTCAACGCTGACCCTCTTCAGCTTGAGCAGATCGAAAACCGCCTGAATGACATATATGACCTCGAACGCCGTCACCATGTCGAAAGCGTAGAGCAACTCATCGAGCTTGCCGAAAACCTGCGTAGCCGTCTGACCCGCATTGACAACGCCGACGAGATGCTGAAAGAATATCAGCAGAAAGCACGGCAGGCAAAGGCACACGCAATGGAGACCGCGCGTGAGATTTCGTCCGCACGCAAAGAAGAAGCCTCGAGGTTTGCAGAGATGCTCAGAGAGCGTGCCATTCCGTTAGGCATGAAAAATCTCAATGTCAGAGTCGATGTCACGCCTGCCGAAATGAGCGTCACAGGCATCGACAATGTCGAATTTTTCTTCTCATTCAACAAAAACCAGGAACCTCTGCCTGTAGGAAAGACCGCTTCGGGAGGCGAGATCTCGCGACTGATGTTGTCAATAAAATCGATCGTAGCCGACAAAATGGAACTCCCGTCAATCATCTTTGACGAAGTCGACACAGGTGTATCGGGCGATGTCGCCAACCGCATGGGTGACCTGATGCAACTGATCTCACGCAACATTCAGGTCATCGCGATCACCCACCTGCCCCAGGTGGCGGCCAAGGGCGACGCCCATTTCAAAGTTTTCAAAGAAGACACAGAAACCACAACCAACACCCACATAAAAACCCTCGGAGCAGAGGAACGGATTGATGAACTCGCCGTCATGTTGAGCGGTTCGTCAGTTGATGATGCCGCACGTGCCAATGCGCGTTCGCTGCTCGAGAGCAATAAATAGCACTATGGAACGAAACGAATATATCTTCGGCATCAGAGCCGTCATGGAAGCAATCGAAGCCGGCCGCGACATTGACCGTCTTCTTGTCAGAAAAGACCTTGAAGGAGATCTTGCCACGGAGCTTCTCGCCCTCACGCGCCGTTATGGCATCGTCGTCCGCCGCGTGCCGGTCGAACGAATCAATAAAATCACGCGCAAGAACCACCAGGGAGTTGTCGCACTGCTGTCGGCCGTGACATACAACAGACTCGAGTATCTCGTTCCGCAACTCTACGAAGAGGGACGCCTGCCGATGATCGTCGTTCTTGACGGCATCACCGACGTCCGCAATTTCGGAGCGATAGCACGGACATGTGAATGTGCGGGAGCTGACGCCATAGTCATACCCGACCACGACAGTGTCACCGTCAACGGCGATGCGGTTAAAACTTCGGCAGGGGCTCTGCACTATCTTCCTGTATGCCGTGAGCGTTCAACGCTTGGCGCGGTCAAATTTTTGAAAGACAACGGCTACACCGTCATAGCTGCGTCAGAAAAAGGAGCGGAGAACTACACCAGGGCCGACTATACGGTTCCCGTCGCCATTGTGATGGGATCGGAAGACACCGGTATCTCGGATGAGGTGTTGAGACAGTGTGACCGGCTCGTCTCCATACCCCAGTTCGGCAACATCGGGTCTCTGAACGTTTCTGTCGCTGCCGGCGTTATGATTTTTGAAGCCGTGCGCCAGCGTCTCAACGCCGACATGGAGGTTATCTGACAGCCGGGTTACGGCAGCCCCAACAATTGAAAAAAAATGATACGACAATTTCTACTATCACTTGTCGTCACAGTCTGCGTCTTAGGCTGTGAAGCGCACAAATGGGCAGCCGACAGCCTCACCGGACTGTGTGGCTATGAAACGGCGACAATCATTCAGCCGCGTGATTATTCAGGCGATGTCGTCTCGACAGTAATCAGAAAACTGCCTGCCTCGGCTGCTTCGACAGCCGTGCTCTACATACACGGTTTCAACGATTATTTTTTCCAGACAGAAATGGGCGACCGTTTTGTCGAACGCGGATATGCGTTCTATGCCGTCGACCTGAGAAAATATGGCCGTTCCTACCGCAAGGGTCAGCGCATGTTCGAAGTCAGGAATTTCAAAGAATATTTCGCCGATCTCGACTCGGCGTTCTCAATCATTGCCGGGAGCGGCATAGACGATGTCATTCTTGTCGGACACTCGACCGGTGGTCTGGTAACTTCTTATTACATGGCACTAACCCACAATCCGATGGTCAGATGCCTGATTCTAAACAGTCCGTTTCTCGACTGGAACCTGTCTAAGTTCAACGAAAACATCGGAGTTCCGATCGTAAGCACCATAGGCAGCATCTTTCCCGATTTCAAGATAAAACAGCCCGGCGGCACCGCCTATTCAGAAAGCCTGCTGAAGGGTGAACACGGCGAATGGAGCTATGACACGTCGCTCAAGCTCCGTAAATCGCCCGACGTGACGGCAGGTTGGATCAATGCGGTCAACAATGCCCAATGCAACCTCAACGCCATGGTCATGCCTATCGGGCTACCCGTTCTCGTGATGCATTCGGCACGGTCGGTCGACGGCTCTGAATGGAATGAAGAGCATAACCGGGCCGACGGTGTCCTTGATGTCAACGACATCGCCCGCAGGGGGTGGAACCTCAGTCCGGCCGTCACAGAAGCCACAGTCGAGGATGGTCTCCATGACCTTGTCCTTTCCAGACCCGAAGTTCGCGAGGCTGTCTACGATACGATTTTCAACTGGCTCGACAGAAACAGCCGGAACAATGAGACTCCCTGACATCATCAAAGACCGAAACCGAAACATCATGACACGTTCAACTATTCTGATCGCGGCTATTATCATCTCCATAGCCACGATGTCCGCAAGGACGATTCAAGGAGAAGTCCGCTCAGACATTGACTCCACAGCTGTCACCGGTGCGACATGCCGGCTTATGTCAGGTTCTCAATTCATCAACGGCGTTACCACAGATGAGAACGGAACATTTGGCATTACAACCAACGTCAAGTCTAAATTGATCCTTGAGATTTCCATGACAGGATTCAAAGCCACTGAAATAGTGATCGAATCAGACAAAAACGACAATGTTGGAACCATTTATCTATCAGAAGGCATCACACTGGGCGAAGTCAGGGTAACAGCTAACTCAATGATTGATGCAAAGGGGCGCACGATCATCTTTCCGTCAGAGTCAGATGTGAAAGCGTCTTCAACCGCCATCAGCCTGTTCCAGAAACTTTCTCTCGCCGGATTGGAAGCCAATCCGATCAACAGATCACTGTCGGTCGACGGCGGCACTCCCGTGATTCTCATAAATGGTATCCCGTCAGGCATTGATGATCTCAACGCTCTGCAACCGAAAGAGATTGCCAAAATCGAATTTTCAAGAATCACACCTGCACGCTATGCCGACCGTGGCAACAGTGGTTTCCTGAACATCACGCTCAAAAAACGTAATGACGGCGGCCAGATCTACATCTGGGGACGGAGCGCGGTCAATACGGCTTTTGTAGATGGGAATGTCCGCGCATCGTATCATCAGGGGCCTTCTCAATTCACACTCACATACAATCCGTCATGGCGCAATTATCAACAAGTGTTCGATAATACCACTGAAAGTTACGTTGGCGATGATTTTCGGGTCGACCTTGAAACACACGACCGCAATCCGTTCAACTATCACTATCACAACATCGGTTTGAAGTATGATTATAGTCCCGACGCGAACACGCTGTTCTCAGCAACGTTCCGCATGACACCGAGTTATAACAAAAGGCGCGCATTCGCAGAGACCATTGATTCTTACCTGGGCGAGTATGAGAACAAAAATTTTTCGAAAGAAAAAGATCTGACACCCTCTCTCGATTTATTTTTCAAGAAAGATTTCAACGACAAGAACGCACTGGAAGTGCAGGTGGTCGGAACATTGAGCTCAAGCGACTACCGACGTAACAACGAGTACGTCTTCAGCGACGGCTCGACATCGGAATATGTCATGGATGTCGACAGCCGCCGCCGCTCTCTGATCAGTGAGATAAGCTATATCCACCAGTTCAGCGACAAGACTTCACTATCGGCCGGATATCAGAACACTGTCTCACACAGCACAAACACATATCTCACGACAGACTACAAACCCGTTCTGACCGAGAACAACAATTACGTTTATGCCAGATTGGGACAACAACTCGGCAAAGTTTACCTCTCCTTGTCAACAGGGGCCAAACTCTATTGGATAAAGAACGACCTGAATAAGCGACACTTTATCAGCAACCTGACAACCGCCCAGATTTCGTGGAATCCAACACAGAAATTGAGTCTTTCCGGAGCATTCCAATATGCGCCCGGCATACCTACCCTCTCCGCCCTGACTGATTATCCACAACAACAATCGCCATATCTGATCTCAAACGGCAATCCCGATTTGAAAATCTCAAAATACTTCGTGTATCAGCTGATGCCCTCCTATCAATACAAAAAATTCCGGGCATCTTTGCTCATGACTTACCGCCATGTCGGAGACTTCGTCATGAACGATATGTTTTACCTCGGAGATAAAATGTTCTTGTCTCAGTCAATCAATGCAAAAAAATCGTGGGAGACAGGAGCGAATCTCAACTTGAAGCTGAGTGACATATATGGCTTTGGCGCAAATGTCAACTTGGGAGTAGAGCACTACGAGACAACGGGAAAAGGTTGGTGTCATCATCTGAGTTCTTTCAATGCGAGCTTTACCATGTGGTGGAACAAGGGTCCTTATACAATCTCATACTGGCGTAAGATACCGGGGAAATATCTGAACGGAAATCATGTTGGCAGAAATGAGAACGGCGATGCGCTCAGTTTTGAAATCAAGCCCGACAAGCATTGGACATTCGAGGCAAGCTGGATGTATATGTTTGAGCAAAAAGGAACGCAATATCCCGCATGGGGATATTCAAGCGTGAACCCATATTACAGGGAACGCTATATCAAAAACAATGGGAACATGATTGTTCTTTCTGTCAGCTACTCTGCCGACTTCGGTTCAATTTTCCGTTCCTCCCGCCGTTCACTCAACAATTCTGACAACACATCTTCATTCCTGAAGATGTAGTTCCCCTGAGATTCCACAGATAGGCCACACAGTCACCAGAGATAGTTACGATTAACAAATTTTGTTCATTCATGAGCCAAAACTCCAAATTGATTTAAATTGCATTGTCAAACGGAACAAAAAACATTATTTTCTTGTAGAAGAAGAAACAATGAACTATCTTTGCTATCAGAGAAGTTAAGCAAATTTTTATTAAACAAAATAAAAGCCCTACAATCTACTAATGGAAAATAATGCCGAACTATTGAAAACCGTCACCGACAAAGCGTCGGTGTGGTTGAGCGACGGATATGACGAAGACACCCGACGCGAAGTGAAAAGAATGCTTGAGGCCGATGACAAGACCGAGCTGATCGAATCATTCTACAAAGATCTTGAATTCGGAACAGGCGGCCTTCGCGGCATCATGGGAGCCGGTTCAAACCGCATGAACCGCTATACCGTCGGTGCGGCAACCCAGGGTCTTGCCAACTATCTGAAAGAAGCGTTCGCCGACCTGCCCCAGATCAGCGTGGCAGTCGGACACGATGTGCGCAACCATTCACGCGAGTTTGCTGAAATCGTCGCCAATGTTTTCTCTGCCAACGGAATCAAAGTCTATCTCTTTGACAGTTTCCGTCCGACGCCAGAGCTTTCTTTCGCAATCAGATTTTTCGGTTGCCAGAGCGGTGTGAACATCACGGCCTCGCACAACCCCAAAGAATACAACGGATACAAGGCATATTGGAGCGACGGCGCACAGATCATCGCGCCCCACGACGTGAATATCATCAACAACGTCGAGCGCATCAAAGATGTCAAAGACATCAAATTCGCCGGTAACCCCGAGCTGATTCAGATCGTCGGGCCTGAAGTCGACGCCGCTTTCCTCAAGGCAATCAAAGAGCTGTCGCTCAGTCCTGATGCGATCAAACGCCACAGCGATCTCAAGATTGTCTACACCCCGATTCACGGAACAGGCGTCAACCTCATTCCGGAATCGCTCAGAAACTACGGTTTCACAAACATTATCCACGTACCCGAACAAGACGTCACCGACGGCAACTTCCCGACCGTGGAGTCGCCCAATCCGGAGAATCCGCCGGCCATGGCAATGGCTATAGCCAAAGCCAAAGAAGTGGGTGCCGACCTGGTCATGGCATCTGACCCCGACGCAGACCGCATCGGTTGTGTTCTTCGCGACAGCAAGGGTGAGTATGTGTTGATCAACGGCAACCAGATTGTCATGATTCTTCTCAACTACCTGATGACACGCAATGCCGAACTCGGCAAGCTGACCGGCAACGAATATATCGTGAAGACCATTGTGACGACCGAGACAATCAAGGCTATCGCCGATGCAAACCACATCAAGATGTATGACTGCTACACCGGTTTCAAATGGATAGCAGCCGTCATTCGCGAAAATGAGGAGAACGCACGCTATCTTGGCGGTGGCGAGGAGAGCTACGGCTTCCTTGCCGAGACTTTCGCACGCGACAAAGACGCAGTCTCGGCTATCTCGCTCATGGCAGAAGCAGCGGCATGGGCAAAAGACCGCAACCTCGACTTCCTCGGCATGTTGCAGGAAATCTACATGAAATATGGCTTCTCACGCGAGGCCGGCATCTCAGTTGTCCGTCCGGGCAAGACCGGTGCGGAAGAGATACAGGCCATGATGAAAGGCTTCCGAGCCAATCCGCCGAAAGAACTGGGCGGCAGCGAGATTGTCACCATCAAGGATTACGCCGACCTCAACATGACCGACACCAAGAGCGGCAATGTGACCAAAATGGACATGCCGACCACGTCAAACGTTCTTCAATATTTCACGGCCGACGGTTCTAAAGTGTCTATACGTCCGTCTGGAACAGAACCAAAGATCAAATTCTATATCGAGGTCAAAGGCTGTCTCGACCGTCCCGAGGACTATGAGAAGGCAATAGCCGAAGCCGAGGCCAAGATCGAAGCCGTCAAGAAAGACCTTGGCATCTGAAAAGAGATAGAAACAGATTGTAACGGTTATTAACAAAACGGTTACATAATATATTTAAAACAGCATCAGAAAGTCTGAAAAACAGTCTCTGATGCTGTTTTTCATTTGTAGCCGCCGATTAATTTCGTATATTTGCAATTGCAAACCAAACTTATCATGAAACACTTAAGCTTATTCCTTTTCTCTCTCTGTCTGACATCTGCCGCCACGGCACAGGAACGCACGGTTGAAAATATGAATTTCGACTGGAAGTTCAGTTATGGAGACCCGAAATCATCAGAGATGCCCGGTTTTGACGACAGCGGCTGGACTGTTGTCAATCTTCCCCACGACTTTCAGATCGGTCAGGACTGGATTGAGCCCTCTCCCGACGAGAAACCCGATCTCGACAATCCGATGGCCAACATAAAAAGCCGCTTGAGCGCGCGAGGTTTCAAGGAAATGGGGACAGGTTGGTATCGCAAGACCTTCACTCCCGACAACAGTTGGAAAGGGCGTCGCGTGCTTCTCGACTTCGAGGGAATACTTCTTGTCGGAGACATCTATCTCAACGGCGAGAAAGTCGGAGGAACCGACTACGGTTATCTCGGCACAGAAGTAGACATCACCGACAAACTGAAATATGGCCAACCCAATGTCATTGCCGTCAAGGCCGACACGGGCAAACCCGAGAACTCACGCTGGTATACCGGCGCCGGCATCTACCGCGATGTCAATGTCGTTGTCACCGATCCTGTCCAATATTTCACACGCCACCCGCTCTACATCACCACTCCGGTTGTAGGAACCGACAAATCGACAGTCGTCATCGATGCCGAAATCGCGTCAATGAACAAGCCAGACAGCATCGACTATGCCATACGCATCACCGACGGAGACGGCAAAGAGGTTTACAACCGACGACAGAAACAGTGGAACAACCGCAAACAACCCGTCAGAGAATTCCGCCTCGACAGCCTGGAACTTACCGACGTGAAACTGTGGGACTGCGAGAATCCCAATCTCTACACCGCCGAGGTAACGGTGTTCCGTCCCGACGGCTCTGTCGCCGACCGGGTCAGTGAGAACTTCGGTGTACGCAAAGTCGAGTTCTCGCCCGAATATGGCATGAAGCTCAATGGCAAGAAAGTCCTGCTCAAGGGCATCGCCAACCACCACACGCTCGGTGCCCTCGGTGCGGCCGCCTATCCCAAGGCGATGGAAAAACGCATAAAGATGCTCAAGGACTTCGGCTTCAACCACGTCCGCACCTCCCACAACCCCTACAGCAAATCGTTTCTCGACCTGTGTGACAAATATGGCATTCTGGTCGTCGACGAGATCTATGACAAATGGACCAGACAGTTTGTCGGAGGACGCACAGACTGGACCGAGCGTTGGCAATATGACGTTCCGGAGTGGATACGTCGCGACCGCAACCACCCTTCGGTCGTCATGTGGAGCCTCGGCAACGAGCTGCAGCTCATACCCGACTATCCCGGCAACGACTGGGGAGTGACCCCATACCGTCTGCAGAAAACACTGCTCAACCGCTATGACACGACACGTCCGGTCACCGTAGCCATGCACCCGCGCGGACGCAATGAAAAAACCGACAGCCTCCCGGCACCGCTCGTCATGGAGACCGACATAGCGGCATATAACTACCGCTACATGTACTTTCCCGGCGACGGCCGCCGTTTTCCGTGGATGAACTTCTATCAGGCCGAGGCAAACCTCAGCAACATGGGTCCCAACTATTTCGACATGGATCTCGACAAAGTTGTCGGTCTCGCCTACTGGGGCATGATCGACTATCTGGGAGAATCTCTCGGCTGGCCTGCCAAAGGCTGGACCCAAGGTGTCTTCGACATCTCGCTCGAACCTAAACCCAGCGCATACTTCCTCAAGAGCTTCTTCAAACCCGACGAACCGGTTGTCAGAATCGGCATCAAAGACAGCGAGAACAACCAGATGTGGAACGACGTTCAGGTTGGCACAAAATCATACTCCTCACATTGGAACCGTAAAGACGGATCGAAACTCGAACTGATCACCTATACCAACGCCGACGAAGTCGAGCTGAAGATAAACGGCAAGAGCATCGGGCGCAAACGTAACGACCGCACCAACTCAAAATCGCGCAACCGCATCGCATGGAACGATGTGCCTTACGCAAAAGGCCACGTAGAAGCCATAGCCTACAATGACGGGGTTGCCAAACCGGTTGCCGTTCACCGCATCGAGACCGCAGGCAAGGCAGTGAAATTGGCCGCTACCCCCGACAATCAGACCTGGGCAGCCGACGGAATGGATCTGCAACACATCGCAATAGAAGCTGTCGACAGCAAAGGACGGCTCTTCCCCGGACAACAAGACAGACTGACATTTGAAGTCGACGGTCCGGCCGAGATCGTAGGTGTCATCAACGGCGACAACTCAAGCAATGAGCTGACCGTAGGCAACACGCGCAGTCTCTACAACGGAAAGGCAACAGTCATCTTGCGCTCGACAAAAGAACCGGGCGAAGTCACCCTGACAGTCACCCCCGACAGCACTATCAAACCGACAAAACTCAAACTTTCAACAAAATAATCAACTTAAAAACATAATGTCATGAAAAGATTTGCATTCAAGATGTTTCTCAAACCCGGTTTTGAAAAAGAGTATGAACGTCGTCACGCCGCTCTCTGGCCCGAGCTGAAGCAAAAGATCGCCGAAGCCGGAGTGAAAAACTACTCTATCTTCTGGGACAAGGATACGAACATTCTTTTCGGTTATCAGGAAGTTGAAGGCGACTCTAACTCACAAGATGCCGAGGCTGCCGACGAAATCACCCGCAAATGGTGGGACTACATGGCTGAAATCATGGAAGTCAACGCCGACAACTCGCCGGTGACAATCGAGATCAAGGAAGTTTTCCACCTCGATTGAAGACTCATCCTCAACAAACACCATTCAAGTCCGTCACCACGATATCACCGTGGGGACGGACTTGCCAATATCTGACATACTCTCTCATTCCAAACGGAGACAAGGCTTCTTCCCAACCCGACAAGCCTTAGCTAACCAACACGACACAAACCTGTTACATCAAAATGAAACAATTCAACGACGAAAATTTCCTTCTTCAGACGCCAACCGCAGAACGTCTTTATCATGACTATGCCGAGCATCTGCCTATCATCGACTACCACTGCCACCTCATTCCCGAATATGTCGCTTCTGACCATAAATTTGAGAATCTTTCAAAAATCTGGCTCGAGGGCGACCACTACAAATGGCGTGCGATGAGAACAAACGGAGTTGACGAACGCTATATAACCGGAAAAGATACAACCGATTGGGAGAAATTTGAGAAATGGGCTGAAACGGTGCCCTACACAATGCGCAATCCGCTCTACCACTGGACTCATCTTGAATTGAAAACCGCTTTCGGAGTAGACAGATTGCTTAACCCCTCGACAGCAAAGGAGATCTATGAGAAATGCTCGGCAATGCTGCAGGAGCCCTCACACTCGGCACGCGGCCTCATGCTCCACTATAACGTCGAGACCGTCTGCACGACCGATGATCCGGTTGACACACTCGAATACCACCTCAAGGTCAAGAACGACGGATTTAAAGTGAAGATGCTTCCGACCTGGCGTCCCGACAAGGCGATGGCAGTCGAGGATCCGGTCGCCTACCGCAAATACATCGACCTGCTGTCATCAGTCTCGGGTGTCGCGATAAACAATTTCGCCGATGTCATAGCCGCGCTGCAAGTGCGCCACGATTTCTTTGAATCGGTCGGTTGCCGCCTGTCTGACCATGGAATCGAGGAGTTCTATGCCGATGACTACACTCCTGAGGAAATCGAGACCATTTTCAAGAAAGTCTACGGGGGCACGGAACTGACACAGGCCGAAATCAGCAAATTCAAGACCGCTATGATGATTGAATTCGCAATAATGGACCATGACTCAGGCTGGACCCAGCAGTTCCACTATGGCGCGATACGCAACAACAACTCACGCATGATGACACAGCTCGGCCCCGACACCGGTTTCGATTCAATCGGAGACTTCACCGTGGCCAAGAAAATGTCGAGATTTCTCGACATGCTCGCCTCACGCGACAAACTGACCAAAACGATCATCTACAACCTCAATCCACGCGACAACGAGCTCGTTGCCACAATGTTGGGCAATTTCCAGGACGGACGCTACGGAGCAGGCAAAATTCAGTTCGGCTCAGGGTGGTGGTTCCTTGATCAGAAAGACGGCATGGAGAAGCAGATGAACGCACTTTCGGTTCTCGGTCTTCTGAGCCGTTTTGTCGGCATGTTGACCGACTCACGCTCATTCCTGAGCTATCCGCGTCACGAATACTTCCGCCGCACCCTTTGCAACCTCGTCGGCAACGACATCGAGAACGGGCTTCTGCCGGCATCTGAAATCGATTTCATCGGACGCGAGATCATAAGCAAGATAGCATATGGCAACGCCAAGGAATACTTCAAATTCTGAAACCGATGAATAAGCCACTCACACGCGACAACAGCCGCATGACCAACTTCCGCTGGGTCATCTGCTCACTGCTGTTTTTTGCGACAGCAGTCAACTACATGGACCGTCAGGTTCTGTCTCTGACCTGGAAAGACTTCATAGCTCCCGAGTTTCACTGGACCGACAGCGACTATGGTAACATTACATCGATTTTCTCTATCGTATATGCTATCGCCAATCTGTTTGCCGGACGCTTCATCGATTGGCTCGGCACAAAAAAAGGCTATCTTTGGACAATCTTCATCTGGTCGGCCGGAGCCTGTCTCCATGCCCTGTGCGGCTGGGCTACCGAACATACCGTTGGGCTGCATAACGCAGCCGAGATGGTCGGGGCGACAGGGGCGGTAGCCTCCACAATAGCCATCACATCGGTCTACTATTTCATCGCCGCCCGCATCATTCTTGGCGTTGGCGAAGCGGGCAACTTCCCGGCCGCTGTCAAAGTCACGGCCGAATACTTCCCGAAGAAAGACCGCGCGTTTGCAACCTCGATCTTCAATGCCGGAGCAACAATCGGTGCCTTGCTCGCTCCGGTCTCGATTCCTCCGTTGGCAAGCTACTTCCGTTCGATCGGCATTGGCAACGGTTGGGAAATGGCATTCATCGTGATCGGTGCGCTTGGTTTTGTGTGGATGGGATTCTGGATCTGGTTATACCGCAAACCTGCCGGAAACCCGAAAGTCAATGAAGCCGAGCTCGCCTATATCGAGCAAGACAACATCACACCCGAAGAGACTCCTCAGGAAAAGGCCGTCGCGGAAAACACCAAAGAACGAGACATTCCATTCATGCAATGTTTCCGCTACCCGCAGACATGGGCGGTTTTCTTTGGCAAACTGCTCACCGATGGTGTGTGGTGGTTCTTCCTGTTCTGGACTCCGGCCTATATCTCAGACGTATATCATCTGCCGATGTCGTCGGGCACGGCACAGCTTCTGATCTTTGTCCTCTACCTGCTGACCATGCTGTCGATCTACGGAGGCAAGTTACCGACGATCATCATGAACCGCACCGGACTCGACCCCTACAATGCCCGCATGAAAGCAATGTTCATCTTCGCGTTGTTCCCACTGCTGGCTCTGTTTGCACAGCCTCTCGGGGCCTATTCCTATTGGTGGCCTGTAATAATCATCGGCATCGCCGGTGCAGCCCATCAGTCGTGGTCGGCCAACATCTATTCGGTTGTCGGCGACATGTTCCCCAAGAGCACGATCGCGACAATCGTCGGTATAGGCGGAATGGCCGGAGGTATAGGTTCGTATATCATCAACAAGTCGTCGGGCATTCTCTTCGACTATGCCGACGCAACCCAGATGGAGTTCATGGGATTCCAGGGAAAGCCGGCCGGCTATTTCATCATTTTCTGCATCTGCGGCGTGTCTTACCTGATTGGCTGGACCGTCATGAAACTTCTTGTGCCGCGCTATAAAGTCATCAACTACGGCACTGACCAAATCGAGAAATGACAATGATAAAACCTCTTGATAACACCACGGTCGAGCGTGTCAGACGCCCCGTGAAGGTTCTGCAGTTCGGCGAAGGCAACTTTTTGCGTGCCTTCGTCGACTGGCAGATCGATATAGCAAACGAGAAAGGAGTCACAGACACCGCAGTGGCTGTTGTAAAACCACGCGCAGGTCACAGCCGGGTCATTGACACCCTGCAGGCCCAGGACTGCCTCTATCATGTCTGTCTCGAAGGTATGGAACACGGCGAACCGAAAAAAATATCACGTCTGGTGACTGTCATCGAAGATGCCTTCTCACCCGACGACCGTGACCGGTTCATGCACTATGCTCTGTCTCCCGAACTCCGCATCGTGATTTCAAACACAACCGAAGCCGGCATACGTTATGAGACCGATGACGTGACAGCCGATATACCGGTTACATTTCCCGGCAAAGTAACCAACATGCTGTGGAAACGATACCGGCATTTCGACGGCGACATTGACAAAGGTCTCTATTTCATATGCTGCGAGCTGATCGAGGACAACGGCACGAAACTGCGTGAATTTGTAATCAGACATGCCCGCGAGGCTTCACTCGGAGACGGTTTCATTGACTGGATAGACAAGGCCTGTGTTTTCTGCGACTCGCTTGTCGACCGCATCGTATCAGGTTTTCCGACCGACACTATCGATGAGATAAAACATGAGACCGGCTACGACGACAACCTCGTTGTCAAAGGTGAACTCTATCATCTGTGGGCCATAGGAGGCTCAGGATATGAGAAAGTACGCGAGGCACTACCTCTCGACAAGGCCGGATTGAATGTCTTGTTCATGCCGTCGATCAAGGAATTCCGCGACAAGAAAGTTAGGATTCTCAACGGTTCGCATACAGGCATGGTCGCGATGTCGCTGCTGTCGGGTTGCGAAACCGTCATGGACGCCTTCAATAACCCCGACATCAACCGTTTCATCAACGAGATGGTCGAGACCGAGGTGTTACCGATGATCGAAGGCGACAGAGATGAGCTGAAATCGTTTGCCGACGGCATTCTCGAACGCTTCTACAATCCATATATCAGACACATGTTGAAGTCTATCGCACTCAACTCGCTGTCGAAATGGGAGGCCCGCAATTTTGACACGGTCAAGGACTATTTTGACCGCAACAAGACCGTCGCTCCCCATGAGGCCATGACCTTCGCCGCCCTGCTCGCCCTCTATGCGCCGCAATCAGGATTTGAGCCTGATGATAACGCCGCCCATGTCGCCTGGATCAGAGATCACTGGAACGACAACGATCTTGAGGCTACGGTACATTCGATTGTCAGCGAAGGTGGTATCTTCGTGCGTGACTTTGAAAAAGAGGTTCCCGGATTCTCTGCTGTCTGCGCCCGTTACCTGTCAGACATCAGGACTCTCGGCATGACTGAAACCTTAAAAAAATTTCTCAAGTCAGAATGAAACGTTTCATCAAGATAAACGCCGCCGACAATGTCGCAGTCGCCCTTGCCGACGGCGTCAAGGCCGGCGAGATTGCCGAATTTGACAACAACCGTCCGGTCACGCTTGCCGAAGATATCGTTCGGGGACACAAGTTCGCACTGTGTCCGATCGCCAAGGGAGAGAAAGTAATCAAATATGGATATCCGATCGGCATCGCGACAACCGATATCTCACCCGGACAATGGATACACTCACACAATCTCGCCACAGGATTGAGCGATGACCTTCAATACACCTACAATCCGACCGGAGCCACAGTTCCTGCAGTAGACGACCACCCGACTGTCAACGGCTATCTGCGTTACGACGGTGCTATGGGCATCCGCAACGAACTGTGGATAATTCCTACCGTGGGCTGTGTCAACGGACAGGCAAACGCGATTGCAACGCGTCTCAAGGCTGAGTGTAACACCGAAGGGATTGATGACATCCGCGCATTTACCCACAACTACGGTTGCTCTCAACTTGGAGCGGACCACCAGAACACACGGGCCGCCCTGGCTGCCCTTGCGCGCCATCCAAATGCAGGTGGAGTGCTCGTTCTTGGTCTCGGGTGCGAAAACAACCAGATGGCGGCACTCAGGGAACAAATGGGTCAATTTGACGAATCACGTGTCAGATTTCTGATTGCGCAAGATGTTGAAGACGAGATAGAATCGGGTGTCGAACTATGCCGCGAGCTGATTGCCCTAATGAAAACCGACTGCCGACAGCCGCTGCCGGTCTCGAAACTGCGCGTCGGGCTGAAATGTGGAGGTTCCGACGGCATGTCGGGCATCACTGCCAATCCGTTGGTAGGCCTGTTCTCCGACTGGCTTATATCCCATGGAGGTACGACGGTGTTGACAGAGGTGCCGGAAATGTTCGGTGCAGAGACAATCTTGATGAACCGCGCGACCGATTCCGGCGTATTTGAACGCACTGTCGATCTGATCAACGATTTCAAAGGATACTTCAGATCATACGGCCAACCTATCTACGAGAACCCGTCTCCAGGAAATAAGGCCGGCGGAATCACCACTCTTGAGGAAAAATCGCTCGGTTGTGTCCAGAAAGGCGGCTCGATGCCTGTTGTCGACGTACTCGACTATGCCTGCGGTCTTAAGAAAAACGGCCTCAACCTGCTGACGGCTCCCGGAAACGATCTTGTCGCCTCGACTGCACTCGCTCTGTCCGGGTGCCAGATGGTGCTGTTCACTACCGGACGGGGAACACCGTTCGGCACTGCGGTGCCAACTGTAAAAATATCGACAAACTCCGCCCTGTCGGCCAAGAAAAACAACTGGATCGACTTCAATGCCGGATCTACTGTCGAAAATGAATCATTTCAACATGCGCTCACCCGCCTTATTGAGAAAATCATCTCTGTTGCCGACGGAGAGTTGACCCACAATGAGAAAATCGGGGCCAAGGAAATTGCAATCTTCAAAACCGGAGTAACTCTATGATCAACATCAGAACAGCATTGACCACAACGGCCGCCATGCTGGTCTCGGTGGCGATTTATGCAGAAACAGCATGGTTCGACGGCAAGAACCCTGTCAGTGTTTCAATTCCAAAGAAAACCGATCTGGTCGTCACGACCGCGTTCGACATGTTTTCTGGCGACATGGAAGCTGTCACCGGCCTTAAAGCGGTGACAGCCAAACCTGGCAATGCGGCTATACGCATCGTTCAGCTCGACCGTACATCTTCTTCAGAACGCAAAAGGCTCAAACGCGAAGGAGTTCCGGTCGAGAGCCTCGACACATTGACCGACGGATTCGACATTCGACCGGTTGACGGACAGATTCTGATCACAGGATCAAACGGTCGCGGCAGCGCGTACGGACTGCTTGAGATGTCGCGAATGGCCGGTGTGTCTCCCTGGGTCTGGTGGGGAGATGTGCCCCCGTCGCGTAAAGAGACATTGGCCATTGACGATGATTTCGCACTTACCCAGGGGGCGTCGGTCGAATATCGCGGTGTCTTCATCAACGACGAAGACTGGTCGCTCAGACCGTGGAGCACGAAGACATACGAACCGTCGGACACCCCGGGCATCGGACCTCAGACCTACCGCCGCCTGTTTGAATTGCTGATGCGACTGCGCGGCAACATGATATGGCCGGCGATGCACCCCGGCACCCGTTCGTTCTTCAATACGCCGGGTGCCAAGGAGATTGCCGACAGCTGTGGAATCGCCGTCGGATCGTCTCACTGCGAACCGATTTTGAGAAACAACATTGACGAATGGGATCTCTCCAAACGCGGCAGTTTCAACTACCGCACAAACCGCGACCAAGTGCTCGACTATTGGTCTGAACGTCTGACAGAAGTCAAGAATTCAGAGGGAGGAAATCTGCTCACGATCGGCATGCGCGGCATTCACGACAGCTCGATGGAAGGCTACCGCACCGAACAGGAAAAATTTGACGGACTTCAGCAAGTCATCAACGACCAACAGATTCTTATCGGAAAATATCTCGGAGATCCGTCGAAACAGACACAGGTTTTCGTGCCCTACAAAGAGGTTCTGCAGTTATATGAAATGGGGCTGGAAGTGCCGGACTATGTCACCCTGATGTGGTGTGACGACAACTACGGCTACATGACCCGCCTTTCGACACCCGAAGAGCAGAAACGCAGCGGTGGCGGAGGTGTCTATTACCACTTGAGCTACTGGGGTCGCCCCCATGATTATCTTTGGCTCACCACGACACAACCTGGATTGATCTACAACGAGATGCGCTCCGCCTACGACCACAATGTGCGCAAGATGTGGATCGCCAATGTCCATGACCCGAAAGTCGCGGGATACGACCTCGAGTTGTTTCTCGACCTGGCGTGGAACATCGGGTCTGTCGATGAAAAAAATGTCGGTGAGCACTACCGCCGGTGGCTTTGCCGCCAGTTCGGAGACAAAGCCGGCAACAAGCTCTATCCTGCAATGCGCGAATTCTACAGGCTCTGCGCACAGCGTCGGCCCGAATTCATGGGTTGGACCCAGGTCGAGCTCGACAAACGTCTTTATAACCGCGGACTGTCTCCGGTTATTCCGACCGAGTTCAATTCAAAAGAGTTCAGCAATGAACTCGACCGTTATCTCGACGACTATGCAAAGGTAGCCGAAACGGTAAACGATGTTGAGACAATGATCACGCCCGAGCTTCGCGACGCCTATTTTGCCGCTATTGTCTATCCTGTTCTCGCGGCCGAAGCAAATGCCGTGAAGTTGCTCGAAGCACAGCGCGCCCGCGAAAACACGACTGATGCTGACAAGATGCAGACTGCGGTAGCCCGGTGTCAGAACGCTTATCTGACACTCAGACACCTCACCGAAATCTACAATAACGACATTTCAGGAGGTAAATGGCGCGGACTGATGTCAATGAATCCACGCAATCTTCCGGTCTATGACATGCCTTCCATACCATCTCTGCTCTCCGACACCGAGGTCAAGAGTAAACTGAAATCAGACAAACCGGCGGCATATCACGAAATCGACACCAACGGAACGATTGCACGTAATGCTTCCGACTTTCAGTCGGCATCGGAAGGTGTCAAGACCGTCGACATGCTCGGCCACAGCATGTCGGCCGTCACGCTGCCACGAGACGGAAGAGTGACCTACAGCTTCACGGCTGAGAAAGAGGGAGATGCCGTTCTGAGGTTGGCTTTGATACCGACCCAGCCCAACGACAACGGTGATCTGAGATTCAGTGTCAGTGTCGACGGCGGAACTCCGGAGGTTTTCACTCTTAAAGAGCCTTTCAGATCTGAGAACTGGAAGAAAAATGTGCTGAGAGGCCAAGCCCTGCGCGAATTGCCTGTCAGACTCACCGAAGGAGAACACCAATTCACGATCACGGCCCTTGACCCTCACATAATCGTAGACCAATGGATGGTCGACTTCAAACCCGGACGAAAATTTTACCTGTTTCCAATTAAAAACAAATGACCATGAGAAAAATATTCGCAGCACTTTTATTCACCGCCGCCACATCAGTTACGGCAGCAAATCCCACTTTTCCCGACGGGACACCGATTTCCGACTGGTTCAACGACACTACGCCGGTCAATGTCGACAAACTCGGCAAGAAATATATCATCACCGATCATGGCGTGACAGCCGGTGACTCCACGAAAATACAGACCGAGGCGATTCAGAAAGTCATTGATCTGGCAGCCTCTGAAGGTGGAGGCGTGATCGTTGTTCCCGAAGGTACATTCCTTAGCGGATCTCTGTTTTTCAAACCCGGCACTCATCTGAACATAGCCGAGGGTGGACGTCTCAAAGGCAGTGATGCAATCACACACTATAAAATCATCAAGACACGCCTCGAAGGTCAATCGATCAACTATTTCGCCGCTCTCGTCAATGCCGAGGGGGTCGACGGATTCACAATCTCCGGACCCGGCACCATCGACGGAAACGGATTCCGTTTCTGGGACGAGTTCTGGTTACGCCGCAAAGTGAATCCCAAATGCACCAACCTCGAGGCACTTCGTCCGAGACTGGTATATATCTGCAACAGCAACGATGTCACAGTCAGCAATGTGCGTCTGGTCAATTCAGGTTTCTGGACAAATCACCTCTACCGTTGCAACCGTGTCAAATATCTCGGTTGCTACATTTATGCATCGACCGACGGATACCCCAAAGGGCCGAGCACCGATGCCATTGACCTCGACGTGTGCAACGACGTTCTTGTCAACGGCTGCTATGTCAATGTCAACGACGACGCGGTGTGTCTCAAAGGTGGAAAGGGAACCTGGGTCGAGAAAAATCCAGACAACGGCTCCAACTCGCGCGTGATCGTACAGAACTGCTCTTTCGGAAAATGCAATTCAGGTGTGACATTCGGCAGCGAGGCCTGGGATTGCAACAACGTCATTCTGAGAAACTGCAAGTTCAAAGACACATACCACATAGTCTTGTTCAAAATGCGTCCTGACACACCCCAGCTCTACCGCAACGTTATGATTGACGGAGCCGAAGGGCGCGTCAGAAATGGCGTGGAGATCAGCGCGTGGAGACAGTTCCACAATCCACAGGATCGTCCCGACATGCCGGTATCGCGTGTAGAGAACCTGACGGTCAGAAACGTCAATGTCGAATGCACCGGCCAATTCTACAAAAACACTCCTTCAAACGATTACACCACGTCAAATTTCGTTTTTGAGAACATCACGGTCAATGGCAGACCGTTCACACTCGACGCCAAGAAATGAGACGCACTCTTTTAGCCGCATGGATTGCCCTGGGTGCGACGGCATGTCTCGCCCAGAACTGGCCCGAAGTCACCGCCGAGGCGCGTCCCGGCACACGCTGGTGGTGGCTCGGCTCGGCCGTAGACTCGGCCAATATCACCCGTAATCTCGATGAATATGCCCGCGTCGGAATCGGTTCGGTTGAGATAACGCCTATCTACGGGGTCAAAAACAATGAGCGTAACGAGATCAGTTTCCTGTCGCCCGAATGGCTCGGAATGCTCCGTCATGTCGAGAATGAAGCCGCCCGAAACGGAATTTTGGTCGACATGAATCAAGGCACTGGCTGGCCGTTCGGTGGTCCCGAGGTGACCGAAGAGTGGTCGGCCTGCAAGCTGGTTGTGCTGACCGACACTGTTGACCACGGCGCGGAGCCGGTCTCAACTATTCCCGAGAAAGAACGTCGTCATGCCAGGCCGATAGCATCATCGCGGCGCACTCTCGACGACAGACGCGACGAAATTATCCGGCTCTACATGGCTCCGACACGTCAGGCTGTGAAGCGTGCCGCTCCGGGTGGCGAGGGATTGGTGATCGACCATTTCGACCGCGACGCCGTCAGCCGCTATCTCGACAAGTTCGACAATGCTTTTGAGAAATCGGGAACTCCCTATCCCCACAACTTCTTCAACGACAGCTACGAGGTTTTCAAAGCAAACTGGACACCCACCCTGTTTGACGAATTTGAGAAGCGGCGCGGATACCGTCTGCAAGATAAATTGCCCGAACTTCTGGGATATGTCGATGACGGCAATGCCGTATTGAGCGATTACCGCGAGACATTGGGCGAACTCCTTCTGGAAAATTTCACCGAACAATGGGTCGGCCGCGCCCACAGCCATGGCGTGCAGATCAGAAACCAGGCCCACGGTTCTCCGGCTAACCTTATCGACATCTATGCAGCCGTCGACATTCCTGAGATAGAAGGGTTCGGACTGTCAGACTTCGGAATCAAAGGCCTGAGAACAGACCATGGGTTCACCCGAAAGAACGACAGCGACGTGTCAATGCTGAAATATGCCTCATCGGCAGCCCACATAGCCGGCAAGCCATTGACGTCAAGCGAGACATTCACCTGGCTCACGGAGCATTTCCGCACCTCCCTGTCGCAGATGAAGCCCGATCTCGACCTGATGTTCACCTGTGGGGTGAACCACATGTTCTTCCACGGAACCACCTACTCGCCAACCGACGACCCGTGGCCGGGCTGGAAATTCTACGCCTCGGTCGACATGAGTCCTACAAACTCAATCTGGCGCGACGCCCCGGCTCTGATGAATTACATCACACGCTGTCAGAGTTTTCTCCAGCAGGGACAGCCCGACAACGATTTCCTCATATATCTGCCGGTGCGCGACATGTGGAAACAACGCAAGACGAAAGGTGCCGACGGACTTCTGATGTCGTTCAGCATTCACGAAATGGGACGGCTCGCCCCCGATTTCATCAAAGTCGTGATGGAGATCGACAGTCTCGGCTTCGACAGCGACTACATCAGCGAGAAATATCTCATGTCTACCGACATCGAAAGTGACCGCCTTGTCACTGCAGCCGGAACGCCCTACAAAGCACTCATAATTCCGGCCGGAGCAACCCTATCCGCTCCTTTGCAGGCTCATCTCGACTCTCTCAAAGCCAAGGGAGCGATCATTCTGAGCTCCGACGACCATGTGTCCATAAACAATGCAGCCAGGAGCGAGTCTATGAGAACAAAGCTCGGAATGAGAGCGATCAGACGCGCTACCGGTGACGGCCACATCTATTTCATGGCTAACCTGACACCCGACGACATCAATGCCGAGGTGCCTCTGACCGTAGATTATGCCGACGCACTGTGGTTCGACCCTATGACAGGGGCTATCGAACGTGCCGATTTTTCCAACGGCAAGATCAAGATGAATTTCCGATCGGGAGAGTCACGAATTCTCAGGACTTATGACCGGCGCACATCTCTCGTCGACAAGAAACATGTGGCAGCCAACCCAATTGAATTAGATTTGACCGACAACAATTGGAAACTGTCGTTCATTGAATCATCGGCGGCCGGCACCCGCACTTTTGATCTCAATAAGCTTCAGCCTTGGACTTCTCTTGGTGATAAAGAACTCGATGAGCTTATGGGAACCGGTGTCTATGAGACATCATTTGAGATACCGGCAGCCGACACCCACGGTCAATGGACAATCGAGTTGGGCGATGTCAGGGAAAGCGCACGGGTATATGTCAATGGAAAATATGCCGGCACGGCATGGGCCGTGCCGTTTGCTCTTGATTGCAGCGGTCTGATAAAACCCGGACACAACGATCTCCGGATCGAGGTCACAAACCTTCCGGCCAACCGCATCGCCGCTCTCGACCGCCAAGGTGTTGAATGGCGCAAATTCAAGGAAATCAACCTTGTCGACATCAACTACCGCAAAACCGGCTATGACAGTTGGGAAACAATGCCGTCAGGCCTCAACTCGACGGTCAAACTCGTCAGGAAATAGCCTGTCAAACTCTATCATTCCCAAATAAATCAGCCCCATATCAAGAGGAGGGTTTGTCAAAACAGATGGCAGACCCTCTTTTCATAACCTACTGAAAGACATGAGACAAAGAGGCTGTCACACAGTGTGTGTGTTAACCCTAAGGTCACATATCCTGCGAGAATTATCAGTCGTGGCGACTCTCATATTTTCTTTATTACTTTCGCCGGATTTCCCGCAACGACAGCCCCCGGCGGAACATCGCGCGTGACAACACTGCCGGCACCGACCACACTGTCGCTACCGATTGTCACTCCGGGCAAAATGACAACATCAGACGCTATCCACACATTGTCGCCGATTGTGACCGGAAGTGCTTGCATCAGTCCTTTGGCCCTTGGCTCAGGCTGCAGGTCGTGATTTATGGTTATTATCGTGCAGTTAGGACCGATCATCACATTGTCGCCTATTTTAACCTCTGCCTCATCAAGAATTGTCAGATTGAAATTTCCCACAAAATTCTCACCGATGTGAATGTTGAACCCGAAATCACACCTGAACGGGCTGTTGATCGTGAACCGCTCACCGGTCGAGCCCAACAATCCGCGCAACAGAGACTCCCGGCGTTCACAATCTGAAGGTCGCATGCCGTTCAAGTCAAAACAAAGATCGGCACATCGTCCGAGCGCAGCCGAGACCTCGGGACAATCGGCAGCCAAGCCATAAAGAGCCTCGCCGGCTCTGAGACGGTCGAAAATATCTAATGTGGAACTATTCATCTTATAGAGGGTGTTATGAAATGCGTCAACACTATATATCCGCGAAGATAGCCACTTTTCAATTATTTCCCAAATTCTCCGCAGCTTTCGGCATCACTTTCACCAACATCAGAAACACTGCCGAGAGCAATGCCACGGCAACAAACACCAGAGCCGTGCTGTGCATGATGTCGCCGAGCCCTACCAAAGGAATCACGATCGCCGCAAAAATATACTTGGCAACGTTGAGAATGGCCGATGCCGAGCCAGCATCGCTTCTGCCCTCCTCCATTGAGAGAGTGTTAGACGTTGAGAAAACCATGCCCGAGCCGAAAAGCATCGGCACCATTGCGATCTCATAGGCCACGATGCCACAGTCAAGCCACAACACTATAGCCTCGGCCAAAGCTCCGGCACACATGATCACACCACCGGCAAGAAGACCATGTCTTATGTCGGCGAGGCGGGCTATGAGCATCGATCCGGCAATCAGAGCAAGAGAATTGCAACCGAACAAAATGCCGAACCCGGCCGCTGTCATGCCATAGTGGGTCTGGAGAATGAACGGAGCCGACGAGATGTATGAAAACAACAACCCGATAGCAATCGATTTGGTGACAACATAAGTCATGAACCGGCGGTTGTGCATAAGCCGGAGATAGGCCCGGACATAAGTCCTGACGCCCGCCGACTTCAATCTGCGCGAAGGAGGTAGACTCTCGGGGCGAACCGTTGTCCACAGCCACATGGCTAAACCGATCACCAGAAGCGCGATGAAAATCCCTTTCCAGCCGAAATCATCGGCCATGAATCCGCCTATCAACGGCGAGGCAGCAGGGACAAATCCGTTCAATGCCCCTACCAGCGACATTATCACTGCCAACTGTCGGCCACTGTAGCGGTCGGCCGGAATTGAAAAACTCAACACCATCGATCCGCCGGCCCCTATGCCCTGAAACAGACGGCAGACAATGAAAAATCGTATGTCGTTAGAGAATAACGAGACGAGAGTGCCCGCGACAAACACGCCCAATGACACCAGCAACACATGTTTGCGTCCATAACGGTCACTCAACGAACCCCACACGACCGATCCGATGCCAAGACCGAGCATCGTTGCCGATATGCCGAGCTGTGTCATCGATGGAGTCGTGTGAAACTGACGCATCATCTCGGGAACCGTCGGCAGATACATGTCGTTGACAAGCGAACTGAATGACCCTAAAATGGCGATATAAATGATGAAAAATATATAATCTTTCCGGTCAAACGGAGCATCGCCATGCGCTGCACCAGACGGCTTTCCAACATTGTCTTCTGACATCTCACTCATAACTTTTTTAATCTAAATACTCAAATTAAAACATTTTTAAACCGACCACGGTTCGCCCGTCACCACATCAGACATACAGGGCCGATTTTAATAAGATTGATAAATTCAACCACCGTTTTCTCATAAAAAATTCCTATATTTGCCACGGCTTACGCCGTGCGGCTCTTTCTCAGGGCCGGGCAATGGGTAGGTCAGACATATTATAAAGCGTTTATTGGCGCTTTGTTCTTGGCAGCTAAGAATCTGGTAAATTCAAAAGAAAAGTCAAGAATGAGGCAACAGTGGACGCCTTCGGGTATGATTATCAATACCCTTGGCGGATCATGTCTCAATGACACGTCCTCTTCGGTGTATCATAATATCATACGGCGTAGGCTCTGCGTGTTGCTCGTTCGACTTTTCGGGCATACCAGAGCCTTTAGCTGTAGGACGAGCAACCGATACAGTTCCTACGCTTTTTTTGTTTAGGGTCACGTCGAGGAGCTGCATGGCCACAAAGGAAACAATACTGTATCCGTATTGAAATGTCGGGAAACAAGAAACAATTTGTAGTGGCTCTCGTCGATGCAGATCTATTGGATGGCGGTACTCGTCATCCAAATCTTGCATTACTAAAACTGGCGGGATTCCTTCACGACCATAACATCTGCTTCAGGCTTATTGAATCGGAAGATGAAGACATCTCTGAATACAATTTAATATACATCAGCAAAGTATTTTCATTTACCAAAAACCCTAAATTTTTCAATCTTGAAAAAGAAATCCAAAAAGGCAAAAGGTCTAAGTTCCGTTGGGGTGGAACCGGATTTTATGCTTTGGAAAGTAATGACGAGCATTTCGTACAATGCCGTATAGAAGATATGGCTCGGCTTGAAAACGATGAGTTCCTCAATCGTTATCCCAATATGCGAGAAGGTAAAGAAATGGGCATTTCAATGGCTCATCAAATGCCGTTTTATGACCTATACAAGCCGTTTGTCGAGAACCGCATTCGAGAAGGGAAAAAGAAAAGCTATTATAAGGATTATCTCTATTATTCAATAGGATTCCTGACAAGAGGTTGTTTTCGTCAGTGTCCTTTCTGTGTCAATCGGCTTGAACGAAGGATTATTCCACATTCTAAATTAGAATGTTTTTTGGATAATGAAAGAGATGAAAACGGTAAACTGAAACGTCCATACATTTATCTATGGGACGATAATTTCCTCGCGTCCTCCCCTCGGGTCTGGCGTCCTCTTCTTAAAGAATTACAAGAGACTGGACGACCATTCCAATTTCGACAGGGACTTGATGAACGTATATTGGCTGAAAGTCCATATGGTGAAGAGATTGCAGAAACTCTATCCAAGTGTAAATATCACGGCGATTATATTTTCGCCTTCGATAATTGGTCAGATCGATCAAAAATTGAAAAGGCACTTAAAATTTGGAAACGACATAATAAAAAGGAGACTAAATTTTATCTTTTCTGTGGTTTCAAGCTCACCCCTGATAACGATGACCGACTTTATCAAGACGTATGGGAAATTTTCCAACGAATAAAAATTCTTATGCAATATGGCTGCTTAGGATATATAATGCGTCATGAAGATTATCATAACCATGAGTTGAGCAATATCTATGTTCAAATTGCCCGGTGGTGTAATCAACCAGGATTTTACAAAAAAATGTCCTTTTGGGAATTCTGCTATCGAAATCAAACCTTTTGGGAGGAACACACCTTAGGAATAAAGATAGATAAACCAATAAAGTCATATGAGGATTTTGTGGTCGATTTTGAAAATGATTATTACAAGGATAAAACAATTTGTCGACCATTGAAGTCTGTCCTGTTATTTTTAAACAAATTCCAACAGCATAAGTCTGAATTGCTCGAAATGTTTAATTATCGGCTTAGAGATTTAGTCAACCCAAGCCTTTGGCTTAAAGATATGTAATTATGCCACGTCACGAGAATCTACCTATTGACAAAATTCTGCTTGATCGAGACAATCCTCGCATTAAAAATTATCTCGATCATATTTCCGCAGACTCTATAACCGCGGCTCACATAGCCTTGGCTCTCTCCAACAGTTCCAACATGCAAGATGCCACGACATCTTATACTTCACTGCGTGACTCAATTAAAAAATGTGGCGGCATTATACACCCGATAATTGTTTCTCATGAGTCCGACGGCAGCTATGTCGCTATTGAGGGGAATACCCGTTTACAAATTTTCAAAGACTTCCAAAACAATGATACTTCTGGAATATGGGACACTATTCCAGCCATTGTGTACGATAATCTTGAAAATGAGAAGAAACATGAAATCAGGCTGCAATCTCACCTTGTAGGTCCCCGTGCCTGGGATCCATATTCAAAGGCCAAATACCTGTGGCAACTCAGCGAAATTGAGCACATGCCTTTGAATACGATTGTTTCCCTATGCGGTGGAGGCAGAACAGAAATACAACGTAGCATAGCCGCTTATCAATATATGGAAACTTATTACCGACCATATGTTAAGACTAAACGCAATCGTCGATTCGATATTAGAGAGTTCTCAAAATTTATGGAATTTCAGTCCAATGCAATTCAACATAGCATTCGCAAAGCCGGTTTTGATTTATCTGATTTTGCACATTGGGTCGCTGATGGCAACATAGATACAGCCCAACGTGTTCGACTTCTGCCAAAAGTGTTGGCGAACGATGAGGCCAAGGCAAAATTTCTCCGCACTAATCTTGGCGAAGCAGAGAAGATTTTAAACGCAGCTGAGCTCAACACTGCCGATCTTAGCAAATATCCGTACCATGTATTGGTTTTTCAACTCTACAAAAAGATAATCTCAAGTGACCCATCGATTTCAGAAATTAAACGGCTTGCAACCGTAGATTCTGAAGAAACACAAGAACGGATTTTTCACCTTCAATCACTCGCAAGTCAACTAAATGTTATTCTTGATAGCATAAAAACTATCCAAAATGGCTGAATCATGGCAACATAAAGAATTGGTTCGCCGTATAGTTTCATACATTGAGACTATGCCTGATTGTTGGCATGAGTTTATTGAAGCAGACTTGTTCGATTACAACACTCGCACGTCTCGGGTTGTCGGCGGTCACTTTCCAGATGTATTTTATAAAGATGATTGCAAAATCATCATCGGTGAGGCCAAAACAGAGTCTGACTTACATACACCTCACACCGATAAACAGATTGATTCTTATATTTCGGAATGTAAACTGTTCCAAGGCGAAAGGCATATAATTTTAAGCGTGCCTTTTTTAGCATCCAACAGTTTATTCAATTATATCAATCATAAGATTGAAGAATACGAAAGTTGCAATATTGTATTTCATCTTATTAATGACTCGGAATTTTTTGATCTAATATGTCTGTAATTTACGATGAATTATTCGATTCTACAGCTAAATTTGAAGCATTCAAGTATCAAAAAGAAGCTGTAGACGCTATAAAAAACTTGGAATACGGAGCAATCTTCCATGAACAAGGTTTAGGGAAAACCAAAATTGCAATTGACATCTTGCTTCATTGGTTGAGCAATGGCATTGATACCGTTATAATTGTTACAAAAAAAACTTTAGTTCTTAATTGGATAAGCGAATTTGGGAACCATACGACATTGTCTCCTGATCTTCTTTCATCAAAGAGAGGAGATAATTTCTATATCTTTAATAGCCCGGTCAGAGTCATAATTACCAATTTTGAGACTGTTAGTTCCGAAAAAGAGCGATTGAAGTTATTTCTACAAACCCGTAACGTAGGCATTATTATTGATGAGTCAACCAAAATCAAAAATCCTGAGACAAAACTGACCAAGGATTTTTTTGAATTATCGTCTCTCTTTGTTAGAAGGATTATTATGACAGGTACACCTGTGGCTAATCGTCCCTATGACATCTGGGCACAAATTTTTTTCCTTGACAAGGGAAAAAGTCTCGGTGAAGATTTTAAAACCTTCAAAACTGACTGCGACCTTTCAAATGACTTGGAAGAAGACAAAAATAAGGCTCTGTCTTTTGAGGCTAATGTATCTTCAATTTTTAATAAGATTAAAGAGTTTACTGTTCGAGAGACTAAAAACAGCGGTATCATTTCTTTACCTCAGAAGATATATCATTCTATTTCAGTTCCGTTCGAAAGAGTACAAAAAAACATGTATGAAACCGTTAGGACTGAAATGCAACTATCAGTGCAAAAAGGAGACACTACAATACTTGATGAATCTCCTGAAGCCATTAAAAGATTGCTAAGGCTTGTCCAAATCACATCTAACCCGGCTCTGATTGACGAAGCTTATTCTTGTGTTTCAGCTAAAGAAATTCAATTGGACATACTACTAAAAGACATACTCAGTGCAGGTGAGAGTGTTATTGTATGGAGTATTTTCACTGATAACATTGATTACTTCACTTCAAAATATAGATCGTTTGGCGCAGTGAAAATCACTGGTAAAATGAATATGGTTGACCGTGATAAATCAGTTAGGTTATTCAAGTCAGGCACCGCTTCTATTCTATTCGCGACTCCGCAATCTGCAAAAGAAGGTCTTACCTTGACTAATGCCAATCACGCGATTTTTTACGACCGAGGTTTTAACCTTGATGACTATCTGCAAGCACAAGATCGAATACACAGATTCTCACAGACAAAAGATTGCCACATTTATAATTTGTTGGTTAAAGACAGCATCGATTACTGGATTGACATGCTCTTGTTCGCCAAGCAGCAAGCGGCCTTTCTAGCACAGGGTGATAATAATATCTCAGTATACCGTGCCAACGCCGATTACAGTTATTCCCATTTGATTAGAAACATACTCAATATATCTGAATAATGGAACAGACTAAAAAATTTTTACGAATAGAGGGAGTAGTAGTTGAGGCTCTTGAAACAGATCTAAAAGTCATAGATCTGTTATATTATCCCGACAACCCTCGTATACATAGCATCATAGAATCTGAGTATGGAGAAAATCCAACTCAAGAGCAAATAGAGAAAAAAATGCAATCTCTTGAACATGTCAAGGAATTGAAAAACAGCATACGCGTTAATGGCGGATTAATCGAGCCTATTTTTGTAAAGGATAATGTTGTTCTTGAAGGAAACAGTCGTCTTGCCGCTTATCGCCTTTTATTGAAAGATGAAGATGCAATCAATTGGGCTTCTATTCGTGCCATAGTACTCCCCTCTAGTATTTCTGCCGATCAAATATTTTCAATGCTTGGAACAATGCATATTATCGGCAAAACGCCATGGTCTCCTTTCGAACAAGCCGCATATCTTCAGCGCAGAATGACTACTTCGCGCAAGAAGATTGATGCGATTGCCGATGAGCTTGGACTAACGCGTGCATCGGCTCATAAATATATCGCAACCTACGAACTTATGGTAAACAACGACGACCTTGTGCGTGATAAATGGAGCTATTATTTCGAATTGGTTAAAAACGGTGCAATTCAAAAAGCTAACGAGAATTACCCTCAATTTTCTATTATAGAAACTATACTTGAACGTATAAAAGACGAAAAATTCACTGACGCGAAAGAAATTCGTAAAGTCGGTAAGATTGTTGGGGCAGAAGGTGAAGTTGCTGATGAAGCAATACAAGGATTCATCAATGAGACTATGTCTCTTGATGACGCTGTTGAACTTGTCGAAAGCGATAGCAAATTGGCGAATCTCACTGCAAAAGTTAAAAATTTCAATATAACCATCGCTAATGAAAACATGTCTCTTCGTCAAAATATTACGGATGTGGGACTTTCAACTGAGCTGAAAAAACTTTTTGCGCAACTCAAAACCCTACTTTCCGTTGAGTAACCAAAACATAATAGAGTCGTTCTTTTACCGTTCATTGGAAAATCAAGTAAACGAAAAAATGTTGGATGATTATTCATACAACATCCCTTTACTTATGCTTCGTAAATACATTCGGAGCATACTTGATATTTCATTTGAAGAATACTTATATTTTATCATATCGTGGGATTATCCTCAGATTACAACAGAAGATATGACTCAAAGCAGCTCATTCTCTGCGGCAGAGATCGAAATGTGCTCCGTTTTTATCGAGAATAATAATCCCGGTTACAGTTTTGTCGAAATTGGACGCTTATTCCCTCAATACTGCAAATCTCAAACAGAGTATTCATTGCGAAAATATGGCGAAAATCAAATCAAAACCTCTAAACAATTAGGGCTGACTTTCCAATATTATAGCTCTTGGTATTTGAGCTGTTTTGGATATATATACGTTGAACTTAATCAGACTGACAGAGCAGCGTTTATTGCAAGGTCCATTTTAAGAGACTCGTTCTACGGTTCCATTGTTCGTGACTTACTTTCAAACGACGCAATCTTAAACGATTATCTTAACGGATTAAGTCTATCGACTATAAAACGTAGGGCACCAGGCATTTTAAGGATCTTGAAATTCGCTATAAATGCGGCTAAATCAGAAAACATTACTCTGCATCAAATTTCCAGAGTTTCTCCAGGCTGATAATAGACGTTGCAAAACGACTGCGTTTCTTTATCTGACAATGGCATTTCTTGATATTATCTTGAGAATTTCACTTACTTCTCAAAATAAAACAGATTCAGACTGACACAGGTTCGTTTTACGGGAAGGAACTATTTTCTCCGGTTTTCAATATACCGGCTATTGACGCGATAAGAAAGTATTCCGATAAGAATTACAAAGATCAGAGCACCTGCTCCGGCACAGCCACGTAAAACGGTCACGGCTTTCGGCGACAATTCTTCAACCCAGATCACCATAGCGAACAACATAGCGATCACGACTGCGATGACTCCCAAAGCCGCATATTTCAGACCTCGGTATGCCTGTGTGTGATAGAGCCTGTTAAGTTCGTCACGCTCCCTGAGCATTTTCTCAATTTCACGTTTCATATTCCGATCACAAGTGATATTATATATACTAAACGCTATGCTTTGTTTATGTTTTTCAGCAGGTTATAAAGAAAAGAGGCTGCGCTTGTTTGCAACCTCTTTGACTTGAGCCGCGAGTGGGACTCGAACCCACGACCTTTTCGTTACGAATGAAATGCT
>CAJUPY010000002.1 GCA_910588035.1 uncultured Muribaculaceae bacterium | reverse complement strand
AGAGCACAACCTTGCCAAGGTTGGGGTCGCGGGTTCGAGTCCCGTTTTTCGCTCTACGATTTACGAATCTCTTAGAAAAGATTTCTACGAAAAAGTGATAATTTGTCCGGATGGCGGAATTGGTAGACGCGCTACTTTGAGGGGGTAGTGAGCATTAGCTCGTGTGAGTTCGAGTCTCATTTCGGACACCAAGAAAGAGAGTCAGATATTGAATTATTCAAAATTTGACTCTCTTTTTTTTATCTGATAGATATATTTTTATTTATTAATTCCGAGTGCTTGCTACCTCGTTAAAAACAAGAAAAATGACAGACAACAGATTTTCCTTATCTTTTCTTTTGCTGACGACACTGTTCTGTGTGTGTCTGATTGTTGCCAATCTCATAGAAATAAAGACCATTGAAGCGGGCTGGTTCACACTGACGGCCGGGTTCGTAGTGTTTCCGATTTCCTATATAATCAACGACTGTGTCGTGGAAGTCTATGGTTTCAGAAAGGCTCGTGTGATGATTTGGCTTGGCTTCGCATCGAGTCTGTTTGTTTCATTGATGTTGCAACTCGCGATTGCTCTTCCAGGCGGTCAATCGTGGACAGCCCAGGAGGCTATGGTTGCGATCTATGGCTGTGTTCCGCGCATAATGTTTGCCAGCTTTGCCGCGTTCCTGTCGGGTTCTATGGTCAACGCCTATGTGATGAGCCGCATGAAGCGGAACGATGGTGACAGGCGTTTTTCGCTGCGTGCGGTTGTCTCGACACTGTGGGGAGAAGGTGTCGATTCGCTGATCTTCTTTCCGATTGCTTTCGGTGGGATTCTGCCATGGCCAACGGTGCTTTCTCTGATTGTGACGCAGGCATTGTTGAAAACCGGATATGAGATCGTCATCTTGCCCGTGACCATAAGGGTTGTCAGAGTCATTTCGCGCGTTGAAGGCATTGTTGCTGAAAAAGACTCTGTTTTATTATGATATCGATTGATTTTAACCGTGTCAGGTGGTTTTGGCTTGATCTTGACGACACCGTGTGGAATTTTGAAAGCAATTCGCTCAAATCATTGGCCGAGATCTATGAGTCGCATTCTCTCGACCGATTCTTTGAGTCGGTCGATTGTTGGCGTGAATGTTACATGCGCCATAACCATGCGCTATGGGAACAATATAACATCGGAGGCATCACTCGTGACTTTCTTATGCGCGAACGTTTCACGAGACCCTTGATCGAAGCGGGGTGTGACTCCGATACAGTCGAAGAGCTGTGTCGGAAGCTGCATTTTGATTATCTTGACAGACTCGGACGCTACCCTGATCTTGTTGACGGTGCGCGTGAGCTTATGGAGGTACTGCAATCAAAGGGATACAAGATCGGAATTCTCAGCAACGGGTTCAAGGAGGTGCAGTATCGCAAAATCGAATCGTCGCACATCAGTCATCTTGTCGATTGTGTCGTCTTGAGCGACGATATCGGCATCAACAAACCCGACCGACGTCTTTATGACCATGCTCTTGTAAAGGCTGAGACCACAGCCCGCGAATCTGTTATTGTAGGTGACAATCTCTCGACTGATATCGCCGGAGGTCTGAATGCCGGTTGGCAGGTGATTTTTTACGACCGGGGAAAACGAGAGGTTTGTTCCGCACCTGAGATCAGCCGGATCTCGCGTTTGAGTGAACTGACATCAGTAGTCGCTGAACAGCTTGGGCCTGATGACGATTCCCACTCTGAGCTGTGAGTGGTATTTGTTGTAATCAAGCAATCCTTCGCCGTAGCCGTTATAGTATTGTGCGAACAGACTCCAGTCGGCCTTTCGGCTGAATCTGAAACTGACTTCTCCGATGACGTTGTAGTTTGGTTTCCAGCCACGACGTTTGACCAGCGTTACTCCGAATTTCCACCTTCGGTCATTTGTCATCACTTCAGTTCCCACCTGATATATGCCGCAGTAGTCGAGTATGTCCTCGTTGTTTTCACCGTCGACAATCGGAATCCAGATTTTACCGTGAATCATAAGATTATTATCGACGATGATGTTCGCGCCAAACGTTATCCTGTTCCATGAACGTGACTGAATCGAGTCTCGGCCGTTGCTTTCATGTTCGAGCTGAAGACTCAGTTTGCCTATGTAGCGGTCTTGCATGAAAAGTGGCTTGGCGAGTCCGATTCCCGGATTGAAGTTCAGGTCGGTCATCGGGAGAGATTCCTCGAGTACATTCCAGAAAACTTTCTGAGTGTAGTAGAGATAAAGATATGTTCCCCAGGGCAGCGTGCTTCGGGTCAGTTTCTGTTGAATGGAGATCTGAAATTTGACGTTTGTGTTTTCTTTTGTCGGGCGTGGGCCGATAGAGGGGCCGAAAATGAAATAATTATCTTTATAAAGCCCGAAATAGGGACCTTTGTCGAATTCTCGGCGCAGACTGTCGGCACTGTATTTCTTTCGATCAGGAACGGCGACAATCTGGGCCGACAGAGATTCACCAGCCAAAGCTGCCAGCACGCAAATTATCAGCACTTTCAGTAGTCTCATAAACAAGTTGATTGATTCACGTTGCAAAATTAACAAACATAAAGCATAATTAGTTGCTATAAAGGTAGTGGAAAATGTCCGAAAATACTCATTTGCGTACAGCGGCAAGACCTGTGACGAATCCGACGGCGGCTATGACGGCCGACACTATCAGGATGTCGTATGGCGAAACTGACACCGGATAGGCGTCTATGGACAGGGCAGCCGCATTTGATGCGTTCAATTTGATCAGACCGCCCCATTGCTGGGCAAGACAAAGAACCAAGCCTGCGGCAATGCCGACAATGCCGCCAAGAATTGATATCAACCAGCCTTGAATCACGAATATGTTGCTGATGAACCGGTTTGACGCACCCATTGCTTTCAGAATGTCCATGTTACCTTCCTTCTCGATTATCAGCATCGACATTGTCGAGACAATGTTGAATGATGCGATTACGAGAATGAATATCAACATGAGGAATGTTATCCATTTTTCAACCGATATCATCTTGAATGACTCCGACTGTTGCTGGAGACGGTTCTTTACTTCATAAGACGGTCCAAGAGCCTTTCCGAGCCGCTCCTGAAGTGTGGCGGTTCCTGTCATGTCTGGATAAATGTAGACCGCCGTGGCTTCAGAGGTGTAGTCAAGCAACGCGCGTGCGACAGACAGAGGTACAATGAGCATGTCATTGTCATAGCTCTCTTGTTCGACCTGATATACACCTGCAATAATGATCGAGTCACACCTGAACGCCGTCGATTGGTTGACCGTGGAGATTCGTCCACGCCTCCGGGGAACATAGAGTTCGATAAGCGACAAATCTCCGGGGCGACGGTTAAGGCCGAGCGCGACACCTACGCTCGACATGGCCAGGTTCAATGGCGTAGCGGAGACAAGACACTCTCCGTCAATGGTGATTGAATCGAGGTGTGAGAGCGAGACGAATTCATCGGGAACCCCTAGCAACCTGACGGCCATTTGACGTTCGGGGGTCATTGCAAGTGCCTGTTCGCTGATTACAGCTGCGGTTCGTGAGCTCGGAGAGATTTGTGAGACAACTTTTATCACCGAGTCGGCATCGGTCATGACCTTTCCATTGGCCGGTGTGACCGAAAGAGGAGGATCTATTCGTGATAGTTGCCGCTCGGCCAGGTCGGTAAACCCGTTGAACACAGACAGCACGACGATCATAGCCATTGCCGCCACCGCTATTCCGGCAACCGAAATGAGCGAGATGACGTTTACGGCATTGTGTCTCTTGCGCGAGAAAAGGTAGCGCAGGGCAATTGAGAGAGCGAGTCTCATTGTTGCTGTCTGTGATAATGAGCGGTGAAAGCGAGGCAGATTATTTAGCCTCGTCTTGTTTCAGCAACGCGTCGATTTTCTCAATGTAATCGAGAGAATCATCGAGGTGGAACGTTAGTTCCGGAGTTTTACGCAACTGGTAGCGTACCTTCTGCGCGAGTTCATAACGAATTGTCTTCGAGCTGCGGTTGATGCTTTCAAGCATTTCGTCGGCTTTTTCTGAGGGGAAGACTGACAGATAGGCGCGGGCGATGCTGAGGTCTGGCGACACGCGGACGGCACTGACAGAAATTATAACACCGTGGGTTTTCGCTGTCTGTTGACGGAAAATTTCACTTAATTCTTTCTGTAGTAGACGTGCTATTTTTGCTTGACGGGTTGATTCCATAATTTATATATTGTTTGTTACTGTAATAACATCGGGCAGACCCGATTTGTTGCCGCTATTTAATGACGGCGAGGCCGCCTTGTGATGTTTCTTTGTAGAGACTCGGAATGTCGTGACCAGTCTGTTTCATGACCTCGACAATGCGGTCGAAAGAAACGGAGTGGCGACCGTCGGAAAATGCAGCATATAGGTTGGCGTCGAGCGCGCGGGCCGCAGCATAGGCGTTACGCTCGATGCACGGAATCTGCACGAGTCCGCACACCGGGTCACAGGTCAGTCCGAGATGATGTTCAAGGCCCATTTCGGCCGAGTATTCAATCTGGGCCGGAGAACCACCGAAAAGCTGGCTTGCGGCTGCGGCAGCCATGGCGCAGGCAACACCGACCTCTCCCTGGCACCCGACTTCGGCACCCGACACCGAAGCATTGGTTTTTACGACATTTCCGAAAATGCCTGCGGTGGCGAGGGCACGCAATATTCTTTTCTCCGGGAAATTTTTTGAGTTGTGGAGGTGGTAGAGCACCGCAGGTACGATGCCGCATGAACCGCATGTCGGTGCTGTCACGATTTTTCCTCCGGAGGCATTTTCCTCACTCACCGCGAGCGCGTAGGCGTAGACCAGACCGCGGCTCTTGAGATTGCTGTTGTAGCCCGCGGCATGGACGTGGTAGCTGACGGCTTTGCGGCGCACCCCGAGTCCGCCGGGAAGAACACCTTCGGCTTCGATGCCCCGTTCGACCGCTTCTTTCATTGTGATCCACACCTCATGGAGATAATCCCATACATCGGAATCCTCACACATGTCTACATATTCCCAATAGCTGCGTCCTGTTGACTCACACCAGTTCAAGATGTCAGATATGTGGCTCATCTCATAGACTTTCTCTCCGACTGTACGCGATTGCCCTTCGCGGCAGATGTCGCCTCCGCCAATTGAGAAGACGGTGTCGCTGTCGGTTTCTTTGCCTTCGCTGTCAAAAGACCTTAAGGTCATTCCGTTGGGGTGGAAATCGAGAAACATCTCAGGTTTCCACACGATAGTTGTGGGTGCTGTCGGCTCAAGGGTGTCTATGATAGCGCGGTCGGTAAGGTGGCCGGCACCGGTGGCGGCGAGTGAACCATAGAGAGTCACCTCGAAGCGGGAGGCATCGCGGTGGCGGTCGAGAAATTCCTCGGCGGCCTTGCGGGGTCCCATTGTGTGGCTGCTCGACGGGCCGAGTCCGATTTTGTAGAGACGTTTGATCGATTCCATGTTCAATAAGTGATTTTAATTGTGGTGAAGTCACACAGACCGTATGTCACATTGAATGACAGTGTCTTTTTGTTTTCGTCATAGTCAAATCTGACAGTCTTGTCGCCGTCGGTGACAGAGACAGGCTTTTTCGAATCATAGACTCTGAATGTAAGCTCTTTAGCTGTCATTTTGACTTCTGACAGTGTCGTGTTGAACAGTTTTGTGGAGATAGAGAATGAAAGTTCTTTTCCTCGTGGAATGGCGTGGATGTTGATGTGGTCATAAGGGTGGTCTCCGCGCGATGGGGTTGACATGTCATCTTCAAAGATGTATCCGCGGCTTGCGGTCTCCGACGGGTAGTAGTTGATGGTGTAGACAGAAGTCTTGTAGTCGCCGGTATTTCTCATCTGATAGTCGGCGGTCGGAATGATCGCACCTGCTCTGACAAACATCGGCAACCTGTCGATTCCGGCATTGTAGGCGATTGTGTCGGGTCCGACGAACGTTTTGAGCGGATCATTGTAGTCATACCACCGGCCCGACGGCAGAATTACATCGCGAGATGTGGCACCCTGTTGAAGCACGGGGGCGATGACGACATCTTTGCCCCACATGTATTCTGTCTCGCATGTGTTCATTTCAGGGTCGGTCGAAAATCCGAGCGGACGCACCAGCGGCAGCCCCTCATAGCTGTTCTCATAAGCGAGTGTGTAGTTGTAGGGAAGCCAGCGGTATCGTTCCTTTATCAGCGGAAGAATTATATGCTCATATTCAGGATATTTGTATGGTTCGGCCATTTGTTGTGCATGTGTGCGCAGAATGGGAGAGAATGTCCCGAGCTGCAACCAGCGCACATATAGTTCGGGATCGACCGGGCGTTCGGGATCTACGGCAAAGCCGCCGACGTCATGACTCATGTAGCCGAGACCGCTGAGTCCTGAATGAACCATGATCGGTATCTGTGCCTGAAGTCCCCCCCATGAACGGCTGACATCGGTTGACCAAGGGAATACGTTGTAGTTTTGCAGTCCGATTGTTCCGCCGCGCATCAGTGTCATGAGGCGACGGTCGGGATATTCTTCTTTGAAAAGATCGTATATTATTTTGCTCCAGTCGTTGCCGTAGCGGTTGTGGTAGAGGCGTGCCGACTCCCCGTTGTGATGCACCATTTCTTCGGGATGCACCTCTGGTTCACCGAGATCGCCCCACCAGCCGGCCACGCCTTCGTCGGTCAGTTTTCGGTAACGGTCGCGCAACCACTGTCGTGTCGACGGATTGGAGACATCAAGCATGCCGCCTTCTCCGACCCAGATTGTGACTTTCCGGGTATTGCCGACCGAGTCGAGACCGAGCATCTTTCGGTCTGAAAGATAGTTGTAATTGTCGATTCCACGTCCGTTCTGCAGAACGTATGGTTGTGAGATCGGAATAAGGTTCACCCCCTTCTGCTTGAGCATCGAGAGCATCTTCCGGTGGTCAGGCCATTGGCTTTTTTCCCACGACAAAGCACCCATGTCTTGCTCTTTGCCATACCAGTAGAGGTCAAGCACGATTCCGTCAACCGGAAATCCTTTTGACTGCAGGGTGTCGATTACTCCAATGGTCTCGGCCTGGGTGCGATATCCATATTTTGAGGTTATGTATCCGAGAGACCACAGCGGGGGCAGTTCCTGACGTCCGATAAGTTCAGACATTGCCTTGGTGACTTCTTCAAGAGCGTTTACGTCGCCGTTGTGGAAATAATCTGAGATGACATAGTAGGTTATCGGCCGCTTTATGTTTTCTGTCTCATAGACCACGGGATCGCCAAGAATGAATGTCGACGGGGCGTAGTCATCGAACAGAATTGCGAAACCGCGGTTTGAGATGAACAGCGGCATCGTGATGTTCATCTGGCTGATGCGCGGATCTCCGGCCGTATATCCGTAATTCTGACGGTTGTAGTTGACAAGGGTATCTCCCATGAGATTTCCTCCCTGTCCGCGCTCACCGCCTCCGAATGCCGCGGTTGTCGAGTTGCCGATATTGAACGTTATCTTCGCTTTGCCGTTTTTGACTTCCGGTGCGGAAGCGTCGATTGCCCATTGTTGCAGGGAGAAAAATTCAACATCGCCATTGCTTTTTTCACTGACTCCGGTCCCCGACAGTGTGATTGTGTAATCTTTGTCACCGATCTTTTTGACGATGGTGTGTTGCCGGTCTTGTCTTATGTCTTTGACAAGAGAGATCTGAACATCATTTCCATGCCAGTTTTCAGGGAAATAAGTCACACGTATGATGTTGTTGTTGATCGGCTCGACAAGCCGCCGGTAGTCACTGCCGCTGGCTGATGCAATTGTCACCGCCGCGGCGGTGACAATCAAAATGAGGCGTTGGAACATTGTTGACGATATAATCTATAAGAAAAATGTATCAGCTGAAAGTCTTTGCCAACCGTTTGATAGCTGCATCGACCGAAATGCGACGGTAGAGAATGTCGTACATCGTGTTGAGAATCGGCATCGCGACCTCATAGCGCGAGTTGATCTCATGAATGCACTTGGTGCCGTAATAGCCTTCGGCTGTCTGTTCCATTTCCATACGCGCTGCCTTGACCGAATATCCCTTGCCGATCATTGACCCGAAATTGTGGTTTCGTGAGAATCGCGAGTATGCGGTCACCAGAAGGTCTCCCAGATAGACCGAGTCGCAAATCTGTCGCGGACGGGGATTGACGGCGTCGATGAAGCGTTCCATTTCTCTGATTGCGTTGGAGACAAGCATGGCGACGAAGTTGTCGCCTTTCTTCATGCCGTGAATGATTCCTGCTGCGATGGCATAGACATTTTTCAAGACACCGGCATACTCGATTCCGTCAACATCGCTCGATGTTATCGCATGGGTGTTCTTGGAAATGATGCACCGCGCGAAGTCGGCTGCATGTCCGATGTCGTTGCACCCTACGGTCAGATACGACGGACGGTCGAGGGCTACCTCCTCGGCATGGCAGGGACCGCTGATGACGAGCATGTGCTCGCTGATTATACCATAACGTTCCATCATGTAGTCTGAAATCAGCATGTTGTCATCCGGAACGATACCTTTGATCGCGTTCACGACATATTTCTCGCTGATGTCGACAGTCAGTTTGCTCATGTGGTCTTTGAAGTAAGGCGATGGCATCACCAGAAGCAATGTGTCGCATTCGCTGCAAACTTGATTGATGTCGCTTGAGAAGTTTATTCTCTCGACGTCGAAAGTCACATCGGTCAGATATGCCGGATTGTGGCGAAGTTGCTTGAAATCTTCGATGCGGTCATCGCGCCGCATGTACCACGTTATCTGTTCGCAGTTGTTAAGCAGCAGTTTGGCAAGTGCCGTTGCCCAACTGCCGCCTCCCATCACTGCTATGTTTCCTGGAAAACTCATTGAATAAGATTAAGGTTAATAGTTCAGAAAACTGTCATTTCGCAGCATCTGCTATCCATTGTGTGACAGTCTCGACGGTCGGATTGTTCAAACCGAGTTTGAATTTTTTGTTCAGACCGCAGAGTTCCTGGTGGAGTTTGCCGGCTGATGTCACGGCAGCGAGTGCCTCAACCGTCAGAATGCCGGCTTTCTGAAGAGGTGCCACCCAGCAGGCTTCGACACCGATAGCCGTATAGGCTTCTTCCTTGTCGCGTTTCTGAACTTTTTCGGGACGCATCTGGGGGAAGAAGAGTACTTCCTGAATGGTGGTCTGTCCGGTCATCAACATTACAAGACGGTCCATTCCTATACCCATTCCCGAAGTCGGAGGCATTCCGTACTCGAGGGCGCGAATGAAGTCATGGTCAATGATCATTGCCTCGTCATCACCTTTCTCGCTGAGTTTCATCTGCTCGACGAAACGTTCATATTGGTCGATCGGGTCGTTGAGCTCTGAATAGGCGTTGGCAAGTTCTTTGCCGTTGACCATAAGTTCGAAACGCTCGGTCAGTTCCGGATTTTCGCGGTGACGCTTTGTCAACGGCGACATTTCGATCGGATAATCGATGATGAATGTCGGCTGAATGTAGTTGCCTTCGCATTTCTCCCCGAAAATCTCATCAATGAGTTTTCCTTTGCCCATTGACGGGTCTACCTCGATCTCAAGCTGACGGCAAACGTCGCGCAACTGCTCTTCGTTCATGCCGGTTATGTCTATGCCGGTAAATTCCTTGATGGCGTCGATCATTGTCACGCGGCGATATGGAGCCTTGAAATCAATGACGTTGTCACCGACCTTGACAGTGGTGGTGCCGTTGACCGCGAGGCAGATGCGCTCAAGCATCTTCTCGGTGAAACTCATCATCCAGTTGTAGTCTTTATAGGCCACGTAGATCTCCATGCAGGTGAACTCGGGGTTGTGGGTGCGGTCCATGCCTTCATTTCTGAAGTTCTTGGAGAATTCATACACACCTTCAAATCCGCCGACAATCAGACGCTTCAGATAAAGTTCATCGGCGATTCTCAGATAGAGAGGAATGTCGAGCGCGTTATGGTGGGTGATGAATGGGCGGGCTGATGCGCCGCCGGGAATGGATTGCAATATCGGGGTCTCGACCTCCATGTAGCCGTTTTCGTTGAAGTATTGGCGCATGGTGTTGTAAACCTTGGTGCGTTTGATGAATATATCCTTGACACCTTCATTGACAATGAGGTCCACATAACGGCGGCGGTATCTCAACTCCGGATCGTCGAAGGCATCGTATGTGACGCCGTCCTTGACTTTTACAATCGGAAGCGGACGCAGTGATTTGCCGAGAACAGTAAGCGACCGGGCGTGAACTGAGATTTCTCCGGTTTGTGTGCGGAACACGAAACCTGTCACACCGACGAAATCGCCTATATCGAGCAGTTTTTTGAAAACTACGTTATAAAGATCCTTGTCGTCTCCCGGACAGATTTCGTCGCGGTTGACATAGACCTGAATGCGGCCGCGTGAATCTTGCAGTTCCATGAATGAGGCTTTGCCCATTATGCGGCGGCTCATGATTCGTCCGGCGATGACAACCTCGCGACGGGAATCGTCGTCGCTGAATGTGTCTTTGATTTCGTCGGTATATGCATTTACTTTATATTCTGAGGCGGGATAGGGGTTGATGCCCATTGCACGCATCTGCTCAAGGCTTCCGCGGCGCACGATTTCTTGTTCGCTGAGTTCAAGTGGATTCATGATGACACAAGTTTTTTGATTTAATTCTGCAAAATTACAAAATTTTTCCCACCATCGGAAATATATATGTGGCGGTGTTGGCTGTTGTCGGCGAATTGCAACGAGAGTCTCATAGTTTGGGACGACAATGCTATCGCGATTTGGAGTTTTTCACTAATTTTGCCGACATGAAACAACTAAAATGATATATACATGGAAAAAACATGGAGATGGTTCGGACCGAATGACAAAATCACACTCGAGATGTTGCGTCAGATCGGTGTCGAGGGAATAGTAACCGCGCTCCACCACATTCCCAACGGTGAGATATGGAGCTATGACGAAGTGATGAAAATGAAGAATTTCATCGAGGACCACGGCTTGCGCTGGTCTGTCGTCGAAAGTCTTCCGGTAAGTGAATCGATAAAATATGGAGGCGAAGACCGCGACCGGCTGATCGAGAACTACAAGATCAGTCTGGCCAATCTCGGCAAGGCCGGTGTCAAGACGATATGCTATAATTTCATGCCGGTTCTTGACTGGGCACGCACCGATCTTGAGAATCCCAACGACGACGGCACGTCTAACCTCTATTTCAACAAGGCTGAATTCGCCTATTTCGACATATGCATTCTCAAACGCGCTAATGCATCGGCCGATTACGATGAGAAGACATTGGCACGTGTCGAGAAGATGAAACCGGAAATGGATGAAGAGGCTGAACGACGTCTTGTCGATAACATCATTGTCAAGACCCAGGGCTTTGTGAACGGCAATATATCGGAGAGTGACCTGAACCCGGTCGAAAAATTCCGCGAGCTGCTGAAGCTCTATGAGGGCATAGACGCCGGTCAGCTTCGCGAGAACATGAAATATTTCCTCGAGGCGATCATGCCGGTGTGTGACGAATATGACATAAACATGTGTGTGCACCCCGACGATCCCCCGATGCCGATTCTCGGCCTTCCACGCATCGTCACCTGCGACGCTGACATAAAGGCATTTCTCGATGCCGTGCCAAATAAACACAATGGTCTCACATTCTGTGCCGGGTCTTTGAGCGCGGGTGCGCAAAACGATGTGACTGAACTTGCCCGCAAGTATGCCGACCGCACCCATTTCGTGCATGCACGCATCTGCCGTGTTCTTCCCGACGGAGACTTCAAGGAATCTACCCACCTCGATCCGCGGTTGATCGATGTGGTCACCACTTTTGAGACAGTGCGTCCGGGTGTGCCGATGAGGGTCGATCACGCGCCGCTTATGCTCGGAGATGAGAAAATGGGCTACAATGCCGGATATTCATTCCACGGACGAATGCTCGCGCTCGGAATGGTCAGCGGCATCATGGCCACAGTAAACAAAATCAAAAACGAATCTAAATAAACAAACCATGAACGAACTTTTTTCAGTTAAAGATCAGGTAGTTGTCATTACCGGAGGCACCGGAGTGCTTGGTGCGTGCATCGGAGAGTATCTTGCCCTGCAAGGTGCGAAAGTAGTGTTGATGGGCCGCCGTAAGGAAGAGGGTGACCGGTTGGTTGCTGAAATCAATGCAAAGGGCGGCGAGGCTCTGTTTCTTGTCACCGATGTCATGGATGCCGAGGTGCTTCAGGCCAATTGCGATGAGATCATGGCCCGGTATGGCCGCGTCGACGCTCTTCTCAACGCTGCCGGAGGCAATATGCCCGGTGCGACCATAGCACCCGGAAACACATTCTTTGATGTCAAGATCGAAGAGTTCCAGAAAGTGTTGAATGTCAATCTGACAGGTACCGTACTCCCTACGCAGATATTTCTGAAACCGATGGTCGAGGCCGGTCGCGGTTCGATCGTCAACTTCTCGTCAATGGCTGCATTCCGCCCGATGACAAGAGTTCTTGGCTATGCCGCAGCCAAAGCCGGAATAAGCAATTTCACAGCATTCCTCGCAAACGAGGTGGCTACGAAATTCACTTCAGACATCCGTGTCAATGCCATTGCTCCCGGCTTCTTCCTGACCAATCAGAACCGGGCGCTGCTGACAAATGCCGACGGTTCGCTGACCGAGCGGGGTAACGACGTGATCAGACAGACTCCTTTCAAACGTTTCGGACGTCCGGAGGAACTCTGTGGCACGATCCAATATCTGATCTCAGATGCTTCGTCGTTCGTGACCGGCACAGTTGCCGTTGTCGACGGCGGATTCAACGCTTTCGCAATGTGATTTTTGACGGTTTATTTTACCGCGTCATCAAAATTGTTTAATTTTGCGGCAAAATAAACCTGATGTCAAAAATAACCACCATAATTTATCCTGTCGCCTCGACTCTCATAGCAGTTGTCGAGGCGACTGCTGTTGTCTTGGCAGTCCACTATGGATTTGCCGGAGCATTGACATTGGCGTGGTATTTTGGCGTATTGGCAACTGTGGCTGTCGGAGCGACAGCTATCGTGATTGCCGGAGTGTTGACAGTGTCGACGCTGTTCTTCACCCGTCGGCTGCCGTCTGGTTCCCTGTCCCGTAAACTGGCCTTGAATCTGCCCGCGCTGATATTTTTTCTGGCTGCGGTGGTCAGTTTTGCTGATATCTTCGGTTTCGACCGGCAATTCTCGGCCGGAGAGTGGTCGGTCGCCATTTCAGCTGCCGTAGTCACGCTCGTTTTTTATCTGAGAGTCTCGTTTCTGCCGATAGTGGTTGAGATATCAGACCGTCAATAGAGTTTCCAATTTTATTTATAAGATAAAAATGTCTACAAACACAATTGATAACCAACGCAAGGTTACAACACGCCGCCTGATCGAGATGAAGCAGCGCGGCGAGAAAATCGCAATGCTGACAGCCTATGACTATACAATGGCTACAATCGTCGATACCGCAGGCATGGACGTTATTCTTGTCGGTGACTCGGCTTCAAATGTGATGGCGGGAAACGCTACAACACTGCCGATCACTCTTGACGAGATGATAAACTATGCAAAGAGTGTCGTCCGCGGTGTCAAAAGGGCACTTGTTGTCACCGACATGCCGTTCGGTTCCTATCAGGGTAATTCGAAAGAGGCCCTGGCTTCTGCAATACGCATCATGAAGGAGAGCGGCAGTGAGGCTGTGAAAATCGAGGGTGGCAGCGAGGTGCGCGAATCGATCGAACGTATTCTTTCTGCCGGAATACCCGTAATGGGGCATCTCGGTCTGACTCCACAGTCAATAAACAAGTTCGGAACATATGCCGTCAGGGCTAAGGAAGAAGCCGAGGCCACGAAGTTGATCGAAGACGCACGCATGCTTGAGGAGATCGGTTGTTTCGCGGTGGTACTCGAGAAAATTCCGGCGGCACTCGCACGTCGTGTCTCCGAGTCAATCTCGATTCCGACAATCGGAATCGGAGCCGGCAGTGGCTGTGACGGCCAGGTGCTTGTCTATCAAGACATGCTTGGTCTGAACAACGGCTTCTCACCGAAGTTCCTCCGCCGTTACGCCAATCTTGCTACAGTCATCAATGATGCCCTCGGGCACTACATCGACGATGTCAAGAGCGGAGATTTCCCAAACGAGAGCGAACAATATTAAACCGGAAAATTAACTCGGGGGTCGGAATAATCCGGCCCCCTTATCGTGATTCCTATGAACAAAGGTCTGACGGCACTTGCCTTGGGCACATTCGCTCTCGGCATAGCCGAATTTCTCATCATGGGCATTCTGGTCAGTCTGGCAGCCGATCTCGGAGTGTCGGTGACCGAGGCCGGACATTGCATTTCGGCATATGCCATTGGAGTGTGTTGCGGAGCTCCCGCTCTTCTTTTTGTCAGAAAGGTCAGATTGAAAACCCTGATGCTCGCTTTTGCGGCCACGATAGCTGTCGGCAATATTTTCGCGGCTGTCGCGCCCAACTTCTGGTGTCTTTTTGCTGCGAGACTCTTGTCGGGATTGCCCCACGGAGCCTATTTCGGTGTGGGTGCGATAGTGGCGCGCCGTCTTGCCAAGCCCGGAAAGGAAGTCGCGGCCGTCTCATTCATGATAGGAGGCATGGCGGTCGCCACGCTTGTGGGTGTTCCTTTAGGCACATTGATCTGCAACATCGTCTCATGGCGTGTCGCTTTCATTGCAGTCGGAATTTCCGGCACACTGACATATTTTGCTGTCAGGTTCTGGATTCCTGACGTCGGGAGGCTGCCTGATGAAGGATTCAAAGGTCAGTTCAGGTTTCTCAAAACGCTGCCGCCGTGGCTCATTTTCGGTGGAGTGCTGTTTGGACAGACAGGCATCTACTGTTGGTACAGTTACATAGATCCACAATTGACCGATGTCACCGGATTTCCGACTTCCGACATGTCTTGGCTGATGATTCTGGCAGGTTTCGGCATGTTTGCCGGAAATTATATTGTTGGACGACTTGGTCAGAGGTTCAAGCCGTCGTCACTCGCGGCAACTGTCCAGGCTATGGCTATTCCGATCTTGATCATGTTTTATTTCTTCGGCCATTATCGTCTGGCGGCAGTAGTTCTGATGATTCTCGGAACTGCGGCATTGTTTGGCTCGGGAAGTCCGTTGCAGTCGTCGATCGTAGGCTACTCGCGTGGTGGAGAGATGCTCGGGGCGGCATGCATTCAGATTGCCTATAACGCCGGAAATGCCACAGCGGCCTGGATAGGCGGCCTTGTCATAAAACATGGTTACGGCTACAATGCTCCCTCGATCGCCGGTCTGCCGCTGATTGTCATCGGCTGCAGCCTGTTGTGGGTGTTGTATTTCAGAAATGAACGTTGAAGAAGTTAAATTGGATCATATCCAGGCGTTCTGACGCTCTTTGACTGCTATTGATTCTCCAAGCATCCTGAGAAATTCCTGCATTGATTTTTTGCGGTATGTTTCTTTAAGGGTGTGGACACATCCGGCCATTTCGTTGTCGGGAATGTCGAGAGGAATCGCTTTGACACCTGTTTCATTGTGGATTGTGGCTTCGGCCAACACGGTGACAAGCATGCTTTGCCGAATCAGTTTCAGCAAAATGTTGACTTCATTCAGCTCTATTCTCACTCTGAGGCAGTCGTGTGGCGAGATGACGCTGTCAAATGCGTTACGGGCCTGCAAACCTTTTGACGGCAGAGCGAGATCGTAATGTCCGAGTTCCGGAATCGTTATCGTTTTCTTGGCAGCGAGAGGGTGGTGGTTTCCGACAATGACCGACAGACAGTTCTGAAACAAGATGTGGGACTCGACACCGTCAATGTGTTGACTTGGCTTGAACGCGAGCACGAAGTCAACCGTGCGGTCTTTAAGCAGCCCCATGAGTTCATTCATCGGCTTATAGAAGATGTTGAGTCTGATCTTCGGATACAGTTTCATGAATGACAGCAGGGTCTCGGTCAGAATAGGGCTGAACGAATATGTCACACCGATAGACAGCGATCCTTCAGACAAGTCATTGAGGTCATTGATGCGCTCGAAACACGACTCTGATTCATGAATCACTTGTCTGACGTGTGGCAAAATCATCTCTCCGGCCTCGGTCAGTGACACCTTGTGGCTGCTTCGTGTCAACAATTGAGTCTTCAGTTCTGTCTCGAGCTGTTTGATCTGCTGTGACAGTGTGCTTTGGGTCACACACAGCACACGGGCTGCCTCGGAGAAGTTGAGAGTCTCGGCAACTTTTGAAAAATATTTCAGTTGGCGTATTTCCATTTTGTGGGAATTAGAGATGTGCAAATTTAACAATTTGGCGGCTTATCTTGTAGCCTGAAATGATATTTTCTTGAAAATGAAAATCGGCAGAGTTGCCCCGGTTACCATACAAGTCAAAATTCCGGCACTCATCATGCCGTTATAGGCAAACAGATCGAAGTAGTGGGTAAACTCATCGTTTTTTTCAGAAAGCAGACTCAAGGCAATTCCTCCGAAAGTTCTATAGGCATATATGCCAGGAATCATCGGCAGCAGAGCGGGAAACAGACAGGTCTCGGCCGGAAACCGGGCTACTGCCGAGACCATGACGGCGAGACATCCGATTACAAACGAGGCAATTAGAGTCGCGGGAATGATGTGCATTTCAGGTGTGAAATTCATCAAAATATATCTCAGCGAGTGACCTGCGGCTGCAACCAGGGCACAATAGATGTAGGCTCGCCGTGGCGGACGGCTTATAGCGGAAAATCCGATAGCCGCTATCGCTGCAAATAATGCGTCTTGTAAAATCTGATTATACATTCTGAGCAATTTATGGATCAAAACATTCCGGATTCCATCAACAACATGGCGGCGCAGAGTCCGATTGAAAGGCAGCATGTCATGACCAATGCATCGGCAAAACGGCTGAAAGCACATAGATAATGGCGATAGAGCATGTCGCTGAACGAATTTAGGAACGGTATGCCGGGAACAAGATAAAGTACGCTGGTGGCAAGGGCGACCGAGGGGGTTGATCCGAGTCTGAACAATATGTCAGAAGCTCCAAGTACGGCTGAGACAAACGAGCAGGTCAGAATCATGACGCGGTTGTCAACCCCGTGTCCGAGCAAAATCATTTTGAGATAGTAGCCTGCAAGCGTGGCGACCGCCACTACTGCCATTGCCGTGAGGTCACCTCCGAAGAGCCGGCAAAACGAGGCGTTGGCCAATGCTACCAGAATGAGTACATGCCATTTGTTTTGCGTGTCAGAGTCGATGATATGGCTAAATCTTTCTTGTGCTTCATCAAACGAGATCTTTCCGTCGGCTATTTCCCAACTAAGTTCACTCAGGCGCGTGTTGGTGTTGAAACTGACGGCAGTGTGGCTTACGCGGGCAATGGAGGTGATAATGCCGGTAGCACCCTCTTTCCACACCGAGATGTGTATGTGGCGAGGCATTATGGTAAGCTCGGTCTCATGGCCGAATGCCTTGGCAATGCGGCCGATGTTTTTTTCAAGTCTGATGCAGGTAGCTCCCGAACCGAGCAGCCTCGCACTGTAGCGTGAGAGAAACAATGTCAGCTCGCTGGCCGACGGAACCTCAGAGTTCGTCAAAGTCTTCGAAGTCATAGTCGGTCGATTTTTCAGGATCGATATCTCCGGGAATGAAAAACTCCTCACGTTCGGAACCGAATTCGATAAAACGGTGTTTTCCTTTGGCACAAAATATGCAGGCATGGCATAGACGCACTATGAGAAACAAGACGAAGATGCCTGCGACACAACTCCAAGTGATGATAGGTGTATTCATGAGAAATAAACAGTTTGTGAAATTTTTGGCAAAATAACAAACTGTCTATCCCTTAAAAAAGAAATGTTTATTGGTTGTCGCGATAGCCACAATCGCTGTCGTCACACATTATCGGTTCTCGATCGAGAGAAAGATTTCTTTGATCAACGTTGTGTCTGAGCTGTTGATCTGGAACGTACCGCTTTCGATGCGTGCGTTGATCTGAGGTGCTGTGATAATTGAATCGTTATGGACAAATCCGAGTCTGTGGCCGATCAATCGCTCGGTGTCATCGGCCCATTGCAGACGTCTGTCGGGTTTCACCCGCCCTTGAATCGACAATCGAGATTCAGGCGTGCCTTCGATGATAAATGTATCTCTGACAATCTCAACACAGTCAAAGTCATCGACCTTCAGCAACGGCTTTCCTATAATCGAATTGTCGGGATAATCAGCCACACGATACCACCCGTCAACCCTTTGGGTCGTCGAGCATGCGCAAAGAATCAGAAGCAATATCAGCAGAAAAGCTATGAGCGTTTTGTAGTCCATGTCAGTGTATGATTTCTTTTGCAATGGAAAGTATGTCACCACCGGTGTCTGAAGGTGTCAAAAGACATGCAGGAAACAGCCACAGGTTCTTGAGTTTATTCTGTGTCATAAAAAATCTTTTGTTGCAAAATTAAATCAATGGAAAATAAAAACTCTCAACAAATGTTGAGAGTCGATGATTTTAACACTGTTGGTCGTTACTTTTTCGCAATCGGCTAAGATGTGTGGGGGTTACTTTCAGGAAAGAGGCAATGTCTTTCAATGAAAAGAAAGTGAATATGTCGGGATGTCGTTTGACAAGTTCCTCATATCGCTGTCGCGGAGTTCTGCTATAAAGGTCGACATATCGGTCGTAGACAGTAGAGAACAACGCTTCAGTGCAATGCATCATGCGTGTTAAAAACTCCGGCTCTTTGCTCATGCGTGTCTTTAAATTCTCCACCGGAAGACAATAAATCTCGCAAGGCGAAGATGCGACTATGGCGCAGCGCGACGGTTGTTCATAGAACATGAAAGGCCAGTCGGCGACAAACTCATCAGGGAAAATCAGTCCGACGACATGTTCGTTTCCATCGGTTGAATAAGCGGCATATTTCAAGGTACCGCTCTTCACTGCACCTATATATTTTCCTACTTCTCCGAGGTGCAAAAATTCTTCGCCTCGTTCATAATGTCGCAGCCGACCCTCTTTGAAACAGAGTTCACGCCAGAATTCAGGCTCGATATGATCTATATATGTATTGAAGCTTTCTGTCATGATTCGCTTCAGAGTTAATACGTAAGAACCGGTGAGCTTGACGGGCTAATTTTTCGCGACCGGATATCCTATCGGATTGTTCATGATCGGCAACTGTGTGTCGGGCAGACTGAGCAGACGACAGATTGCCTTGGCATCCATTGTCGCACGCGGAACAGTTGCGAGACCGAGACCTGCGGCGGCGACCGAAGCGTTCTGACTGACAATTCCGGCATCGACCGATGCCATCATCAGCGAACGTTCGTCACGTTCCGGAAATTTTGTCATGTCTGCGATCATGACCAGACACACAGGGGCTGTTTTGACAAAATCCTGAGGTCCAGCTACCAGTTGACGATAGTCGCCGTCAACGAAATGTTTGATAGAGTGGGTCGAAGGGATATATTCACCCACGCCGTCGGCTGTGAAGACAAAGAGTCGGATCTCCCGGTAGTCGCGACATGACGGTGCGGTAAGTTTGCCGTTATGGCGGTTCTGTCCCATTGTGGCCCAAAGCAGATCTGAGAGATCTTGGTCGGAAATTTTCCGTGAGTCATATTCCCTGATCGATTTTCGTTCTGACATCGCCTGCATGATCGGGAGACCCCGGGTTTTGTCGGGAGTGTCGAGTTGCCGGTCATCTGCCGAAGCTGTCATGACTGAGGCTATTGCTATCAATGGTAGAATTATCTTTTTCATTGTGTCAGGTTTACATGCTTATTAACAGGATCATCGCGCAATCGGTCATGAACATCAGGGCGAGCAGAATCCACGACATGACTGTTCGCCGGCCGTAGCATTGCCAGGCCAGATAGGCTCCGACAATGAGATAGAACGGAAACAGCCACATAAATATTTTTTTTGACTCGGCCATTTCATCTTCTGCCAAGGCGATGAAGGTTGGCAGAAGCAGCGCGGGAAGCGCGATTATGGTGACGATCACGGTGAACCACACCGGAACTCGTCGTCGTTCTGACGGTGTCATTGACGGTCCTCCCTATAAGCTTTGACGGTTTCTTTTATTCCTTCACGCAGCGAGAAGCGAGGTGAGAACCCGAAGTCGCGTCTTGCATCTGAAATGTCGCATGTCCAGTTTCTCTGAGCCATGATCTTGAATTTGTCGCGGTTGAGGGTGGAAGGTTTCAGCTTTAGCTTGCCCCATTTTTCAGCCACATAGCTTGCGCAGTAGACAGCCCAGAGCGGCAGTTTGACCGGTATCACGAATTTTTTGCCGAGTTCATCGGCGACTATCTTCCGGAATTCAGCCTGACTATATGCCCGGTCTTCAGAAATGATGTATTTTTTGTTTACCGCGACAGGAGATTCAAGGGCGGCAAACATGGCATCGACGAGGTCGTCTACGTAAATGAATGTCAACATCTGACGTTTGAATCCGACTGAAAAATCGCAGTGTGAATCAATTGATTTTATCATCATCAGATAGTCTTTTTCGTGTGGACCGTAGACACCTGTCGGTCTGAAGATCACAAACGGAATTCCCGACATGAATTCGAGATAGTTCTCTGCCTGCACCTTCGAAAGACCATAGGCGGTGTTTGGAGAAGCCGGTCCATGTCCGTCAATCGGGGTGTAGTTATCTTCATCTCCCGGGCCGAGAGCCGAAAGGCTGCTCATGAACAGAAATTTTTCGGGTACGAGAGACAATGTCTTGAGCGATTCGACAAACGAACGCAGATATTCAAAGTTTATTCGTTTGAAATCGAGAAAGTTGAGACATTTTGTGGCTCCGAGGTTATAAATGATGTAGTCCCATTTCTCGCCCTCCGGCAAGGCCTTTGCAAGCTTCTGGCGCATCTCTATCGTGTCGTCATAGTCAAGCTCGATAAATTTCAGCCTCGGGTCTGACAGATAGCTGCGCGAAGTTGACTCACGCACCGCCACCCATGTCTCATAGCCTTTGTCGAGGGCCCGGCCGGCGATGAAACCGCCGATGAAACCGCCGGCACCGACAACAAGTATTTTTTTATTATCCATGACTTTCAATGGTCTTTCGATATGATTCAAAAATGTTTCGTGTGAAATCTTCGTGGTTGAAGCGTTTCACATATTCGCGGCCACGTCTGACAAGGTCGGCTCTGTAGGCTTGATCGTCGATGATCTCGAGCGCGGCACTGACAAATGCCTCGTCGTCATCGGGTGAGACTACGGGCATGTCGGGTCCGGCTGCTTCTTCGAGACATGAGCCTGAAGCCACGATGACTGGAGTGCCGGCATTGATCGACTCGATGACCGGAATGCCGAATCCCTCATATCGCGACGGGTAGCTCGACAACAAAGCTCCGGCATACAGGGCAGGGAAGTCGTCAAACACTGCGTTTTCAAGAAAATGAACTCTGCCGGCAAGGCCGTTTTCTCTGATGTAACGGTCAAGCACCTCACCGTAGCCCCGGCTGCGTCGTCCGACAATCACAGCATGGATCTCACGCGGTAAACCGCGCAAAGCTTTGAGGGTCAGCAATTGGTTTTTGCGAATCTCCACTGTTCCCACGCCTATGATATAAGGGTTCGATAGCCCGTATTTCAATCTGACCGTCTCAACATCGTCGGGCGAGATTGAATTCATGAAGCGGCTGTCACAACCTTGATAGACGATGTCGATCTTGTCGGGACTGATGCCGTAGAGTTCGGTTATGTCGTCGCGTGTTCTGCGGCTGACGGCTATCACACGGTCAGCGTCGATTGCCGCTTTTTTAAACTTATAGTCATATATCAGGCGGTCGGGATAGTTGTAGTTGTCGGGAAACCGTCTGAAAATGAGGTCATGAATCGTTACGACGCTCGGCACCCGGCTGCGTCTGATGTTCAGCGGCAATTCGTTGCTGAGCCCATGAAACAGGCCTACATTCAATCTGCTGAGTTCAGCCGTTATTCCAAATGACCTCCAAAGCGGCTTTACGGCTTTCATGCAGCCATGGGGGGTGGCAGTCTTGATGTTGGAGTGGGCTGATAGAATGGGAGAAATTCTGTCGCCGGCACGGTTTGCCGGTGTCAGAAGCATAAGTTCCCACCGTGGCCGGGCGGCAGCCACCGAGTCGATGACAAGGCGGCTGTAGTTACCCAGACCGGTGTTGTTGACAAACGCGCGTTTCGCGTCGAATCCTATGATGAGATTTTCGGGAAGATTCATTTTTTGGTTTTTGACTGGGCCTTGGGCCGGCGGCGTGTGTTTCGTACAAGACGCAGAACCTGGGCCGAACGGGCCGGCAGATAGAGTTTCAGCCACTCTTTGCCGATCGGTTTGTAGAGCTCGTCGGCAACTGTCAGGTGATCTACACCTTCGTCGACATTGCCAAAGCCGCCGAATTCGGGATTGTCGGTGGTCAGCACATCGCGATATTTGCCTGCCGGAGCGAGAATTCCATAGTCTGTGAATGACTTGAACGGATTGAAGTTGAACACGAAGACAAGATCTCCGCGACGGAATGCCAACACCTGGTCATCATCTTTTTCCCAGAGTTTCTCAATCTCGAGGTTCTCAAACTTGTTGACACCCGAGACCAATTCTATCATCGCGTTGTCGAAACGGTTGAGAAATTTATATTGCAGATCCTCGCGGTCGACAAGATCCCATTGCCGGCGTGCGTATTTGTAGCTCCAGCCGTTGCCCTCGCGCGGAAAATCGATCCACTCGGGGTGTCCGAATTCGTTACCCATGAAGTTGAGGTAACCTCCGTTTATCGTGGCGAGAGTGACCAGGCGTATCATTTTGTGGAGGGCGATGCCACGGGCTACGGTCATGTCATTGTCGCCGACCATCATGTGCCAGTACATCTCTTTATCGATCAGACGGAAAATGACGGTCTTGTCGCCGACGAGTGCCTGGTCGTGGCTTTCGACATATGAGATTGTCTTCTCGTCGCTGCGCCGGTTGGTCAGTTCCCAGAATATTGAGGTGGGGTGCCAGTCTTCATCTTTCTTTTCCTTCAGGGTCTTGATCCAGTAGTCGGGAATACCCATTGCCATGCGGTAGTCGAAGCCTATGCCTCCGTTCTTGAACGGAACGGCGAGGCCAGGCATTCCGCTCATTTCCTCAGCTATGGTGATAGCCGACGGATTGATTTTGTGAATCAACGTGTTTGCCAGCGTGAGATAGGTGATGGCATTGGTGTCCTGACCGCCGTTATAGTAGTCGTCATATGATCCGAAAGCCTGTCCGAGACCATGGCTGTAATAGAGCATCGATGTCACTCCGTCGAATCTGAAACCGTCAAATTTGAACTCTTCGAGCCAATATTTGCAGTTTGAGAGAAGGAAGTGGAGCACTTCGTTTTTTCCGTAGTCGAAACAGAGAGAATCCCATGCGGGGTGTTCGCGCCGGCTGTCACCGTAGAAATAGAGATCAAGGCTACCGTCGAGTTTTCCCAGACCCTCGTTCTCGTTTTTGACGGCGTGGCTGTGCACGATATCCATGATGACTGCTATGCCGAGTTCGTGGGCTCGGTCAATGAGCGATTTCAGATCATCGGGCGTGCCGAAACGGCTTGAAGGAGCGAAGAAACTCGACACGTGATATCCGAATGAGCCATAATAGGGGTGTTCCTGGATTGCCATGATCTGTATTGCATTGTATCCGTCGGCGGCGATACGCGGCAAAATCAGGTCACGGAATTCAGTATAGGTTCCGACACCTTCGTTTTGCTGAGCCATGCCGATGTGGCACTCGTAGATCAGCAGCGGATTGACATCGGGGGTGAAATTGTCGATATGCCATTGATATGCGACCTCAGGTTCATAAACCTGTGCCGAGAACATGTGTGATTGAGAATCCTGGACAACACGTGTGGCATATGCCGGAATGCGTTCCCCTTCTCCGCCGTCCCAGTGAACTTTCATTTTGTAGTATTGCCCGTCTCTGATCTGTTTGGCCGGGAGGTTTATCTCCCACACACCGTTTTCTCCGCGTTTGAGTCTGAAGCCTTCCTGTTCCTGCCAGTCAGAGAAATCACCGATCAGAAATATTTCGGTCGCGTTGGGTGCCCATTCGCGGAATGTCCAAGAGCCGTCGGTCTGGCGGTGGAGCCCGAAATATTTGTGGGCGTTGGCGAAATCGACCAGCGAGCCGCTTTTTTTTGTCAGCTCTTTTTCTTTTTTTATCACATCTTCGTGGCGGCCGTTGATGGCGTCGGCAAACGGTTCGAGCCACGGATCATTGCGCAAAATGGCAAGTGTCTTTTTTTTCATTGGTATGCAGGTTATGTTTTGTTGTTTTTATCGGTTATATGACGGATCATAGATTGTGTTCAGAATGTGGGCGAGTCTCAGTCCGCCTTTGAGAAACTGATCTTCGATGACCGGTGTCCAACGTGCTACTTCGTCATATGACAGATTGCTGTTCACTGGGGTCTCTTTGTAAACCTCATCGGCAATAACTATTGTCTGTTTTGCCCAGTCATCGATGTTACCGGCAAGAATCGCCGATTGTTGTTCGGGGGTCGCACGGTCGATTTGCTGTTGCCACTCGGTGTAGCTCCATTTGTGGGCTGACTCGGGTAGCGAAGAATCCCATGCCGAGTGAAGGTTGGTGTCACGGCCGAAATATTTCACCTTGATTCGGTTCCCACCGAGGTCTGTCGCGTGGCCCATGTGGAGCGGCATGTGCAAGTCTCCGACAACATGCACGAGAATTTTCATAGCCAGTTGTGTGTCCTCAAACTTGCTTTCGGGATTACCGAGGGTCTCTATCTGGGCTTTGATCGCGGTTACTGCGTCTCCTGCCGGATTGGCCTGTGCCTCCTCATAGCGTTCACCTGCATCGACATTTTTGTAATGCCATGTTTTTGTGTAGGCATAGTCGCGTGTGTGGCTCGCATTGTCGAGCCAGTTTGACCAGTAGACCATCGATCTGCCTTCGAGAATGGAGTCGACGGCTGCTTTGGCCACAGGTGTCAGGTGTCGCTCTGCTATATATGCGGTCACATCGTGTCCTTTTTGTCCCCATGCCAGACATGAGAATACAATGGCCGGGAGTGAAAGAGAAAGAATCAGTCGTTTCATTTGTGTCAAGAGCTTATTTTTTAGAATTGACAAATATAATGCTTTTTTCGCTATATAGCATTGCGTCGGTCTCCAATATTGTGGAACAAAGCCTAAAATTATTATCTTTGCAGTGCAATGACAACAGCAACAGAAATAATCGATTGCATGAATCTGATGAAAAACGATATGTTACGCCGGTTCTTGAATTGGCATTCAGCGGGCATCAGACAGACTCTGGCGTTGGCCTTCTGGTGTCTCTTCAGCATTGTTGCCGGTGCCTACAATATGTCGGTCAGTGATTTTCCGGGGGGTGACAGCCGTCCGACAGATGATATCAGGTCTGTTTTTGTCGATTCTGAGGGCTATGTGTGGTTCGGAACCGAGGGCAACGGATTGTGTAGGTTTGACGGTTATGAGACCGTAGTCTACAGACGTGACTTCAACAGGCCCGGTCTGCCTGGAAGCAACACGATAACATGTCTTACTGAAGACTCTCAGGGGAGAATATGGTATGGAACTACGCGAGGTGCCTGCATCATTGACAAGAAGACAGGCCGGGTGTCGCAACTTGACCCCGAAGGACTCGGACAGGGCATGATCAACGCGATCTTGACAGCTGACGACGGATCGGTCTGGTTGACTTCGGAAAACCGGGTGATGAATTATGACGCTAAGACTCAGTCACTGCTGTTCCGTCAAATTCCCGAAGGGGCGGCCGAAGGCAGGCAGTTCAATTCGATTTTTCAAGATGACGATGGGTCGTTGGTGCTGACACAGAAAGATGGTGGACTTTTTGTCAGGAAAAACGGAGAGAATGATTTCAAAAGTCTGAAGTGGCCTTTAAAAGGCTATCCTACTTCGGTTGTACGCGACGGAAACTCGTTGTTGGTTTCGACTTTCGGTGATGGAATAGTCAGGCTTGATGATGAGACCGGCAACATAGTCAATGTCGACGGCACACACGATAATTACAGTTTTATTGTCAGAGACAGGCTGACCGGCAATCTCTGGGCCGGTGGTGAAAATGACCTTTACCGGTTTGAATCAGACGGAGAAAGGTTGCGCGGGCTCGACACATCTTCTTTTTTGCCCGAATCTAAAAAGAATCTGCTCTCGGCCTTTGTCGACCGTTCAGGCAATTTGTGGTTCACGGCGTCTTATCCGAAGTCATTTGTTGTCAGCTTCCTGCCGGCAGAATTGGACGGATATGAAACAGGAGTCATTGACCGGCAGACGGGCGTTCACTTCAATCCGTTGCAGATCGAGCCTGAAGGTGACATTTTATGGGTGAGGCAGAAAAAAGTCGGTCTTTATGTTTTTGATCCTTCCAATGGAGCCGTAAGCCACTACACGCCTTCGGCTGACATATCGCTTTTCTTTGAGAAAAATGCTGATGACAACGGCATATTCGTAGTTGAAAATGACTCTACGGTAATGCTTGTGAAGTTTGACGGAAACCGTTTTGTCGACGAGCGGGTGTGTGCGGTCAAGGTTCGTCGTGGCGAGAAAATACGCGCGATAGAAGATGACGGACATGGCAACATCTGGATTGGAACTACCTACAAACTTCACCGGTTTGATAAATCGGCTTCAAAATTGGAGACTGTGTTGGAAAACACACGTTTCGTAAACTCCATTGCGGTGTCGGCCGATTCAACGATCTATGTGGCGACCGAATCTGACGGTGTTCATGCGGTCAGAGGCAACAGCGTGGAAACGGCCTTGAAACCGGGTGAGAATTACCGTTGTCTTGCATCATCACCCGACACCACGCTGTGGATAACCACGCTCAGCGGACGCCTGCTGCATCTTCTGGGTGACGGAATGATCGTTGACGAGACCCGGTCATGTGGACTCGACGGAGATGTGATCACCGACTTGGCCGCTGACAGGGAAGGACGGGTGTGGATTGCCACAGAACGGAAACTGACGGTCTATGATGCAGTCGGCAAGACATCGCGCATCTTTGTCAAGGGCGACAGTCCGGTTGATCTCGAGGGTTTCAATTCTGTTTGGACATCAGACGGCGGTGACGTTTATGTGGCCGGAAAAGGCGGAATCATAATCGTGCCTGAAACCATGATTGACCTTACAGACAAAGATCAGGTCGATGTCACGTTGACAGGAGTCAGGGTCGCTGACCGCAATCTGTCGCCCGACCGTGTGGCGGGAACGGTGACCCTGAGTTGCGATGAAGATGATGTGGAATTGTTCCTGTCAACGCTAATGCCTCTTGATGCACATAAAACAAGATTTGCATTCCGTCACAAAGGAGAGGAAAAGTGGACGGCTTTACCCGTGGGGCAAAACAGCTTGTTTCTGACCGGATTGCCGGCCGGATCACATGAAATAGAGTTGCGGGCGACAGACCGTTACGGCAACTGGAGCGAGGATGTCACAACCGTCACGATCGACAGGTTGCCTCATTGGTATGAGACCGTCGCGGCCACGATGATTTTTATTGTGGTTGCTGTCATTGCGGTTTTGGCAATCGTCTGGCGGTATAACCGGAAACGTGATCGCCGCCGGCAGAGGCAACTTGAGGAACAGGTGGCTGCCATGAAGTATAATTTCTTTACAAAGGTGAGCCACGATCTGCGCACACCGTTGGCTCTCATCATATCTCCTGTGGAAAATATACTGGAAACGACTCACGACGAGACGGTCAGAAAACCGTTGACTACTGTCATGGAGAACGCCCGGAATTTGCTCGGTCTTGTAAACCAGTTGCTTGATTTCCGCAAAATAGAGATGGGGGGCGAGCAGGTGTCGGTCAGCCGTGTGGAGATAGGTGAGTTCGTGAAATCGGTCTGCGGATGTTTCTCCGATGAAGCCGAACGCCGGTTGTTTGACTATGAGATACATGTTCCCGAAGAGTCTGCATGGGTGATGACCGACGTGTCGAAACTACGCAAGGTGATGAATAATCTTGTTTCCAATGCATTTAAATTCACACCCGATGGCGGACGTGTGACTGTCACTGCCAAGGTGTTCAGGAGAGAAGACCGACGGTCTGAATTGACTATAGAGGTAGCTGACACCGGCTGTGGAATTGCGCCTGAGGCTTTGCCGACGATTTTTGAATGTTTCAAAAGGGCCGACACGGCAACTTCAGTGTCGGGTAGCGGCATAGGCCTGCATGTTGTCAAGGAATATGCGGAGATGCTTTCAGGAGAGGTGAAGGTCATGAGCGAACAAGGGCGGTTGACGGTTTTCACGTTCACGATTCCGGTTGAGCCGGTGGTAGATGATAATCGGGTGGGAGAGGAGGTATATGCGGCTACCGATAATGCCGACACAAACAAAAAGATTTTGATTGTTGAGGATAATGGTCAGTTCAGAAGTTATCTTCGCGACATTCTGAACGGTGCTTATGTCACTGTCGAGGCGGTCGATGGTCCCGACGGATTTGCCAAGGCTGTGTCTGAACACCCCGATATTGTGATAACCGATCTGATGATGCCCGGATATGACGGAATAGAGCTGTGTCATCGCATCAAGACCGATGTCGAGACATCGCATATCCCGGTCATTCTTCTTACAGCAAGCGGCGAAATCGAAAATGAGCGTCGCAGCTATGAGGAGGGGGCCGACGCTTATCTTTCAAAACCGTTTGACAAGGCAATTCTTCTGTCGCGCATCAGAAATTTGTGTTCACGAATGGATATGCGCCGTGAGAGCTTCAAAAAGGAATTGACTCCGTCGCCTGCCGAGGTCACTATTTCGGCTGTCGACGAGGCATTGCTTCAGAAAGCTTTGATATCGGTGAAGAATAATCTCGGCAATTCTGATTACTCGATTGAAAATCTCAGCGAAGATCTATGCATGAGCCGTTCAAACCTCTATCGCAAGATACATTCGATAACAGGTATGACTCCGACAGACTTTGTCAGGAACACCCGCCTCAAGGAAGCGGCCCTGATGTTGAAGACGACAACGATGTCCATTGAGGAGATAGCCTATGCCGTAGGCTTCTCGTCACCCGGCTATTTCACCCGGTCGTTCAAGAAACTTTTCGGCATGTTGCCGACGCAATTCAGGCTTGAACCTGTTGATATTGCCGATGTTGCAACACGGTGAACATCGGTTGCAACATCAGTGTCACCATTATAGATATTAATGTCTTAACTTTGCAGCGTCTGGAAAACTCCATGAAACAACATTAACCAACCATAATCAGTTTTTATGAGAAAAATCGCTTTATTTATGACTTTGTTTCTGTTCGCAGTTGTCACGTTGACAGCCAACAACCGCGAACGTTACAATTTCAATCCGCAGTGGAAACTTGCTCTCGGTGACATCAAAGGCGCGGAGAAACCCGGTTTCGACGACAGAGACTGGGAAACGATATCTCTGCCTCATGCAACCAATGAAGACGAGGCATTCAAGGTCGGCATCAAACAGATGACCGACACCGTGGCATGGTATCGCAAAACATTCCGCCTGCCCAAATCAGCCAAAGGTAAAAAGATTTTTATCGAGTTTGAGGGTGTGCGCCAGGCCGCCGATGTCTGGATCAACGGACACCATGTGATACTCCATGAGAACGGTGTGATGGCATTCGGCATCGATCTGACTCCCTACATCAAATACAATGGAGAGAATGTGATAGCCGTCAGAACCGACAATGATTGGCGTTATAAAGAAAAGGCAACAGGAACAGGCTATCAGTGGAACCACAGCTCGTTCAATGCCAACTATGGCGGCATACCTAAAAATGTGTGGCTTCATCTGACCGACAATGTCTATCAGACGTTGCCGCTGTTCACCAACCTCGGAACGACGGGTGTATATGTTTTCGCCACTGACATAAACGTCAAGAGCCGCACGGCGACCGTCAATGTCGAGTCGGAGGTGAAAAATGAGCGTAAAAAACCGGTGGAGGTAAACTTTGAGGTCGAGGTCTATGACAACGACGGAAAACTTGTCAAGGAATTCAAAGGTGAGCCTGCAACGATCAAACCGATGGAGACTGCGGTTCTGACCGCATCGGCACCGCTCGACAGCCTTCACTTCTGGAGCTGGGGCTACGGCTATCTCTATGATGTCAAATCGAAACTGCTTGTCGACAACAAGGTTGTTGACGAGGTAACCACCACAACCGGATTCAGAAAGACACGTTTTGCCGAAGGTAAGGTCTGGCTCAACGACCGTGTGATTCAGATGAAAGGTTATGCCCAGCGCACATCCAACGAATGGCCCGGTGTCGGCATGTCGGTCGCTCCATGGCTCAGTGACTATTCAAACGGACTCATGGTGGAGAATAACGCAAACCTCGTTCGCTGGATGCATGTTTCGGGCTGGAAACAAGACGCCGAGTCGTGTGACCGCGTCGGTCTGATGCAGATGTTCCCGGCAGGTGACTCTGAGAAAGATGTGACAGGCCGCCAGTGGGAGCAGCGCACCGAACTGATGCGTGACGCGATCATCTATTTCAGAAACCACCCGAGCATTCTGCTGTGGGAGAGCGGTAACGAGTCAATCAGCCGTGACCACATGATCGAGATGCGTGACATCAGAGACAAGTATGATCCCAACGGCGGCCGTGCTATCGGTTCACGCGAGATGCTCGACATCCGCGAGGCTGAATATGGCGGCGAGATGCTCTATGTCAACAAGAGCGAGCATCACCCGATGATCCAGACCGAGTATTGCCGCGACGAGGGTCTACGCAAATATTGGGACGACTGGAGCTATCCCTATCATAAACACGGCGACGGCCCGCTTTACAGAAACGCCGATGCCTCGGCCTACAACCAGAATCAGGATCAGCTCACCATTGAATTCGTGCGCCGTTGGAATGAACTCTACTGTGAACGCGCCGGCATGGGCGACCGCGTCAATTCGGGCGGTGTGAAGATCATCTTCTCTGACACGCAGACCCACGGACGCGGTGCCGAGAACTACCGCCGCAGCGGTGTGGTTGATGCCATGCGCATTCCCAAAGACGGCTTCTATGCCTATAAACTGATGTGGGACGGCTGGGTAGACGTCGAAAATGACGATACCTATGTCATCGGCCACTGGAACTATACTCCCGGAACCGTAAAACCTGTCTATGTGGTCTCTACCGGCGACAAGGTCGAGCTGTTTGTCAACGGCAAGTCGAAAGGTTTCGGCAAGCGTGACTATGAGTTCCTGTTCACATTTGATGATGTCGCCTGGGAACCCGGTGTGGTCGAGGCTGTCAGCTACGACGGGAACGGTAAGGAACTGAGCCGTCATTCCCACAAGACTGTCGGTGAGCCTGCCGCGCTTAAACTGACCTTGATGCAGGGTCCTGACGGAACATATGCCGACGGTGCCGATCTCGCGCTCGTTCAGGTCGAGGTTGTCGATGCCAACGGTGACCGTTGTCCTCTCGCCAACGACATGGTCAACTTCAAACTTGACGGTCCGGCCGAATGGCGTGGTGGAATCGCACAGGGTGAAGACAACTTCGTGTTGTCTGAGTCGCTACCTGTCGAGTGTGGTGTGAACCGTGTCATGTTGCGTTCGCTGCCTGAGGCGGGTGAGGTAACCCTTACAGCTTCGGCCGAAGGTCTCGGCTCTCAGAAAGTGTCTTTCACCACCAAGCCGATCGAGGTTGTCGGTGGTCTGACCAAGTTTGACCCCTCTTCATCTTTGAAGGGACGTCTTGACAGAGGCGAGACCCCTCTCGGACAGGGTTTTGAGCAGCGCAAGGTTAACGCACGCATCAAATCGGCCGAGGCCGGCATCAATTCAGACCAGGCTATCAGAAGCTACGACGACAATGAGCTCAGCGAGTGGAAGAACGACGGACGCCTGTCGACGGCATGGATCAAATATAATCTTGAGCGTCGTGCTCTCGTCGACGACATCTGCATCAAGCTGACCGGTTGGCGAATGAGGTCTTATCCTCTTGAAATCTATGCCGGCGACGAATTGATCTGGAGCGGTGACACGCCACGTAGTCTCGGTTATGTCCATCTTGACGTAAAACCCGTTCTGACCGACAATATCACGATCAAGTTGAAAGGTGCGACTGCCGATGCCGATGCGTTCGGACAGATTGTCGAGGTTGCTGAGCCCGCTGCCGGAGAACTTGACCTCTTCAAGGCGAAAAACGGAGACAAAACAAACAACGAACTCCGCATTGTCGAGATCGAGTTTCTTGAGACACTCAATAAATAAATTCCAATAGATCTATATAAGACAAGAGCTGTGACAACCGGTTGTCACAGCTCTTGTCTTACTCTACAGGTTCAAACATATCTTTGCCAACTCCACAAACCGGGCATACCCAGTCATCAGGAAGGTCGGAAAATGGGGTGCCGGGTGCGATTCCGCTGTCAGGATCTCCGATGGCGGGATCATAGACCCAGCCACATGGAGTACATACATATTTTTCCATAGTTCGTTGAGTTTTTAATTGTTAATTACAGATGTCAAACAACCTGAGCATGAAGGTGGTTCAGCCGATGGTTGAAAATACTGTAAAAAAGTGAAGTCAGGTTACGATGTGCGTTAGGTTTGCATGATGATTTGTCATGACGTCGCGTGGTTAATCCGGCCGACGGGAGCGTTTACATCATGAACGGAACGAAATTTGTCAAATGACAAAGGGGAATAACAAAGGCCACTGCAACCATTTGACTGATTGCGGTGGCCTTGAACCTCAATGACCCCCAAACGGAGATTCAATTGAATTATCGTCGGTCTCAGATGTCGAGTTCTTTCGATTCTCCCGGCTGATTGAGGCAGACGGGTGTTGTGTTGTCAGTGACATAGTTCTCGAAAAGACATGGAGACTTTGTGTCACCGTTGAAGTGCATAGGGAAGAAATATCTGACATTGATATTTTCCATGAACAGGCGTGCACCGGTCTCGAAGTCGGTTCCCTGCCGCGGATCAACCGGGAAGAAGACAATGTCGATCGATTTAACCTCTTCCATTATGTGTCTGAGAATTCTGACATAGTCTTCGTATGCTTTCCTTACCTCTTTTTCACTCGACTCATCTTGCCAGTGCCAGTAGTTGAGGTCGCCGGCGTGGAAAACGGTTTTGCCGTCGGGCATAGTCACAAGATAGCATACACCGGCGTCGGTCGAGCCATAGGCCTTGACATCGATGTTGCCGAGCAGATCTGAGATCTCACCTCCGGCGTTTATCCATGCTACGGGAACTGTTGTCAGAATCTTTTCGGCGTCGATGTCGTTTGAAAGAACAAATACGCGCCGGTGGTTCTGAGCCATGTCGAAAATGGCTTTGTTGAAATGGTCGTGGTGACGGTGGGAGACAAAGAATGCGACAGGAAGCTCAGGGTTATCACGAAGAATGTGTTTCAATTTGTCAGACGGATCTTTGGAGTAATCAAATACAAGAACCGCCGAATCAGTGACTACTGCGAAGCCGCTGTGGTCAAGGTATGTAATTTTGGTCATGATAATAAGAATGCGTTAGTCAGGTATGAAAATAGTCAGCCCGTCGGTTGCTATCTCTACATTTTCAGGCAACATGGCCGACGCTTCGGCGTGTTTGCCCATCTGATGGCTCAGATGTGTGAGATAGGCCTTCCGTGGTCTGATCATCTCTATAACGTCTGACGTCTCGCGAAGGTTCATGTGAGAATGATGTTCTTCGATTCTGAGTGAGTTGATGACAAGGGTGTCAATGCCGCGCAATGCTGAGATTGTCTCAGCCGGAATTGTCTTGGCATCGGTTATGTAGGCCAGGTTGCGTCCGAAGATGAAGCCGAGAATCGGCAGTGCGGCATGCATCACCCTGACGGCCGTTATCGGGGTCGTGCCAACGTGGAATGTCTCGCCGGCTGAAATGATGTGCATCTCATAGTGGGGTACTCCAGGATAGGGGTTTTCCTTGAAGCAATAAGGCACACGGTCGTGCAGGTCGCGCGAGACGTCGTCCTGACAGTAGAGAGGAAATCCGTCGGGTTTGCTCTCGCAATAGGGTCTGAGGTCATCGATGCCGCCGACGTGGTCATAGTGGCTGTGGGTGAGAAGCGCGGCGTCGATCGGTTTCGATCGGTGGTAATTGAGCATCTGGAAATAGAAATCGGGTCCGCAGTCGATCAGAATCGTCTTGTCGGCGGTCTCTACCATGGCCGAACACCTCATGCGGCGGTCACGTCGGTCGGCCGATGTGCATGTCGGGCAATCGCAACACAGTTGCGGTACGCCGGTCGATGTTCCAGTTCCGAGAAATGTCAGTCTCATAGTCTGAATGCGTGCAGAAGGCCATCTTCAAAAACAAGATAAGCTCCGTTTGGATAAATCCAGCGTTCATATGTCGCGCTGTAGTTGTGGCCGTGAATCACCTCTTTGGGTGCGCCGAGGGCGAGACGGGCCTCGTCTCGCGTCATGTCGGGACGCACTTTGCCGTTTACGATCGCGGTCCAGTTTTCATCGCTGACAGTGGGGTATCTCAGTCTCGGGTCGGTCAGCGAGAAGAGTGTAGAGAAGTTACGTGTCGATGAGCGTCCGGTTCCGGTTGTCATGAGCAGTGATTGCGGCTTGCCTTCTTCATCGTTGAAATCGACACACAGTGGATAGTCGCCGTTGCCTGGACGCACTCCGGTTATGTCGACTTTGACAAATTTTCGCCCGGTGCGTTGACGCAGATCCTTGTCATACCAGTAGGAGGTCATGACATACAGAGTCTTTCCTTTCAGCAATGAGTCGGCCTTGGCTACAAGGGTGACGTCGACGGTGAACGGAACGGTCAGCGTTTGTCGCGATTTGACCTCTTCGGGTGTGCTTTCAAGACGATAGGTCAGTGTGTCGCCCTGAAAACGCCGGTTAACAAAATCGACTGCAGTGGCAGGGGTGCCCATGACAGAGGCTACTTCACGCAGTCCGGCAAAGTTGATGGTGTCGCCGGGAGAAGGCAGCCTGTCAGAACCGGTCGATCTGAAAACAAGCTTTATCTTGTCGTCAGTGACAAGAAACGGGCGGCCGTTTGACCACGACACAAGAGAGTCCGGTGCCAGCAAGGCACCGAACTCTTGTTCTGGAGTCGAGGTGACGATTCGTTCGCGTCTGAGGTCATCGGCTGTGATTTTCGGCGTACTCTCTATGCCGGTGAAACATGACGTAAACGAGATTGTCGCCACAATGGCTGTAAACGTCTTGACGACTATTTTCATTTAATGACGGGTGTAATTCCGAGATTATAGAAGATAAACGAATAGATGTCGGTATATTCATCGATGACTTTGGCTATCGGTTTTCCGGCTCCGTGGCCCGCATCGCTGTCGATTCTGATCAGTTTCGGATTTTTGCCTGTGTCGGCAGCTTGGAGAGTGGCGGCATATTTGAAGGAGTGTGCCGGAACGACACGGTCATCGTGGTCGGCTGTGGTCACCATGATCGACGGGTAGTTAACGCCTGATTTGATTGTGTGGACCGGTGAATAGCCAAGCAGATAATCGGCCATTTCGGGCGAGTCGGCACTGGTGCCGTAGTCTGAAGCCCAGTTCCATCCGATTGTGAACAGGTGGTAGCGCATCATGTCCATGACACCGACGCGCGGAATGGCTACTCTGAACAGGTCGGGGCGCAGGTTGACAGTCGCTCCGACGAGAAGTCCGCCGTTGCTGCCGCCTTCAATCGTGATGAGCGACGGCTCGGTGTATTTCTCTTTTACCAGATATTCGGCTGCGGCGATGAAGTCGTTGAACACGTTGAGTTTGTTCATCTTGATGCCCTGCTGATGCCATTTCTCTCCATACTCCGATCCGCCACGCAGGTTTGCGACTGCAAAGATGCCTCCGTTTTCGAGCCATATGAGTCGGTTTGAACTGAACGACGGGGTAAGCGAGACGTTGAAACCGCCGTAGCCATAGAGATAGACCGGGTTTTTACCGTCGCGTTTCAGACCTTTCTTATAGGTGAGAAACATCGGGATCTTGGTGCCGTCGGCCGACGGATAGAACACTTGTTCGGTCACATAGTCTTCTGATTTGAAGTTCTTGATCTCCGGAGTCTTCATTATCGTGCTCTCGCCGGTGGCCATGTCATAGGCGAAACCTGTCGAGGGGTAGACATAAGAGGTGAAGGTGTAGAATACTTCGGGATATTTGTCAGAAGTGATGAAACCGGCTGTTCCATAGGTCGGGAACTTGATCTCGCGTTCTTGTTTGCCGTCGAGCGAATAGACATAGGAGTGTGTCGAGGCGTCGCGCTCATAGCTTACGATGATCTTGTCTTGGGTGAAATTGACATCGGTCAGCGGTGCGTCGCTTTCGGGAATGAATACCTCCATGGCAGTCGGGTTGTCGACCGGAGCGACCATGAGACGACGCAGTGGAGCGTCTTTTGACGACAGATAGTAGATTTTGCCGTCTTTGACCTTGACGGGAGTGACATCGTAGTCTTGCGAGGGTTCGATCACGATCCATTGTGCCGAGGGGTCATCGAGCTTCTTCATCATCAGACCGTCGCCGACACCCTGTCCGCCAACCGAAACAAACAAGACGGTCTCGTCGCCGGCGACGGTGGCGTGGTGGAAATGGAGCGGATTGGCTTTGTCTTCAAAAACAATCACGTCTTCGCTCTGGGGTGTGCCAAGCTTGTGGTAGTAGATGCGGTGGTTCTCATTGGCGTTCGAGAACTCTTTTCCGGCTTCCGGACTCGGATACGCGCTGTAGTAGAAGCCGTCGCCATGCCATGCGGCACCGGTGAATTTCGCCCATTCGATGTGGTCGGGAAGCAATTGACGTGTCTTGGTGTCCATGACATAGATCTCTGTCCAGTCTGAGCCCTTGCGTGAAATCGTGTAGGCGGTATATTTTCCGTCTTTCGACATGGAGATGCCTGTCAGAGCCACCGTTCCGTTGTCGCTCAGTGTGTTCGGATCGAGAAAAACCTCGGGAGTGCCACCGATCGAGTCCATGCGGTAGAGCACCGACTGGTTGCGGAGTCCGTCATTTTCATAAAAATAAAATTTACCGTCTTTTCCTCGCCAGGGCATGCCGCTCTTGCGGTAGTTGTTGGCCTCGGTTATGCGGCGGCGGATATCGTCTCTGAACGGAATCTGCGACAGATAGTTCTGTGTGACTTTGTTCTCAGCCTTGACCCACTCAAGGGTTTCTGAGGCAGTGTCGTTCTCGAGCGGCCGATAGGGGTCGGCCACTTCTTTACCGAAATAGTTGTCGACGGTGTTTGAGGTCGGTGCCTTTGGATAGGACAGACCCGGGCCGGCGGCTGAACATGTCATTGAGATGGCAGCCATGAATGCGGGAAAAATCAATTTTTTCATGTTGGTTTACGATAGGTCTGCAAATATACGAATAAGTCGGGAGCGATGCAAAATTTATTTTGCCCCCTCTCAGTACCTATCTTATGTCCTCGAGATCATAATCGTAGTAGTCGTAGCAGTCGATTTTTCCTCGTTTGTGGTCTGAAGCATGGCTTGAAAAACCTGCCGGTCTGAGCGTGAGCAGCGCGTTGACAAAGTTGCATAGCTTGTTACAGATGGCATTTAGAATTGAGCGGTGGTTTGACATATCCCTTAAGTTTAATGAGTTTGATAACGCTTGCAAAGATAAAAAAACACATGGGCAATAAATTGGCATATTGAAGTTAATTTATATTATAAATATATTTTGTTGTCAATATAGTCATATATACTATTCAACAGTTGATTACTAGTTTTTGAACAAACTATTGTGTGACTGACATATTATCGCTAACTTCGCGGTCGCAGACCGCATCGCAGAGGCCTGGTCATGGGCAATGCGGGGTGGGGCTGCAAGTTACATATGAAAAGCGTTTACTCGACGCTCTTCTTGGCTATCAGAAATCTGGTAAATTTCAATTGGAGTCAGGATTGCAGCAAACGGTAGATGTCTTAGTGGATATGTATGGTCCGTCCGTATCCGGCGCGAGTGCGTTGGATATGGGCGTATAGCATATTCTGCGTGAGGCTTCTGCGTTGTTTGCTCGTTCTACTCCAATGGGCAATACCAGAGCCTCTGATAGCGGAACGGGCAACAAGTACGGCTCTCACGCTTTTCTTTATAAACCAATCAAATGCCGATGAGGAGTGCCCGTAGGCAACAAGTTTGAGCATGGGTATTTTTGCAAAGAATGTATCAAGATTTCTGTTAATTGTTCTGTTATGTAGCTATCAATCGTTAATGGCTCAAAGTGCGTGGGTTGGAGAAGCGATACAATTGTCATGCCCCAAGCCTTCATTGCCGTTTGGTTGGGACGATTATTACACGTCAAGTATTAGTTGGAGTATCCCAAATTCGTCAGACCGCGATAAAGTTACTCTTTCAAGAGTCATGACTCCAACGACAACTGTTACGCCAAATTATTATTTTGAAGGTAAGGTAAGGGTTCAAGTTGTCCACCATGTTGTGGCATCAAAAATAATAGGAAAAGTGGAGTCTCACAAACCGATGGATTTCACATCAAATTTCTATATAACATGCAAGAAAACAGGAGTCTCAATTTTCCCTGAAGAATTATCTGTTACTCTTGGCTGCAAAGGTTATATTGAATATTCATTTGAATATCCTGATGCCAATCCTGCTCCTTTTGTCACTTTTAAATCAAGTAATCCAGACATAGCATCTGTAAGCAATGGAGGTACGGTACTTGCAAAAAAGGAGGGGACTGTAACAATAGTTGCAACAACAAACTATAACACGACAGCAACTTGCATCGTCCACGTTAAGCCGGTCGAAGTAACTGCCGTTGTTTTTCCGGTAGCGTCTTTGAATGTTTACACCAACCAAACATTAGGTCTATATCCTGAAGTTTATCCTGATAATGCAACACACAAAGAATTGCAGTGGTCATCCTCAAACGATGAAGTGGCTACGGTTGATGCTAAAGGAATTGTGTATGCTCATAACCCCGGGCTTGCTGAAATTAAAGCCTTGTCAAAGTCTGGTGCTTTTGGGTGTTGCTACATTAATGTCCTTCCGGCAGTTAATGAGGTTGTTGATGTTATAGGTGACAGCGATGCGGTAGAATTAATAGGTACAGATCTTCTAATAAAAGGAGGAAAATATTTCTTATATGATATGTGCGGTCATCTGACAAAACAAGGTGAAGGAGCTGCATGTATTCCGTTACAACCAAGAAGTGTTTACATCTTGCAAAAAGATGGAAGGATGATAAAGATTAAAACAAAATAGATTAGCGATTTCTTTTTTTGTTGGATATCAAAGTTTCATTATGCAAATTCGTTAAAAATATCAGATTCAATGAAAGATAAATTGTTAAAATTGGTCGTATTACTTTTTTCAATAACCTTAGCCTGCAAATCATATGGAATCCAACCCAATGCGTGGCCTAAAAAATATGTCGACGTGATGTGGAGTTACGGGGGACTGAAACAGGTTGGGTGGATAGATTTTCATAGCCATTTGGGCATAGGACTAAGAGGTGGCAGAACATTTTACGTTAGTAAAACCATGAGGGATTTTATGAGATTAGGAGTCGACTTTATATTTTCTGATATGAGCTACACACAATATAAAGTGAGATTTTTGGAAGAGCCAAAAGAATGGGATAAAACCTTGCATGATTTCAATTTCGGCATACAGGCAGGATTGTGTCTGACAATGATACCGACTGACCATTTTGCGGTAACTCCATACCTGCGTTATGCTCCGGTATTCCATTATTACAATTCAGGAGATTTGAATGAGACAGTTTTAGTTCCATTAGGCCTAAATGTAGGAGTACGCACTGTATATCGGTTCATTGGTCTCGGAATTGAATATCATTGGTCTAAGTGCAAATTAGCTCCTCTATTTACTGAGTATTACGCACATGAAGCAAGTGACCTTTCGTCCAAAATGTGGAATATGCGAGTTTATTTATCGTTAAATTTTTGAAACATAAAATCATTATGAAAGGTAACATCATTTATAAATTATTCCTGGTCGTAGGCATGTCTTTTTTACTGTATTCATGTGGAGAGAATATTGTAAACCTCGATCTTGACGACGAAGATGTTAAAGATGTATCTCAAGATGTAGTTAGTCCCTATTATGTGGACATAAATTGGGATGAAACAGAAATTATAGAGAACGATACGGTTTCGGGGAAAGTCATTTTGAGTTTGAATTCCTACACAGAGAAAATAATCGAAGGTTCCGTTATATCAATCATTGATCCTCTCAAACCAGGCATAAAGGTTGTAACCAAAGCCGTAAGTAACGGCGAAAACATTATGCTTGAAACTGTAAAAGGTGATCTTACCAATATATTTGCCAATGTTGAAATTTCGTTGGAATATAGTCCTGAAACTGTGTCCCGTGGAGGATCTCAGATTACTGCATACCCAAAAGCAGTTGGCGAGGAAGATAAGGAGGGACGTTACAAATGGAAAACGGTCATACAGACGCTCAATCCAAAAATCATTAAGATTTTTGATTTGGACGGATATGAAATGCCAATAGATGAAGAGGGTATTTCAGTGAAATTTCCGGAACTTAATAGTCAAATCAATATGAACTATCGCATATCCTTTAATTTTGGTTTGCGAAAAAAGCATGTCGTTGAAGATGTGAAAGGGGTTGTAATGATGTATAAAAGTCAACAGATAAAAGCGATATTTCACTCTTCATTTAATTTGGAATCAAATTTAGTAGTGGAAGGAGAGTGTAAATCGGAATATCATGAAGAAATTGAAGATTTTGTACCGGTACTAAAAAATGGTCCTTTGAAGACAATAAAGTTTCATATACTCTTTGATGTAGCAGGAGTGCCTGTCCCGGTAGCTGTCAATATCAAGCCTTTGACGGGTGCCTTATATGATTTTAAAGGATCTGCAGGTGTCAAGGGAGTTGCCAGATTGAACAATTATTTTGAATTGGACGCACTTTGGGACATGGGTAAAGAAGATCCATATAAAATTATGTCACAGTTTACCGGTCCAGTTTTAGATGTAACGGGTAGTAATTTTCACTGTAGCGGTAAGGCTGATATGAAAATGTGGTTCTATCCGAGCATGTCTTTCTATGTATATGACGTATTAGGACCTGTAGTAGATATTAAACCCTATATCAGAGTATTGACAAATATTGGCAGTCATAGAACTGGTTATGATTATTCAAAAGATTATGTTGGGTATAAATATGATGCAATGTTCGGTATGGACGTAAGGGCGGATATTTCATCTCGAATCATGGGGCTTGGCAAAGAAAATGGTCGTTGGTTCGGGACAAAATTTACCAATTTGTTTGAAAAGAATCTGGTCAGTTTACCAACTAAAATAGATTTTGCTTCGGCCACGCCAAACAAGGTTGAAGCAGGACGAACTATGGTCTTGAACTTCAATGTAAAAGGAAGTGTATTGGATATGATAGATGAACAGGCTGATTTTATATCATTACCAGTGAAATTTGTCGGTAATGGCACTATTGATAAGGTGATTTCTTATACCGAGGGTGGAACGGCACACGTTATTTGGACACCCTCGACTGACGACGACAGACTTACTGCTATTCTTTATGACGGGGAAGGAAAGGTGATAGATTCTGAAACATATAATGGGGAAAAGAAAGACGAATATAAGCACTTGGTACAGATAGGAGATATGGCCTCAATGAAATATGATGTTTTAGGACGGATCGAATCGTATGTTGATAGCGAAGAAAGTGTGAAATTTCACTATAATAACGATGGTCTTTATGCAATAACTCTAATGGACGGCGTAGAGCCAGTAATTCTGTCTGATTTTGTTTTTACTCAAGAGGGATATTTGAAGTCATTTACTAATAAAGAAGATGATCTGGTAGGCACTTGTTCGATTGACTATAACGATGATCTACAGCCAATTTCGATGAAGATGCGAGACAATGACGGATTTTCCGCGTCTATTAATTGGGATTGGGAATTAGGAAAAATAAAAGAAATGCGTTATTCAAACAATGAAGGATTGAGTGAAAGAATTGTTTATCAGTATGATAGCCCTTTTATAAGGGCAAACCCGTTAAGACATTGGAGTTGGTTTACATCATGCGGCACGATGTCATTTCTTACATTTTCTAAATTGATGGGATATGGCTCGGAAATTATTCCTTCCGGTCTCATATATATTACAAATGATTCTGGTCAGAAAGAGTCTATATCATTGAAACTTGCCTGCAGTTTTGATGGGTATGACATAAAGAAAGAAGTAGCGTCCATTGGAAATTTGAATCCTATTGAAGTTGAATATATATATTCTTCTCCCTTTGATATAACTGATGCAAACGGCTTTAATATACGCCATCAGGGGATGGAAGAATATCCCCAAAAGTCTTTTTTTAGTATAATATCCAAGAAGAAATTGGGGCATAGGTTTACAGAAAGAGTGAGCCTCATAAAACGTCAACCAAGAAGACTGTCACCGGCAGGAAGCTGAAGACGGCACATCATTAATATAGCAAGTCTTCGACGGCGAGATCTATTATAAGCATAGATTTCAGCTGACAAAACTAATGGCATGTATGATTTATATAAAGGATAACGATAAATATATTCTGACAAATTGACTTGCGAAAGTGAACTGACGTTTATAAATACAAAATAGCGAAACTGGAAAACGATAGAAAAGAGACATGGTTGGTTGATTAATCGGCCATGTTTTTTATGTTTTATTAAAATAATTCAATAAATAACTTCATTTTGTAATTTATTTGTGTAATTTTGCGAAATATTTTTAATAATTCATTAGGTTTAATAAAAGCGGACCGCTTTTCATAAGCAATCTGCGACAAGATCACAAAACAAAAGCTATGAAAATAGCCACATCAATCGTTCTCAAGTCAGCAGTGACATCTGTTTTGCTGGCAACCCCGTTTATCAAAGCCGATGCAGTTATAGCCAACCCCGAACCACAGACAGTGACGCAGCCCGACGGTTCGAAGGTGACTGTCAGAGTCTATGGAGATGAATACTTCAACTACACCCTTACCGCCGACGGTTATCAGGTTGTCTACAACAGTGACAGCAAAGCATGGGAGTATGCGACTCTTTCGGCTGAGGGAGACCTGGTCTCCACTGGTGAGGCCGCGACAAACCGTCCGATAGGGCCGCAGCGCATCAAAGGCTTGCGCAACAGGCCGTCGACAGGACTTCTCAATGACATCAAGGCACGCCGCACCGAAGCATTGAAGACGGGTCAATATGACTACAGCAAGTTCCGCGGTCTGGTGATTCTGGTCGAGTATAACGACGCACCGTTCACACGTGAGGATATCCACACGATTTTTGACGACATGGTCAACAAGCCCGGCTATGACGGTTATATGACCAACAATCTGATTCCGAGCAAGGTAGAATGTACCGGTTCTGTACGTGACTACTATTTCGAGAATTCAAACGGGTTGTTCGATCCCAGATTTGATGTCATCGGACCTGTCAAGATCAACTATTCACAACACTTCGCCAACCAATCGGCCGGAGCGCAAACATTGGTGAAAGCCGCGCTGAAAGCTGCCGATGACCAGATCGACTATTCGGTTTATGACACCGACGGTAACCGTCAGGTCGACATGGTATATTTCATTTTCTCGGGTGGCGGATCAAACTTCTCAGGAAATGACGCGACGCTGATCTGGCCACATGCTTCAACGGTTATGGGCCTTAGCCTCGACGGGGTCTCGTTTGGCCGCTATGCGTGCTCTACCGAACTTTATGGAGCCCCGGCCAATAAGGTTCTTGACGGCATCGGCACTATCTGCCATGAGTTCAGCCATGTGCTCGGTCTTCCCGACCTCTATGATGTCGACTACGCTACCGACGGTCAATCGGTACACCCGGCAAAATGGTCGGTCATGGCAAGCGGATCATATCTGAATATGAGCCGTACGCCGTGTGGCTACTCGCTTTTCGAGCGTTACGCCCTCGGTTTCACGACACCGCGTCTGATAACCGAGCCTGGCGAATATACAGTGAAGCCTCTCAACGAGGGTGACACGCCCGATGGTTGCCGCATCAATTCTGCTGTCGAAGATGAATATTTTCTTCTTGAAAGCCGTGTGAAGACCCGCTGGGATGCCTATCTTCCGGGCGAGGGACTGCTCGTTCACCGTGTCGACTCGACCAACACAGCCGTTTGGGAGAACAATCGTGTCAACGCGGCGTCAAACCACAACTATTATACTCTTCTGAGAGCCAAGCCCAAGAAATCGGATGCATCGGTGGTCGACAGCGACGGCGATCCGTTTCCCGGAAGTGGAAACGTGACTTCGCTGAACAATATGACCGATCCGTCGATGAGATCGTGGGCCACACTGTCTACGCCGATCGTGCTCGACAACATCACTGCAAACGAAGACGGCTCGATAACTTTCAGCACCATAGCCGACAATGTGCCGACACTTGTCGAAGATTTCGCTCTGATGCCGGCGACATCTAAAGACACGACCGATGTCGAAGGCCGTTTCACCACATGGAGCTTTTCAAAGGGAGCCAGAATCGAGTCTGACGACGAGACAACATCGCTGACCACCGTCAAAGGCTCGGAGATAGTTTCGGGTGCCATTGATGCGACGGTCGAGAATGTTGAGGTAGAGATCGACAATCCGACATCGACAAACGCCGCATTCAGACTCTATTCGTCGGTTGACAACGGCGTCACCTGGCGTCCGGTCAACACAGTCGATGGTTTGGCCAATCCGTCGGTCAAAAAAGGTGAGACTGCAATCTTGCGCTACAACACAGGTGCTTTGGAGAAGCCAGCACTGAAATTTGCCCAATACACCGGAAACGCCACGGCAAAATGTATTGTCAAACGCATTCAGTTGTCGGTAAAAGCCGGATCGGGTTCGGCAGGAGTCGACAACATCGTCACCGATGACGCCAACACTGTCACCCGCTGGTTCAACCTTCAGGGGCAACCAGTAGCCAATCCGGCCGCAGGAGGCATCTACATCAAGGTCAACGGAACGAAAGCCGTCAAAACAGTTTTCACAACAACACTCTGAAACCAATAGGTCACCGGCATCGGGACGCAGACCGTCAAATCTGAGGACACAGCCAGTGTCTCAGCCGGGTAAATCAATATTTCTAACAAATGTCCTCACTCTAATCATCAATCATGAGAAGAATCACAACTTCTTTGCTTCTGGGATTAGGCGTGCTCACATCGGGCATATCCGCCTCGGCGCAGACCGGCATGATGTCGGCGGCCGGCGAGATTGACCGTCAGTTTGCATCGTCGTCGACAGCGGCACGAAACAACTTCACGATCGCCGCGACCGAAAGTCTCGATCTGAAGGTGCTTCAGGCTGGGTCGCTCAATGCCACGAAGAAAACGGCACAGACCGTAAACCGTCGTGCTGTCAGATCGACGCGTCTCCGCAGCGCAGACATCAACGGCTACTATGTCGGAACCTATTCGACCCTTGCCAACGGGTCTTTTGACGGTGGTGGCACAATGAAAGTTGTTCCTGACACCGATGGAGACTCCGTCACCATTCAATCGTTCTGGAACGGCTGCAGCGTGCGTGCATGTCTCGACGCGGCTTCCTCTACAGTGACAATTCCGAGCCAGTATGTCATGACCGACGAAAGTCTCGGAGCACTCAACATCGCCGCGGCCAACCATTCGACCGGAGCGCCTGAATACTCAGAACAGATCACCGGTGTCGTCGCCTCTGACGGCACGATAGACTTCAGCGAGGCATGGTGGGGTGTCTATGTTCAGAGCGGCGCAAACAAAGACCGCTTTGTCGGAGCCTACCACAGCATGCTCCTTCAGAAACCTTCGGGCACGATGATGTATAAGAACTCGAGCAATCAGCAGGCCGGTTACTATGTCGTCATCAACCAGACCTCGCCCAACACACTGGCCGTGACCAATATTTTCAACCGAGGACTCGTGATCGAGATCAAACTCAACCGAGACCGCACGGCCGAGATCAACAACCAGGTCGCTTTCATAAATTCATCAGGCTCCTGGACCACTATCAAGTGTGTCGAGTTTAACGAAGCCGGCAACTTGACAAAATATTCACCCGTAATCGTCACCGATCAGGCTGACGCGAGCAACAACACCACCCTTAGGTGGACCGACTGGTCGCTGCTCAACGCACAGGCAAGTTCATATGCGGGCCGGCTCACTGATGCCGTGCTGACTGCCGATGCTCCGTTCAGCTATCCCGAACTGAGTGTCAGCGATTTCGAGGGAGACGGAACCGAGGCTAATCCCTATCTGATATCGTCACTCGACCACCTGATTCTGCTGGCCGACAAGGTCAACAACGACGAGAACCGCGCATGGGGTGTCGGATCAAGCACCTATACCCGCACATATCTCGGCAAGCATTTTGCTATCACCGCCGACATTGACATGCAGGGTTATCAGTTTGACGCTATCGGAAACACCTACTACCAGCGTTTCGCCGGTTCTCTCGACGGTCGTGGCCATACAATCAAGGGCCTGAACGTCAATGGTGAGCAGAGCTACTATTCAGGTCTTTTCGGAGTGTGTGACACTACGACCGTTCTGAAAAACATCGTACTCGATTCGCCGGTTGTCACAGGCAACTACTACAGCGTAGGCGGTCTGGCCGCATGGTGTATAGGCTCGATCAAAAACGTCACCGTCAACAATCCGTCAATCAACGGAGCCCGTTCGGGCAACGGAGCTGTCGCCGGCATTGTCAGCGGCTCAATGAAAGACTGTCATGTGACAGGTGGTACGGTCATGGCAGGCGGTTTCATCGGCGGTGTGGCCGGTGAGGTTCACGGCGGTGCTGTGAATTGCTCTGCTGTCGGAACCAAAGTCTACATCACCGGAAGCGGATCTCCGGCCGGCGGTGTCTTTGGAAATATTCTTGACGCTGACGCTTCAAACCTGTGGTTCAGCGGTCTTCTGTCATATGCCAACCTGTCGTCAGACGGCGGACAGATCATCGGAGGAGTCGCCGGTCTCGTCCAGAATGTCGCCCTCAGCAACTCATTCTCGGCAGGCGTGATGCGTGCATACGCTTCAGAGTCTCAGATCGGCGGTGTCGTCGGCATCCTGTCGAGCGGAACAGTAGAAAACTGCTACTCGTCGGGTGTCGTCCACGGCTATACACGCATGGGCGGCGGCATCATCGGTCAAATACAGCTCGGCTCGTCGAAAGAGACTCCGCGTGTGACCAACTGCTACACATCGGCAACTGTCGAAGTCGAGACATATCAATATGACAAGAACAACTGCAACGAGGTAATCGGCAAGATTATCGACGGCTCTAATCCCGAACTGACCAACATCTACTACGACAAGCAGGTTGTGAACTTCGGTTCCACCCGATTCGGAACAACCACTTCGTTCCTGACCTCGGCACAAGGACCGACCGGATTTCCTGCCGAAGCATGGACATTCACCTCTGGCGCATATCCGCGAATCAAGGCTCTTGCCGACACCGAAGCTGCCATGTTCAGCGCATCGGCAGTCGACATGAGCGAAGGTGACTCGTTCAAGAAAATCTCAAATAACACCCCGCTCACCGCTCTCGGACAGACACGCTTCCTGATTGCAAAGGGAACACGACTCTCGACCGAGGGATATTACTCAAAGGTCGTAGACAACAAGACCCTTGAGATCGGTGATGAATTCGGCATCGATACCCTCTATGTTGTCAATGGCGATGTCCAGACCTATCACTTCATCAACATCGCGCCAATCCCGTTTGAAGGCGAAGGTACGGCCGAATCACCGTTCCTTATCAAGAACAAAGCCGATATGATCGCCCTCTCGGAGGCCACCACCGGCAAGCGTCAGACATTTGAAGGAATGTATTTCGCCATTACCGGCGACATCGACATGGAACTCGATCCGGCGTTCAAGGGCATCAATGCTGAAGCCGCTGTCGGAGCCGCCTCGGTCAAATTCCAGGGCGTGCTCGATGGTCAGGGCCACACGATTGACAACATTCTGATCCCCGACCGTGTGACATGGAGCAAAGCTCCCACCGCAACCACTCTCGGAACGATCGACACAAGCAAAAGCTACTCTTATGGCGGTCTTGTCGGACGTCTCGGTGAAAACGGAGTTATCAAGAACCTCAACATCGGTGCCGGATCTAAATTTGAATTCTACGGCACCAGCGGTGCATTTGTCGGTTCTCACGACGGTCTTGTCGAGAATTGCCGCAACTACGCCGATGTCAAGGGATATTCATGCTGGATCGGCGGCATCTCAGGTATGGTCAACAAAGGCGGCCGCATCATCAACTGCTACAACTCCGGTAACATTACGTCAGGCTACGCCAACGTCGGCGGTATCGCCGGTGTATCAAACGGCATCATCGAGAATTGTGCCAATACCGGTGACATCGCAGCCACCGCTCTTTGCACAAACTACAGCAACCAACGTCAGCGTGCGGGTGGCATATCAGGTGGCGGCAACGGCCATACTCTTAAAAACTGTGTGAACTACGGAACCGTCTATGCCATGCTCAACAATGCCGGAGGCATCACTTCTACATTGCAAGGTACTTCCACCGCAGGTTCGGGCAACGATGACCTCATCAGCTGTCTGAGCCTCGGAAATGTCTACTGCGGCAATCCCGCAACTTGTGGCGCGGTAATCGGCCTCAAGGGTTCAAAGAACATTGAAAACACCTATTTCGACGCCCAGCTTATCGGAATCAAAGGTGGAGAGAACAGCGATGTCGAGAATATCACAGGTCTGGAAACCTCACGTCTGATCTCGGGAGAACCACTCGAAGGTCTCTCTACAGACCTCTGGAACTTCGCCGCAGGTCAATATCCGACTCTCAAGCAGTTTGCCGACGAGCCAAAGATTGCCGCCGCACGCGTTGTCATCGCCAAGGTTGCAGAGGGTCAGATTGCGACAGATCTCATATCTGATGTCGAACTTACCGACGGTGCGACATGGTCAATGGCCAAAGGCACCGAGTTCAAGATCAACGGTTCGGTAATGACCGTTCCCCGAAATGTCACGACAGTTGTCAGCGACACCCTCATCGCCCTCAACAAGGCAGGCGTGCGCCGTCCGATCTTCGTCCGGGCACTTCCTGCAATGCCTCTTGAAGGCGAAGGAACGGCTGAGTCTCCCTATCTGATCAACAAAACTGACGATTGGGCTGCTCTGTCGACCTATATCAGCAATACAGCCATGACTCTCGAGGGTGAATATGTCAAGATGACCGCCGACCTCGACTTCGCCGGTAAAAATCCTGTCAAGATCGGTGCTGACGGCGTGACTCCTCTGGCTGCGACTTTCGATGGCGGTAACCACACGATCAAGGGTATCGCACTGAAATCAAAAGCCAACATGAGTTCTGCTCTCTTCGGTACAGTCGAGGCTGCCGGAACTGTGAAGAACCTAATTGTCGAAGGCACAGTCTCGGGCACACACACCTATGCGACTTCTGTAGTCGACAAACTCTATGGCACACTGGCCAATGTGACCTCAAAAGCCGACATCACCTCGAATAAGACCAATGCAGCCGGTGTTGTCGGTAACGCATACACAGGTGCACTGCTTGACAATGTCGTGTTCGCAGGTTCGGTTTCTGCGTCGGGTGCCAATATCGGCGGTATAGTCAGCACGGCAGCCGCAGGTGTGACATTCAAGAATTGCCGTTTCGAAGGTAAACTCAGTCACACGGCTTCGCTTACCAAAGCCACGTCGGTCAACATCGGTGGTCTCGTCGCTACAGCCGGTGCGTCGACATTTGACAACTGCCGCAGCGATGGTGAGATCACCGTCGCAAGCACCGACTTCGCACAGACCGTTGCCGGTATCGTCGGAACAGCCGCCGGAGCCAAAGGCAACGGACTCTACACCTTCACAGGTTGCTCTAACGCGACCCCGATCACCGCGGGCGGAAAGATCGCCGGCATCGTTGCCGGATTCCCGACCTCAAGTGCGACGGCTGCAAATGCACAGTATGTTCTGACCGACTGCTTCAACGAAGGTGACATCATAGCCGAAGCCACCAAGGCAATGACAAGTTGCCCGACTGCCGGACTCGTCGCCGCCCACACCCCGGGATCTTCGTTCACCCGCTGCTACAACACCGGTACGATCATTTCCAATATGAATACCTATGCCGCAGGCATCTCCGGATACTCTCAGGGCACACCGTCAGCCGACTCTCCCGTGACTTTCACCGACTGCTACAACTCAGGTAGCATTGTCGCCGACGGTAACCAGGGCGGTGGTATCGCAGGTTACTTAGGCGGTAATGTGATCATGACCGGATGCTACAACACCGGAGACATCGAAGGCAACCGCATGCTCGGTGGAATCACATCGGCATTTACAGGAGCAGGTCCTCAGATGATCAACTGCTACAACACAGGAAACATCACAGCCAAGGCCGACCGTGCCGGCGGTCTGATCGCCTGGGGTGCGCCGACAAACGGCCTCGTCGAAGGCTGCTGGAATGTCGGAGCAGTTCAGTCGCTCAGCACAGTCCAGTCTGACAAAAGCGGCAGCTCATTTGAAATCGCCGGTCTCGCCGGCCAATCTGCCGCAACGTTCAAAAACTGCTACAATGCCGGCTCAGTCAAAGGCCTCGCCCGCGTGGCCGGACTCGTAGCTACCCCGCTTAAAAACCAGACTCAGTTTGAAAACTGCTATAACGCAGGTGTGATCGAGGCTCCGGCAGACTCATGCGGTTCGATTGTCGGTGTCAACATCACCGCAGGCAAGATATGGACAGCAGCCAACACGATGACCGGTTGCTACTACATCGACTCCAACAAGTGTGACAACGACCAGGGCTTCGATGCCAAGGCTGTCAGCGTCAAGGAACTTGCTTCTCTCGACATCGACGGATTTGATTGCGGTGATGACTACACCTATCCCGTGGTCAATGGCTTTGAGGAAAACGAGACAGCAATGTTCAACGCAGCTCAGCTGATTCTTTCGGGTGAAGACACCACCGAGAAAGTCACCACAGGTTTCAATGTCGGCGGAACTCCTGTCGTCAAATGGACAAGCGACTGCGCCGATCTCGCTTTCGACTGCGATGCCGCTGCGTTTGTCAAGACATTCACCGGCAAGATCATTGTCACGGCTACCGCAGGCGAACTGACAAAAACATATGAACTGAACGCTGACAATGCGATCTCAGGCGTTGATTCGATCGACGGTGACTCGGCCGATGTCGTCAGCCGCACTTTCTTCACCACCTCGGGTGTTGAGGTGCCGCAACCTCAGACTGCCGACGGTCAGGTCTATGTTGTTGTCGAAAAACTTTCTGACGGTTCAACAAGAATCATAAAGAAGGTCAACTACAAATAAAACATAAATTGTAAAATAGAGCGTGGGAGGCATCATGACCGATGTCTCCCACGTTTTTTTGCGTGATGAGGTCTAAGTTAGTCTCGCTTTCGTCTGCTTTTCTCCGCTTTCCGTGCTTTCGAAACGCGTTTTCCCCGGAAAATTAAAAACAAAAGTATATTAAGTCGCTGATATAGATTGCTTTAATCCTTGAAAAGGTGCTTTTTTATAGGAAAGCGGTGTAGTGTTACATATATAAATATAAAATTATATATGCGCACCCGTCATGACACAGGGTCTTATTTCAGTTTTTCAGATTTTTTCTTTAGAACAGCTATTGTGACGAATGTGAAAATGCCTAAAACAATGAGCAACAATGTCTGCGCACCCATGACAAGATTTGCAAACGCTGTCGCATTGACATTGAATTGGGTCGGGTCACAGTGGGTCGGCATATAGATTGTCAACCCGAAAATAACGGCTATCTGCCACGGGCCGATACCGCCGTTCGAAGGAATGCCCATTGCTATGCTCGACAAAACGAAACATACCAACGGAACAATGATGCCGTCTGACGCAAGCAGTTCACGAGTGAACGGAAAGGCGTAGAAGGCCACATAGAGCTGAAGGAAATAACAGCCCCAGAGCGCGAATGTCAGCAACAGCCATTTCATTTTGCCTTTCATTTTTCCTATCACGGCAAAGCCCAGCCATAGCTCACGGAGTGCGTTCTTGATCTTGACTACAGCCTTGTTCTCACTCCTGCGGCGGAAAAACCAGATGAAAAAGATGACAACGGCAGCTCCTACGCCCCATACCCACGGAGAAGTGACAATGTTCATTATGCCGCTGTAGACCTGTGGATATTTCTGAACGAATGCCATTATGCTCGACGAAGCAAGCAGAAAAGTGATCAATGTGAGTGACAGAACGGTGACCGTGTCGGCCAGACGTTCTGCGACCATAGAGCCGAAAACCGTTGCAAACGGCCGGTCTTGACGTTGTGAGATATATCCCGAACGCCACACCTCGCCCAGACGTGGAAACACGAGATTGACGGCATAGGTGCCGAAAACACTCAACACAAGGTAGAACAAAGGTGTGCGGCAATCGAGGGCATCGAGCTGAATTTGCCACCGCGCAGCCCTGATGACATGTGAGAATGTCGCCAGAGCGAGAGCGAGACCGATCCACCTGAAGTCGCAGTCGCGCTTTATGATATCGACCATCTCGCTGAAATTCACCCCGGTGAACAGCAGATAACACAAACCGATTGTTATGACCAAAGGCACGACAATCTTCATCACTGTGGCCCAAACTGATTTTTTTTTGGCCTGTATGTCTGTCATATATTAAAGAATGTGAGTTGTTAGCTATGATTCATTGAAGCCGCAAAATTACGAAAATTCCATAAACTTCAAAACATGACGTGAACCACACCAAATAAATTTTCGCGAAAACGCTTGATTGATATCAAAAAATATTATACCTTTGCAAAGTTTTTTCAATCAACAATCACAGTGGGAAAGTTTACAGAATTCAAGCTGATGCTTAAAAGCATGCCGAAAGGTGTTCATGAATTTGAATATCATCTCGGCAAGCAGTTCTTCGTCAACATGGAGAACACTGACATCCGCAACGCCGATCTGACGGTTAAACTGACAGTCAATCACAAAAATGATTTCTATGAACTTGACTTCGCTGTCTCAGGAACTGTCACCCTGCTGTGTGACCGCTGTCTCGACGATCTGGTGTTCCCGATCGAGACAAGCTATCACGTTGCGGTGAAATATGGCGAGAGCTACGACGATTCTTCCGATGAGTTGCTTGTCATTCCTGAAAGCGATAATTATCTTAATGTCGCCTACATGTTGTTTGACACGGTCATGCTGGCCATTCCGATCAAACATGTCCACCCGTTGGGCAAGTGCAACAGGGCGATGAGCGCATTGCTGAAAAAACATCGCTCACGCGGTGGTGACGGAGATTCAGAGCTTGAAGACGAGTTGATTGAGGAAATGGAAGACATGGACGGAGAGAGTCCGTCAAGCGAGACAGCCACCGATCCACGATGGGACGCGCTCAAAAACTTTAACGAAAACAACAATTAAACAATAACGAAAAATGGCACATCCTAAACGAAAACAATCGAAGACCCGCACTGCTAAACGCAGAACTCACGACAAAGCAGCGATGCCCACTCTGGCCGTATGCCCCAACTGCGGCGCATGGCACGTTTATCACACAGTTTGCGGCGAATGTGGCTATTACCGTGGTCGCCTCGCTATCGAAAAAGACGCTGTTGTCTAAACGAAACATCGCTTGAACTCACCGACAGCTCTGTCCGCGTGAATTCGACCTATTGTCTATCAAACCATAAAAACTCTCCCGCAGGCAGACGGTTCAACACCGATGACCCGGGAGAAGTTTTCTGTTTTCTAATCACTCCATCAAAGCAACAATGCTGAACGCAAGAATATCTGGAATCGCTTCGTATGTTCCCGATGATATCCTCGACAACGAGATGCTCTCGAAAATGGTTGATACCAACGACGAGTGGATCACCACGCGTGTCGGAATCAAGGAGCGTCGAATTCTGAAGAAGGATGGTGCCGGATCGTCGTATCTCGGCATCAAAGCTGTCGAGAAACTTCTCCAGGAGACCGGCACTGACCCGTCAGAGGTCGAACTGCTGATCTGCGCCACCTCAAACCCCGACTACCGCTTTCCGTCAACAGGCTCTGTAATTGCCGAGGGTTGCGCCCTCAAAAACGCATACGCCTATGACATTCAGGCCGCATGCGCCGGCTTCATCGTGGCATTGGAAGATGCTGCGGCATACATCAAGTCAGGTCTCCGCAAGAAAATCATTGTCGTTTGCGCCGAGAAAATGTCTTCAATGGTCAATTACAACGACCGTGCGACATGTCCGCTTTTTGGCGACGGTGCCGCAGCTGTTCTTGTTGAGCCGACCGAAGAGAATGTCGGTGTCATGGACGCTGTTTTCCACGTCGACGGCAAAGGACTTGAGTATCTGGTCATGAAAGGCGGAGGCTCTGTACATCCCGCGACTGCCGAGACTCTCGAGGCCGGTTGGCACTTCCTTTATCAGGAAGGACGCAGCGTTTACAAAAATGCTGTTACCGACATGCTCAATTCGACAAAAGATGTGATGAAACGTAACAATCTGACCGTCGAGTCAATCGATTGGCTGGTGCCTCATCAGGCAAATCTCAGAATTATCGAAGCTGTCGCATCTTCTGCAAAAGTGCCGTCAGAGAAAGTTCTTGTGAATATTCAGCACTACGGCAACACATCGGCCGCATCGATTCCGCTTTGCCTCGACGAGTATAAAGCGAAACTCAAAAAAGGCGACAAGATTGTTCTCACTGCTTTCGGTGCAGGTTTCACATGGGGTGCGCTTTACCTCATCTGGGGCTGACAAACGCGCCCGATATCTAAATTTTAATAAAAATAGCATCTTTTCGGGTGCTATTTTTGTTTTATTATCAGAGGACGGCAAAAGCCTCCGCAAAATAAACAAACAAAAAAACTATGGCACAAGAACATAAAGCAGGATTTGTCAACATTGTCGGTAACCCCAATGTTGGAAAATCGACCCTGATGAACGATCTCGTCGGTGAACGTGTGAGCATAATAACTTCAAAGGCTCAGACAACACGCCACCGCATAACCGGCATTGTAAACACTCCCGACTATCAGATCGTCTTCAGTGACACACCGGGGGTGCTGTCTCCCAAATACAAACTGCAGGAAAGCATGCTCGGCTTCTCTGAAGGCGCACTGACTGATGCCGACATACTCCTTTATGTAACCGATGTTGTTGAAGACCAGACCAAAAACGCCGCTTTTCTTGAGAAAGTCGCCAAAGAGACCGTTCCGGTGCTGTTGGTGATCAACAAAATAGACCTGTTGAAAAATCAAGATGAACTGACGGCTCTTGTCGACAAGTGGAAACAACTGCTTCCCAACGCTGAAATTTTCCCCACATCGGCTCTCGAACATTTCAATGTCTCTAATCTGATGTCGCGCATCGTTGAACTGTTGCCGCCGTCACCCCCATATTTCGGAAAAGACGCTCTCACCGACAAACCGGCCCGCTTTTTCGTCACCGAGATCATTCGCGAGAAGATTCTGCTCAACTACGACAAGGAAGTACCTTATTCGGCCGAAGTCATTGTCGAGAAATTTGAGGAGAGTGAGAAATCAATACACATCATGGCGGTGATCTATGTCGAACGAGACACGCAGAAGGGAATTCTCATCGGAAAAGGAGGTTCCAAACTGAAAAAAGTCGGCACAGATGCCAGAAAAGACATTGAGAAATTCTTTGGCAAAAGCGTTTATCTCGAACTTTTCGTCAAAGTGGAACCCAACTGGCGAAACCGCGAGAACAAGCTAAAATCGTTCGGGTATATCGAATAAAATTTGCGGTTGGCAGATTTTTAACTTAACTTTGTAAAACGATTCAACACTGTTTATATTATGGGACAACTCGTAGCTATAGTCGGACGACCTAATGTCGGCAAATCGACGCTTTTTAACCGATTGACACGCAGCCGAACGGCTATCGTCGACGAAACCGCCGGAACCACACGCGACCGCCAGTATGGCATTGTCGACTGGAACGGTAAAGACTTCTCTATTGTCGATACAGGCGGGTGGGTTGTCAACTCCGATGATATTTTCGAAGGAGAGATAAACAAACAGGTCGCTCTCGCAATCGAGCAGGCCGACGAGATCTTGTTTGTCGTCGATGCCATGAATGGCGTCACCGACCTTGACGACCGTGTTGCTGAAATACTCAGAAAATCACGTAAACCGGTCATTCTTGTCGCCAACAAAGTTGACTCGAACGATTGGCTCTACAATGTGCCCGAGTTCTACAAACTTGGTCTCGGGGAGCCTTTCCCGATCTCTGCTGTCAACGGTTTCGGAACCGGTGATCTGCTCGACGAGATCGTGATGAAACTGCCTGAAAAAGATGAAGATGAGGCTGAACACCTCGAGAGCATACCGAAATTTGCAATCGTGGGTCGCCCGAATGCGGGAAAATCGTCTCTGATAAACTCTTTTATCGGTGAGGACAGACACATTGTGACCGACATAGCAGGTACGACACGCGACTCGATCTACACCCGATATAACAAATTCGGTTTCGATTTCTATCTTGTCGACACAGCCGGCATCAGAAAGAAAACAAAGGTGCACGAAGACATCGAGTACTATTCGGTGATACGCTCTATCAGAGCTATCGAGGCTGCTGATGTCTGCATTCTGATGATCGATGCAACCCGCGGCATAGAGTCACAAGATGTCAGTATCTTCTCTCTCATTCAGAAAAACAAGAAAGGTCTTGTTGTCTGCGTTAACAAATGGGATATCGTCGAGAACAAGTCGCAGGAGGCGATAGCGACAATGGAAAATGCCATTCGCTCGCGTTTCGCCCCGTTTACCGACTTTCCTATAATCTTTGGATCGGCACTGACAAAACAGCGTATATTCAAAGTGCTTGAAACCGCTGTCTCAGTCTATGAGAACCGGAAACGGACTATTCCGACCCACCAGCTCAACACAACACTCCAGGAAGATATCGCCGCTTTTCCGCCGCCTGCCAACAAAGGAAAATACATCAAGATCAAATACATCACGATGTTGAAAGACGCGGCAATACCGACTTTCATCTTCTTCTGCAACCTGCCGCAATGGGTCAAGGAACCCTACAGGCGTTACCTTGAGAACAAGATCAGGGAGCATTGGGATTTCCATGGAACCCCGATAAACGTCTACATGAGAGAGAAATGACACAATCAACGATAAGCGGCACTTTGCAGAGTGCCGCTTTTTTCGTATTTTTACCGCACAATAAACCTCACAGATGACCGAGATAAAATTTTCAGAAAAGATAACCGCAGCCGCACCCTCTCTGACTGTGCTTCAAATCGAAGCCGATGTGATCAATCGTCCCACATCAGACAGTCTGTGGAGCGAGATCACAGCTTTCGGCCACACCGTCGCGGAGACAATCGAAATGAGTCAAGTCAACAAAAGGCCCGCGATAGCCGCCACCCGTCAAGCCTACAAGAAATGTGGCAAAGACCCTAACCGTTACAGGCCGTCGGCCGAATCAATGATGCGACGTCTTGTGAAAGGAATGGATCTCTACCGCATTGACTCGCTGGTTGATCTGGTGAACCTGCTTTCGCTGATGTCGGGATACTCGATCGGCGGCTTCGACCGCGACAAGATCGACGGTGACACATTGACGCTCGGAATCGGAGAAGCCGACGAGCCGTTCGAAGGTATCGGACGCGGACCGTTGAACATTGAAGGGCTGCCGGTCTACCGCGACAACACCGGCGGAATCGGAACCCCAACAAGCGACAACGAACGCACAAAAATGGATCTGTCGACACGCCACATTCTTCTGCTCGTAAACATCTATGGCAGCGAAATGTCTATTGACGACACAACCGCTCTCGCCCGAAGGCTGCTGACCGAATATGCCGACGCTACAAACATTACAACCCGAATAATCAGACCTTGAAAATGACACTGCTGACAATGTATCAATCGAGCATCAACGGCCGATATATCGACACTCTTGTCGATGCTCTGCGAAATGGCGAACTGATCGTATATCCGACCGACACTACCTATGCCGTCGGCTGTGATGCCCTGAACAACCGCGCTATCGAACGGATTTGCAAAATCAAAGGCATAGACCCCAGGAAACAACATCTCTCGATTGTCTGCTCCGACATATCGCAGGCGTCAGAATATGCACGAATCGATAACCGCGCGTTCACGCTGCTGAAGTCATCGCTCCCGGGGCCTTTCACCTTCATTCTGCCGACAGCGACGACGCTTCCGAAAGTATTTAAAGGACGGCGGGAGGTCGGGGTCAGAGTCCCCGACAACGAAATCGCCAGAACTCTCGCACGCGAACTCGGCAATCCATTGCTGACAACCAACGTTGACTGGCCCGATGCCGGCGACGACATAACCCTGCCACATGCGGTAGCCGACCACTACGGACCGCTCGGTGTGGCTTTCACGATCGACGCCGGAGAAGGTGACACTGCCCTCTCTACCGTTGTAGACCTGACCGATTCGTCAAATCCCGAAATCGTTCGTCAGGGAAAAGGCTTATTTTAAATTTTTCTTGTCAAGAATAAAATATTTTTTTGTCATTTAGAAAAATATTCATACCTTTGCATCGCTTTAGGGATATTACCCCTGAGCACTAAGGATTGTCTTATGGTGTAATGGTAGCACTGCAGTTTTTGGTTCTGCCTGTCTTGGTTCGAATCCAGGTAAGACAACTTTTATAGGCTGTGTCAAAAAACGCAGCCTTTTTTATTTGTGGAGTAAACATAAAGGCAGGGAGACTGTGTCTGATCTTGAACACAGTCTCCCTGTCTTTTAATTCCGGGTCATTTTATAGTGGGTTTCAATTCATCGGGCGAATCGTTCGTATACATCTTGATCGGTTGGGTACGGGTGGTGAAAAACGCGGTAATCTGGTCGGGAGTAAGCGTTATGGAGGGGTTGAACCGTTCAGACGAGATGTAGGATACGATCGCGTGTCTCATCTGGCGTGCGACAACGCGCTTGTCGAGGTCTGAGTCTATGTCAAATGTTGTCATGAAAAGTTTGCCGTTCAAGACATTAGCCTCTACGATCATGCCGAGCTTGCGGCTGACGTGCCATGTGTCTATCGGTTGCACAGGCGACTGATATTCTTCAGGCAGATTGACCAGATTCATCACCTGGGCGCGGTTGAGCAATTCCCACCAGTTGAGATTACTCCAGCTGTCGGTCGGGAATCCGTGGTCAAACAGCGGGTGGATGCTGTCGATAGTGGCTCCGGTAGTGTGTGGCGGACGCATCTTGAACCAGCTTGTGTTCCAGAAGACCGGAAGATAGTGTTGAACGACATCGTCACCGAGTGTGACTTTTCCTGCCGCTGTCAGCAGCACTTTGTCTCCTCGATTGAGACGATTCAGGGCTTCAGAGTCAAAGGTGTCGGTGACATAGATGTCGTCAGCCAAATCTGTTTGTGGAAGTGAGTCGGGATATACCCAAAATTCCCAATGGTTGCGTCCTGCGTCGCCGAGATTGGCTGTCAGGGTGTATTTTGCGGGTGCCGGGAGATCTGAAAGCGGCATGGCCACGGTCGTCGCCTTGTGGTTCTTACCGACTGTGAGACCGGTCATGGCCACGCTGTTTTTCATCAATGTATTGCCATTGCTGTCGGTTATGGCGTAGTCGAGGTTTGTATCCGGAAGACTTCCTGAGCAGGCATTCATCACCTCGAGATCGACACTTAGCGTGTCGCCTGAGGTGTAGACAAACTTAGGAAAACGCGCCAAGGGAACAACCGGACTGCAGAACTCGCGCCACTGCTCGCCGTTGACATATCCTTTCTCGCGCCAGAACACGTTGAGAACACCCTCGAGAGCTGTGCCCTGTCCGCTGTAGTCGTTAAGGGCGAGCAACTGGAAGCCGGTATAGCCCGGAGTGCGCAGATTACGCTCGATCTCATATTTGTAGCAGAGGGTCTGCAACCGGCCGCTGGCATCAAGAAATTTGCCGGCCATTGATTCCATGCCGTTCTTTTTAAGCAGATCTGCGAAAATCTCGAAGTTGCGGGCTTTATAGGGTCCGGTGTATTGTGACACCTCTCTCAGGTCGGGGAATGCGCACCATTGACCCTGTTCATGGGCGAGGATAGGGTCGGTGTTGACAGGCAGGTTATCTGTAGGCTTGAAGTTGCGTGGCAGGTCGAGGTCGGCGGTGTAGTCATCGGTTGATTGCGGCATTTTTTTAGACCATGTCAGACCGCGACCGCCACCTTTGACGTGATACTCGCTGCCTTCGTCCCACTGCCATCCACCTCCAACAGAGGCTCCGCAGTAGATTTTTGTACTGTCATATGACTTCATCTCCCTGACCCAATCGTCGCAGTATTCGACCCAACGTCCGGCCGGCTCGTTGCCTGCCGCCATCATGACAAACGACGGATGGTTGCCATAGGTGTCGACGATGCGCTTCGATTCGTCGAGAAGATATTTGTCAATCGCCATGCCTGCATTAAGTTTCACTCCGTGGTTGGGCCATGACGGTCCTTCAGGCTGAAGATATATGCCTGCCTTGTCAGCTGCCGCAAATGCTGCTTCCGGTGGGCAGTAGCTATGGAATCTCATCATGTTGATGCCATATTCCTTGCATTTTTTAAATACGGCTGTCCACGATGCCTCGTCGGTAGGTGCGTAGCCGGTCAGGGGAAAGCAGCAGTTTTCGACTGTTCCGCGCATGTAGATGTTATGGCCGTTGAGATTTATCTCGCGGTTACCCGTCTTGATGTCACGCATTCCGAAAACGGTCGATGAGGAGTCATCGCCGACTTTGACATTCAGAGTGTAGACCGAGGGCGAGAACTCGTCCCAGGTTTTCATGTCGTGACCCATGTCGAGCGTGAATGTGAGCGTATCTCCCGATATGACAGGGTCAGTCGACACAACCGGTTTCACTCCCCCGATTACAGCTTCGGCACTCGCGTTCACGTTTTTTTTCATTTTGCCGTTTACAAGAACCTTGACTGTAGCGGTCGAATTTGCGGCATCTGGATAGACTCTGACACGTTCTATGCTCAGATCTCCAGGCATGGCAGTCAATTCCATCTTTCCCGTTATACCGTTCCAGTTGCCTTGGGTCTGGTCTGTGACGCTGTGTGAGTCCTGACCGACACAGACATTTTCGATTCCGTTGTAGATCTTCACTTCGATCGTGTTTTGTTTGCCCGGTTTGATGAGTTTCGTGACATCAAATGAGTGGGGTGTCGACAGAGACAGATCTGTTCCAGCTTCACGTCCGTTGACATAGACTGTCGTCTCGATGTGTGGACGTTCGAACGAGAGTATCACCCGTTTGCCTTTCCAGTCGCGTGGCACTTCAACTGTGCGGCGGTAGAATGCGTTTCCGACATATTCCTTGTCGGGAGTAAGGAAAAACGGAAATTTAATGTTGCCTTTCTCGCGGTAGGGTGCCATGTCGTCCCGGTAATAATAAGATCTGTCATAGAGTGATCCGGTCCACCTTGTGTTTGCGTCGACATCGTTTCCTTTGCCGTTGGTCAGCATCGAGCCGGGTAGGGTTATCACATCATCATAGACCGGTGTGTCTCCTTGAGAGAACTGCCATGTGCCCGACAGGTCAATCGACTCGCGGGCCGTCATGGTGGCGGTTGCCAGCAGTGAGAGTAATATCAGTTTGTTTTTCATCGTTGTCATTTGATCGTTACGTTAATTATTTCTTCTCCGGGTGTGGTGTCGGCTTCTTCAGGGAAGTAGATCGGCATTTCTGGTTGCAGTGGTAGGATTCTAAGTTCGAGTTCATTGCAGTCGTCAGGTAAACGCCACAGACCGTAGTTGAACGGTCGGCCATAGTAAAAGTTGTCGTCAAGCAGCCGACCGTCGTGGTAGAGGCGTGCCACGTCGCCACGGTAAGTGATCTGAAGCAGTCGGCCTGCGCGTTTTTCGACCGGTGGAAGGCCGGTGATGCGGTAGACGGCGGCATTGTCAAAATCGGCATCCCCCGGTGCTTCGGCCGCTTTGTTGACTCCCATGGTGATCTGTCGGTAGCCGCGTGCATCGCTCACTTTGGTGACTGTCGGTGAGGGGAGTGCCCCGACAGTCGGCTCTTCAGGCAGGAACAGGTGTTCGGCCTCTTTGCTGTCAAGCAGATATATATTGTCGGTCACCGGTTTCTCTGTGCCGAGTGGTCTGACATTTCTCAGAATCTTTTTGTCAGTGGCGATCTCGGTGTCTATGCCGGGTATCTTCTCCATATAGACCTTGCCGTCGCGTTTTGCGATTATCTGGGCTGTCGCGTAGCGTATTCCGTCGATATTGACCGGAAATATGCACGATGTTCCGGCAGGAATGGTTATAGGACGTGACGGGAATTTCACTCCTGCGACATTGAACCTGACACCTTTCTTGTCGCTAAGATTCTGGAGACGTTCATAGTTGTTGACAAACACAAACGCGCTGTCGCCGATCCCGCGCCATGACCAACGCAAAAAAGAATCATCGCCTTTCCTGATCTCTTGCCTACATGGGAAATTGGCTTCCATAGGAGCCAGAATGTCACCATAGTCTTTAAGAAACAGATGTAGTTTGCGAAGGGTGTAATAGTGGGGATAGGTCTGTCCGAACTCACCCAACGGAGCCTGAAAGTCGTAGGTCTTCACCGGCATGTCGTTGTAGTTTGTCGCCGGGGTACGCTGGTTCTCGTTCAGTGTGCCGGCGGCTTCCGGGTTGGTTCCTCCGTGATACATGTAATAGCCCAACAGATTGCTGCCGCTGCCGAGTTTGACTACGGCGAGCGAGTAGGCGTCTGCGGGGTAGAGGTAGGGACGCCGGTGATAGGCTGTAGCCATGCCCCCGCCCAGCTCACAAGTGAAGTATGGATAAAGTTCATCGCCGTCGGTCAGCCGTTCTTTCTGGTCTTTCATCTGCTCCGAGGCAATGGCGGTGGAACTTCTGAACGATTTGAAGTTGAACGCTTTGTAGTAGTTTCCGGCAGTCGGACCGGTAGACCGTTCCCAGAAACCGTCGGCATAGTCACCATAGAGCGGGAGCATCTCGCCGAACGGAACCGGTGTCTTCAGTTCGGGCCACCCAGTGCGGGTATAGAATGGCAGATCGAACCCAATGTCGCAGGCGATTTTTTTCAGTGACATCAAATATGAGCCGTGACCACGATACTCGTTGTCGAACTGACAGGCCAACACCGGGCCGCCGTCTTTCCATTGCAGACCATGCAGCTGGGTGAATATCTGCCGGTAGAGTCTGGTGACCTTGTCGAGAAATGCGGGATCTTCAGAGCGCGATTTTATTCCTTGCTCGAAAATCCAGTCGGGGATACCTCCGTTGCGAGTCTCGCCGTGGCAGAACGGGCCGACACGCATGACTACCGGCATTTGCTCGGCTTTGCAAACTTCGAGAAAATGTCTGAGATCGCGTTGTCCGCTCCAGTCAAAAACGCTCTCGCGCTCTTCGTGATGATTCCAGAAAACATATGTGGCTATGATTGTCACGCCACCCTCTTTCATCTTTCTGATTGCCTGAGGCCATTCTTCGCGTGGAAGTCGTGAATAGTGTATCTCACCCATGACGGGAACTGCGCGGCGTCCGTCAATGATCAGGCTTTTGCTGTCCCAACCGATTGACTGTTTCTCCGTCATTTTTTCTGATGCCGTGGCAATGCCGCCCAGTGACGCTGAAAGAAGCAGATATGAGATTGTTCGTGTTGTTAATTTCATGGTTGTGAAGTGATCTTCATGGTTTATCCATGACAAAGTTACAAAAAAATGTTGTGACAAAAAAAGACCTCGCCGGGAGGCGAGGTCCAGAGTATGGTGGTTTGTCGATCGTCTTGAATCAATCTTGGGTTGAATCCCACCAGACGGGGATAGTCCACATGTCGGGTTTGTTCCACCAGTCACCGTTATTGTAGCTGCAGTCGGCTTCTGGAATCTTTGTTCCGATAGCGTTCAACTGGGCATGATTGTAGCGGTACTCATGAGAGCTTACGCGCCAGCGGCGGGGCTGTTTGCCTTCCGGAACAGTGAGCTTCGAGTTTGGATTCACATCATATTCCGCGGGACGGTGCCAGCCGAGGAAGACTGACTCGTCGTAGTCGTAACGGCGCATATCGTTCCAGATCTCGATAGAGAAGCCGAGAGCGAGATGTTTCTGGGTCATGATCTTGCCGATGGTGAGGTCACCTGATGTGCCGAGACCGTTCTGAACGTAATTCTCGATGTCGGCCTCTGACATGGCTCCGTAAGAGGGACATGTGCGGGCGAGTTCGGGGAATGCCGAATTCCATTGGTTGAGCTTCACGTTCATCGACTGCATGCTCGCGCGGACACCGTTCTGATAGGCTACGAAAGCACCCTGGCTGTTACCTTGTCTCATCAGCACCTCTGCCTTGATGAAGCATGCCTCGGCATATGTTCCGACATATGTGACACCGGTGGCGCGGGTGAAGAATGTTCCTGACATCGCGCTGCGGCTGTCACCGCTGCCTTTTAGGTTGTCGAGATAGACGCAGAGGTCTGATCCGCCGTAGTAGCCTGTGCCGCCGCTGCGCTGCTGAACAAAGATTGTGTCGCCGGCGCGTTTCTGGTTGTCACAGTAGAAACGGGCAATGGGTGAGTCAGAGAGTTTTGTCTCTCCCTCTTTCCATACTTTTTTGCCCCAGACGGTCGAGTAGGGTGCTCCTTCGGTGCGGATAGTGGTGTTCATGTCGAGACCCACCGTGCGGCGCCATTTGCCGTCTTCGCTCCATTTGACTTTCTGCTCATATGCCACCTCGGGAGTATTGGCCGATTTCATCGAGCGTGCCCACGGCAGTATCTTGTCTGCGCGGGGATCCTCGATGCCGTTGCCGGCGAAGTTGGTCAGGTTGTCGAAGACATAGCGGGTGAAGTAGACATTTGAGTTCATGCCAATGATCGAGTAGAGCGGGTTGTAGTCGATCGGTTCGCCCCAACCGAGAACATCTTGGTTTGAGCTGTCGTTGTTGTCTTCATGGAAGATTGCCATGTTGTCGTCGATAGACTGCGGACCGTTCTCAAGACATGCCAGAATCGCCTGCGGGTCATATTTGAGATCTGAGGCGTTTCCGTTGCCTTTTTTCATCAGCTTGTTGAGCATTCGGGCTTTGAGAAGATATCCGAATTTTATCCATTTCGAGACATCGCCATTACCCCAGTAGTCGCCTGACGAGAGGGGGAAGGCTGCCGTGTTCTGGGTTTTCTTTAGATTCTCGATTCCGGCATCGATGTCTTCAAGAGCCAGCTGGAACATCTCTTTGCCGGTGTTGTAGACCGGACGTGTGTTTTCTGTCCAGGCGTCGGCATAAGGCATTTCGCCATGAATGTCGTTCATCAGAATCATGCCGTAGGCCTTGATAAGGTGTCCGACACCGACATAGTGCCATGCCTCGGCTTCGGTAGCCGATTTGATGAGCTGCTCGAAGTTGCTGCCGGCTCCGACATAGAACCACTGGTAGCAGGTCGTGGTGCGCCATTCGGTCATCTGCCACTGGGCGTAGCTGCCCTGGTTGCCGGTTCTGGCATTCTGAGTGACCTGACCGCAGATATATGCGACCGGTTGTGTGCCGATCATGTATGCATGGTTGGTGTAGAATTCAATATGTGGCAGCAGTCGGTTGTAAGATGCAACCGCACTGTTGGGCGCATTTGGGTCGGTATTGACATCGAGCCAATCGCTGCAAGAGGCCAGTGACATCACTGACGCTACACCTAACAGAAGTGATTTATTCAGTTTCATTGTGATTCTTTTTTGGTTAGAATGTTAAATTGACTCCAAACGCGAAACTTGCGGTCGAGGGAACGCCACAGTAGTCGAAGCCTACCGATGACGATCCGCCGACACCGGCACCCGATGCCGCTGCTTCGGGATCACCGTCATAGTTGGTGAAAAGAAGCAGGTTGGTCGCCGATGCGCTGACACTCGCGCCTTTCAGACATTTCGTCTTCTCAAGCAGTGTGCGCGGGAGCTGATAGGTCAGCGAGATAGAGCGCAGACGAAGGCTGTTGACCTTGGTGATGTAGTTGCGCGTCTCGTTGGCATAATATCCGTCGGTATAGTAGCTCTTGATGATGTTGTAACCGAGCTTGTCGGTGCCGCCGTAGCTGTACACTTTGTCAGGTTCGTATTCATAGTGGACGGGGGTGTAACCGCCGCCTTCGGCCTTGACTCCGTCGATCACGAGTGTCTGCTGGCGGAACTGCTCAGAGAATTTGCTTGTACCGCATTGAGTCATGTAATATTTTGTTCCGTTGAACACGTCACCGCCGACGCGGAATTCCCACAACATGTTGAATGTGAAGTTTTTGTAACGCAGTGTGTTGTTCCAACCACCAGAGAATTTCGGTTCGCGGTTACCGACTTGCATCTCGGCTGTTTTCTGAGGCATTCCGTTCTTGTCGAGAATGAGTTTGCCGTAGTGTTCGCTCTCTTTGTCTTCGACGCGCATCCATTTATATCCGGCGATTGCCATGAAATTGCCGTCGGGAATGATGGCCGCTTTTGCCGTTCCATACTGAACGTCGGTCAGATACATGATCTCAGAACCTTCGAGGAAGTTTGTGAATTTACCACGGTTGCCGGCAATGTTGATTCCGGTTTCCCAAGTCCAGTCTTTAGTTTCGATCGGTGTGCCGCTGATCGAGAGTTCCATACCCTTGTTCTCGACATTGCCGGCGTTGACTGAGCAGAAGATATAACCGGTCGACTGCGGGCCGCGCGGTGAGAGAATCTGATCTTCTGAATCGTTGGTGTAGTAGGCGTAGTCGACTTTCAGACGGTTCTGGAAGAAACGCAGCTCAAGACCGAGTTCGGTCGATTTGGTCATCTCGGGTTTCAGAACGGGATTTCCGCGCGTCCACGAGTTACCCGAACCGACGATGCCGTTGAGATAGGTGTGGAACGGCCACAATGATGTCGCTGTCGAATAGGGATCGGTGTCTTTACCGACTTTTGCCCATGAGGCACGCAGTTTGGCGAATGTCAGAATGTTGTTCTGCACCAGGTCGGTGTTCTTCAGCCATTCAGAGACGACAACCGCGCCGCTGAAAGCCGGATAGAAGTACGAACGGTTTTCTTTCGGCAGGGTCGATGTCCAGTCGTTACGGCCGCTCACGGTCAGGAAGATCGTGTTTTTCCAGTCTGCGCGGAATTCGCCATAAAGGCCGACGAGACGTTTGCGGTAGTGGTTGTACTGGAATGAGCGGTTGTTGGGTGCCACATTCTGATAGCTGTAGAAGTCGGGAATGATGAACCCTGAAGCCATGCGCATGTTCGACGTGGTGTGGGTGTTGTCTGTCGAGAAGCCGGCGAGAAGGTTGAAGTTGAAATCACCGAATGTCTTGTTGAAATTGGTCATCAAGTTGGTGTTTACATATTCATATGTCGTCGAGTTGTCGCTCATCATACCGTCTTGCCATGTCTGTTTGACGACACCGCCGCGGGCAATGCGTTTCGAGTAGTCGGTCTTATATTCGTCGATACCCATTCTGAAGCTTACCCACCACCAGTCGGTCAAGTCGGCCTTGACATTGAAATTGCCGGTGAAACGTGATGTTTTGTCTTTGATCGGATTCTTGTTGATGATCCAGTAAGGGTTATCTGATTCCTCCCACGGGTTGAGCCGGTCGCCGAACATTCGGTAGCGGGTGCCATCGTCGTTGAGATAGTGGCTCATGTCGTCTGTTGTGCCGAAGCCGTAGACACGCTGTAACGCGCCGTTTCCGCTCGAACCGTAGAGACCGCCCGATGTAAGGGTTTTCTTGGTGTGTGACTGCGAGTAGGCGACGTTTGCACCGAAAGTGAATATTTTCCATTTCTGCTCACCGTTGAAACGGAATGTTGCCTTGCGGTAGCCTGTTTCTGGAACGACACCGCCCTGATCAAAATATGAGCCAGAAAGGAAGAAGTTTCCGGTGTCTGTACCGCCTGCGACGCTGACGTTTGTGTCGGTTATGTTGCCGTGCTGGAAGAAATCGTCGATATTGTTGCTGTAGACATGGTCTCCTGATCCATATTTATCACCCCACGATGTGTAGGCGAAGTCGTTGTAGACTGTGCCGGTGTAGACCTTGTTCTCATATTGGTCCTCAAGGAAACCGCGTTTGAATGTGGTCTGCGCCTGCGGCACATCCTTAACCCATGAATTGATGTATTTTGTCGAAACGTTGACCTCTACCGATCCTGATTTACCTTTTTTGGTGGTGATCAGTACGACACCGTTTGCTGCGCGTGAGCCGTAGAGGGCTGCGGCGGCCGGACCTTTCAAGATCGACATGTTCTCGATATCCTCGGGGTTTATGTCCATCAGTCGGTTTGATGATGTGGTCGACGCGTTTGTCGAGCCGTCAAATGCCGAGTTTCCGCCGACTGCCGCCGAGTTGTCATAGATGATTCCGTCGACAACAAACAGAGGTTGGTTGTCGCGGCTCTCTGAACCCGATGTACCGCCGCGGAGAATGATCTGGGCACCCGCACCGGCAGCACCCGACGACTGGGTGATGTTGACACCGGCTATTTTACCTGAAAGTGAACTCAGGGGGTTGGCGGTTTTGTTTCTCATGATCTCCTCAGAGCTCATATCATCGATGGCATATCCGAGTGATTTCTTGTCTTTTTTAATACCGAGTGCGGTAACTACCACTTCGTCGAGGTTGGTCGCATCGGGAGTCATCGTCAGATTGATTGCCTGACCTTCATACTTGACTTGAACCGGTTTGTAGCCTACATAGCTGAAACTGATTGTGGCTCCCGGAGTGGCAGCGATTGAAAACTTGCCGTCGATGTCTGTAGTGACGCCACCGGCTTTTCCTTTGACAATGATAGAAACACCGGCCAACGGTTCGCCGTTCTCGTCGGTGATCACACCTGTCGCACGCTGGGCCTGTGCCGCAACTGTGAAACCGCTTGTGATGCCGAAATTCTGGATTCCCGGACATCCGCAGGCGATTGCAAGTGCTGCTAACAGTGCAGTTTGTCTGTTCATAAATGGAATGTGATGGTTAATATTAAGGGAAAATACACTTGTCTGTTGGAGATATTGGTTGGTTCTGATTGCAAATATAGATTAAATAACTGTGATTGCAATATTTTTTACTGAAAATATTTAAAAAAGATGACTGTTTTGTTAATATAGCTGAAATTTACTACCTTTGCAGGCTCTAAGGTAAATAATAAAGTAATTTAAAAACGTTTAAGATGAATCTATCAGGGACTATTGATTTTAGACCGAAGTTATTTTCAACTTTCCGGAGCTATTCATCAACGAAGTTCAAAGCAGATCTTATTGCCGGCATTGTTGTCGGTATTGTCGCATTGCCATTGGCCATTGCCTTCGGCATCGCCTCGGGTGTCAGCCCGACAATCGGTTTGATCACGGCAATCATCGGAGGTTTCATGGTTTCAGCTTTCGGTGGCAACACAGTTCAGATCGGAGGCCCGACCGGCGCATTTATCATTATTGTATATAATATCATAGCCCAGTATGGACTGACAGGGCTTGCTATCGCCACTTTCATGGCGGGACTGATTCTTGTCGCCATGGGGCTGTTTCATCTCGGCACCGTCATAAGGTTCATTCCCTATCCGATTGTCGTCGGGTTCACCGCCGGTATCGCATTGACGATTTTCTCGACTCAGATCAATGATTTTTTCGGACTCGGATTGACTGAGATCCCCGGGGAATTCATACCGAAGTGGGGAACATACTTTAGGAATTTCGGCAATATCGACCTCTACACGTTTGCCGTCGGCCTCGTGTCTCTGCTCATTATCGTCGTGACACCTAAAATTTCGAAAAAACTTCCGGGCGCGCTGATCTCGATCATAATCATGACCGCTGCTGTGGCCGCGGTCGAATATTTCGATCCATCATTGACTGTCGAGACAATAGGACGCCGCTTCGGTGACATGCCGACCGACCTTCCTTTGCCCCACGGTTTTGAGCTCAACATGACGACGATCAATCTTCTGCTTCCGTCGGCATTCACCATCGCGATGTTGGGTGCTATAGAGTCTCTGCTGTCTGCCACAGTCGCCGACGGTATAACCGGGTCGCGCACAAACAGCAACACCGAGCTGATAGGGCAGGGCATGGCGAATATAGTTGTTCCGATGTTCGGCGGTATCCCAGTCACAGGTGCGATAGCACGAACAATGACAAATATCACCAACGGTGGTCGCACACCTGTCGCAGGTATAGTCCATGCCGTTGTGCTGCTTCTGATTTTCCTGTTCCTGATGCCTCTGATCAACATGGTTCCTATGGCATGCCTGGCCGCCGTTCTGATGGTCGTGGCCTACAACATGAGCGCGTGGAGAACTGTGGTGAGCATCTTCAAATCGCCCAAGAGCGATATTTCGGTTCTGTTGGTGACCTTTTTCCTGACTGTGATTTTCGATCTTACCATAGCTATAGAGATCGGTCTGCTGCTGGCTGTCGTGCTGTTCCTGAGACGAGTCATGGAAAACAGCCAGATCAAGGTCTACAGTGAGCAACTTGACGTGGCCGAAGGAACCGATCTGTCAACCCATGAGGTGCTAAAGGTTGAGAAAGGTGTCTCGGTCTATGAGATCGACGGTCCGTTTTTCTTCGGCATAGCGACGAAGTTCGACGAACTCATGAGGTCTACGATGCAAGACAAGCCGATTGTCAGAATTATCAGAATGAGAAAAGTGCCGTTTATCGATTCAACTGCAATTCACAATCTTGAGATCCTCATCAGATCGAGCCATGAGGAGGGCATCGAGGTCGTTTTGTCGGGGGTCAATGAAAATGTCCACCATTCTCTGCTCAACGCCAAGGTCGAGTCGCTCGTCGGTGAACGAAACATCTGTGACCACATCACAAAAGCTGTCGCGCTCGCTAATTCAATTGTCGCCGAACGTCGCGCTTCTAATGATCACAGTTCGTCTAAAGTTTAAAAAATCTTCTAAACTGCCACAAAAAATCAGCTTTTCGGAATAAGTTTGCCAATCAATAAAAAAAAATCAGAAAAATTGTTTGCGGGTATGTTTTTTTATATTACCTTTGTGGCGTTTTTGAAGCTCAAATTATTGTTTTATTATTAATTTACACGAAAATGAAAAAGTTAGTTTTATCATTCGCTGTTATCGCAAGCATGTCACTTTTCGCTTGCGGTGGCCAGAAAGCTGCTGAAGAAGCTCCCGTTGAAGCTGAAGAAGTAGAAGTTGCTGAAGAAGTTGTTGCTCCCGTAGTTGAGGATTCAGCTGCTGTTGACACAACTGTTGCTGAGGCTCCTGCTGCTGAGCAGAACTAATTTCAGGCATAACAGCCTAAAAACAAACAGCACGAATAAGAGGCCGTCTGTTGACATTGTCAATAGATGGCTTTCTCTATGTCCCAATCAAACCTACGTTATGTCACGTTTCCTTTCGTTTTCATTAATTGTATTGACGATGTCGGGAATCAATGCTTTCGCCGACGAAAAAGAAAATATCAACTATATGCCCGAGATTCATGGTGCCATAAGATCACGCTATGAAATGGACACTAAATCGGGCGATGCACGTTTCCAGGTACGAAATGCCCGTGTCTCCCTGACAGGACAGGTAGCACCGATTATTCATTATTTTGTTCAGATTGATGCATGCGACCGGGGTAAGATGAAATTTCTCGACGCATGGGGACGTTTTGATCTGACCCGTGAGTTCAAGATTCAGGCCGGACAGTTCCGTGAACCGTTTGGTGTCGACAACTTCCGCGCTCCCAACAACTACATTTTTGCAAACCGCTCGTTTCTTGGTAAAGATGTAGACAATGTGCGCGGTGTAGGCATGAAAGCCGGTTACTACGGCACTGAGAATCTGCCGCTGACAGTCGAGGCGGGTGTTTTCAATTCAAGCTCGATCTCCGATCATGAGGTATGGTCGAAGAAGCCTACATTTGCAACCAAGGTATCTTATCGTCTCGGCGATTTCAAGCTGACCACCGGTTTCCACTCGCGTCGGCCGGAGAATGTCAGAATGAACCTGTTTGACGCGGCTGTCGGCTACTATGGAGGCAGATGGGTTGTCGAGGGTGAGTACATGAACTGTCACTACACCAATGGAACCGCTCCGACATGTCACAGCTATGTTGTCTTTGCCGACAGGTGGTTTCCGGTGAAGCTCGGTGTCTTCAACCGTGCGTCAGTGCAGGCCCGTGTCGACGGCATGACAAACCATTCGACCGGAATGGCCGATGATGAGGGTAAACTGCAGATTGACGATCCGCTCAGAAACCGAATCACGGTCGGCGGAACGCTGACTTATGCCTACAAATGGCTGCGTGCCGATGTCAGACTCAACTTTGAGAAATATTTCTATGGCAAATCGACTGAAGTTGCTGTCGGCGACGGCGACAAGGTGCTTGCCGAGCTGGTGATCAAGTTCTGATCACTTCATGAAAACCAGGTAGACAGCCGCGATCAGCAAAATGAACGCCAGGATGTGATTCCACCTCAGGGCGAACCCCTCGAATGCAATCAGGCTGAAAATTACAAAAACAACCAAGGTGATGACTTCCTGCATCACCTTTAATTGTATCAGGGAGTATGGTCCTCCATTGCCTTCAAATCCGATGCGGTTTGCCGGAACCTGAAAACAGTATTCGAGCAGCGCGATGCCCCATGAGAAGAGAATCACCATGTATAGCGGCCAACTTTTTGAGACTCCCATGTCGTTGAGTTTAAGGTGGCCATACCATGCGAAGGTCATGAAAACGTTTGAAATGACGAGAAAGATAACCGTCAGAACCGTAGAACTCATTGTTTTTCTGATCTTTTCTTTATTTCTGCCCTGCGGCGTGCGTAATTCTCTTGGCTGATACGGAGCTGCTGTGGCATGTATTCTCTTATCTTGTCGATGTCAAGATAATATTCTCCGCTTCCGCGGGTAATCGGAAATACCTCACGTTTGCGTTTGAGAGTTTCGTCGCAAAGGGGCGAACGCCACTCGCTGCCGCTTGGTTGAAGCGATTGCGGAACACTGTCGAGTGTGACGGCCTCGGTGTGAGAGACAGGCGGATATCCGATGACAGTCCACATTGTCATTGACTCCGGTGACTCACCGGGCAGCAAACCTTCGATCACTATCGAGGCAGCCGACGAACGGCGTGGAATGAAGTCGCGGTCACTGACCCAGCGGTCATCGCCCTTCATGAAATCGCGGCCTATCAGTGAATGGTAGAACGATTTCGACAAAGTGTCGGTGAAGAGTTCGGGGGTGACACGCCGGTCTTTTGCCGGAGAGGTGGCGAGGTGGCGTGCGTTGCTCTCCCTGATGTATCCGTAACCGCCGTCTTTTTCGCCTGAATAAGAATAGTTTGTGCGGTAGATTATTCCCGACGGCTCATCGTCGAGAAGGTAGCGTTTGAAATCATAATCGTCGGTTTCGTAATAGGCTGCCCGGCCGCTGCTGTCCATGACACCGAAATTGGCCTGTACTCCCAGTGGTTTAGGCAGTTCGTCCAGTAGTTTCTCAAAGTCGTCGAGCGTGATGCAGCGTTCGAGGGCCAGACGCATAACGATGCCCTCACGGTCTTTGACAGTCGCTGTGTCAGGCATCAGGTTGTAGCTGGCGGTGTTCATGATAGCGAAGCCGGCATCGTTCATTCCGGTCCATGCCTCGTTGAGCAGCGAATCACCCCCGTTGAAAAGCGCGACATAGCCGTGGCGGTTGCCTGACGCCCCGACACGGGCGATGAAATTGTGCTCGGTTCCGGTGTCGCGGTGTTTCCAGATCATCGGACGTCCCGACCGGGTGACGCGTCCGCTAACTATTACCGAGGTGCATGCGGCCGACTCGGCTGCGGTTGCGGCAAACATAAGAAAAATAAGTAGAAATCGAGTCATAATCACAAAATTAAGCATTATTATTCTTATTTTGACAATCAGGTTTTGAAAAACCGCAATTTCTGATTAACTTTACTGCTGACTCACGTTTTTATGATTGAAAATGGACGACAGAAAATTTATTTTTGAACTTGAGATCGAGGTTCGCGATTATGAAATCGACGCCGAGGGCATTGTGAACAATGCCAACTATCTTCATTATCTCGAGCACACCCGTCACTGTTTCTGTGCCGAGGCAGGCATGTCGTTTGACTCCATGAGAAAGATCGGCATCGATCCGGTCTTGTCACGTGTGGAGATTGATTATCTGACTCCTTTGAGATCGGGTGACACGATGCGCAGTTGTCTCGCAATGGAAAGGCGAGGTCCGCGTTTTGTCTTTCATCAACACATATTCAATCAACATGGCGACCCGGTTGTAAAAGCTGAGGTCACTGTCGTGGCCCTGAAAGACGGACGTCTGTCTAAAGGAACCGAACTTGCCGCGGCGTTTGCCCGATATCTCTGATCTCTGTTGCCATGATCGCGGTTCCGGCTTCTGACAACGACCTGCTCTATCGCATCGCGATGTCGTCACTCAAGGGAATGACGATCGAATTCGCACGCATCATCAGTTCGCGTGTGGGTTCGCTTGGCGAATTTTTCACCGGCAGCCGGTCGTCGCTCGCAGCCTGTCTTTCGTCAAACAACCGTTTGCTGGCTGACGATGTCAGAAGGAGTGCCCTTGAAAAGGCCACCGAAGAGATGAATTGGGTCGTGGCCAACGGTGTCAGGGCACTTTACTATACCGACGACGATTATCCCCGACGGTTGCTTGATTGCCCCGATGCGCCGCTGATGATCTATGTCTCCGGCAACGCCGATTTCAATTCTCCCCATGTCATCGCTATTGTCGGCACACGCCATGCGACAGCCTACGGAACCACATTTGTCTCACGCTTCATCGCCGAACTGTCGCGCAAGATTCCAGATCTGCTCGTTGTCAGCGGCCTGGCATACGGCATTGATGTCGCTGCCCACCGCGAATCGATTTCATCAAATGTGCCTACGGTCGGGGTGGTGGCTCACGGACTTGCGACAATATATCCGGCGGCCCACAGATCGACTGCTGTAGACATGGTCAGAAACGGAGGCGCGATTCTGACAGACTATCGCCACAGTGCCCCGATTCACCAGGGAAATTTTCTTGCCCGCAACCGCATTGTCGCCGGCATGAGCGATGCGGTGCTTGTCATCGAGTCGGGTGAAAGAGGAGGCGCGCTGTTCACTGCACGTCTCGCTGCTGATTACGGACGCGATGTCTTTGCGTTGCCGGGAAGAGTCACCGATGTCTATAGTTCGGGATGCAACAAGATCATATATAAAAATATAGCTTCCATATTGACTTCGGTCGATGATTTCATAGCAGCTATGAGATGGACTCCGGTGTTGTCAGAAGGTGATCAGCCGACATTGAATCTCGACATTACGCCCGAGCAGCAGACGGTTATTGATTATCTGACGCAGAAAGGCGAGGCACGGATAAACCTTATGTCGGTCGATTTGTCGATGCCGATATCAAATTTGATTCAGCTTCTCGGGGAAATGGAATATAACGGTCTGGTTGTCAATGCGCCGGGCGGACGATATATTCTCGCGTGAGCCAACAAAACAGATTTGTCAATCGTTAATCATTTAAGATACCTAACCTCTAAACCAACGTAAACATGTCAAAAAAAATAATAGAACCGTCAGAACTTATAATAAACAGTGATGGATCTGTGTTTCATCTCCATCTTTTGCCCGAACAGCTGACCGACCGTGTGATTCTCGTCGGTGATCCGGCGCGTGTGAACATGGTGGCTGAGTTTTTCGACACAAAGACTTTTGAAGTGCAGTCTCGCGAGTTCCACACTATCGGCGGAACGTACAAGGGAAAACCGATCATGTGCCTGAGTCATGGCATCGGTCCTGACAACATCGACATCGTCATAAATGAGCTTGACGCCTTGGCCAACATCGATTTCAAAACGCGTGAGGTCAGTGACGAACACCGCACTCTGACACTTGTCAGAATCGGAACATCGGGCGCGTTGCAACCCGAACTTAAGCTCGGGACCCCCGTAATTGCCGAAAAAGCGATCGGTTTTGACGGCGTGTTGAACTACTACGCCGGCCGCAACGAGGTGGCCGATCTCGATTTTGAACGGGCTTTTGTTGAGCACACCAACTGGAATCCGCTCTGGGCAAAACCCTATGTGGTCAACGCCGACGCCGAACTTGTAGAGCGCATAGGGCGTGACGACATGGTTCGCGGAAACACGATCTCGGCTGTCGGTTTCTATGGCCCGCAGGGACGCGAGCTGCGTCTGCCGCTTGCAAATCCGACACTCAACCGCTCGATCGAGGAGTTCAGGTTCGGTGACCGCAAGGTGACAAACTATGAGATGGAATCTGCTCCATTGCAGGGGCTTGGACGACTGATGGGACACAAGGCGATGACCGTATGCTCGATCATCGCAAACCGCATGAACAACGATGCAAACCCCAACTACAAGACCGCCGTGAGAGATCTGGTCGAGACGGTGCTCGAACGAATCTGAAACAAACCGCTTGAAATATAACAACAGGTGCCGTCTGGCTTGCGCGAGACGGCACCTGTTGTATCGAAGATAATCAGTTTCAATAACCGGTTGTTAGTACCAGTCGTTGTAGTAATAGCCATTGCTCTCGAAGAGTGTGTTGAGATCGCCTATCGGTTTCTTGTGCATGGCGGCTTTTTTCGATATGTAATAGCGATGTTTGGAGTCGTCGGTGTAGCATATCTTGACGACAAGACCGGTCTGTTTGCGGAATGCTTTCTCGATGTCGTCGGGGGTTGATCGTCCCTCGATGCGTATTGTCGACGATGATTTGAAAGAACGTATCTTGCCTATCTGACAGTCGCGGTCGATTGGCGTTAGTTCAGAGCCGGTGCGGTCAGCTGTCTGGCCGTGGCCAACCATAAAGAAGCAGATGCGCAGATAGGGCCAGATGCCATTGAAATATTTCTGGACTTCACCCACAGTGCAACTTGCATTGATCGAATATTCCATCCATTTTCCGAGGTTTCGCTCCCTCTCTGCTCGTCTGTTCGCTTCCTCCCGAGCCCGGCGTTCCTGTTCCTCGCGCTTTTTGCGTTCCTCTTCTTCACGCTTCTTTCGTTCCTCTTCCTCACGCTTTTTGCGTTCCTCTTCCTCACGCCTCTTGCGCTCATCTTCCTCGCGTTGCTTCAATATGCGCAATGGCTCGGCGCAGGCAATTTTGATTTTGTCGATTCCGTCTCGCACAAAGTCGATGACGGCCTTATTCCGATTGGAAGCTTCTGTGGAGATGTTGATTTCAATAGTGCCGTTAACCCACACGGCTCCATTTTTGACTATCTTGGCAATGAAAGGTGTACCTTTGAATCGGGCTGTGGCATCAGCAGCAATGCGTTCGTTATCTATGTTGTCGGGGTATTGGTTGATAGAACCTCTGACCTCGACTCGGTCAGACTTGATAATGACCCATATGAACCTCTTTGAATCGAAAGTTTTGTCAGACGGAACAGATAGCTTTATGTCACCGTCATCATCAGTTTTCATCTCGTAGCCCATGGTCTGGCCAAATTTGACTACTTCGCGACGGATACTTTCGACAGTTTCCTTGCGGGCACGCTCCTCGGCCTCGTTTTTCAGATATATGCGTATCGGCTCGGCACAGGCTGTTTTGATCGTGTCGATGCTTTTGCGCACAAATTTGACAATGGCTTCATCGCGGTCAGACTCAAACATGAAAGAGATGGAGGCGGCCTCGAGACAACCGCGGAGTCTCACCGTGTTTTTGTAGACATAGGCGGTGTAACCTGTACCTTTGAGATTTGCTGTGGCATCGGCGGCGCATTTTTCGACATCAAGGTTTGAAGGTGAGCCAAAAACACCTCCGCTGATCTTGATTTTCTCAGGAGAGGTCATCACCCATAGGAAGCGTTCCATAGGACAATCCTTGTCGGCCTGAATAGTGAGCCTGATGTCGCCGGCATCATCTTTGGTCATTTCATGACCCATTTTGCGCAGCAGCTGTTCTATTTTTTTCTTATCGAAAAAATCACAGATGTGACATGGCACATTCAATAAATCATGCACTTTCACCCAGGCATATCTGAGATTGGTGATTGCTCCTTGCACTGCGTCAAAGAGTTGCAGGTTCTGTGGCTTGTCGTCTTTGCGGAGGTCGGCGGGTGTGACACGGAGTTCCAATCCGCGGGTCTTGCCGTCAGACACATCGATTTTTATACCCGGCCACAACTTCTGTACCGCTCCATCGTCTTTGAATTCTTTATCAATGGTGCCGCGAATCTGCACTGTAACCTTTTCTGACCGCGGTAGTATCCACACGGTGCTGGGGAAAACAAAATTGTCGTCGGCGGGTATGACGAGTTTTACGTCGCCGTCGGAGTCGATCGAAGAGAACGTCTCGAGTGTGCTCAGCCGCTTGCGCAGGAACTCCGCGTCTATTCCCCGCGAAAAGGTGGCGGCTGAAAGAGGTGTGTGCCGATTTATGTCGGCAAGAACCTGGCCTACGTTGTCAATGTATTGCTTGATTGCCGATGCAAGGCTGTCGGTGCTTGTGATAGCTTCCAGACCGCATGTCTTTGATGCTGTCAGACGCTTGTCAGAAACTTCGGCCTTTATGCCTCGGTTTTCAAATTGCTTTGCGGCTGTAGTGTCTACGCCATTCATTTCCACTGAAAGAGTGAAATGTTTTGTTCCGGTCTTGATGTGGAGCGGCCATGCGGTTTTCAGTTCTTTCGACGCTGGTATTGTCACTCCAATCAGGTCGTCAAGTTCTCTGAACGGTTTGAGACGTAGACTTTTGACCGCATCTATAAATGTGTCGTATGTCACTTCAAAGAGCACAATGCCTTTGGCTGATAATTCTTTTACAGCTTGGGCGCGCAACAAATCTATGGTCTCGTCAATGGCCTCGGCCAATTGGGCCGGGCCTTTGATTGTGCCGCTGTCAAACACATGCGTTGCCTCCACGCGGGCAGCCTCACCGCCTTTGACAGGTGTGACCGTAAGGCGCAGTTCTGCACTCCCTTTGCCCGGGGTGATAGAGATGTCTGTAGTTGCGGCGAATTCAGGACTCGGGTGACTCGACTTCACAAACACTCCGTCGCGTTCGGCAAGAAAATTACGGGTTTTCTCAAGGGCTTCACGCAATGCCTGTGAGGTCTGCTCTGTCGATCCCGACAGGTTATCGAACGCTTTCTTTATGAAATTTAACATGGAACAGATCTAAAGATAAATTAAATAATATTGATGCTCCCGTTCTTGAATCAGAACTATTATTTCTCTACTTTAATCACCAGCGCGTCGAAAGCGAAGTAGGCCGGGTTGTTCATGCCAAAATCTGAGAAGTCGCTCGATTCCATGGTGAAATAAACCATGTCGATTGCGCCGAACTCGCTTGCTTCGACCGGTTGCCATTCGGCCAGGAAATTTCCCTCATGTGCGAGATACACATCTTTGTGGCCTATCACGATGCCGTCTCTGACAAAGTTGGCGCGGACAAAACAGTAGTCGTCTTCTTCAAACGGCTCGTTGAAATTCGTTCCGTCTTTCATCGCGTAATATCCCCAGGTGGTGTTGGTGATGTAGAATCCCATTAGAGAGAATTTGTTTCCGTTAGTGAGACGGAACGAGCAGGAGGGATTCTCGGGCATCTCGGTCAGATCACGCTCGTTGTAGCTGTCCCAGCATGCAATCATGTAGGGCAGGGTCGGGGCGATGCAGCCTTTGCCGGTTATCGCGCCCCACTGGTGGGCTACCCAGTCGCCGGCATGATCGCTTTTGTCTGTCGATTTGGTCGGACAGAAACCTGTGTAGGCTTCATAGCCCTCATTGATGCCTGAGTGGCTGAATTTGAAGCCGCCAAAGACGAGATCGTTGTCGGCAAGCGGATTGAAGACATTAGTCCATGCGTTGGTTGTCGAGCTGAACTCGATGTCGGGGTTCTCAAAAAGCAGAACTGCTGCGTTGGGGCTTGAATCGTTGTCATCATCTTCACATGCGGTGAAAGCAAGGGCAACGGTGAGAAATAACGCAGTGCGGAAAACGGTTTTTATAAGATTCATTTCAATAGCTTTTAAGTTGAAATTCAGAAAATAATGATACAAAAATAGGCATTATTTTCTGAATAAGCAACACTGTGATTAGAATTGGTATCCCACAGTCAGCGAAGCGACTTCGTTATGGAACGCTATGTCATATTCTGAAACTTTCAAGAAACCGAGACTATTCCCGATCTCCACTAAAAAACGTTTGTATTGTAGTCCGGCTGTCAATCCTATGCCGACATCGGGCAGCTTATAACCGTCAAGTCCCGAATAGCTCTGTGAGACATTGTTATATTTGGTCTTGAGTTTTGCGTTGACAGCGAGAGCGACATATGGTCCGACTCCAAGACGTAACCTCAGATTGGGGTTGAACTTGTAGTGCCAGGTGAAATAGACCGGAACCTCAAGATAGCCCATGTTCAGAGTGGACACACTGCCGTCGCTTTTATCTTTTTCACGATAACCCTTGACAGAATAATACAGACCTGTGTTGATCCACCAATGTTTGGCGATAGGCAGCTCGGCCGCGAAGCCGACTTTGAACTTGATTCCGGCTCCGGAATAGGGTTCGTCTGAGTCGTATGAGATCCAACGGGCATCGTTAATTCCGATTCTGACACCCAAAACCGTTTTTTCTTTTTCGCAAGATGCATTCTCAACTGACCGGAGTTCTGTGTCGTCTTCGATGCTTGCTGCGCAAACCGCCAGAGATGTCAGAAGTGCAATGGCGATGATTGATAAACGTTTCATGTCTGAGCGTCTTTATGTCAGAAATTGTAACCTAAGGTGAAAGTGAAGTTGCGGTTGCGGAATTTCACGTCATCGTCGGGTGAGATGTTTATGAGACCATGCTCATAGCCGATGTCGAAAATGAATTTGTTGAACGCGAGACCGACCGAAAGTCCCAATCCCATGTCGAAACGTTTGTAGCCTCCATGACCGAAACAGTCTTCTTTTTCAGAGAGACGACCGTCTGTTATTTTGTTTTTACCGTTCACTCCGAGAGCGAAGTAAGGACCTGCGTTGATGCGTAATTTAATATCGTCGGTCAGCGGTGTCCGCCACGAGGCATAGACTGGAATCTGGAGATAGGCCGGCGATGAAGTCAGTTTTTCTCCGTCCTCGCTGAGTTTGAAGCCCTTGATAGTATAGTAAAGACCGGTGTTGATGCGCCATGCCTCATTGGTTTTCGATACGGGGATCTCGGCTGCGATTCCGATGTTGAATCCGACTTTTGAATCAGGGCTCAGCGACACACGGTCGGCAGATATGCCCATTGATGACACATTCATACCGACTCTGATTCCATACTCGATTTCCTGCCGTTTTTCCTGTGCTCCGAGTGTCATGATTGATAGACATAGCAGTGTAGATGCGATTACTTTTTTCATAACGTGTGATAATAAAAGGTTAGTTGATATATTTAGTAGAAAAATCGTGCTTTCTATTCCAGTACGGTTTGTGGTCAAAACAAAACGGCGCGTATGGCATAAAAGATTATGGCGAAGGTGACAAACAGTTTGAAGAGTGTCCCACACAAGAAACCGACCAGTGAGCCTACTCCCGACTTTAAGGCATCGGTTGTATTGCTTTTTCCGCAGAGTTCGCCAATGAATGCTCCGGCAAACGGTCCTGCAATCAAGCCCCAGGGCATGAACAACAGGCCGGCAAGTGTGCCGGCGAGGCTTCCCCATTTCCCATATTTGGTTCCTCCGAACCACTTCACCCCGAGTGAGGGTATCACGTAGTCGAAAATAACCGACAGCAAGGTCAGTGTGCCGAGCACTATGACTGTCACCAGCGGAATGGCCTCATTGGCAGGAGTCAACAGAAGCAGAAGGTAGCCGGCGAATGAAAGCGGTGGACCCGGAATCACCGGTACAAAACAACCGACGGCTCCAACGGCACATAGCAGAAAACATAATATATAGCAAATTATATCTATCATCACCGCAAATATAATAATTTGTTGTTTAAAATAGTGAACAAAAAACAAAATAATATTGCTTTATTATGATATAAGTTGTAAATTTGCCAAAATTGCTTACAAAACTATGCTATAAAGCATAAAAATGCAAATGAAGATATGAGCAAACCGTTAAGAAGCGCGACTACCACTGTAGGTCGCAGAATGGCGGGCGCACGTGCTCTTTGGCGTGCGAACGGCATGAAAGAGAGCCAGTTGGGAAAGCCTGTGATCGCTGTTGTCAACTCGTTCACACAGTTTGTCCCCGGACATACCCACCTGCATGAAATCGGCCAGACGGTCAAGGAAGAAATAGAGAAACTCGGCTGTTTTGCTGCCGAGTTCAACACGATAGCCATTGATGACGGCATCGCGATGGGGCACGACGGAATGCTTTATTCACTGCCGTCGCGTGATCTGATAGCAGACTCTATCGAATATATGGTAAACGCCCACAAGGCCGATGCTATGGTCTGCATTTCCAATTGTGACAAGGTGACCCCCGGAATGCTTATGGCTGCAATGAGGCTGAACCTTCCGACAGTGTTTGTGTCGGGTGGACCTATGGAGGCCGGTCGGGTCGGAGACCGGAGTGTCGATCTTGTCGACATCATGGTTGAGTCGGCCGATGACTCGGTCGAAGACAAAACGGTTGAGAGTCTCGAGCTGATGGGTTGTCCGACATGCGGGTCATGTTCGGGAATGTTCACTGCCAACTCGATGAATTCGCTCAATGAGGCTATCGGTCTCGCTCTTCCGGGAAACGGTACAGTCGTCGCCACGCACGTCAACCGCAAGGAGATGTTTCGCGAGGCCGCGAGGCTGATAGTGAAAAATACCGAAGCATATTACAACAATGACGACGACTCGGTTTTGCCAAGGTCAATCGCTACCCGCCGGGCTTTTCTCAACGCGATGACTCTCGACATTGCCATGGGCGGCTCGACAAACACGGTGCTTCACTTGCTGGCTATTGCCAATGAAGCGGGTGTTGACTTTACGATTGACGATATCGACCTGTTGTCGCGCAAGACTCCGGTGTTGTGCAAGGTTGCACCGAATTCAAAATATCACATGGAAGATGTCAATCGTGCGGGCGGAATTCTCTCGATCATGAAAATTCTTGCAGACGCAGGTCTTGTCGACACTTCGGTCAGACGGGTCGATTGTCTGTCGCTTGAAGATGCCGTCGAGATGTGGGCTGTCGGCGGAAGCCGCTACACCGACCGTGCCGACGAACTTTGGCGAAGCGCGCCCGGCGGAAAGCGGACAACCGTTCTCGGCTCGCAGATGACATATTATTCATCACTCGACACCGATCGGGTGTCGGGGTGCATCCGCGACATGGAACATGCCTATAACCGTGACGGCGGACTGGCCGTCCTCCATGGTAACATAGCTGCCGACGGATGTGTTGTCAAGACTGCCGGTGTCGATGAGTCGATATTCCGGTTCAGGGGTACGGCCAAGGTTTTCGAGTCACAAGATGAGGCTGTCGAGGGAATTCTCGGCGGCAAGGTTGAGCCAGGCGATGTTGTCGTCATAACATACGAAGGGCCCAAAGGTGGTCCCGGAATGCAGGAAATGCTCTATCCGACAAGTTATATCAAAGCCCGTCATCTCGGAAAAGAGTGCGCGCTCATCACCGACGGCCGTTTCTCTGGCGGCACTTCCGGGCTTTCGATCGGGCATATCTCGCCTGAAGCGGCTGCCGGCGGTAATATCGGATTGGTTCGCGACGGTGACACGATTGAAATAGACATTCCTGCCAGAACGATAAATCTCGTTGTCACAGAAGATGAACTTGAGACACGTCGCCGGTCGGAGCTTCAACGGGGCAAGGATGCGTTTACGCCCCATGGTCGTCAGCGTCAGGTCTCCAAGGCATTGAGAGCCTATGCGGCCACGGTCACTTCTGCTGACAAAGGCGGAGTCAGAGAGTGAGAAAACACCATTCCACAATTTTTTAAATCATTCCATTTATGAAGAATAATCGTATCACAGGTGCTGAAGGATTGATAAAATCGCTTTTGTGTGAGGGTGTCGATCTTGTTTTCGGATATCCCGGAGGTGCCATTATCTCGGTCTATGACAAACTATATGACTATCGCGATCAACTGAAGCATGTTCTTGTCAGGCATGAGCAGGGGGCGATTCATGCCGCCCAGGGTTATGCCCGCATCACAGGGCGTCCGGGTGTCGTGATTGTCACATCGGGTCCCGGCGCGGCCAATGTTGTCACAGGTCTCAGCGATGCTATCGCCGACAGCACTCCGTTGGTTGTGATCACCGGACAGGTAGCCTCGGCCTATCTTGGAACCGACGCTTTTCAGGAGACCGATGTGGTGGCTATGACGCAGCAGATAACCAAATGGTCGATACAGATCAGGCATGCCGATGATATTCCCGATGCAGTGGCGCGTGCATTTTATATCGCTTCCACCGGTCGTCCCGGACCGGTTGTGATCGATATCGCGAAAGATGCGCAGATCGGAATGATGGAGTGGAACCATGATGTCTGCAACTACATACGCAGCTATAATCCGGACCCGGATCTTTCAACCGACGATGTGGAGGATGTAGCGCGAATGATCAATGAGGCCGAGAGGCCGATCATCGTCTCGGGACACGGAGTGATGATCTCTGGAGCTGAAGATCAGTTGCGCGAGGTTGCCGAGCGCGGCAATATTCCGGTCGCGTCCACTTTGCTCGGACTGTCGACATTGCCCACTGGTCACCCACTGTTCACCGGAATGGTCGGAATGCATGGCAACATCGCGCCTAACGTCGCTCTCAGCCGTGCCGACCTTATACTGGCCGTAGGCATGAGATTTGATGACAGGGTCACCGGCGACATCCACAATTTCGCACGTCAGGCCCACATTGTCCATGTCGACATCGACAATGCGGAACTGAACAAGAATGTGAAAGTCAGCAAGGCGATTCAGGCCGATGCACGTAAATTTCTGTCTGCGTTGGCTCCGCTGATAGCGTCGCGTCAAAGATCTCCTTGGTTTGAAATGTTCAAGAAGTTTGATAAAATTGAGCGTGAGGAGATTATCGACAGCGAAGTGCACCCCGAGACAGGCATGATGAAAATGGGCGAAGTGATCAATCTCGTTGCCGACAAGGTGGGAGATGACGCGGTCTGTGTCACCGATGTCGGTCAGAACCAGATGTTCGCCGCACGTTATTTCAAATGCAGGTCTCCTCGCGCGTTCATCTCGTCGGGCGGTCTCGGCACAATGGGATTCGGACTGCCGGCGGCAATAGGTGCAAAGATGGGCGACAGCACCCGCACTGTGTGTCTTTTCGTCGGCGACGGCGGATTGCAGATGACGATACAGGAATTTGGAACGATTTTGCAGGAACATGTCGATGTCAAGATCATATTGCTCAACAATAATTTCCTCGGCAACGTGCGTCAGTGGCAGGAACTGTTTTTCGGAGGACGTTTCTCTCAGACGCCGATGATCAACCCTGATTTTGTCGCCCTGGCCGCCGCCTATGGCATCAAGGGAGAAGATGTCACCGACCGTTGCCGGCTCAGTGATGCCGTTGACCGTATGCTTGCGTCAGATGGCAGCTATCTGCTTAATGTGGCAATCGATGCCACTGACATGATATTTCCGATGGTGCCCTCCGGCGACCCCGGAAACCGCATTCTTCTGAGCCAGTACAAAATACTTAACTATTAAGCCTATACCACACCAATTAAATGGAACAGCAACTATTTACAATTTCCATATTTTCAGAAAACACAGTCGGCCTGCTGAGCCAGGTGTCAGTCATATTCACACGCCGTAACATTAACATCGAGTCTATCTCGGCAAGCGCGTGCTCAATTCCCGGACTTCACAAGTGGACCATCACCGCATGGTCGACACGTGAGGCTCTCGAGAAGCTTGCGCGACAGATTGAAAAATGTATCGATGTCGTCAAGGTGTTTGTCTACGATGATGACGAGATCGTCTATCAGGAGGTCGCGCTCTATAAGGTGGCGACCAAACTTCTGCTCGATGAACCGCATCTTGAAAAAGTCATCAGAACTCACGGAGCCAGAATACTTGATGTCACCCACGACTACACCGTCATTGAGAAAACCGGCCACTATCGTGAGACCGAGGCATTGTTCAATGAGCTTAAACGCTACGACATAAAACAGTTTGTGCGTAGCGGACGTGTGACGGTGACAAAATCGCCCCAGGAATTTGTAACAGCCTACATAGCAAGCCAGGCCGAGCGCCGCAAACGCCTTGTCAGCAATGGAAAGTCAGATAACTGAAACCTATTTTCTCTCGGCGGCACGTTGCACGCCTGAAGATGAATTGCCGTTGCCCGCACTTGTGCAGAAACTTATCGACATAGCTACGCTCCATGCCAACCGGATAGATATCGGTTATGACCGACTGATCAAGAATAACTGCGCATGGGTTCTGAGCCGAGTGGCAATCGAAATGGAACGCTGGCCCGGTATCAATGAGAGTTATTCGGTGACCACTTGGATAGTTTCGTTGAACCGGTTTTATTCAGACCGCGCATTCAGAATCTGTGACAGTGACGGCAATGTTATCGGTCATGCGTTGACAACGTGGGTGGCAATCGACATCGATGCACGCCGACCTGCCAATCTGTTATCATTGTTTCCCGAGGAGCTGCCGGTTAAAGGAGACATTCCGCCGGTGAAGCCATTTGTGAGACATTCCCAGATTGAAATAGCCGACGAGGTGACACCCTATACATTCTGCTACTGCGACATAGACTGCAACCGTCATGTCAATACGACACGATATGTCGAGTTGCTGCTCAACCGGTTTGATCTCGGCTTTTTCGATGAGAACCGTATCTCACGTTTTGAAATCGCGTTTCAGAATGAGGCTCATTTCGGCGATTCGGTCGACGTCAAGATCGCGCGTTCAGACAACAATGAGTTCAGACTCGAGATAGCCGACGAGAAGAGAACTCTGACACGCGCGGCCATTACGGTCACTCCGCGCTCCTGATGATCTTGCCCGATGAGGTCCGTTCAAACTCAGGCTTGAAAATGATCTCTTTGGGCATTTCCCATTTTTTGAGACGGAGGCTCATTTGTCTGATAATTTCGGGGGCGATGCTGTCATCGGTTCCTTCCACCACCATGATCACCGCCTGCCCCCATTTCGGATCCTCGCGTCCGGTGAAATAAAATTCGCGTCCGGCAATGATGTCTCTGACGCGCTCCTCGACCGATTCGGGTATGACTTTCAAACCGCCGGTGATGATGACATTGTCGCGGCGACCGAGCCATTTGAAGTGCGTTTCGTCAATCAGATCGACAATGTCGTTGGTCTGTAGGCTTCGGAACGAGAATGAGGGAGCGGAGATTGTCAGGCAGTTGCCGGCGTCGGTTGAGAAACCTATTCCGGGCAATGCTTCATAGATCTGATTTCCGAGTTTCCTGACTGCCACGTGGCTGCATGTCTCAGTCATGCCATAGGTAGCGTATGCCTCGAAAGGAGCTTGAGCCAGCTCGCGTTCGAGTTCCGGCGCGACCGGAGCTCCTCCGACAATAACATTTTTCACCGTCAGCCCGTCGGCACACCGTTCTATCAGAGACTTTGCCTGAGAGGGCACCACCGGGAGCAGATCCACCGGTGGATAGGCTGTTGCGCACGGCCGGTTGCTCGGTTGCTCCATGAATAGCTCGGCACCGGAGACGATCGCTCTGATGATCATCATTTTTCCGGCTATATAGTCGGCCGACAATGGACAGACCAACACCGAACTGCTGTCAATGGAGAAATAGCGGCATGTCGCCACAGCCGATTTCAGCATGTCTGATTTCGGCAGCCTGATTTCTTTGGGCTTGCCGGTCGAGCCAGAGGTGTGGGCAATGATGAAGTCTTCATTGTTGTTCCATTCGGCTATAAACCGGTCGGTCTGAGGTGTGGTGGTTGACAGTTTCATTAAAACGGCAGATAGGGCAGGGGTTTTGACAGATCTATGACAAGTTGTTCACCTTCCATTGAGAGCGGACCGGAAATGTTGTTACGGTAGAGTGCACCGGTTCCGAGACCCTGAGGCATCGTCAGGTCAAATTCAGACAGCCACATGGCGATAGCGGTCAGGCCGACATTTGATTCGAGGGCCGATGTCGCCCACCAGCCGATGTTCCGTCTGCCGGCTTTCTCAATCCATTTTTCGGCGGCTCTGAATCCGCCGCACAGCGATGGTTTCAGAATTATGAAATGGGGTTTTATCGTGTCGAGCAATTCTTCCATTTCGTTTTCACTCCTGACTCCGATCAGTTCTTCGTCGAGTGCTATCCGGACAGGTGACCGCGCGACTACCTCCGCCATTATTTCAGGTTGCCCAGCCTTGACCGGCTGTTCGATCGAGTGTATGTCAAAACGGCTGAGCGAGTGAAGCCGACATAGAGCGTTCTCGGGTGTGAACGAGCCGTTTGCGTCAAGTCTCAGTTCAAGTGTGCGGCTGTCGAAATTGCTTCTTATGAATTTCAGCAAGTCGATCTCTTCATTGAAATCGATGCCTCCTATTTTCAGTTTAAGACACTTGAATCCGGCATCGAGTTTCTCACATATGCGGCGATACATTGTCTGTTTGTCACCCATCCAGATCAGGCCGTTGATTCTGAACCTGATTTTTCCCTGACGTTGGTTGCGACGCAGCTCCATGTCGGCGAGCGCGCTTTCGACGCCGAATCTGACCGAACTCATCTCAGGAAGATTGTCTGGGTCGAAATCATTGCAGAATCTGTCGAGCTGCTGTTCATAGCCGGGAGTATCTTCGGCACTCAAACCTCTGAACAGTGCGCATTCACCGATTCCGAACCGCTGCGGATCGTTCACGTCATAAATCTTGATGAAATAAGTTTCCTTGTCGATCATGACTGAGCGCGACGTTGCCGCCGCCTCCTTGAAGAGGAGGCGGTATGGCATCCATTTTGCTTTCAGCATCAACCCGGAAATTTGGGGAACCGGCTGAAGTCCGGATCGCGTTTTTCCAGAAATGCGTTCTTGCCTTCCTGAGCTTCGGCCATGAGGTAGTACATCAAAGTCGCATCTCCAGCAAATTCCATCATTCCGCGCTGGCCGTCGAGTTCGGCATTAAGGGCACGTTTGATCATTCTGACCGCCATTGGGCTGCGGCTCAGAATTGTCTTGCACCAGTCGACAACCTCATCTTCAAGCTGATCGAACGGCACCACCTTGTTGATCATGCCCATTTCGAGAGCTTCCTGAGCCGAGTACTGCCGGCACAGGAACCAGATCTCGCGTGCTTTTTTCTGTCCGACGCAACGTGCGAGATATGACGATCCGAAACCGGCATCGAAGCTGCCCACTTTAGGTCCGGTCTGTCCGAAGCGTGCGTTCTCGCTCGCGATCGTGAGGTCGCAGACAACCTGAAGCACGTTGCCTCCGCCGATCGCATATCCGTTGACCATGGCGATGACGGGCTTTGGAATCGAGCGAATGGCTTTGTGGAGGTCGAGTACATTGAGACGCGGAACACCGTTGTTGTCGATGTAGCCGCCGATGCCTTTGACTTTCTGGTCTCCTCCCGAACAGAATGCCTTGTCGCCTGCACCTGTCAGAACAACGACACCGACTTCGGGCGACTCGCGGCAGTAGGCCATCGCGTCGAGCATCTCGAAGTTGGTTTGCGGGCGGAACGCGTTGTAGACTTGCGGACGATTGATTGTGATTTTAGCTATTCCTTCATGGAACTCGAAGAGAATATCCTCATAATCTTTTATTTTTTTCCATTCACGTTTCATTGTCTGTGATTTTTGATGTGTTCGATGAATTGATGTGCCACTTCGGCACTCGTTTTAGAATCTGTGATGACTGCGAGAACAGCCTTTTTGGGCGAAGACAGAAATCGGTTGAGAGCGTCGGCGAGCGATTGGCTGCCGGTGGCTTCAAAATATTCAAATCCATAGGCCGCGGCAAGTTCCGATGCGGGAAAATTGACCTTGCATGCTATAAAACTGTCAAGTTCGGGCAAGTCTCGTGTGGCTTTGATCACTCTGAAGATGCCGCCGTCTCCGTTAGCGATGACAATCATCTTGAAACGGTCTGTCAGCAACGGCGATGACATGGCGGCAATGTCATATTGCGCGCTCATGTCGCCTGTCAGAAGTATTGTCGGCCCTTGATAGACCGAGGCGGCTCCGACAGCAGTCGAAGTTGATCCGTCGATGCCGCTTACGCCTCGGTTGCAGTCAAAACGGTGATATCTGGCTACGGGAGCCGAGAGCGCGTTTCTGAGTGTCATGCCGTTTGATACGTGCAGATTCACATTGTCGGGGAGTGCCGCCATGATTCGGTGTATCGCCGTCAGGTCACTCCATGGGCCGTCGAAAGTGAGCGACGCGGCGTTTGCGGCCGATTGCGAGTTGAGCCACCCGGCTGCATAGTCCGACGGGGTGCGATAGGGCTGCATCGCTGATGCCATACGTTGAAAAAACAGGGCAGGTTCGGCGTCTATGACCATTGAGCCTGATTTGAAACAATCGATTACGCTGTCACCGCGCCCGACTCTCCAGTTCGGCACACCCCAGGCTCTGATGATTTCTTTCAGTTTACGGCTGACAAGTCCGCCGCCTGTCGAGATCACTATGTCGGGTTTCAGGCCACAGCAGTCGTCAGCGGCCGCATCGATTGTCGCATCGATGTTTTTCACAAAATCGGGTCCATGGAGATTGGCTGTCGCTTCTGCGGCGACGACGATGTTGCCGAACTTGGCGAGACGTTGCAGAGCGCGGTTCAGGCGTGAGTCGGGAAAATTGAATCCGACGGTGATGAGAATTTTTTTTGAAGCCAGTTCCGAAGCCAGTTGTCGTGCTTGAGAGGTTGTGATGTCGCCGTTTCCGTCGATTCGGCTGATGATTCTCGGGCTTTCATTGCCGGTCTCGAGAGTGTCTGTCAACGGTTCGCCCAGAGCGATGTTGAAGTGCACCGGTCCACGCCTGCGTCCGGTTGCAAGCAGCATGCCTTCGTTGATCTGCCGGTTTATTTGCCAGCGTGTGTCGTTGTCGGCCGGATTGCCGTTGAAATTATATGACTTCATGACAAAGTTCGACAGGCAGCCCGGTTGTCTGATTGTCTGGCTGTCGTCTTGATCGATCCACGGTTCCGGACGGTCGGCCGAGATTACAATCAGGGGCACCCGGCGGTAATATGCCTCCGCAACGGCCGGTGAGAGATTGAGCAGTGCTGTTCCAGAAGTGCAGACGACGGCTACGGGGCGGGATGATGTCGCCGAGATGCCGAGTGCTGTGAAGGCCGCGCTCCGTTCATCGATGACCGCGTGACACTCGATCGCGCCGGTGCGTGCAAGTGCCATGATAAGCGGACTGTTGCGTGAGCCTGGTGACACGACTGCATGTCTGACTCCGTGGGCCTGGAGAAGGAGGGCGATTTCCCGGCAGGTCCATTGGTTTGTGGTAATCATGGTCAACAGTGGTTTTCTGAATAGAAAAGGTCACACCGCACTTTCGTGGATATGACCTTCTGATCGTTGTAATCGTCAAGTAGTGGCTACGCGCCTTACTTTCTGATACCAAGCTCTTTCTGAGCAATGATTGCACGGTAGCGGTTGATGTCTTTCTTGATCAGGTAATCAAGAAGACGGCGACGCTTGCCGACGAGTTGCTTAAGAGCGCGTGCGGTTGTATAATCTTTGTGATTTGACTTGAGGTGCTCAGTCAAATGAGCAATACGGACTGAGAATAATGCAATCTGTGCTTCAGGTGAGCCAGTGTCAGTCTTGCCCTTACCGTATTTCTCAAAGATTTCTACTTTTTCTTCAGAATTCAAATGCATTCTTTCGATGTTTTAGTAGGTGGTTAATAAATGAATTTAAAATTGCGGTGCAAAGGTAATCAAATTTCACCGGTTTTGCAAGTGAAATTTAAAAAATCAATCGAGGTTGAGTTTTTCTTTTGCGGGATTGCGGTAGAAAATCTTGCCTTCGACATATTCCTGCGCTGCAATCAGAGTGGGTTTGGGAAGTTTCTCGTAATAGCGGGAAATTTCAATTTGTTCGCGGTTCTCTGACACTTCCTCGAGATTGTCGTTAAGCGATGCGAATTCCTGGAGCTTCTTTTCGAGATCGTGTTTCATCTCGAGCGCGATCTGGTTCGCACGCTTTGCGATGATGCTTACGGTCTCGTAGACATTCCCGGTGTCAGCCGACAGTTGGATCATGTCGCGGGTGACGGTGTTCAGAGGAGCGTTGGTCTTCTTGTAGTCCATATTCGAGAATTGATTGTTTTTTGGGAAATATATATAGAATGTTTGTTTTAGATGGAGTGTCAGTCCTTTACATATTTCTGCGCGATTTTCAGAATGTTGTCTGCTTCCTCGCGGTTAGGGCTGTCGGGATAGTTGTTGATGAAACTGTAGTATTCATCGATCACATCGCGGAAACGGTCGGCCTTGCGCTCGTCGACGCTGAGATCGGCCTCTTGAAAGCGGGCCTTGAGAATCAACATCTCAAGTTCTTCCTTGTATTTTGAATAGGGATATTCTTTGATCGCGTTTCTTGCCGTTATGATCGCGCTTTGAAAGTTGTTGCCTCTGAAAGTGCCGAGGTTGTAGTAGAGCTGTGCGTTCTGAAGTTCCTTGAGTGTCAGTTTGTCTTGCAGCTCAAAGATCGCGCTCTGGGCAATTGAGACTTTGTCGCTGCGGGGAAAGTAGTCGAGAAACGCCTGCAGTTCTTCGATCGCTTTGATCGTACCCGACTGATCGAGCTGCGGCTCTGGCGAGTCGAGGTAATAGCCGTAGCCGGCGAAATATCGGGCAAGCTCGGTGTATTTGCCTTTGGGATAACGGTTGTAGTAGGTCTGGAAGTAGGCCGATGCGTCGGCATATTCCTTATTCTCATAATGGGCCAGGGCGAGCAGATAGAGAGATTCTTCGGCTTTGTCAGACCCTTTGAACATGGGCAGGATGTCTTTCAGAATTGTCGTGGTCTGGGCATAGCGTTTTTGTTCAAATGCCCGTTTGGCATAGTCAAACTTATAGTTTATATCGCTGCTTTTCAGCACTTTCTGATACTCACCACATGAGCTCATGCCGAGCGATGCCACTAAGATAAACAGAATGTATATGTATTTTTGCATTGTCTGGTCGTGATGTTTCAAGCTGCAAAATTACGAATTTTACGGCAATTGCACACTATCAGGCAATGAAAAAATGTTAAATTTCAGAATGGCGGTTCATTGCCTCCGCCGATGTCGGCTGTTCCGCCTCCGAGAGGGTCGTTGTTGACGATCGCCGACATTCCGTTGTCGTCTCCGGCATTTAGGCGCGAGCCGACAGTGGCTCCCGGACCGATTGTCTCGTCAACCCAGTTTTCAAACCTGGCGAATTTGTTGCGGAATCTCAGGTCGATGTCGCCGACCGAGCCGCTTCGGTGTTTTGCGATGATGAATTGGGCCAGGCCTCTGACATCGCGCCCTTCGCCGTCGATGCCGCTCTTCAGATAGTATTCGGGGCGGTGAATGAAGCAGACGATGTCGGCGTCTTGCTCGATAGCACCCGACTCACGCAGGTCAGACAGCTGCGGGCGTTTTCCGTCGGTTCGGTTCTCGACGCTTCGGTTGAGCTGAGACAGGGCGATTATCGGAATGTTGAGCTCCTTGGCGAGCTGTTTGAGTGAACGCGAGATCATGCTGACCTCCTGCTCTCGGCTGCCGAATTTCATGCCCGATGCGTTCATCAGCTGAAGGTAGTCTATGATTATCATCTTTATGTCATGTTCCCTGACCAGACGACGGGCCTTTGTTCTTAGTTCGAAAATCGACAGAGACGGTGTGTCGTCAATGTATAGCGGCGCGCTGTAGAGATGTTTGATGCGCGACATCAGCTGATCCCACTCCATGTCGCTGAGGCGTCCTGATTTGATTTTCTCGCCTTCCAGCTCGCATGTGTTTGAGATCAGACGGTTGACCAACTGGAGGTTTGACATCTCGAGTGAGAAAATTGCCAGGGGTGTGTTGTAGTTGACAGCCATGTTTTTGGCCATTGAGAGCACGAAAGCGGTCTTTCCCATTGCCGGACGGGCGGCTATGATGATCAGGTCGGAATTCTGCCAGCCCGAGGTCACCTTGTCGAGCTCATGATAGCCGGTCTCGAGTCCGCTGAGACCTGAAGCTCGGTTGGCCGCATTCTGTATCTGCTCGATTGCCTGCGCTATGACAGGGTCGATCTGGGTCACATCTTTCTTTACGTTTCGTTGCGAAATCTCAAACAGTTTGCCTTCGGCCTCCTGTAGCAGGTCGTCGACGTCGTTGCTCTCGTCGAAAGCTTTTGCCTCGATTGACGATGCGAAAGAAATTAGCTCGCGTGCGAGATACTTCTGGGCAACGATGCGGGCATGGAACTCGATGTTGGCACCCGAGGCCACCCGCGATGTCAGTTCCGAGATGTAGATCGGTCCTCCTGCCTTGTCGAGATTGTCCATCAGACGCAACTGCTCTGTGACCGTGAGCATGTCTATCGGCTGCTGTGCCGCGCCGAGAGCCTGAATCGCCTCATATATCAGTTTGTTTGAAGGCTCATAGAAGCTGTCGGGCTTGAGAATGTCGCAGACGGTGGTGTATGCGTCTTTCTCGAGCATCAGTGCGCCGAGCACGGCTTCCTCGAGCTCTTTGTCGCGCGGCTGGAGGCGTCCGGCGGTCGCCAGTTCCGATATGTTGTTTTGCTGACGGCTTCCCCGTCGGTTGCTGTTGTTAGTGAATTCCATGTTGCAAAGATACGACTTTTTGAGACGTGGCAAATGGTCGGTGGCATAAAAAAAGGACGCCCCCGGCCGAATACGGCCGGGGGCGTCGGGTCAGTTAGAAAACCGGTAGATTAGTAATTCCACTGGCATGCAATCATATTCAGATTGTTGCAACCGATGGTTCTTATGTCAGTCAGGACGTTGTAGCGGCAGTTGATGTAGGTGAGTGCCGAGTCAAATGAAACGTCGAGCATGTTCAGCTGGTTGTTGTTGCAAAGCAGACGCTGCAGGAAGGTCTGGTTTGAAAGGGTCAGGTTGACAAGGTCATTGTAGGAGCAGTCAACGAAGAGGAGGTTGGGGCAACCTTCAACCGACAGGTTGGTCAGATCGTTGTAGGAGCAGACGAGGTCGAGCAGGTTGTTGCAGTTGCGGACTCCGAGAGAAGTCATGCGGTTGTCGCTGCAGACAAGAGAGCTGAGGGCGGGGAGACCCGAGATGATCATTGTCGAGATCTCGTTGTTGTCGGTGTTGAGGTTGACGAGGTTCTCTGTGCCGATCAGGTTGATCGCGGTCAGTTTGTTATATCCGCAATAGAGGTTCTTCAGGTTTGTGCAACCGTCGACCATCAGACTCTCGAGGTGGTTACCCTGGCAGTTCAATGTCTTCAGGTTGGTCAGATTCGAGAAGTTGAGTGAGACGAAGTAGTTGCCTGAGCAGTTGACGCTTTCGAGGAACGGGGTTTCGTTGATCTCGATTTCAGTTAGACGGTTTTTGTAGACATTGAGTTTCGAGAGCTGCTTGCAACCGTCGAGGCTGAGGTCCTTGAGCAGGTTTCGCTGTGCGTTGAGCTCTGTCAGGGCAGCGGCACCGTCAAGGTTGAGTGAGGTGATCTTGTTGCGTGAGACATCTACTTTTGTCAGTGCCGGGAAGTTCGAGAGATCGAGATTGCCGGCGAGTTTTTTATCTTTCCAGTTGATTTCTGTAACATGTCCGTTGGTGATTGTGACTCCTTCCCATGTTGCAGGAGAGTTGAGATCTGAAATTTTGAGAACCTGTGCGTTGGTTCCATCTTTTTCAGCGGGCTGGGCCAGGAAGGCCTGAAGTTGTTTAACTTCGTTCTTGGCGGGTTTCTGAGCGAAAGCGACCGTGCTACCGAGCACGAGGGCGATCATTAAAACAGATTTTTTCATATAAATAGTTGGGTTATGAGGTTAATTGTTTTGTTTACTATTCTCGTTTTTTCTAACTTTTATTTAACTAACAATGCGGGTTTGGAAAAAGTTCTGACAAGCGTGAATTTTTTTTAAATCAGGCATAAAAAATATTAAGTGTGTTTTTAACAATTTATTTTACGTAAAATGTTGCATGATAAAAAAAAAGGTTGTAAATTTGCCGCGTGATTCATTCACCGATATAACCGAAAGGGAATACCTTAATATTAACCATTTAAACTAAAACATCAGAATTAACCATTGTATTAAGACACTGTCTCACCGATTCGGCATACGCTTTTGCCTGCGGCAACCGTTGTTTCTAAAGAACCAAGATAGTAGTTTGACAACAGATTCATCTCCCGGTCGAAAATTCGATTGTAATTGATTTCGGCATCAACTGAGCATGGGTCGGTATCTGACGGTCAGAGTCAATGATTAAATAACCAATCAAATTAAACCTAAAAACATTATCAGCATGAAAAAATTTACTTCTATTTTGGCTGCTTGTGCCCTTGCTTTCTCTGCAAGCGCTCAGCTCGAGGGTGTCGACATGACCCACCTGATCTCAAACCCCTCTTTTGAAGATGTTGACGCTGCAGTCGAGGGTGACGCAGCCCACATGGTAGGCTGGGAGCAGCTCGGCAGCCTCAGCGGCAGCTGGACTGCAAAGTCTCAGAAAACTATGCCCGCAGGTTCTGACGGCGTATGGTATGCACGTATTATCCCCAGCAGCGGATCGATTGATGCCGGAAACATCATCAAGCAGAACGTAGAGGGAATCGATGAAGACAAGATGGAAGGCGTTTATGTTCTTACCGCTGTCGTTCAGGTTTCACGTAACAGCTGGCGTGGAAACATTGACGCGCTTGACAATGTCTATGCCTTCATGTATATCGCCGACGGTGATGACGATCCCGCCGACGTTGAGAGCCGCGGACGCATCAAAATCGGTGAGTGCTGCACTCAGGGTGAGGAAAAGGGCGCAGGCTGGTATGAAGCCCGCATTCTCTACTACACCGACCTCGCTGACTTAGGCTTCGAGATCGGCTTCGGTGTTCCTGAAGACGCAAACGGCATTCCCAAAGGCTCTATCGAGGTTGACAACTTCAAACTGACTTACTATCCGACAAACGACCTTGAGGAGGTTGCTGCGATCACAGGCCCGACAACAACTCTGGTCGGAATGGAAGGCTCGAAAGCCGGTGTCGAGGATATCGTTGTCGACAATGTTGAGAAAGACAACAAATGGTATAACCTCCAGGGCATCGAGATCGCAGAGCCGACCCGTGCCGGTCTCTACATTCACAACGGCAAGAAAGTTGTCATTCGCTAAGCGATGCTAATCAAACTACTATCCATACCATAATCTAAATGAGGAAACAACTCTTTCTGGCAGCCGCAATGGTCATGCCGGTCCTTGGAGTCCACGCACAGCGTGTGATGGACAAACTCGACCGCGGCCTTGTGGCTGTCGCCGCTAATAACGGCACCTTCGTCAGCTGGCGTGTGCTTGGCGAAGACGGTGATAACGTTAAGTTCAATCTCTATCGAGATGGAACTCTTTTGAACAGCACGCCTCTCTCAGTGTCAAACTTCAGCGATGCGTCGGGATCGGCTTCGAGCCGCTATGTCGTCAAGACCGTTGTCGACGGTGTCGAGAAGGAAACATCGAAACAGTCGTTGACCTCGGCCAATGACTATTTCGAGATCAAGATCGCCCCGGTGCCCTCAAACGCCGACGGCCGCGACATCTCGTCTGACTATGAACCCAACGACGCCACCGTTGCCGATCTCGACGGTGACGGACAAATGGAGATTCTGCTGAAACTCCGCAACACCAAATTCAACTACACCGCGGAGAACACCGACTACGATATCATTCAGGTCTACAAGCTTGACGGAACGCTCATGTGGTGGATCGATGGCGGTCCCTACATGATGGACTTCCAGAGCAACGAGTTCAACATCGCCGCATATGACTGGGACCTTGACGGTAAGGCCGAGTGTGTGCTCCGTGCAGCCGACAACACCGTCATCCACAAAGCCGACGGGTCTAAACAGGTTATCGGCGATCCGAACAACACAAAAGGTCAGTATGGCACCGGTGGTGGCGGATTTTTCACAAACGGCGGAGCCGAATATCTGCTCTATCTCAACGGTGAGACCGGCGAACCCTATCAGGTGAAGGAATATCCGTTGAAACGCTTTGAGGCCGGTGAATCAAATCTTCAGGCCGCTTGGGGCGACGGATATGGCCACCGCAGCTCGAAACATTTCTTCGGCGCACCCTATTTCGACGGCCGTCAGCCGAGCATCTTCCTTGCCCGAGGCATCTACACCCGCCACAAGATGATCGCATACGACGTCAACCCCGTCACCCATGAGCTGATCGAACGCTGGCGTTGGTTCAACAACACTCCCGGCCCATGGTACGGTCAGGGCTACCACAATTATTCGGTCGCCGATGTCGACTGGGACGGACGCGACGAGATCGTGTTCGGCTCGATGGTGATCGACGACAACGGTCTCGGTCTGTCAACGACAGGTCTCGGCCACGGTGACAGCCACCATGTCGGTGACCTGAACCCCTATATCTATGGACAGGAGGTTGTGGCTTGTAACGAAGATCTTCCCAACAACAACTATCGCGACGCAACGACAAGCAAGATCTACTACCGCACGACAGCTACAAGCGACGACGGCCGTGCCATTGCCGGTAATTTCTCCAATGAGTATCCCGGTTCGCAGTTCATCACCTCTCACGACAGCGAGAGCCTGATCTCGACTGTGACAAACGGACACCTCGCCGGAGCGTCGCCCACCAACGACGTTGCTCAGAACTTCCGCATTTTCTGGGACGGTGACCTGCTCGACGAGACATTCAACTACTCAAATGGCAAAAACACAGCCGGAGCTGTCTACAAGTTCCGTCACGGTGCAATCAAGACTTTCACCGGAACGGCAACCAATAACGACACAAAAGGAACTCCCTGTTTCCAGGGCGATATCTTCGGAGACTGGCGTGAGGAAGTGATTCTGCGCGCAGCTGACAACCGCAGCATCAGAATCTACACCACCACCATTCCGACCGAATACCGCATATACACCCTTCTCCATGATCCGCAGTACCGCAACGCCATGGTATGGCAGATGAACGGATACAACCAGACCCCCCACGTAAGCTACTTCCTCGGAGAGCTCGAAGGCATCACCCAGGCTCCGCCGTCGCCGACAATGAACGGTCGTGACGAACTTGCGGCCGGTGGAACACTCAGCACAAGCGACAATGGAAAGTCGGTTGTTTTCGCAGCTACAGAAAATGCGACAGCAACCGTGGCTGAAGGTGCGGCTCCGACCCTGTTTGTCGACAATGCCCCGACTTGGGTGCAGGGACACGGTGACAATGACAATATCACGACCGAAACCTACACCCACACACTTCAGGGAGGCGGCTTCGGCGGCGCCACAAAGATTGTCAAACTCGGAGGTGGCAAACTGATTCTTCCGGCTGTCCAGCAGAAACACACCGGCAAAACCGAGGTGTGGTTCGGTACGCTCGCTTTCAACGGCGAGATGACAGGCAGCCGCGTCTGGCTTAACCGCCTGACGGCTCTTGAATCTGACGGTGGCCGTTTCAACAAGGGCATCGAGATGAACTACGGTGCGGAACTCCGCATCGGCAGCGATGCGAAGGCAAGTGAGATCACAACTTCTGATCTGGTACTCAACTTCGGTTCAAAACTCTGTCTCGACATCTTTGCCGACGGAACAACCGCTGACCGCGTCAATGCAACCGCGCTGACAATCGAGAAGAAAACATGGGAGAACGGTCCGGAATACAACACTCCGGTCATCGTGTTCACTCCCCACTATGCGGCCGGTGCCACAAAACTTCCCGGTGGAAGCTATCTGCTCGGAACAATCGGCAGTGTGACCGGAAACCTCAGCGACCTCGCTATTGAAGGACTGAACGGTCAGAAGGTGTCGCTCGTTCTCGAAAACGGTAAACTCTATCTCAATGTCTCAGACTCGCGCGATGCGACCGATGTTGTCTGGACCGGAGCTAACGGATCGGCTTGGAACACAGGTGATACTCCCAATTTCAAAGTTCAGGCTACAGGTGAGGAGACCGGATTTGTCAGCGGTGACCGCGTTATCTTCGATGACAACGCCGTCAACACCAATGTGGAAATTCCCGCAAACATCTTCCCGTCGCAGATCGTTTTCAACAACAGCTCTAAAGACTATGTCATCAGCGGAGCCGGATTTGACGGAAACGTCGACATCGAGAAAAAAGGAACCGGAAAAGTGACATTGAAGAACACAAGCACTTTTACCGGAACGATACAGATCAACAACGGTACGCTCGAAGTGGCTGCCCTCGGTGCTAACGAAGGTGCCGTGACAGGTGCTCTCGGTCAATATGCCAACACGATCACCCTTAACAACGGCGGAGTCCTCTCGGTTACAGCTACCGGCAAGATGAGCCACCCTGTTGAGGCCAAGGAGGGTTCGATCTCTGTTGCCAAAGGCGCGACTTTGACAATTGTCGGAAACTCTGTCACCGGAAACGGAACTCTTGTCAAGGCAGGTGACGGCCAACTCAATTTCCAGGTCGCAAACAAAATCAAGACTTTGCGCATCGACGCCGGTAAAGTCTATGACGAGCGCGAAGACCACACCAACACCGCCAAGATTGCCAACAACATCGTGTTCAACGGCAAGAATGTCGAGATGCAGTATCTGAACAGCATTTACAGCTACAGCAACAACAACACCAACTTCGAGGTTGTTGATGGTGCGACCGGAACACTTACTCTCGACGGACGTTGCAACTACACCGGCACTCTGACCGGAAAAGGACAGCTCACGGTGGTAGCTTCCTATGTCCGCAACACTCTCAGCGGCAACTGGAGCGCGTTTGAAGGAACCCTCGTGGCAAAACAGCTGCAAAACTCAAGCTTCGACTTCTACAGCATCGGACATCTCGACAAGGCTACTCTCGAGATCTATACCGGAAGTACATTCACCAACACCAACGAGAGCAATTATACCAGAAATGACAAGATGAAGCTCGGAGCCCTCAAAGGTGGCGGAACACTTGGTGGAACCGGAACTTACTATGTAGGTTGCAAGGGTCTCAGCACTTCTTTCACCGGCACATTCGGTTCAGGAATTAACATTGTCAAGGAAGGAACCGGAACTCTGACACTCAGCAAGGTTCAGCCCGACATGGGTACATTCGCGCTTGAAGCCGGCGAAGTGTTGTTCAGCTTCTCTTCAGAACCTGCTGCCTCAGTGACAGGAACACAGCCTTTGGTTGTCAAAGGCGTGCTTTCGGGTACAGGTGTTTTCGGTAACCCAACCGTTACTTTCGAACTGGGTTCAGCCATGACTCCCAAGACAAGAGTCGCACGAAACACCTATCGTCAGATGAAGTTCAACGGTGACGTTGTCATCAACGACGGTGCGGCTGTAAATCTTGAAATCGAGAATAATTCCAATAAGTATTCAAATTTTGTTGTCGAGGGTAATCTTCAGAACAACGGTTCTGTCAATGTAACGCTCAACAGCAAATATGTACCTGCTCTCGGTGACGAGTTCGAACTTTGGACCGCCGGTTCATCGTCGACAACCCCGCGTCTCTATCTCCCGGCCCTGCCCGACGGATTGGCTTGGGACAAGAGTGGAATCACCCCGACGCGCGGATTGTTGAAAGTAACCGATGCCGCCGGCATCAATGATATCGATGCCGACAAGATCGTTCGCTGCATCGTTGTCACTGTCGACGGTATTGTGGTCAAAGACTTCACTGCTCCTGCTGCCGAAGTTATGGCAAACTGCAATGATCTCGCCAACGGTGTCTATGTCATCAACATGACTGCCGAAGGTTTCAACCAGACTCAGAAAATCGTGATCAACAAATAAAATCGATTTTCAGATAAAAGACAGAGGCATGTCTCGGCCGGAGACATGCCTCTGTCTTTTATATATGATCTGTTATTATCGACTGTAGCAAAGTTCGATCAGTTGGTCGGCGGTGGGAGTCTGCCGGTCGTCGAAAGTGGCGATGACAATAAGATCGCTATTGACGACATAGGTCTGCGGAACACCTCCGTTAGCGAAGAGATTGTAAACCGTGCGGTCGGTCTGTGCCGAATAGGGTAGAGTCAGACTGTTGTCGGCCCAGTAGCGGTTGACCATAGTCTCGTCTTCCTCTCTCGAGATGCAGACGAGATTCAAGTCGGGACGCTGTTCGTGTACCTCCTGGATAACCGGAAGCAAGCGTCGGCAGTCGCCGCAGCGCGTGGTAAAGAACACGATTACCGACGGTGCGCCGGCAAGATCGGCCGGAGTGACAGTGCGGCCGTCGTTCATTGTGACCGAAAACGACGGAATTCTGTCTCCGGTCTTGACAATCTGTTCTCTGCCGGGTTCATCATCGTTTATGCATGAACTTGTCGCCATGACAAATGCAACTGACAATGCGGCCAATTTTGAAAAAATCCTACCGGTTGCCATACATCTCGTCATAGTAGCGGAGATAATCTCCTGAAGTTACATTCTCAACCCAGTCTCTGTTGTCGAGATACCACCTGACGGTCTTTTCCAAGCCTTCTTCAAATTGAAGCGATGGCTGCCAGCCAAGTTCATTCTTGAGTTTGGAGGAATCTATTGCATATCTCATGTCGTGTCCGGGCCGGTCTGTCACGTATGTTATCAGACCGAGGCTGTGCCCCGGCTCTTTGCCGGTGAGACGGTCGACGGTCTTTATTATCATCTTGACAAGATCAATGTTTTTCCACTCGTTGAATCCGCCGATGTTGTAGGTGTCACCAACGTTTCCCTCATGGTAGATAAGGTCTATGGCTCGGGCGTGATCCTCTACATAGAGCCAGTCGCGGACATTCTCCCCTCTGCCGTAGACCGGCAGCGGCTTGTCATGGCAGATGTTGTTGATGAACAGTGGAATCAGTTTCTCCGGAAACTGGTTCGGTCCGTAGTTGTTTGAGCAGTTTGACACAAGTGTAGGCATTCCGTATGTGTCATGATAGGCTCTGACGAAGTGGTCGCTCGACGCCTTGGAGGCGGAGTAGGGTGAATGGGGACTGTAGGCTGTCGTTTCTGTAAACAGGTCGTCACCATATGCTGTTCCGGTCAGTTCCGATCTGATCCCTTCCGGATGTGTCAGTCTCAGTGCTCCATATACCTCGTCGGTCGAAATGTGGTAGAAGCGTTTTCCGGCAAAACCTTCAGCTCTCTTTTCCCATGTCTCTTTGGCCGCCTGAAGCAGAGTGAGTGTGCCCATGACGTTGGTTCTGGCAAAAGTGAAAGGATCTTTGATCGATCGGTCGACATGACTTTCTGCTGCGAGGTTGATCACACCGTCTATGCAGAAGTCGGCAAACAATTGTCTCATGAGCCCGAGATCGGCTATGTCGCCTTTGACAAAACGATAGTTGGGGCAGTTCTCGACATCTTTCAGATTGGCGAGATTCCCCGCATATGTAAGTTTGTCGAGATTGATTATGCGGCAGTCGGGATATTTGGTCACAAAGAGTCTGACGACATGACTGCCTATGAAGCCCGCGCCTCCTGTGATCAATATATTGTGCTTGAAATTCATATCATTTGGTTTATGTATGCAAATATACAAGTTTTAAACATAAAAAGGAAAGCCGCGGTGCATGTTTTGCATCGCGGCTTGATAGGGTGTCGGTGGCAGACAGCCGTCGGTCAGTCGATTTTGACTACGAGATAGGGCGACTGGTTCCAGAACAGTTCGGAGTCGATGATGACAAGGGTCATCTGTCCGTCTGATTCAACGAGATTGTAGCTGTTCTGGGGCTGTGAGGTCATCACTTTTGCTTTCTTGGAGTGGAGCGGTAATGTTGTCAGTGTGCGTTTGTCAGCCTTGTTGAAAGTGCTCGCATTGAATTCAGCGGGGTTGATTTTCGCACTGCGGAGGAAACCGCCGGGTTTGAGAAGGCCGGCCTCCTTGAGTTCTTTTGATGTGCCGATGGCATAGTAGACGGCATTCATGTCGTTGATAAGTTCCTGATTGCGCTCCTGAACTTTTTCTTTTTCCACGGTCACGGCGGTAAGATCATTGTGAAGAGAGTCTACCGAGTTGTTAAGTTCCTCGATCTTGATGTTCGCCTTGGCAAGGTCATCGCGGAGTCCGCTGATTGTTGATTCCTGAACGGTGATCTGCTCTTTGAGTGTGGCTATTGATTTTTTGAGGGTGGAGTTGGTGCCGTAAGAGGCATTGAGTTTCTTTTCGAGTTCTTCAAGACGCATGCGACGGTCGGCAAGTGCCATTTCGATTGCCTGCATGTCGTGTTTGATCTGTTCTTTACGTGATGCCGACTCTCCGTTGATGTTTGTGTTTGAGAGAATGTTCTCCAGACTCTTGATCTGCATCATTCCTTCTGAGATGTCGTTCATCAAGACAAGAAGGCTGTCTTGGTTGGCGAGAGCTATTTCAAGGGAATCTCTTGTAGTAGGAATGGGATTACCTTGCTCGTCTACTCCTGATTGTTTTGACGAACATGACGAAATCACGATTGATGTGCCGAACAGAATTGTCAGAACGGCAAATGTCAGAGACATAAAATTCTTTTTCATGATTCAAATAAGTTGAAAAAAGTGAGTGTTTGATTACTGATCTTGTTCTTCATCGGCCCGATATTTGTTTCGGTGAACTTTCTGGGCTGATTCGGTTTTACCGGCTACGATTAAAACAATTTCTCCGCGAGGTTGGTTCACTGTGAAATATTCGATCAACTCGCCGAGTGTTCCGTTGTGGGTCGAATTATGCAGCTTCGAGATCTCACGTGAAACCGACGCATCGCGGTCGTGGCCACATGCTTCGGCAAGTTGCGTAAGCGTTTTGACAAGCCTGACGGGCGATTCATAGATGATGAATGTGCGGTCGTCAGCCGCAAGTTGTCCGATTCTCGATGCGCGTCCTTTCTTGACCGGGAGAAATCCTTCGAAACAGAAATGATCACACGGCAGACCCGAGTTGACCAATGCAGGCACAAATGCTGTAGGCCCCGGAAGCGTCTCGACTTCTATGCCCTCATTCCGGCACGCGCGGCTGAGAAGAAATCCGGGATCTGAGATGCCGGGTGTTCCCGCATCGGAGATCAAGGCAATGGTCTCACCCGATTTCAGACGCTCGACGATCTTGCTGACGGTCTCATGCTCGTTGAATTTGTGGTGGCTTGTCATCGGGGTGTCTATGCCGAAATGGCGTGTCAGTGTGCTGCTTGTGCGTGTGTCCTCGGCCAGAATCAGATCGGCCTTGCGCAAGGTCTCGACCGCTCTGACCGACATGTCGTCGAGGTTTCCGACCGGAGTCGGAACCATGTAAAGTTTGCCGCTCATTGTCAAGATTCGAAATAGTTCTCTATAATCTCCATGAAACGCTTGACATGGCCGTTTTCAGGATCCCAGCCATAATTGCCGAAAAAATAGCTCTCAGCTTCTGCAAAAGAGGTCATCTGTGCGATCAGGTCAAGCGCGTCGTTATACTGCTGGTTGCTGTTGCCGAACAGTTCGCGTCGGAAAAGAAATTTATCATTGATGGTGAATGCGCGTTTGATGTCGCGTGCAACCGATCGTGACAGTTTCTTGTCGACCCTGATCGGTTCGGTTTTGATCTCTTCTGCGACAGGCTCCTTGGCAACGTCACCGGTCACGGGCAGACCGGCGTCTTCTTTTTCTTCAAATTCGGCTGTCTCTGCGATCTTCTCGTCATCGGTCATTTCAGGCGCAGGTTCAATCGCCCCAACGTTGCTGTCTGCACCGGTGTCAGACTTATTTTCAGTGGTTGTCTCTGATCTGATGACTATAATTTGCTTGGGATATTCAACATATCTGATCTCATCGGCATTCCCGGCATTTTCACACAAGGTCTCATCTCCGATCGCTATTTCCACTTCGACAGGAGGTTCCACCGGTTCATCGTTCATCACATGAACCTGATCAACCTCTGTCTCAGAAGTCTCATTTTCACAGGTAGAGACTGACGCAAGGACATCTGACAGGCATGCGACTTTCTCTTTCAGAAGAGGCAACGCGTCGTTGACCTCTTTTTCATCTTTGTCACGGAGAATTGAAATCAGACCTTCAATCTCGAGTGAAAGAAACCACAGTTTGTTTAAATCGACAGACATGTTTATGTTTATTTCAAATTATTAAGGAGAAATTTTTCAATAGATTTTTTTACCTGCGTCGAATTGCAGTTGAAATGGTTGACCATGACCACTATGACATGTGTCGGCCGTCCCCCGCGGTCAAGAAGATAGCCGGCATAGCATCTGACACCGCTCATAGATCCGGTTTTCATTGCGACGCGCCCGCTGAGTCTTGTTCCTGCGAGAAAGTTTTTCATTGTGCCGTCCACACCCGAACGCGGAAGCATCGAGACATATTCGTCGCAATGTCTGCCCTTTGCCATGAAGGTCAGCAGATCTGCAAGAAACATTGGTTGAACCCCGTTTGAGCGTGTGAGTCCGCTGCCGTCGCGTATATCGGCATAGCGCGTGTCAAGACCCACCGAATCTAAAAATGATTTTTCTGCTTCGATTGCGTCTTTCAGTGTCTTGCCGGGTGCGAGAAGTCTCAATGTCGACTCGGCCATCATGTTGTCGCTTCTGACCAGCAGACTGCGCATTATATCGCCTGACCTTGGCGACAGATTGCACGCAAGGGCGATTGAATCGACCTGCTGACAAGTCTCCGGCTCTGTAAAAGCAATGCCCGAGGCTGTTATTTTCTTTTCAAGAAACAACGCGAATGCATCTGCCGGATAGTTCATCGGAAGTGTGACTCTTGTAGACGGTAAGAAGACTTTAGGACCGGTGATGACATATAGGTTTGAATTTATGCCATGGGTTATCGACATTTCCTTCCCCTTTTGCTCTATGACGGTCTCTATTTCAGGCTGTTCAGGATCGGTCATATCATCGGCCGTTCTGAGTTTGAAAGTGTTGTCTGAGAAGTTGAGTGCGTAATATCCGGCTCCATAGCCGTATGCGGCATCTTCGATTTCCCATGTCGGAACCTGACCCTGGTCTTTCATGTCAAGGTCATTTATGATTATCTCGCCGGCTATGCTGCTTACGCCCGATCGTCTCAGACTTTCAACGACTCGGTCTGCGAGTGTCGCGTTCTCATCGAAATGACAACTGTAGAGCGTCGGGTCTCCCGATGCGTCAACCACAATGTTACCGATCACACGTCCTGAATCTATCGTGCCCTGAACATAGACAGGCGTCTTGTAGCGGTAGTCGCCTCCGACGGTCGTGAGTGCGGCGGCGGTTGTGACAAGTTTCATTGTGCTTGCCGGAGTCATCGTCTTGCCACCGTTGTGGTTGACAATCTCTTTTCCGGTCGTGAGATCTCTGATGACTATGCCGACTGAAGCGGCTTCCTCGCCGGGAAAGTCGAGAGGAGATGAGGCCGAAGTGAGTAAGGTGGCTAAGAAGAGCAGATTTAATGTGACGGTTTTCTGAATATTCATCTCGCAAGGTTAATGGTTGTCAAATCTGAATCGGGCGAACACCGGATAGTGGTCGCTGGCTCCTTTTTTCAATACCTTTATCTCGACCGGCACAATGTCACCCTTGTAAAGTATGTGGTCTATGTGGAAATAGAACCGGTTGTCGCGATAAGTGTAATCGGGTCCTCTCCCGGCATCGGTGTATGCGTCACGCAATCCTGCCTCGCGAAGACACCTGATCGCATGACATCCCGAGATGTCATTGAAGTCGCCGCAAACGATCACGTTCTTCGCCGTGTCGGCCATGATGTTGTCTCTGATTATGCGTGCCTGGGCCGCTCTGAGCTTGAACGCGTGTGACAGTTTGGACAAAAGCTGGCTCTTGGCTTTCTTTATGTTGTGTCGGGCATTGCCTTCGGTCAGTTCGAGATATAATTCCTTGTCCTCCCGGTCAAGTCCGATTGACTGAAGATGAACTGTGTAGACAGTCACCTGACGGTTGTTTATGTTGACCTTGAACTTGAGACATGCTGCGGTCTCGTTCTCGAGTTCGGGCGATTGGCAGGCCTCCGTCCCATATTTAGACAAAATTGTGATTGAGGCGTTTTCTGCCTCCGTGATGAATGGATACTCGGCTTTGAGTGAGTCGACCTGGGCGCGTGTGATGTTTAACCGTTTGTTGACAACCGGAAATCGGGTTTCCACAAGACACGCCATGTCTGCATCAGTCTCGATTATTGTCTGCAATGTGGGGTTCGGAATGCTGTCGCCCGCCGACTCGGTGTCATAAGGCGCAAATTGGTAGGTGTTGTAGCTCAACAATGTGAATTCAGCTTCATATGGTGCCGCCGGCGACTGTCCGAATATGTTGACAGGACAGAAATTGAGAAATTGCCCGGAACACAAAACCATGGTGACTGCAGGAACGATTGCAATTTTCCTGAACGTGAAAAAATCGATGGCGGCGAGAAGTGGAGTCACTACAATCCATAACGGAAAAGTCATGGCCGCTATCGCGGGTATCGCACGAAATTTGTCGGGATCGAAATATCCTCCGAATGCCGACAAGGCAGTCGCGAGACAAATGACGATGTTGACTGCCAGAAGCAACACAACCAATGATTTCTTGAGTCCGGTTGTCATGACTGTCGGCTTGAGTGATTTCTGATCAGATTTTTCTCATCGGCGGTCAACGACGCATAACCCGATGTCATGATTTTCTTCCTGATCTCATCTATGGCTATGTCGCTTTCATGATCATGACTGTCTGACAGCCGGGGCAGAAATATCGCGCAGACTATCCCCGCGATTATGCCGCTCAGGTGTGCCGCACCGACAGTGACCGATCCTGAGAAAATGTAGACAAGATGCAGAACAATGAAAAGAAACATGACAGCACCGGCGTTGACCTCTCCGGCCAAAGGCAATTCCAGCGATACTCGCCGAAGTGATGACGCCATTGCTGCCAGCAATCCCGAAACCGCACATGAGGCACCTATCATGAACTGTCCGCTCCCGGCAATGGCTATGAAGCCACATGCGCCCGCGAGTCCCGACAGAACGTAGATCAGATAGACTGCCCTGTGCCTGAACCTATGCGACAAGACAACTGCCGAAAATCCGAGCCAGACCATGTTGAAAAGCAGGTGGGCGAAATCGATGTGGGTGAACATGTAGGTCAACGGCGTCCACGGACGTGACAACAGAATCTCTGCCGACTGCGATAGCCCGATCTCCTCGACCAAGGCTTTGCCAAAACCCGAGGCTGCTGACAATCTGATCACAATGAAAAACAAAAGGTTCAGCGCGATCAATACAACCGTGGGCTCTGACCGTTTCAGATACTCTGCCGCCCGGTTAGTAAAAATCACCATAGATCGTACCTTTCTTTTTCCAATAGAGTATCATCAGAAGACCGAACAACATTCCTCCCAAATGGGCGAAATGGGCTACATTGTCCCCCTGGTTCATGCCTAATCCCTGAACGAGTTCGATGACACCATAGCCGATGACAAACCACTTGGCCTTGATCGGAATCGGTATGAACATCAGATATATCGGTCTGTTGGGAAAGATCATTCCAAACGCGAGCAACACTCCATAGGTGGCTCCAGAGGCTCCGACCGTGCCTCCGTTGTAAAGCGAATTAAGATGACCGAGCGTCGGATCGACATAGTTCATGCCGCGGCTGATAATCTCGGCTCCCTCGGTCTTGACAGTCTCCAGTGCGCCGGAGTCGAGCAACGACAGATATTTGTTGATCATGACAGCGAACACTCCTTCCTGGAAAAGTGCCGCACCGATGCCACACGAAATGAAGTAGAACAGAAACCGTTTCGATCCAAGCACACGCTCCAGGGTCATTCCAAACATGAACAGAGCGAACATGTTGAAAAACAGATGTGTGAAACTGGCGTGAATGAACATGTAGGTCACCAGCTGGAACGGCTGGAACAAAGGCGAACCGAAGTAATGTATCGCTCCATAGTCTTCAATCGCGAAGCCGACTTTGCGAGACAAGACAAACATTGCAAACCAGACAATGAAATTGATTATTATCAGGTTTTTGGTCACCGGTGGTATCGAGGAAAAAAACGAACGTGAAAACATTTTTTATTTGATTCGTGCGAAGTTGTTTGATAGGTCGTTCCGGAATCTTCGTGCAACCGGGAAAATCCCGGCGACATAAGCCCGTTTAACTCTGCAAAGTTAAATAAAAAAAGCGTCGCGACCTCGGTTTGGTTTGCTATACATGGCAAATTTTCTCAAAATTTAATTTTTTTAGGAAAAAATGCGTATAAATAGAAAAAATCCATTTATATTTGTGCAGTACAAATACCATTTAAAGTAAATACCAACATTATGAACAAAACAGAACTTGTAAATGCTATTGCTGAAAAGGCTGAATTGACCAAAGCTGAGGCTAAACGTGCGCTTGATGCTACGATTGACGCAATAGCTGAATCTCTGGCTGCTGACGACAAAGTGACTCTCGTTGGTTTCGGAACTTTTTCTGTAGCGAAAAAAGAGGCCCGCACAGGCATCAACCCCCGAACCAAGCAGACCATCACAATCGAAGCTCGTAAAGCAGTCAAATTCAAAGCAGGAAGTGAACTTAACGACAAAGTTAAATAATTTCTCTTCACAACTGCATCTGAACTTACTACTACCAATTCGGGGCTTTCACGCCCTGCATGATCTCTCAACCGCAACAAACACGGAGGCACGCCTGTCTGAAAGGTGTGCCTCCGGTTGTTATGTGCGGTTCTTTTTCAGCAGATTTTTGTTATTTTCACAAAAAACAAGTCTGTAATGTCGGGTTTAATTACAATAAAATGCTTAACTTTGCACCTTGTAAATTAATTCGACAATATAATTAAGTCATATAACAATAGATTATGAACGTATCATTAGAGAAACTCAACGACGTGACAGCCAAACTCATTGTCGCTGTTGAGGAAAAAGATTACGCTGAAAAAGTTAACAAAGACCTCAAGGAAATCGGCCGCACACAACAGTTCCCCGGATTCCGCAAAGGCCATGTGCCATTCTCTCAGATCGTGCGTCGTTTCGGAAAGCAGGTCAAGAGCGATGTCATAAACCGCGAGGTATATGAGCAGGTTGTCAAATATATCGACGACAACAAACTCCACATTCTGGGCGAACCGCTTCCTGTTGAAGTGAAGGAAATCTCAATGGAACAGCCCGATTATACCTTTGAATATGAAATCGGTCTCGCTCCCGAGATCAATATCGACCTCACTGCCGAGACTGTTCCCTACTACACCATAGCCGTTTCTGACGAAATGGCCGAAGAGCAAGACAAAGCTCTCCGCGAGCGTTTCGGCGCACAGGTCCCCGGCGAGGAAGTCGACGGAAAAGCTCTTGTGAAAGGTGCGATCATGGAACTCAATGCCGACGGTTCTGTCAAGGAAACCGAAGATGCGATTCAGGTCGTTAACGGCATTGTCGCTCCGATGTATTTCACCGACAAAGACGAGGCTGACAAATTCATCGGCAAGCATGTCGGTGACAAGGTAGTCTTCAACCCCGCCAAGACTTGCAACGGAAATGTCAACGAACTCGCTTCGATGCTCCAGATCGACAAAGAGAAAGCAGCAGGCGTTACCGCTGATTTCGAACTCGCTATCTCGGAGATCATAGTCGTTCGCCTGGCCGAGCACAACGAGGAGTTCTTCACAAACGTCTTCGGAAAAGACAAAGTGGCTGACGAAGCACAGTACAACACCGAACTCCGCAACATGATCGCCGCACAGCTCGCTCCAAACAGCGACGCTCTCTTCCGCTACCAGATCGAGAAAATCCTTGTCGAGAAATATGGCAACTTCGAACTTCCCGCTGAATTCCTCAAAAAATGGCTCGTTGTACGCAACGAAGGTCTGACAGCCGAGAACATCGAGGAAGAATACACAAAACTCGTTCCCGCTTTCAAATGGGAACTCGTCAAAGGAGCTGTAGCCGAGTCTCTCGAAATCAAGATCGACGAAGAAGACATGATTGGTTTCGCCAAAATGGTTGCAGCACGTCAGTTCGCTCAATATGGCATGACAAATCTTTCTGAAGAAATCTTCGAAGATTATGCAAAACGCATGATGGCCGACAAGAACACTCGCCGCCAGATCGCCGAGCAGGTCAGCGATGCCAAACTCTTCAACGGAATCAAGGCCAAAGTCAACCTCGACAACAAAGAAGTTTCTCTCGACGACTTCAAAAAAATCGCTGAAGAAGCTCAGAAATAACAACTGATCCACTCAGTATATGCTGAAAGGGCGGGGTCTCGATCCCGCCCTTTTTTTAGGCATGGTTCCATGATCTGATTTACTCCTGTTTTTTTGATTCTGTAATTTGAAACATCGTGTAAAAAACTTACCTTTGTGAGAGAATTCCGTAAGTTTACGTCACCTGATACAAACTTTTTAGCCCGGTATATGTAACATATTACAAACTAACAGATTTTATTACTATGGATTTACTAAGAAAAGCAACACCCGCACTATTGCTCTCGATTGCAATTGTCGTTCTTGGTTTCACAATCAAGAGCGCGATCGAGACGTTCTCATTCCGCGATCGTGTAGTCTCGGTCAGAGGGTTGGCTGAGAAAGAAGTGAAGGCAAACCGTGTCACATGGCCTATCGTCTGCAAGCAGGTCGGAAACAGTCTTCCTGAAATCTACACAAACATTCAGTCGACTAATGCCAAAATCGTGAAATTTCTCAAAGATAACGGAGTTGCCGACAGCGAGATCTCGATAAATGCGCCCGAAATCGTAGACCTTCAGGCCGACCGCTACGGCAACGACCGTCCACCGTTCCGCTACAACGTGACCTCCGTGATCGTTGTCGTGTCTGAAAACGTCGATCAGGTGCGAAAATTGATTCTGAGTCAAATGGAACTTCTGAAAGACGGAATTGCAATCACTGACGGAGGTTATCAATATCAGATCAAATATGAATACACCGATCTGAATTCGATCAAACCGGAAATGATAGCCGAGGCCACCGCAAAAGCTCGCGAGGCCGGGCAGAAATTTGCGAGCGACTCTGAAAGCACCCTCGGTAAGATCAAAAGCGCGACTCAAGGTCAGTTCTCGATTGAAGACCGTGATGAGAACACACCCTACATTAAGAAAGTTAGGGTAGTTTCCTATATCGAGTTCTACCTCGAAGACTGAAAATAAGTCAGTGATAATATGAAAAAACGCTGTGGAGAATCATTCTTCACAGCGTTTTTCAGTCTTGCGTCTACGGGCCGGATTTTCTGGAAACCACCCTTTTCTGACTCTCTCGCGTTGTTCGAAAATCTCTTTTATTGACCAGAACGAAGAAAAAGCGACAACACCGAGAACCGACGACAGCAATGTGTCGCTCACACTCAGCGAGATGATGCAGCAGACTATGCCCGCCACAAGAAACCACCACCAGCATCTCACCCCGAAATAATACTCCGATTTGATGACGATTGGATGGAAAAGACCTATGATAAGAAATGTCAGCAGACCGGTCGTCAGTCCTGAGAAATGGAGATTTGAAAACAGTTCTTCTATCATTTGTTAAACACTCTCTTATATTTTTTATATGCGGCGGCGAGACGTCTGTCATATCCGCGTCGTTTATATCCCGGACCATTATATCGGCGTGCGAACGCACTCCAGTTTTTAGTCCTGATTAAATTCAGCATGCCGTTCCTGTCAAGAAAATTTATGAAGAGCCTGAGCTGATCTTGCTCTGACCGGCTCATAAGTTCAATGAACTCGTCGGCAGAATCAAGGCCACACTTACTCCAGTTGAATCCCCCGATTTGAAACAGTCCCCAGAATGTACTTTCGATCGCAGCCTTCTCACTGATGGTTCTGGCCGCCTCGAAGCGGGCATGTTGGGCGTCACTGTATGATCCGAAACGCTTTGTGTCCGGCGGCATGAATGCGACAGGGGCCTTCTTGCGGGCCTGATTTAGATTTATGCCCTCTTTGGCAAGTTTTTTCTTGAACAAAGACAGATCAAAATTCAGCAGCGGTTTACCCGTCGGCGAGAAACCATTGTGAGTTTTACCCGACTCGATCTCTACAACTGCCTTTATCGCGGCTTCTTCGATGTCGGCCTCTTCCGAAATGCGCTTGTAGTCGGCCTCGGTAAGTTTCCGCGAATCAGGAAATTCTGGCATGAAAACCAACGAGGAACGGTGAAAGATAGAATCAAGTTGACGCTCGAATTCAGCCTGGGTGGCTTCGATCTTGTTGACCGTTTGAGCTGACATGGCCGGGACACACATCATTACAATGGCCCATTGCTGAATTGATCTATTTTTCATCGTTCCTCATGGCTTACCCGTCAGAGTCAGGCCTTCAGATCGGCGACTTTTTCGAGTATGCGGCGCAATTGCTGCCAGAATCGTTCAACTGCGGGAATATGCATCTTTTCCGACGGAGAGTGAACTCCGCGAAGGGTCGGACCGAATGACACCATGTCCAACTCAGGATAAACCGACTTGAAAAGGCCGCACTCCAGTCCGGCATGAATAGCCTTGATTGCCGGTTTCACACCATAGAGTTCCTCATAGGCATCGCTCGCGATCTTCATGATCGGTGAGTTGAGGTTGGGCTGCCAGCCCGGATAGCCGTCGCCGTGGGTCACCTCCGCGCCTGCAAGCTGGAACACGGCCTCAACCTGGTGGGCGATATCCCATTTGCGTGACTCGACAGAACTGCGCTGGCTGGTGGTCACCAGAATGACATTGTCGGGTTTCATCTTGACCGAGGCGAGGTTTGTCGATGTCTCGACAAGGCCCTCGAGCTCGCGGCTCATCGAGACAACTCCGTGGGGTGCGCAATATAGGGCGCGTATCAGGTTGATCGATGTTGTGGCGTCTACACAGAAGTCAGGGGTCTCGACGCTCTCCATGTCGATAGTGAGAGTGGGTTCGATTCCTGAATATTCATTCTCGATGTCAGCTACATATTTGTTCATCATGATGCGCACATCTTCTTTCTTTGAGGTGTGGACACCGATGACGGCATGTGCCGCACGTGCGATTGCGTTACGAAGGTTTCCTCCGTCGATTTCCGAAAGCGACACCTCATATTTCTGGGTCAGATCCCACAGAAAACGGGCAAGCAGTTTGTTGGCGTTGGCATGTCCCAGATGAATGTCTCCCCCGGAGTGGCCGCCAAGTCCGTTGGCGATGTCGATCTTGAAATACTGGAAGTCGGTCGGTGCTTGCGAACGGTGGTACTTGAATGTGCAGGTCGTGTCGACTCCTCCTGCGCAACCTACGAAAATCTCGGCATCATCTTCAGAGTCGAGATTGAGCAGAATCTTGCCTGAAATCATACCTTCGCCAAGACCGAACGCACCGGTCATGCCGGTTTCCTCATCGACTGTGACAAGAACTTCCAGTGGGCCGTGGACAAGGTCCGGATCGATCAGAGCCGCAAGTGAGGCTGCCACTCCGATGCCGTTGTCTGCTCCGAGGGTGGTTCCGTCAGCTCTTACCCACTCACCGTCGACTATAGTCTTGATCGGATTGTGCTCGAAATCAAAAGACTTGTCATTTGACTCGCACACCATGTCCATGTGACCCTGCATGATGACCGTCGGGGCATTTTCATGTCCGGGAGTAGCCGGTTTTGACATGACGACATTGCCGACTGCGTCGGTTTTGACTGCTATATTGTGTTTTGCTGCGAAATCAAGAAGATACTGACGAATCTTCTCCTCTTTCTTTGACGGACGAGGCACTTTGGTGATTTCATCGAAAATCTCGAAGACCAACTGCGGTTTCAAGTCTTTTACTTCCATAAGGGTTCTGTTTTGATATGTGGTTAATCTTTAAAATAAGTTCGGTAAATTGAAACAATGTTAAATATTTATGTTTACCGTCACTAAGTTACAAAAATAAATCGAGAAATAGCAAATAATTTGCTCATGTTTCTTATATTTGCAGTGAAAAAGCCACTCATACGATGAAAACGTTGATTTTGACCCTCATGTTTCTATTCCTGGCTGTCGTTATGCTTGCAATCAAAGTCTTGTTTGTGAAAGGCGGCAAGTTTCCGTCGGGACACGTCCATGACATTGGGGCATTGCGTGATAAGGGAGTCAGATGTGGCCGTGACCAATAATCAATTCCGATAATAATCAATCATTAAAATTACACGATAAGTTCTCAAATGAAGAAATTTTTCCTCGCAGGCAGCGCGTTGATGTTTTTTGCCGCTGCAACCCTCACTTCTTGTGGATCTAAAGACGCTGCGCCTGTTTCTGGTGCACCTGTAGCCGCAGCCGACAGCGGTTCTTTGAACATTCGTTTCATTGACCTTGACTCTGTTTCTGCAAACTACAATCTGGTAAAAGACTATCAGGAGGTGAGCCTGCGCACAATGAGCAAACTCGATAACGCACAGCGCACTAAACAGGCCGAGCTTCAGAAACGTGCCGCCGAGATTGAAAACAAAATGAAAAATCACGGATATATATCTGAGGCTACATACAACGCCGACGTTCAGAAATTTCAGCAGCAGCAGCGCGACGCCGAGATCTATCTCGGAAATCTGCAGCAGCAGGCCCAGCAGGAAGCTCTTGACCAGAGCCGTGCTCTGAACGACTCTCTGAACAGCTTCATAGCCGAGTATGTCAAGACTCATGCCTATGACGCTATCCTTTACAAAGCCGCAGGTGCATACTTTAACCCCGCGCTCGACATAACAAACGAAATCGTCGCAGGCCTCAATGCCCGATACAAAAAACCTGAGGAACTGAAATAATCCTCACTTTCCATTTCATCACACACAACAAAAACACTAATGGCTGTGTCATTCCAGACACAGCCATTAGTGTTTTATCTCCTCTCACACCTTAGTCATTCATTGACTGACCGTAACTTCCAGAGGACGTCATGACACTGATAGACCTACAGCACTGTTTATCCACCCATGCTCATGCTCCGGTCACTCAACCGATGTCGTCCGTCATATGATGTCGTTTTCACCCATGTCGTCCTGCCAGGCCGATGATTCCCCGGTAAACGCGGTACGCCTTCAGGCGTGCCCGGCCAGACACAAACCAAAGATATGGCGTCTGGTCAAGGACGCCGATTGCTCCACAGCCCGTTCCACACCTATTTCATCCGCCGGTCGCTCCACCGATGTCGTCCTCCATGTATCGCTTCCACCAGTCGCCACACCTAGGTCGTCCGGCCAGGACGACGATTCCTCAGTAACCGCGGTACGCCGTTAGGCGTGCCCGGCAAGTCACTGACCAAAGATGTGGCGTCCGATTTAAGGACGCCGATTAAATCACATCCCGTTCCCCACCTATTTTCATCCGCCAGTCACCCCACCGAGGTCGTCCGCCAGGCATCGCTTCCATCTGTCACCCCACCGATGTCGTCCGGCCAGGCCGACGATTCCCCGGTAACCGCGGTACGCCGTTAGGCGTGCCCGGCTCAGACACAAACCAAAGAAGTGGCGTCCGGCCAAGGACGCCGATTAAATCACAGTTCGCTCCTAACTCCCTGTCTTCCACTATATTTCCCGCCCATTTCAGCCACATTTCCCATTTCCGTCCCACAGAAAATCCCATAACTTTCCGTCGCACACCCCACCACCACACCTTACCTTTGCCACAAAAAACTCACTATGGAACATACACCCACCCAACAAATCGCCCTGGCCATGCACGACATCGCCACCCGTTCACCCTACACCGGACTCAGCACCTTCTTCATCGACGAGCACGCCGACGAGATCGCGCTCCTCACCGGCCGTCTCTCCCTGACACCCCTTCAGGCAGTCTTCATCGCCCTCTTCTACCGGTGGAGACACGCGCCGGTCGACCTCTGCAAACTCTATGACCACACCTGCACCTACTACCTGCGCTGGAACGACAGCCACTTCGACGCCGTCGACACTCTCGTCGCCCTCGGCTACCTCGACCTCACGGTAATCGACCGGAAAGATCACTACCAACTCAATCCCGATGCCCTGAAATCAATTCTGCGTGGCGAGCCCTACAATCCGAAGCAATCTCATGACAACCCTGAACCGGATCTCCAACCTGGCTCTGTGACGCACAATACCAACAAACAATGTGTGTTATCGATGACCACGTTGTGGTATACTTTCGGCTGTAACAGTTTTGGTTCTGCCGAAGTCATGCCGTCTGTTGATGGCACACGGCTACATATATCAGGAAAGCTTATGCACGTTCCTGAAAATGACAAAAGGGGTTGCATCAGAAATGCAACCCCTTTTAAAAGATTTATTAGCCGGTTTATTCGGCCATCATGATTTCGAGCATCTTGATGGCAGAGTCAGGAATGCGGGTGCCGGGACCGAAGATCGCTGCAACACCTGCCTTGTAAAGGAAATCGTAGTCCTGAGCCGGTATGACACCGCCTGCAGTCACGAGAATATCCTCGCGTCCGAGTTTCTTGAGTTCTTCGATCACCTGCGGAATGAGGGTCTTGTGACCTGCCGCAAGCGATGAGACACCAAGAATGTGAACATCGTTCTCGACAGCCTGACGGGCTGCTTCTGCCGGGGTTTGGAACAAGGGACCCATGTCGACGTCGAAACCGCAGTCGGCATATCCGGTTGCCACAACCTTTGCACCGCGGTCGTGACCGTCCTGTCCCATTTTTGCAATCATGATGCGAGGCTGACGTCCTTCTTTCTTGACGAATTCCTCACACATAGCCTGAGCTTTCTTGAAGTTCGGGTCTTCTTTTGTTTCGCTTGAATACACTCCTGAAATTGTTCTGATGACAGCTTTATAACGTCCGACAACCTCTTCACAGGCATCGGAAATCTCGCCGAGGGTGGCACGCAGACCGGCTGCCTTGACAGCGAGGTCGAGCAGGTTGCCTTCCTTGGTGCGGACACACTCGGTGATAGCTTCGAGAGCTTTCTTGACAGCGGCTTCGTCGCGTTCGCCCTTGAGTTCGTTCAAACGTGCGATCTGCTCGTTGCGTACCTCTGTGTTGTCGATCTCGAGAATGTCGATCGGATCTTCATGGTCGAGACGATATTTGTTGATACCGACGATTGTCTGTCGGCCTGAGTCGATGCGTGCCTGTGTTCTGGCTGCTGCTTCCTCGATGCGGAGTTTGGGAAGACCGGTCTCGATAGCCTTGGCCATTCCGCCGAGTTTCTCGATTTCCTGAATGTGTTCCCATGCGCGGTGTGCGATCTCGTTGGTCAGAGACTCGACATAGTATGAACCTGCCCACGGATCGATCTCCTTGGTGATATATGTCTCTTCCTGAATGTAGATCTGGGTGTTGCGGGCAATGCGGGCCGAGAAGTCGGTCGGAAGCGCGATAGCCTCGTCGAGTGCGTTGGTGTGGAGCGACTGGGTGTGGCCGAGTGCTGCGCCCATAGCCTCGATACATGTGCGGCCGACGTTGTTGAACGGATCCTGTTCGGTAAGCGACCAGCCCGATGTCTGCGAGTGGGTGCGCAACGCGAGCGATTTCGGGTTCTTCGGGTTGAACTGCTTGACGATCTTGGCCCAGAGCATGCGTGCAGCACGCATCTTGGCGATCTCCATGAAGAAGTTCATGCCGATAGCCCAGAAGAATGACAGACGGGGTGCGAACGCGTCGATGTCCATTCCGGCATTGACACCGGCTCTCAGATATTCGAGTCCGTCGGCGAGGGTGTAGGCGAGCTCGATGTCACATGTCGCGCCTGCTTCCTGCATGTGGTATCCTGAAATTGAGATCGAGTTGAACTTGGGCATGTTCTGCGAGGTGTACTCGAAGATGTCGGCGATGATTCTCATCGAGAATTCCGGCGGATAGATATAGGTGTTGCGGACCATGAACTCTTTCAGAATGTCGTTCTGGATCGTACCGGCCATCTCCTCAAGTTTCGCGCCCTGTTCCAGACCGGCGTTGATGTAGAAGGCGAGAACGGGAAGAACGGCACCGTTCATGGTCATTGACACAGACATCTTGTTCAACGGAATTCCGTCGAACAGAACTTTCATGTCTTCGATAGAGCAGATTGACACACCGGCTTTACCGACGTCACCGACTACACGTTCGTGGTCGGCATCGTAACCGCGGTGTGTGGCAAGGTCAAAAGCGACCGACAGTCCTTTCTGTCCCGACGCAAGGTTGCGGCGGTAGAACGCGTTTGACTCGGCTGCGGTCGAGAAGCCAGCATATTGGCGGATTGTCCAGGGACGCATGGCATACATGCCGCTGTACGGTCCGCGGAGGAACGGGGGAATACCTGCGACATAATTCAGGTGTTCCATGCCCTGAAGATCTTCTTTGGTGTAGACCGGCTTCACGGGAATCAGTTCCGGAGTAAGCCAGTTTTCGCCGGCTGCGGGGGCGGCTGCGGGAGCTGCAAATGCGTCGGCTGTTATATCGATGGTTTTGAAATCGGGTTTCATGATCGTTTATTTAAGAAGTTTGGCATTGAACGCGCGGAGAGTGTCGAGCACGTTGCTGCGGACATGAATGAAGTTTGTGATGCCCTGGGCCTGAAGTTCTTCGGTGCAGGCGGGGGCTCCGGCCACGACAAATTCGGCTTTGCCTCCAAGGGCTTTGAACGCTTCGGGGGCGTAGGTGGCATATTCGTCATCGCTTGAGCATAGAACGACGATGTCGGCCTCTTTGGCAAGAGCTGCCTCGATGCCGGCGGCTACAGTGTCGAAACCGATGTTGTCTATGATTTCATATCCGGCGCAGCCGAAGAAGTTGCTTGAGAACTGGGCACGGGCGAGTCTCATCGCCAGGTTTCCGATAGTGAGCATGAACACCTTCGGTCGGTTTGACGCTTTTTCTGTTGCCAGACGCAGTTCCTCGAAGTCGCTTGCCTGACGTTTGGTAGAGAGTGATTTTGTGGCTTCACCCTGCTCATTACAGCCGCAACCGCAACCACAGCCCTCTTTTTCGATTTTCTCGAGGGCGGTCTCGTTGAAGTTGGGATATTGGTTGGTTCCGAGCAAGATCTCTTTGCGGCGTGCCATGTCGGCGTGGCGTTTGTTGCCCGATTCGTTGACGGCAGCCTGAACGAGGCCTTCATTGACCATGGCGAAGAAACCGCCCTTCTCCTGAACTTCAAGGAAGAGTTTCCAAGCTTCTCTGGCTATGGAGACTGTGAGGGTCTCGACATAGTATGAACCGCCGGCGGGGTCGACGACTTTGTCGAGGTGGCTTTCTTCTTTGAGAAGGAACTGCTGGTTGCGGGCGATTCTCTCTGAAAATGCGTCGGGAGTCTTGTAGGGTGTGTCAAACGGAACTACTGTGATCGAGTCAACACCTGCCAGAGCGGCCGACATGGCTTCAGTCTGGCTGCGGAGAAGGTTGACATGTGCGTCGTAGATCGTTTGGTTGAAAAGCGAGGTTGAGGCGTGGACCATCATCTTGGCCGCGCATTTGCAGTCGGGTTTGTATTGCTCGACGATCTGGGCCCAGAGCATGCGTGCGGCACGGAATTTTGCCAGTTCCATGAAATAGTTCGACGAGATGCCCATGTTGAATTTGATGCTGCATGCGGCTTCTGTGGCAGAAACACCTGCTTCGGTCAGCGCGGTGAGCCATTCGGCACCCCATGACAATGCATAGCCGAGTTCCTGATAGATGTAGGCACCGGCGGTGTTGAACATGACTGAGTCAACGCCGATCGTGCGTAGGTTGTCAATTTCTTTGGTAACCTCGATCAGCTTGACAGCATTCTCGACAGCGAATGCGGGAATGGTCTTGCCGTGACGAAGGGCGGGTTTCAGAGGATTGTAGTCGATTGAGCCGCGGAATGTTTTCTCGGCATTGTTTTTCTTGATGTATGCGACAAGCACCTCGGCGAGTTCCACTGCCTTTCTGGGGCAGCAGCTGAAGTTAACCTCGACTTCGGCGAGATTGATGTCTTTGAGAAGAGTCTCGATAGTCTCGGCGGTCGGTTCTTCAATCTTGAAACCGAGTGAGTTGACTCCTTTTGTCAGAACATCAAGAGCGATGGCGTTGGCTTCTGCCGGGGTTGGCGCGATGATCGTCTGACGGGTCAGCCAGTCGTTGTTGTCGCGTGTGCCGCGAACATAGGGATATTCGCCCGGAAGCGAATCGGTTGTCTTGAGGTCGGCTATGTCCTCTGCGCGGTACATCGGCTGAACATTGAAGCCTTCGTTTGTTCTCCAGACCAATTTCTTTTCAAATGGAACACCCTTGAGGTCGGCGTCCACTTTGGCACGCCACTCTTCAGTGGTCACTGCCGGAAATTGTTCGAACAATTTTTCTTTCTTTTCTGCCATGATTGGTAAATGATTATGTATTAGAGTTGGTTGTAATCGTTAAGATAATCAATCCACAAATTTAGGGATTTTATCGGGCTTCCGATATATATAAGTGTTAAAGAATATTAACGTAAAATTCGGGAACGGTTGCGGTTATCTGCGCTTGACCGGCATGACGACACGGTCGCCCATGATTTTTGCGAATTCCGACTCGAGCTGTTTCATTTTTGCCATGCGCATCATCAGATGTCCGATCTTTTCCATGTCGTCGGGGGTTTGTGAGTAAACCAGTTTTATCTCTTCGGCGACCGACCTGATAGAGTTCTGGAGAATTGCGTTTCGCAATTCGTAGATCGCTCTCGGAACCAACCGTTTCAGAATGTCTTTCTCTTCCTCGACATGGGCGAATTTGGTGTGGATCTTGCTCAGTGTGTGGCGGTCGGTCACCAACTCAATTGTGAGTTGGCGGGCACTGTCATCGGGCGATGATGACAGAATGCGCTCGATGTAGTTCATCGCGTATTCCTCGGTCTTACGGGCATATCGTTCGTCACACCTCGACTTCAGTTGTTGCTCGCGTGCGGTTATGTCGGCAAGGGTATCGGCCTGTGATTTTATCTCAGCAAGGCCGTCGGTCCACTCCCGATCGCGTTCTGCAAGATACCGAGCACGGTTTGATTCCTCGTCGGCAGGCCAGCTGTCGCATAGTCTGACTGCCATTTCGAGAAGGTGGGCATAGTTGCCGTTTTTGAATGTGATTGAGTCGCTGTCGAGTTCTTCGCGGACGAAATCGATCACACGGTAGGGCGGTTCGCCGTCCTGCACCTGGTCGTCGATCGGCATCATGCCATACTTGACGACATAGCGCAGAACCTGCCGTTCAAACGGCTCGAGCAGTGAGGCTTCGTCGCGTGTCGTTGCAATATCACCCGACACGTGGTATTCGGGCGTATCGACCGCCGCCGGTGTCTCTTCTGGTTGTTGTTGAGCAACGGTTGACGCATCTGCCTGTTGCGGACGACTGTCGGTGTCGCGTGTTGCCACGGCAGCTCTGTTTGCTTCCTGAAGCCGTTTTTTGTATTCCTGCTCCCGCAGGCTGACGATACATTTCGCGACCTCGTTTTTCAAGACGAGCTCATCGACATTGAGCGAGTAGGCACACTCCTTGATGTAGAGGGTGCGTGAGATCTCGTTTGGAATGACGGCAATCGATCTGACTATGTCTGAGATCACTTTCGAGCGTCTGATCGGGTCGTTGTCGACTCCGTCAAGGAGAATGCCGGTTTTGAATTTTATGAAATCGACCTGATGCCTGGCAAGATATTCCTCTATCTCAGTCGCCGAATGGCTTTGGGCGAATGAGTCGGGGTCTTCTCCGTCGGGCAGACTCAGCACCTTTACGTTCATGCCCTCGGCAAGCAGCATGTCTATGCCTCGCAGCGACGCTTTGATGCCGGCGGCGTCACTGTCGTAAATGACGACGATGTTGTCGGTGAAGCGGTGAATGAGTCTTATCTGCCCCTCGGTCAAGGAAGTGCCCGACGAGGCGACGACGTTTTCGACTCCGTTCTGGAACATCGAGATGACATCCATGTATCCCTCGACCAAGATGCACTGGTCTTTTTTGACGATTGCCGGTTTGGCCTGGTAAAGACCATAGAGTTCATAGCTCTTGCGGTAGACGGTCGACTCGGGCGAATTTACATATTTACCGCCGACCTTGTCGGTTCGGAGTGTGCGTCCTCCAAACGCCACGACCTTGCCTGAAATGGTGAATACGGGGTATATGACGCGTCCCCTGAAACGGTCATAGAGCTCTCCGCGTTCTGTTTTGCCGACAAGCCCGGTCTCGATCAGATATTTGTCTTTGTAGCCTCTCGAGCGGGCTGCCGAGAGCAGGTCGTCACGACGGTCGATTGCATATCCGAGTCTGAATTTCCTTATCATCGCGTCGTTAATGCCACGTTCACGGAAGTAGGCGAGACCGATATTGCGGCCGTCATCTGTGTTGGCGATGTTATTCTCGAAATGGAGCAGGGCAAATTCGTTGATCGCGAGCATGCTCTCACGTTCGGTAGCCTCCTGCCGCTCGCGTTCGGTCATCTCATGCTCCTTGATCTCGATGTTGTATTTTTTTGCGAGATAGCGCAGGGCCTCGTTGTAGGTCATCTGCTCATGTAGCATTATGAAATTGACCGGAGAGCCGCCTTTGCCGCAACTGAAGCATTTGCAGATGCCTTTTGATTTCGATACAGAGAAAGAGGGTGTGCGTTCATTGTGGAACGGACATAGACCGATGTAGTTCGCACCGCGGCGTTTCAACGCCACGAAATCGCTTACAACATCGACAATGTCGGCCGTGTCGAGAATTTTTCTTACTGTTTCCTGATCTATTTTATGCATGGCGGTGTCACACTGGCAGACCGTTTCCGGCTCTTATGATGTCAATCACGATCGGACGGAGTCCGCTGACAAAACATTCGACGGCGATGACCATCAGAATCAGTCCCATGAGTCTCATCATCACGTTATTGCCGGTCTCGCCCAAAAGGTTGATGAGTCTTGTCGATCCTCTCAGAATCAGATATGAGATCACATATATGAGGGCGATGCTGCCGATCAGGGTCGCTTTCATGGCCCATGTGTCGGCGGTGTCCATCAACATGATTCCGTTGGCGATCGCTCCGGGTCCGCACAACATCGGAATTGCCAGCGGGGTTATCGAGATGTCGTTTGCATAGACCTTGACCTCCTCGTCTTTCAATTTTGTGTTGGAATATTGAGCCTGGAGCATGTCATATCCGATTTTCAGAATGATGAATCCGGCCGCGATCTTGAAGCCGTTGGTCGAGATTCCGAACAGTGTGAAAAGAATCTGACCTCCGACGGTGAAGGAGAGTAGAATTATGAATGAGATTATCGTGGCGCGTTTGATGATGCCTGTGCGCTGCTCATAATCGAGTCCTTTGGTCATAGACAAGAAAACCGGCATCGTTCCGAGCGGATTGGTCAGGGTGAAGAACGATGTCAGGCAAATGAATGCGAATGGAAGCAGTCCGTCCATTGGAGTGATAGTTTGGTTGTAAGATGCAAAGATACGAATAAGTCGAGTGCAAATGCAAATTTATTTGCGCTTTGCCGAGCGGGAGTATCTAAGAACGGAAATCTTAAAGCCGCCAGTCTGAATATTACACAGGCGATCCCACAGATCATTGCAGGGGGCGGTCGTCAGAGAGAGCGGTCGGTGTCGAGAACGATTTTGCCGAAGCAGTCGGGACGGTGGAAGTCGGGTTTCTCAGATGAGATCGGGTTCCACGATAGGTAGTGGGGCTGAGATGTTCCGGAGGCACATTTGTAGAAATTTGCCGCCATTTCAACCGGGTCTCCTGTGAAACACACTCCGATCAGGTCAAGCGGAATCGCGATAGCGACATTCCAGGCAAAGAGGCCTTCGAGTTCGTTGAACGGACGTTTACCGCAAGATGCGAACCTGATCACCCGATCGAGTTCGCTGTCTGTCAGGCGTGTCGGATTATGTCGCTCTGTTCGGTGTGATGCGTTGATAGTACCGATGCAGTTTAGCTCGAAGTTCCAATAGTGTCCGTCATTGGCGGGAGAGACGAAAAACTCGATGCAAGAGTCTTCGCTTACGGGCGAGTTGTTTGTATAGTTGACGGCGCGGAGGTAGTTGCATCTGACAAAGAAGTCGATGAACAGATATCGTCCGTTGTGGGCGCAGTTGAAGACTGTCAGCGGGTGATATGGAAATTTGTCGGGCCAGTTAATGTTGTCGATAGAGCCTTTCACACCGTTGTTCTGGAGAGTGATTATCGCATCGTCGAGGTTATTCTCGTCGAGATTTTTGATCAATGGAATTATTAAGGTGTCGGGTATTCTCATTATTGTTATGTTTGACTGATGTAGCCTCTGATGCTCAGGTAGCAACCTACGGCTGCCATAATAAACAATATTGTCGCTATTATGCGGTTTATCAGCCACATTGACCTGAGATTGAAGTGAGCTCTGACTTTGTTGACAAAATATGTGATCAGATACCACCACATCAACGCTCCGCAGAAGATGCTGATGTATCCGAGTGTGTAGTGGTAGTATCGGTATTCGGGGAGCAGGAAGTTGAATCTGGCGAACAGGCCGATGATGAAAAACAGAATCAGGGGATTTGAGAATGTGAACAGGAAGCCTGTTCCGAAGTCGGCGAAGAAATTGTTAGGCTTGTCGTCGTGGGGTTGAAGGGTGCGGGCCGGATTTTTCCGGAAAAGGTAGAAAGCGAAGGCACCGAGAACGAGGCTTCCGAGAATCTGCAATACGTTTTGGTTTGTCTCGATGAAGTCGGTCACGAAAGAGAGACCGAGTCCGGTCAGGAGACAGTAGATCAAGTCGCTCAGAGCAGCTCCGACGCCGGTGAAGAACGCCGGCCAACGCCCTTTGTTTAGAGTCCTCTGGATACACAACATGCCTATCGGACCCATTGGGGCCGAAATGAGCACGCCGATTATCAGGCCGCTGTAGACTATTTGGCTGAAACTATCCATTGGACTGCAAATATAGCGAAAAAAATCGGTAGAACAGAAGTAATGTCAATATTCGCGCCGGCCGAAAATCTCTGTTCCGATTCTGACAAGGTTCGAACCTTCGTCGATTGCTATTTCATGGTCGTCGCTCATACCCATTGAGATTGTGTCGAAATCTCTTAGGTCAGGGGCTGCGTCAAGTATCTGACGCCGGCATAGTGCAATTGCTTTGAAATCGGCTCTGATGCGGTCGATATCGTCGGTGTTGCTCGCCATGCCCATTACTCCGCATATGTGGGTTGCCTTCAGATCTTCAAATTTGCGTTCGCTGAAATATTTGATCAGTTCATCGGGTGAGAACCCGAATTTCGTTTCTTCTTCGGCGACATGGATCTGCATCAGGACGCGGGAGGTGACTCCTTTGCGTGCAGATTCGTCGTCGATCATCTTAAGCAGTCTTTCTGAATCAACGCTTTCGATCAGATCGACGTTGCCAACGAGCCGCCGCACTTTGTTTGTCTGGAGATGTCCGATGAAATGCCACCTGACGTCGTCGGGCATCAGTGGTATTTTGTCGAGCAGTTCAGAGACGCGGCTCTCGCCGAAAATGCGTTGCCCGGCATTATATGCCTCGATCAGCCTTTCGACAGGGTGGAATTTTGAAACAGCGACAAGCTCCACTCCCCGTGGAGAGAGGGAAGCCTGCAGCTGCTGTATTTTCAGGGCTATCGACATGATGCCGATTTTTTAGTCGTTCTGAGCCGGAGCGGCGGGAGATTTCTCACCGAGACGAACGCCATAAACGTCCATGATCAGTGTCTCGCTGATCGATTGGACCTCAAAGTCGGCCATCGTTCCTTTCATGCCTTCCATGAAGTTGTCGAATGCGCCTTTGAAGTCTGAAGCGGCGACGAGGATCTGTGCTACAGATTTTTTCTCGACGGCTGTTTTTTCGTCAATAGTGATGAAAGCGACTTTGACGAGATACCATTTGTCGGCAGTGTCATCACGGAATATTTCAGATATTTTAGTCCGTTTGACGGCGGCGACAGAAAATTCGCCGGAAATGAACGGGGTCATTTCTTCGATTATGCGAGCTTCCGCTTCAGTAAAAGACAAGGCATCAACCAGATAGGGTTCGTTTACTTTTTTTACTGATCCGTTTTCCTGCATTTTGTCATAGCGGATCTTACATTCAAACCATTGTGCCATTTTCTTATATATCTTTCTTGATTGTTTGTTGTTCGTATTGTTTTGTAAAACAAAATTAGCAAAAAAAATGCTATCGGATTCTTCAGCCGCTCAGTTTAACAAAAATAAACAGGCTTGTTGTCGCCGAACATTCCCACATCATCTATTGCATCAGCCTGTCGTATCGTGGAATTTCTTTCAGAAAGGCTACAGACCGGTTGTTGAAGTCGATTTTGCAGCAGAAATGGTTGATTCCGTTGCTTACGAAGATGTATGGTGCATGGAAGACCATGTTGTATCTGACAGCCTGATCAAATACTTTCTGAGTTATGGCTACTGTGGGGGCCTTGTATTCGATAATCACGAGTGGATTTCCATGGCGGTCAAAGACAACCGTGTCGCTCCGGCGTGATGTGTCGTTCAGTTTCAGGGATACTTCGTTTCCCATGAGTCCGGCCGGATAGCCGAGGTTGTCGATCAGGTGTGAGACAAAATTCTGCCGCACCCACTCTTCGGGAGTGAGTGCGACAGTTTTCCGACGTAGCCGGTCATGTATTTTCAGCATACCGTCAGAGTCCCGGCATATTGTCAGTCTTGCAGCGGGAAGATTCAGTCTGATCGTATCAGTCACGTGGAATGACTTCTTGCATGTAGATTGCGTCGAGGCTCCAGAGGGCGGCGTCGTTAGTGCTTATCGATGTAGCCTCAAGCAGTTCGGCGGGTACTTCGGGTGCTTTGACGGTGTAGATTTTGAAAGGAGGTGCGACGGTGTGCTCGTTAGTAGTCATCAGTCTGTTCCAAGCCTCATCGGCTGCTTTCTTATCTTTGTTTTTCCAAGCCGAGTATGCTTCGAGACGCGATACACGGAAACGGTTACGGTTGATTTTGAGTGCCATTTCACGGTAGTTTTTAGCGTGGTCGAGCCATGCGGCCTCCCATTCTTTATCGGGGATCATCGGCATCATCTCGTTCATGAGCTCGAAACCGCCCATGATTGTCATCAGGTGGTTTGTGGTTCTGAGCGATGAGTCACATTCGCTTGTGATCACACCGGTTGCCGGATCGTATCCGAGCGCGAGAGGTCCGGTGAATATTTTGCCCGGGAGAGCGCATATGCTCTTCATTCCGGTGATGATCTTGTCGCGGTATTTAGTGTTTCCGGTGCGTTCCCATTCGGTCATCCAGTTTCCGGCATAAGCGAGCCAGTCGGGACCGATTCGCAGACGTGCAGGAGCGGTGCAAGGATATTTGTCGCGCGGCTCGGCGAGTCTCATCGGGTCGAGGGTATAGAGTTTTTGGTCTGAGTCGGTCACCGCGCTCATGAGATCGCCCATTCGGTCGTCGGCAGTCAGATAGTGGTAGAACCGGTTGAATCCGGCCTGGCTGATTCTGGCTTCCTTTGCTCCGCAACCCCAGTGGCTCACGTTGTGGCGGCTACCGAGTCCGGCGTTGTCACCGATGTGGTATACGTCTACTTCAGAAACGTGGCGTGTCATTGCCTCGGCCATTTTCCATATGTCGTCGCGTCCGGTCCGGAGGAAACTGTACCATAGCCAGAGGTTTGAACCGAGCTCGGTGTTGTCCCATGCGTAACCGCCGACATCATACATCCATGAGTGACGGTTGCGGTCATATGCGTGCATTATGTCGCCGTAGTTCCAGAAACCGTACCATTTGTTTTGTTCAATCGCGTTTTGATAGAAATCGATGTATGTGTCGAGACGGTCTTCGACTTCGGCTCTGGCAGGAGTCGAACGGTCGGGAAGGCTCCAGATTCCGAATGCCTCGCGGTCGTGGAGATATTCGGCAGTCGGGAGCATCAGACCGGGAGTCGCGAGTGAGGCGGCGTCAAAGGCGAAGTTCGCTTTTCCGCTGTATCCGTCGGAGGGGAGGAGCATCAGAGTCGATGTGCGAGCTATTCCGTAGGGGTCGCTCATTCCTTCCTGAACGTCTTCGTAGGAAGCATTCAGATCGTGGGCGCGCTTGTCGTAGTGGCGCAGATCCATTGCTTCAGACTCGGGGCTCCACAGCCATGCTGTCAGTGTGGCGTTGTCGGTGCGTGCGCCGGTAATCTCGAGGGTTGAAGGATAGGATTGCCAGAAGTCGAGCAGTTCCATTCCGAGTCCGCCGCTGACATCACCGACAAAAGCGTATCCCTCGCTTCGTGTTCCGGCGAAAGTGCCTATCCACGGGCTGTCGGGAGTCGCACGTTTTCTGATAGTGAAACCGTCGGGAGTAGGCTGAGACAGACGATATCCGTCCCATGAGGCCCAGTTGTCGATCAGATTTTGGCCTTTCGCGTCAAATTTGTCGTATTCAGGGATTCTCTGGCCTTTCATCTGTCTCTGCTGAACAGACAGTTTCGATGTGTCGCCAGGCAAGGAGAGCAGACGTCGGCCAACGAGAGGCTGGACCGGTTCGCTCCAGACTCCACCGTCGGCACAGGCGAATGCGACATGGCGGTTGTAGTTCGTCTCACGCATCGGGACGTCAAATCTGATTCCGAGACCGTTTATGAAGTCTTTGTTCTGGTCGCCGTCGAAAGTGATCGTGTGGACCATTTTGATTTCGGGTGTGCCTTTGTAGAAGTAGAGTCTGACAATAAATGGCAGCCATTCGCGACCGTTTGCGCCGCGGTGGGTCCCGGTTATCTTGACAAGGGCATGTTCGCTTCCCTGTCGTTCGACTTCGGCAGAGTTCACTTTCGTGTCATATTTTTCAAATGTCAGTTTCGCGGTTTCCTCGGCCAAAGGAGATGATTGGGTGGAGCATATGAGCCTTCCGTCAGTGGCTACTTTGACTCCGTTTCGAATGATGCTGTCGACCAGGGCGTTACCGGTGCGTGAGATGTAGGTGTCGGCCATGCCGGTCGAAATGTGGATCGAGTTAGCGGTTTCTGACACCATTGATTTCGGGGCACTCTTGCTTTTCTGTTTCTTACCGACGACAGCGAGTTTCATGTTCTCGATCTCACCCGGCACTACAGCAGCCACTCCGACCCATTTGTATGAGCCGTCGGGCCAGAATGCCAGAGGCCAGGTGTCGGCTGCGACCTGCTGCCCTTCTTGGCCGATGAGCCGGAGGTCGGTGCGGTCAGTCACTTTGCCTTGGTCGAAGGGGACGCCAAAGGAGATTCCGCGGTCATTTTTCGGGGCTTTCCCGATTCGGTGCAGAGGTACTTCGTCAGGTTGAGGGTCTTCACATTTGAAAATGAAATTTGTCAATTTTGTCCGTGAAGCTGTAGTTCTGAAACCGAACCAACCTGATGTCAGCGGCTCGGGGTCACGGAAATCGACAAGTCGTTTTCCGTCGATGAAATATTCGATGTGGTTTCCCCGGTTCATTATTTTGACATGATACCAATGGTTTGGTTTGAGCAGGTTTTCGGGGTCGGTGTATTCTTTTAGAATTTTGGGTCGTTGGTTGACATCGGTCACTCCGTTCTCATTTCCGTCATAACGCCGGAACCGTGTTGTCGAGTTGCTGTTTCCGCCATATCCGAGATAATAGAGTTGCAGCGAATAGCAGTTGAGAAAGACTCCGTTGCGCCATTTCTCGCGTTTGCGGATGTTGTCGGGAAACTTCGGATCGCTTGCCATCCAGAAGCAGTTCAGGTCACTCAGGCGGTCTCCCTCTTTCTGGTCAAGGACACAGGCGTCGTACTCGATCGTGACGTTGCCGCTCATTTTCTCGTTACGCCACAGAGTCAGGCCTTTTGGCGCGATGATCTCGGCGGTGTCGCCGCTGAAAGACACTTTGTAGTCGGGAGATTCAGACTCGACGCGCCAATATTTCTTGAAGTTGCGGGCATCGAGACCCGAAATGTCACCAACCGTTGCGGCCGAAGATGTCATCGAGCCGGCTACGGTTATCAAGCCAAGAAACATTTTGGAAAGCAGATTGGTGCTACTATTGAATTTCATTTTGTTTGAATTGGTTTTATCATGGAGATTGGTTGTGAACAATAATGCAAAGATACGAATAAGTCGAGAGCAAATGCAAATTTATTTGCGATTTGTCGAGCGTGAGTATCTAAGACGGAGTCAAAGATACGAATAAGTCGAGAGCAATGCAAAATTTTTTGATAAACAGGTTCATGGAGGGCTTTTTGGGGTTCAGATGTGTTTATCTCTCATGATTTTTGTGTATTTTTGCACAAAAAATAAAGAGGAGAAATGGAAATACTCGACATCGTCATTCTGGTTGTGTTTGTCGGCGCATTGGTCTACGGCGCATGGCGCGGACTTGTTGTGCAGATAGGCGCGATAGCGGGTGTTGTTGTCGGCATATTGTTCTGCCGTCTGTTTGGCGATTGGGGCACAGAGACTGTCGGTGTGGTCATGCCCGCACTGAACTCGTCGCCCCGCATAGCGCACTACATCAATTCGGTCATAGCCAATGTGGTTTTGTTTGCTGCGGGCTATGTCATGACCCGTTTGCTTGCGATGATGGTCAAGGCCGTTGTCGAGGCTGTTTTCATGGGTGTCGTCGACCGCATACTCGGGGCATTGTTTTCGGTTTTTGAGTGGATGCTTGTGTTGAGTCTCGCGCTGAACATGTGGCAGGCATTCTCTGACACAAGTGTTATCGGCGGATCGACGCTTGCGGGAGGAAAGGCAGCCGTAGCAGTGTTTGATCTTGCGCCGACGGTGTTCGGGTTCAAAGACGCACCCGGCCTTTTTTGTAGTTGATCAATCCAACCGTCGAGGCCCGGCGGTTGTTCTATAATGGAGCAAAACAAATTAAAGATAGTTTATGAATAACAACGAAACTTCCCGTTCGGAAAACACAGACCGCGAGACGATCAGCAGTGCGACGGAACAGGAATATAAATATGGCTTTGTCAGCGACATCGAGACTGAGATCATTCCCCGCGGCCTCAGCGAGGAGGTTGTCAGACTGATTTCCATGAAGAAAGGAGAGCCCGAATGGCTTCTTGACTTCAGACTCAAGGCTTATCGCCATTGGCTGACGATGAAGATGCCCGAATGGGCACATCTGAAGATTCCGGAGATCGATTATCAGTCGATCAGCTATTATGCGGCCCCGGTCAAGAAAGAGTCGCCCAAGTCACTCGACGAGGTAGACCCGGAGTTGTTGAAAACGTTTGACCGTCTGGGTATTCCGTTGGAGGAGCAGAAACATCTGTCGGGCATGGCAGTCGACGCCGTTATGGATTCGGTGTCGGTCAAGACGACACATCGCGAGAAGTTGGCAGAGCTTGGCATTATATTCTGCTCGTTTTCAGAGGCGGTTAAAAACTATCCTGACCTTGTCAAGAAATATCTCGGCAAAGTAGTGAGCTACCGCGACAATTTTTTTGCCGCTCTCAATTCGGCGGTTTTCAGCGACGGATCGTTTGTCTATATTCCGAAGGGAGTGAGATGCCCTATGGAACTGTCGACATATTTCAGAATCAATGCGGCCGGCACAGGTCAGTTTGAGCGTACACTGATCGTAGCCGATGATGATTCATATGTCAGCTATCTTGAGGGCTGTACGGCTCCTATGCGCGACGAGAATCAGTTGCATGCGGCTATTGTAGAGATCATAGTCGAGGATCGTGCCGAGGTGAAATATTCAACAGTCCAGAACTGGTATTCAGGAGACAAGGATGGTCGTGGCGGAATTTATAATTTCGTTACGAAACGCGGGTTATGTCGCGGCGACTATTCTAAACTGTCGTGGACACAGGTTGAGACGGGGTCAGCCATCACATGGAAATATCCGGGATGCATTCTTGCGGGCGAGGGTTCGGTAGGCGAATTTTATTCGGTTGCGGTAACCAAGAACCGCCAGCAGGCTGACACAGGTACCAAGATGATCCACATCGGGAGGAACTCCCGGTCGACGATTGTCAGCAAAGGCATTTCGGCGGGTTACAGTGAGAATTCTTACCGCGGTCTTGTTTCCGTGGCACCCGATGCCGACGGTTGCCGGAATTACACCCAATGTGACTCTCTGTTGCTGAGCAGTCACTGCGGTGCCCACACATTTCCGTACATAGACGTTAAAAATGACACGGCGATAGTCGAGCATGAGGCGACGACCTCGAAGATCTCGGAAGATCAGTTGTTTTATTGCAACCAGCGCGGCATTCCGACCGAGGAGGCCGTCGGGCTGATTGTCAACGGTTATGCCAAGGAGGTGATGAACAAGTTGCCGATGGAATTTGCCGTCGAGGCACAGCGGCTTTTACAACTGACACTTGAAGACTCGGTCGGATGAATATTATATAATGAATTAAACAGCGACAAAAACAATGGATAACATACTTTTAAAAGTCGAGGACCTGCATGCCCGCATCGACAGCAAAGAGATCTTGAAGGGCATCAATCTGACCATTCGTCCCGGTGAGGTGCATGCGATCATGGGGCCTAACGGATCGGGCAAGAGCACACTTTCGTCGGTTCTTGCCGGTAATCCGGCGTTTACGGTAACCGGTGGCACGGCCACATTTCACGGAGTGGATCTGCTTGCTCTTTCACCTGAAGACCGCAGTCATGAAGGACTTTTCCTGTCGTTTCAGTATCCGGTTGAGATTCCCGGGGTGTCGATGGTGAATTTCATGAGAGCGGCAGTCAACGCCAAGCGTAAGTATTTTGGCGAAGACCCTTTGTCGGCAAGTGAGTTTCTTAAACTGATGCGCCAGAAAAGAGAGATAGTCGAACTTGACAACAAGTTGGCATCGCGGTCGGTCAACGAAGGTTTTTCAGGAGGTGAGAAGAAACGCAACGAGATTTTCCAGATGGCAGTTCTCGAGCCACGACTCTCGATACTCGATGAGACAGACAGCGGTCTCGACATCGATGCTCTGAGGGTTGTTGCCGGAGGTGTCAACAAGTTGAAATCGGAAGATAACGCCACGATAGTGATCACTCACTATCAGCGTCTGCTCGATTATATCAAGCCTGATTTCGTCCATGTGCTTTACAAAGGGCGCATAGTCAAGACAGGCGGTCCGGAACTTGCCCTTGAGCTTGAAGAGAAGGGATATGACTGGATCAAACAGGAAGTAGATGAACAATAATTTGAGGTGAGATGAGTTCAGTTTCTCAATATGTCAATCTTTTTGTCGAGAACCGTGAAGCGATAGAGTCACATTCGTCGGGCGTTTTGAACACGATGCGCGATCTGGCGTTGAAGTCGCTTGAAGGGAAACGGCTGCCCGAGAGGGGTGACGAGGGATTTGCGAAAACGTCGATAGAGAAAATGTTTGAGCCTGATTTCGGTGTGAACATCAACCGCATCAACATACCTGTCGATGTCGCCCGCTCGTTTCGCTGCGATGTTCCCAATGTGAGCACTCTGTTAGGAGTTGTGGTTAACGATTCGTTTGTTCCGACATCCACCTTGCTGAACAATCTGCCCGAGGGTGTTCTTGTGATGTCGCTGTCGAAGGCAGCTCAAGATTATCCGGCTCTTGTCGGTGAGTATTATGGCAGTGTTGCCCGGGTCGACCGTACAGCTGTCGCGCTCAACACGTTGCTGGCGCAGGACGGAGTGTTTATTTATGTTCCGTCGGGAGTGAGACTTGCCAATCCGGTTCAGATAGTGAGCATTTTCAATTCGTCTGTGCCGATGATGGGGGTACGTCGCATTTTGATTGTAGCAGAGGGCGGGTCTGATGTCAACGTTCTGTTGTGTGACCACACACAGGTTGCCGGAGTCGAGTTTCTGTCGTCGGAGGTGATCGAGGTGTGTGTCGGGGAAAATGCACATGTCGATGTCTATTCTATCGAGGAGTCATCGGCAAAAACGTCACGCTATTCGCAACTATTCGCACGTCAGGCAGACGGTTCACGTCTGAGGGTAAGCAGTTCGACACTTCAGAACGGCACGACGCGCAACGATTTCACGATAGATGTGAAAGGCGAGGGTTGTGAGACTGTTTTGTCAGGCATGGTTACGGCTGACGGCAAGATGCATGTCGACAATTGCTCTTCGGTCAATCATCTGTCACCTCGTTCGGTCAGCACCCAATTGTTCAAGTATCTTCTCGACGGAGAGTCTCAGGGGGCGTTCGAGGGCGGTATCTATGTCTCGCCTGAAGCTCCATACACTGAGAGCTATCAGAGCAACCGCAATATTCTGGCATCGGAGAGTGCGCGCATGCACACGACGCCTCAATTGCTTATCTATAATGACGAGGTCAAGTGCAGCCACGGAGCCACAACCGGACAGCTTGACCGAAACGCATTGTTCTACATGCAGACGCGTGGGGTTCCGAAACCGACGGCTCGTCAGTTGCTGATGCAGGCGTTCATGACAGACGCGCTTGAGATGATTGCGGTCGAGGGTATCCGTTCGCGTCTTTCGATGCTTGTCGAACGCCGTTTGTCGGGCGATGTTTCTTTGTGTGGTGAATGTTCGCGCGACTGTCATAAAATTGATTGAAAGCAATGGAAACGAAAAGTCTCGACATTGAAGCGATACGCCGCCAGTTTCCTATTCTTGACCGGAAGGTTTATGGCCGGCGACTGGTCTATCTTGACAATACGGCCACGTCACAGACACCTCGCCGTGTTGTGGAGGGGATTGAAAATATGTATTTCACGACCAAGGCCAACGTTCACCGTGGTGTCTTCTCTGTTTCACAGGAGGCGACTGACCTTATGGAGCAGACCCGACGTCGTGTGAAGGAATATGTCAATGCCGAATCGGAAGAGGAGATTATCTTCACCCGTGGAACGACCGAGGCTATCAATCTGGTCGTAGCGAGCTACGGGGGTGAGTATCTGCGCGACGGCGACGAGGTCATTCTGACTGTCATGGAGCATCATGCGAACATTGTCCCGTGGCAGTTGCTGCAGCGGCGTGTCGGCATCAGACTGCGTGTCGTTCCGATTGACAGCATGGGGCGTCTCGATATGGCGGTCTATCGATCGCTTTTCAATGAAAAGACAAAGTTTGTTTCGGTCACTCATGTGTCGAACGTTCTCGGAACGGTTAATCCGGTCAGTGAAATTATTTCGGAGGCCCATAGCCATGGCGTTCCGGTCATGATTGACGGAGCCCAGGCGTCGCCACATGTCAGGATCGATGTCAAGGCACTCGATGCCGATTTCTATGCTTTCAGTTCACACAAGATGTATGGGCCTACGGGCGTGGGGATTCTCTATGGCAAGAAATCGATGCTTGAGAAGATGCCTCCTTATCAAGGTGGCGGTGAGATGATCGAACATGTCTCGTTTGAAGGGACAACCTTTGCCGCATTACCGTTCAAATTTGAGGCCGGAACACCCGATTTTGTCGATATCGCGGCATTTTCAAGAGCACTTGATTTTATCGAGGAGACGGGCATGGAGACCATAGCGCACCATGAACATCTTTTGCTTGACCACACAATGGAGCGGTTGACGGCCGAGATTCCCGGAATCAGAATTTTCGGAACGGCACCCGGCAAGTGTGCTGTCATATCTTTTTTGCTTGAAGGGGCACACCACTATGACACCGGCATGTTGCTTGACAAACTCGGTGTGGCTGTCAGAACCGGTCATCATTGTGCGCAGCCGCTGATGACGGCACTCGGAATCGAGGGTACGGTAAGAGCGTCGTTCGCGGTCTATAATACAATGGAGGAGGCAGATATTTTTGTCGATGCGCTCAAGCGTGTGGACTCCATGCTAAGATAGAACAATCGGTGTTTCCCACATGTTTTAAATTCAGAGGTTGTCTCTTTGACGGTCTCTGAATTTCTGTTTCGATACAGATAAAAACATGACCGAAATGAAAAGTAAACTTTTATTGAGCTTTATTGTGGTTCCGGCTACGGCATTGATGACGACGTCGTGTGCAGGAACGTGGTGGGACGTTTCAGATTCGCCCTACGATTATTATTATGATCCGACTGTGCCGCCGCCACCTTATCTGGGGCCGATGTCGCCCCGGCCTGATTTCTATCCCGGCTCATTGGGGTGGGGTCCGGTCTATGTTCCGGGTGGAGGACCGACTTATCTTCCCGACAACAGACCTATAGTTCCTCCGGGCGGTAGCATCGGAGATGTTAACGGTGGCCCCGGTTTGCAGCGTCCGCCGTCAAATAACATAGGCAATCGCCGTCCGGCCATAAGTAACGGAGGCATCAACCGTCCGTCAGGCGGAGATAACGGTAGCTCCGGAGTTGTTGCTCCCAATCAACCGGCCGGCAACGGCAGTGGTGGAAACCGCAGGCCGAGGTGAGATCAGAGTTTGTTAGTGGTAATGAAATCTACGCCCATGGCTGTCAGTTCGGCTGCCCGGTCGGGATCGTCTACTGTCCAGACATTTACCTTCAGACCGTTGTCATGGAGCATCTTGACATCATCGGCAGACACGGCGGTGTGAGCGAGATCGACATCAATTTTGTTGTCGAGAATCCACTGGAGACTCTCTTTCCATTTAGCACCGCCAAGAAACTGCACCTTGACGGCCGGATAGTTTTTCATGATGAATTCGAGACATGGCTTCATTGATGTGAGCACGATGCATGAATCGATCAGCCCCGCGTTCTCGACAACTTTAAGCAGGGCAGGCAACATCGACTGATCGTTGTTATTGATTCCCGGTGTCCATTTCAGTTCGATCAGCGGTCTGACATTGTTTTCTTTACAAACGCCGAGATAGTCTTCGACGGTGATCATGCGTCCTGCATAAGTTAGATCTCCACGTTTCTGAAGGTAGTTTTCGGCAAGCAGTGAATCAAGTGTGGATTCGGCTACTGTCAGTTTGCCGCCGAGGCGTTTTGTCGATTCGTCGTGGCTTATGACAAAAGAGGAGTCGGCTGTCATTCTGACATCGCATTCAAGATAGGGATAACGTGCAGCTCCGTTGATGAATGCGGCGAGGGTGTTTTCCACACCGTGGACAGAGCCGCGGTGTCCGACAAGAACCGGTTGTGTTGCCATAGTGGCAATAGCCGATAGGAGGGAGATGATGATGATTGGAAATCGTTTCATTGTAGAGATCGGGGTGGGTTAACGGATCATTTTTTCAAATGAAGCCGGCACGGGAGTCTCGAAGAACATGTCTTTGCGAGTGATCGGGTGTACAAATCTGAGAGTCAGCGCATGAAGTGCGAGACGGTGTATCGGACTTGATTTGGCTCCATATTTCTTGTCACCGGCAATTGGATTTCCGAGGTCTTTCATGTGGACACGGATCTGGTTTTTGCGTCCGGTGTCGAGCGACACTTCGAGCATCGTATATCCGTTGCCGGAGGCGACTGCCCTGTAGCGTGTTACGGCGAGTTGGCCTTCCTTTGGGTTCTGTGTCGAATAGACTTCAAATTGGGAAGTCTCAGCCAGATAAGATTTTATGACGCCTTCGGGTTTCTCGACCTTGCCTTCGACAACTGCGAGATATTTGCGCTCGATGACCATGTTGTTCCAATTGTGTTGCATAGCCTCTTTCGCCTCAATGGTTTTGGCGAACATCATGAGTCCGGAGGTGTCACGGTCAAGCCGGTGGACAATGAAAATTTTGTTTCTCGGGTCTTTTTCCTTGACGTATGCTTTGAGAATTGAATATGCTGTTCCTTCTTTTATTTTGTCGTTGCCCATTGACAGGAGTCCGTAGCCTTTGTGGACGACTATAATGTCGTCATCTTCATAGACAATTTTCAAACGTCGGTTATAGAAAACGGGGAAAGACCTGGTCAGATTTACCTTGACAGTGGTTCCGGGTTCTATGGGGGTGTCAAACTGAGAGGTGACGGTTTCACCAACCATGACCGAGTTGTGTTTCAGAAGATCTTTCACTGCGGTTCGTTTTCTGTCGGGCATTGCCTCGAGCAAAAACGGCATCAGCGTTGTGGTCGTGGTTGCGGTGAACGACCTGATTGTATCGGGGCGTAGAGGGCGGCGGTCAGCACCGCGCGGAGGTTTGTTCTGGGCCATTATTTCTTTGATCGTGAAGAGCCGCGACGTGATGCGGCCGCTTTTTTAGGTTTGTTATCCTGGTCGTTGATGATTGACATGCATTGTTCGAGCGACAGCGATGACGGATCGGTGACCGTTTTGGGAATCTTGTAGTTTGATTTCTTGTAGGCGATGTAGACACCGTATTTTCCGTTTAGAATCTGCAAGTCGTGATCTTCGTCAAATGTTTTCACGATTCGTTGTTTCTCTTCCCGTCTTTTCGCCTCAATCAGGTCAATAGCCTCATCAATCGTGATTTCGGCCGGAGCGATATCTTTCGGCACGGAAACAAATTTTCCGTCGTGTTTGATGTAGGGACCGAAGCGTCCGATCGCAACGCTGACTTCGTCACCTTCAAAGTTGCCGATGACACGTGGAAATTCAAATAGTTTCAAGGCATCTTCGAGAGTGATTGTCGCAACTGACTGTCCTTTGAGCAGTGATGCGAACTGGGGTTTTGTCTCACTGTCGGTTACGCCAAGCTGGACAACTGGGCCGAAACGGCCGATCTTAACCGAGACCTGGCGTCCGGTTGCCGGATCGTTTCCGAGAATCCGTTCGCCGACTTTGTGTTCGAGTCTCATTGACAGCGCACTGTCGACTGCCGGGTGAAAGATGTTGTAGAAACGTGCAATCTCGTCATTCCATTGAAGTTTCCCTTCGGCAATTGTGTCGAAACGTTCCTCAATGTTTGCCGTGAAATTGAAATCGAGAATGTCGGGAAAGTATTGAGTCAGAAATTCGTTGACCACCATGCCTATGTCTGTCGGCATCAGTCGGCCTTTGTCAGATCCGACAGTCTCGGTCTTTATTTTGCGTGACAGTTTTCCGTCTTTGAGTGTCAGAGTCGTGAAATCGCGTTTGCTGCCTTCTTTGTCGCTTTTGATGACGTAGAGACGCTGCTGGATAGTTGATATTGTCGGAGCATAGGTCGACGGGCGTCCGATTCCGAGTTCTTCCATTTTTTTTACAAGGGAAGCTTCGGAATATCTGGGAGGTTGCTGTGTGAAACGGCTTGTCGCGATAATTTCGTCGGGTGTCAGCTTGTCACCTTCGGAAATCGGAGGTAACATTGACTGGTCGCGGCTGCTTTCTGCGGAATCATCGTCATGACTTTCCATGTACACTTTGAGAAATCCGTCGAATTTGATGACTTCGCCAGTTGCCGTGAAGTGCTCGGCACGGGTCGAAATGTCGATGTCCATTGTTGTCTTTTCAATTTCTGCATCGGCCATTTGAGAGGCGATTGTCCGTTTCCAGATCAGGTTGTAGAGACGTTTCTCCTGAGCAGTTCCCTCGATCGTGTGGTTATTGATATATGTAGGTCTGATTGCCTCATGGGCCTCTTGTGCTCCTTTTGATGAGGTGTGGTAGTGTCGCACTTTCAGATATTTCTCGCCCATGCTATCGTTTATTTCTTTCGATATGGTTGAAATTGCGAGACTCGAGAGATTGACGGAGTCAGTTCTCATATATGTGATGTGTCCTTCTTCATAGAGGCGTTGGGCAATCATCATAGTCTGTGAGACTGTCAGTCCGAGTTTTCTTGATGCTTCCTGCTGAAGGGTTGATGTCGTGAAGGGTGGTGCCGGTGATTTGGCCAACGGTCTGACAGAAACGCTGCCGACTTTGAATTCGGCACCTGCGGCGTCTTCAAGAAACGATTTTGCCTCGGCTTCATTTGCAAGACGTTTTGACAACTCGGCTTTCACAACTGCTGAACCGGCGGTCTTGAAGTCGGCTGTAATGCGGTAATATTCTTCGGGAATGAAGTTCTTGATTTCGTTTTCGCGCTCCACTATCAATCTGACGGCAACTGACTGCACACGTCCGGCCGATAGTGCTGGTTTGATTTTTTTCCATAAGACCGGCGACAACTCGAAGCCCACAATGCGGTCGAGAACCCGTCGGGCCTGTTGAGCGTCAACCCGGTTTATGTCTATTGAACGCGGAGTCTCTATCGCATGCAGAATAGCGTCTTTGGTGATTTCGTGGAAAACGATTCGTTTTGTGTTCTCGGGTTTGAGTTCAAGAACTTCATAGAGATGCCATGCGATAGCCTCACCCTCGCGGTCTTCATCGGATGCGAGCCAGACAGTCTCGGCTTTTGCAGCCGCTTGTCTCAGTTCTTTGACAAGTTCTTTTTTGTCGTCGGGAATTTCATAGACCGGGGCGAAGCCGTTGTCGACATCGATGCTGAAACTTTTGGTCTTAAGGTCGCGTATATGGCCATAGCTTGACATTACTTTATAGTCTTTTCCCAGAAATTTTTCTATGGTCTTTGCTTTGGCCGGAGATTCGACGATTACAAGATTTTTCAGCATGGTGGTGGTTCGTTGTTGTGATTCTTTTCAATTTTGGCGACAAAAGTAGTGAAAAGAATCATTATAATTTCAAAATTGAGTCTTAAAATTAATAAATAGATGTGTAGATGCGTTTTTCCCGTCAGTAGACGAGGGCGAAATTGTCGACAAGGAACTCCAGTCCGACAGTTCCGATATAGGCGGTTCCGCTACCTGCCGATGCCATCAGCAGCATGTGGGTAGGGGTTGCATCGGGGGCGTCCCAGCCGACTTCTTTCACCGGAACCATTTTACCTTTGCTGTTTCTGGCGTAGTAAGACTTGTCTTGGGCAATCAGCCCCATGAATGGTTTATATTCAGGACTTTTTGTGATGTCACCATATAGAACCTTGATCTGGTGACGGTTTACCCAATCGGGAGTCGTGGTGCCGAACAGCTCCCGTCCAGTTCCGACGCGTTTTGCAAAAATGTTGCCGTCGGCATCTTCCCAACGACGTTGCAGAATGATGAAAACCTCGGCATTGTCATGTCCTTTATAGGTTTTTTTCTTCCCGAATCCGCTCGAGTAGGTGCGTGTGTCGTTGTCGGGAATAGTCAGCTTGTAGTCAAACTGAAGCGCGGCGGGACGTTTCGTGAACGGAATGCCCTGTTCCATTTTGCTGTAGGGTTCGCTTGTCGATTTGATCGGTTCGAGAGTCTTGCCGAGGAAAATAGATCCGGCGACACACACGTCGATGTTGATTATTCCGATTGCCTTGCAATGTTCCATCATGCATGTCAGTCTGGCGCATTTGTTGCCCGGAGTCCTTTCGGCGGGAAAAACTGCGTTTGACCCTTTGACGATGCCCATAACGTTTGCCAGGACATTTGATGAAGCCCACGGAGAGCCACCCTGGTTGCTGTAGGGGATGTTGCCTTCAACCGATGCGGTGGGCCCTATGGCATACAGCGTTTTCTTATGACCGCCGATGATGCGTGATTCGGGAATGGTGCGTGTTATCCAATTCTCGAAGTCGCCATATTTTATCTTTTCTATTTTTTGTGCGTTTGGCTTGAATGCCGATGTAAACATCAGCATCAACACAGCCACAGTCTTATAATTGAAACGTAACATAAGTGCAAATTTAGTCAATCTCTATCTTATAACAGATTGTTTTGGCCTTTTGGTCGAAATAATAAGAAATAAATGACAAAATTAGCTCTGCCGGCAGATTATCGGGCCAGCGACAGGTTGAGCGACAGACCGTAAGAGGTATTTGTGGTCGGATAGGACGATGTTGTCACGAGAGGTGTGTTCACCTGGTGGTCGAAATAGGCCGCGATCGTGACACGCCGGCTCAGGACATAATTGGCTGAGAAGTTTATCGAGAAAGTCTTTGAACCGCTTGTCGCCTGTGTGTAATTGCTCTCTATTCGTCTGATCAGGGCCTGGTTGTTCTGGAACGAAATGTCGGCATTGAGCGTCAGGTCGTTGCTGACTCCGGTCTGCGTCCCTTTCATTTTCAGGAATGTATTGAAACCGACTATGCGGTATCCGGCTCCGATCGTTATGCCTCGTTGTGACGCTTCGACGACCTGACCGGCATTTGTGTTGAGGGTCAGTGTGCGGCTGTCGCGATATTCGGCGTTGACCGAGATGTCGTTTTTCAGTGTGACTTTAGCCCCGATCAGAGGTGCGAATTTCTCTGTGATCGCGACAGAGGTTATGTTGAACGGTGAAGAGGGAATCGGCTCTCCTGTCAACTCGTCGAGCGTGAACCCGATGTTGTCGCCGCCGGCACAGATCCAGTTCAGGTATGATGAATAGGAGCCGACCGAGTAGGTGCATTGATAGGCGTGGTTGAGAGTGAACGACTTGAAGATGTTTCTCATGTTTCCGAGATTGATCAATCCGTCATATGTTATTCTCCAGTTGGGAAGCACCTCTGCAAACGACGGGAACGGGTTGAGATAGATCTTGCCGGGGTCAGTGCCGGTGTATGCCGCGATGAACGCCGGAATCAGCACATCGCTGCCGGTTTGTGGAATACCGCCGATTTCCGGATTGAAGTCCATGCCGGCGTGCGGGTGATCTTTCATGAATCCGGTAGTCGGATATTTTATGCCGCGGTATCGGTCTTCGACCCGGGCCTTCACGACGGGGATATTGTCAAGAAATTGCTGGAAAGCCGGTGAATAATATCCGTCTTCGGCTTTGCTGCCTCTGAGCGCGGTCTTTATCGCGCAGTGGGTTTTTGTATAAGATCCGGCGCGAGTCATCGGGATGTCGTCAAACATGAACTGGATCTGATTGTTGCGGTTGTCGGTGCGGTTTGTCGTAAGTTGAATTTTCAGACCTTTTACGGGTTCGAGATTCAGTTCGAGGTTCAGCTCGTTTGTGGTTGACCAGATAGCCGGAGATGTTTGTCCGTCATCGGTGATGAGCCAGCCGCGTTCCTTTGCCCGGTCGACATAGTCCATGCCTGTGAATCCGAAAGCGAAGTCAAGACCCGGAGACATGGGACCATAACGGTTGCTCTGGCCGAAGATGTTGCCGATTTCATTGCGGAACAGTGGCAGCGTGAGCCCTTGTGCCTTGCGCCAACGCACCGACAAGGAGCGTGGAGACATTGCCAGACGGGTGGCGTAGGCTCCCACTTCCTGCCATAGAGTGCGTTCTTCTTTCAGAATCTCGACGACTGTGAATTTTACGTTCTTGTCGCCGCGTGTCAGAACTTCCACGTTGTTTGCGTCTATGATGCGGGTTTTGACAATCATCGGCTTTCCGTCTGTAGTCGCGGCAGTCACCTTCACCTTTTTGTTTCTCAGGTTATGGCGAATGTTTATAGTCGTGTCTTCGCGCAATTTGTAGGTACGTTCAAATTTCTTCGGTTTTTTCTGTGTAGCTGTCCGGCGTGTATTTGCGAAACGCTTGTTGATGTCTTTGACGTAGGGAATCTTGTTGTAGAGACCTTCGAAATTAAGTCGTGCGTCGGCATTCCATGTCGATTGGTTGGCGATCGTGTTGCCGAGTTTGACACCGTCGACTGTCGCACCGCGGTCCCAGCGGTAGGTAGCGTTGTAGCTGACCGATCCGGTGATGAAGTCGATCACCGGAATTCGGTTGAACGGAGCACGGTAGGTCGCTACAAACGACTGGTTGTAGGCCCACGGTGTGCCCATTGACAACAAGCTCTGTATGACTGTGTCTTTCCACTCTTTGTATCGGTCGGGAAAGTGTTTGCGGTTTACGGCTCCGGCGGTTTCTTCTATTCGTGCCGAAGTGTTTGAGTTGAACGACAGATTGAGTGATTTTGTCAGGTTCCATGTCAATGCGAGCTGACGGTCCCACAGGAAGTTTTTGCTCACAGAAACGGGCAACTGGAACATCACGTCGGTTTCAGACCTTGTCTGTTGCTCGTAGTAGTAGCGTGACATTGTTGTCAGGAACGAGATCGAGTTTGGTAGATAGTTCAGCTCCCAATCTTTGATGAATTTCAGATTGCGGTTTTTGGATTTCAGGCGGTTGAACGGCTTCAACGGTTTGACGTAAGGTGTGTAGCTGTATTGGAAGCTGCCCCGGTAGTCGTTGGTATTCTCATATTCGGTGGTCGGATTGACTTTCGATTGTTTGTTGAAAGAGAAATTGATTGTGAAATTGGCCGGATCCCATGGCATCGGGTTCTCGCTCTGAATGTCGAATTTCAGACCTGAGATGCTGAAACTTTTCACGGTTGTCTGTTCGACGGCAAACGAGTTGATCGAGTCTCGTGCATGTTTGTCGGGTGCGTCATCGAGGGCGTCTTTCAGCAACACGTCCTGGTCGAGAGGATTATATTTCGGTGATGTTTTCTCTTTTGAGTAAGAGAAGAATATCGGAGCTTTCAGTTTGGCTTTCTCGGGCAGAAAACGTCCGGCATCGACCTGCAGGGCCATGTTGTACTGGGTGTAGTCGTCAAGACGGCGTTCGTTGAGCGACTGGTCGACGCCACCGAAACCGGCCGATTCAATGTGAGTTCCGAAGTTGAGTGTCGCAATGTCGCTCAATCCGAGATTCACATTGGCTTTGGCTGCCCAACCGCCGCTTTCGTCAAAGTCGGTCACACGCAGTTCGTTGACCCACACAATTCCGTCTTTGACTGTCGCGGCTTTGTTCCTGATGCCGACAAGCATTACCCTGATATCGCTGAGCGACGGGTTGCCGATGACAGCCATGGTGTTACGTTCGTTGTCTGGGTCGCGTCCGGTGAACAACGTGGCATAGCCGACATTGCTTCCTTCTTCTTGTTTTGCAATGTTGCGCTCTTTTTTCAGATTGACGAGATTCTGAAGGGCGAAGTTGAGAAAGTTATCTTCGGGCCAGACAATGTATCGGTCACTTGTGAGGTCTCCGTTGTAGTGGCCGTGGGGGGTGAGTTTCAATGGAATCTCATACTCATAGTAGTTGCTTTTGACGTCGGTTCCGAGACGCAGGAACAGCGACAGTTCACCGTTATGGAGGTTTGTGACGTCGTCAATCAACGATTCGGCATGGACAAACATCTGCAACCGCTTGTAGTTTCTGAGGTCGAGCATTGTGTTGCGGTAAACTCCGCGTGCATCGCCAGCCTGAAGTCCGGTGACTTTCATTGACATCGACTGCTCGTTGAGCTGGGTGATCTGAGACTGACCGGGATCGACTATTCGGCTGACACCCGGAGGAAGCACGTAGTTGACCGGTTCGCGTCCGGCATTCTCCTCGATGTTGACGGTCGAGATGTCGAGTTGCCCTTCAGCGGGAGCGTCGCCGCGGTTGTTGAGGTTGAAGTCGTAGGTACGCCATTCGCCACGAACGAGCTCGAGGGTGGCGAAACGAAGGTGCGTGACTTTTTTAAAGCCGGTGAGGAAAATGCGCGCGAACCTGATAGTCGAGAAATCGTTGATCGAACCGACCACTTTCTCGTAGTCGCTCAATGGAATCTTGAACTGATACCATTCGACCTCTATCGGTTCACCGGAGGCAGTCGGCACAAGTTTGACCTGTTTGTCGGTAATGTAGTTTTTCCCTACCACGAAGTCTTCCGGTCGAATGGAGACTTTGTACTGGAAGTAACGCTCATACTCGTTGAGTGTGTTGTCTTGGTTTATGTCTTCGACATCGGGCACCGATCGGGCTGACTGATAGAGCGGATCGGGAGCATCTTCAGGCGACAGCGAGTTGCCTTCGACACCGTTGTATCGTTTGTATCGGTCGAGAATGCCGAGACGTTGCTCGTCGTAGTCATATCCACGGAAGAAGTGGTAATTGTCGCCCGCGGGGTCATTAAGGGGCGAGAACTGGTCTTGCTCCATTCGTGAGATAGCGTCTGACGACAGTTTCTGACGCAGAGCGTTGACATAGTCGCCATAGGTCGAGAATGAAAATTCATCGTCGTTCGGCAACCCGTCGAGACCGACGTCCTGGCGCAGGCGCGATCCGGTGTTGTTGTCGAAGGAATATGTCAGCGAGTTTTGTTTTGAGACACGTCCCCAGGCTGTCTCTGTCAGATATTCGTCATTTCCGTCATATGGGATTCCGTTCTCATAGCTCTTCAGACCGTCTTTGAGTACATCTTCACTGATTTCTCCGAAGTTGAAATAGAGGTCACCTCCTTCGAGATTGTCATTCTCCGAATCAAGAAACGGGTTAAGCAGCCAGAACTGCACGTACTCTATGTTTGATTGCTCAAAATTGGTGTTTTCCATTTTTCGCATGATTCCGCCCCATCGTTTTTCTGGCTGCAGAAGGTTGCCTTGATCGTCGATGTTGACAGCATCGACGTTGTAGGGACCTCGTTCGGTGGGATAAAACGACAGGTTCAGAGTCTGAATGATAGATGATTCACCGTATGCGAGTTCGCGACCTGGAAATATTTCGTTAGACTTGACCTCGCGCACGTAGGGGTTTGACAATTGTTTCAGGTCGGCCTTGATGTATCCCGGACATAGCGACGAGTTTCGTTGGGTGAACATACGGTCGATGTAGTACCAGTTCAGCAACGCGCGGTTTTTTCCGTAATCGGGATTATTTGACAACGCCGCTTCTGGAAACAGTGCGTTGCGTGAGTTGTCGTAGGGGGTGGAGGCGAGAAACCACGAATAGGGAGATCTGAGGTCGATGCCGGTCTGGGTCGATTCGAAGTCGTCGACGTAGCTGCTCCCTTTTGTTGAACCCGACTTCTGTCCGTGGGGCATCAGCTGGGCAACCTCGGCTGTGAGGCTGAGTTTAGAGGGTGCGGTGGCGTTGACGGTCGGAATCTTGTTCAGCCAGTTTGTGAGCCACATGAACTCGGTGTTGTAGGCCACGTTCATGCCGAGCATCGTGTTGTTGATAACCTCATCACCGATGTTCACTTTTTCGGTCAACGCTTTCTCTGAGAAATGGAGAATTGTCGCGCCGAGGTTGAAATTTTTGTTGAACTGATATTGCAGGTCGAGACCGAGAAGGGTTTTGCGTTGTGTCGAGAACATTGACTGGTTTTCGAGAGTCACACTGATGCTCTGGCCAGAATCTATGATGCTCTGGTTTGTGATTGTCACTATACCCATCGAGTAGTCGACGGTATAGTCGCTGTTTTCGTTCAGGCGCACACCGCCTGCCATTACGACGACCGATCCGCGAGGAACGTTCATCGCGTTGAGTCTGATCTGAGAGCCGGCCGATGCCTGGTATTCGCCGGAGAGAATGAACTTGTTCTTGTCAGCGAACTGGCGTGCGACGACAAGGGTGGAGTCATACAGCTCCTGATAGATGTATTGTTTTGCGATTTCCGGATTCCCTATTTTCTGGGCCAGATGGCTGCCGAAGGGTTCAACAACGGGGAAAATGATTTTGCCAGACTGAGGCAGAATGGTATATCCGTCAATGAAGTCAAAGAAGCCGTCGGGATTTGATTCTTCGTTAGAGTCGATGCGGTCGAGGTTCATAACCTGCAGCAGCGATATGTTGTTCAGTCCCGGCACCGGCAGATAGTTGATCTGGGTTCCGGTTGTGTCGCTCAGATACTTGATGTTGAGTTTGAAGTTTGACTTCTGAACCTGATATGCTCCGAGCGAATAGACGTTTTTCATCATCAGGTCCCACATCGGCAGCTTGGGGGCTACGGTGGTGCTTTTCAGCATCTTGACATAGAGCGACTGGTCGGTAGTGGCTATGTCGCTTGAAAATTCGCCGACCTGATACACCTGGCCGTTCAGGGTGTATTCAAATGCCACGCCAAGCACCTCGTCGGCGTTGAGCGAGCTTTTGATCGAGATGTAGCCGAGGGTGGAGTTCAAAATGTACTCGTTTTCGCTGAGCAGACGTGCGCTCTCGACTTTTTCATAGTCACGGCCACCCTCGATGCCGAAGGCATCAAGCGGCGACAGTGCCTGGGTGACGGTGTTGATGTTGCGTGCCTCGGGATATTCGGTCTTGATGACCGAGAGAAGGTCATTTGAATTGTTTGACGGGTTGGGTATAGCGGGATTTCCGATCCAGTGGTCTGACGCCAGGCGTGAGCTTTCGCCAAGATCCATAAAAGCGACTATGTTTCGCGACTGGTTGTAATTGTTGCTTTTGTTCGTAACCCAGACCTCAATGCGTGTGATCTTGATACCCGATGTGACAAACGGAAGTTTAGATGCGAACCGGTCGTAATTATCTCTGAAATAGTGTGACAGAAAATAATGACGGTTCTGGTCATAGTTGTCGACGTTTATCGAGAAATCGGTGGTTTGCACTCCGCCTTTGGTGTTGACGGTCTTCGATTCTGAGTTTTGCTGTGACACGAGAGCCGTCGCCGTGAGTTTTCCGAATTGCAGAACCGATTTAATACCGAACAGCGCGGTGCTTCCTCTGATGAGCGACGATCCGGTTGTCATTGATACGTTACCGGCCTCGATGCTCTTGACAATGTCGTCTTCAGTTCCTTCGTATGCGAGCTTGATGTTTTTCGAGTCGAAATCAAACGTGGCGTCGGTGTTATAGGTCATGTTGAATTTCAACCGGTCGCCCACGCTTGCCCCGACAGTGGCCTGGATCTTCTGCTCGAAGTCGAAATAGGTCTTGCGGCGTGATGACAGCGACAGCGCCGGGTTGTCGGTCTTGTTTGAGTTGATGCCCATTTTGACCTGCACCGATCCTTGAGTGCGCAGCTGAACTCCACCGGGCCCGAAAATTTTCTCAAGAGGACCGAGGGCGAAATTCATGTCGAGAATGTTAAACGGCTCTTTCTCTTTTTCTTCAGCCAGCTGACGGTTGCGCTGGCGCAGATAGTTCTGCATCGACAGTCTCAGTTGCCAGTTGTTGTATTCCTGGGGCGAGAGAATGAACGGTTGTCCTATTTCATTGTCTCCAACAAAGGTGCGTATGATATAGTTTCCGGTCGCTGGATCGAGTTCGGGGACAGTGCGGATGTTTGACGGCGTCGACAGGTCGGCAGAGAACTGGTCCATCATCAGATTCTCATAGTTCTGCGGGAAAGTCTGCTGAACCGGAAACGGCATCATGATCGAGTCAACCTGACTGCCTGTGAAAGGCACATCGGGCGGAACGGGCGGCGGTGGGGTGAAACCTGTCGTCTGAGATTGGGCGTGAACAGGCACGGCGACAATTGTGGCGATGATTGAAATCACCACCGAGAGAGTGAATCGCATTATGTCGGCTGATCTGTTGTAACGACTGGTTTTCATTTAGTTGCCGGTTCATTGCTGATGCCTGAGCCGGAATGCCCGGCCCGTTATCACATCATCGACAAAGCCTTTTTGATCGCTGTCTCGACTTTGATTGCCGGATCGGCCGAAAACAGTTTGTCAAGCACTTTTTGACTCTGTTGTTTAGGAAATCCGAGCATGACAAGTGCGGCAAGAGCCTCATCGAAGATTTCAGGGCGCAATGAAGTCTGCACTAATAACGTGTCGGCGGTAGGTTTTATTTTATCTTTGAGGTCAACAATTACGCGCTCTGCGGTTTTTGCCCCGATGCCTTTTACTGCTTTGAGGCGTTTGCTGTCGCCGTTGGCGATTACGGCCTCGAGTTCGACCGGCGGAATTGATGACAGAATCATTCGGGCAGTGTTGGCTCCAACTCCCGACACAGCAATGAGTTGACGGAAAATGTCGCGTTCGCGGCTGTCTATGAAGCCAAACAGAATGTGGGCGTCCTCGCGAATCACTTCGTGGACCAGAAGTTTGGTCTCGGTGGCCTGTTGAAGCGGTGTGAAGGTGTTGAGGCTGATCTCAAGACCATATCCGATTCCGTCTCGCGTCTCCACTATGACTTCGGTGGGTGTGATAGAGGCAATGGTGCCTTTTATGTATTCGATCATTCGAGTGTGATTTGGGCTGGGGTTATGTCATGTTCGAGAAAGAGTGACGCTATGTCTGCAAATTTGCCGGGGTGCTCTGTGGTCAGGAATTCGGCATTGCCTCCTTTTGAACATCCTGACTCTATTTCGGGGTGACGTTCAAGATAATCTGCGAGGCTTTCGGCGACTATCTCGCCTTGACAAAGAATAGAGATGTCGCCTGGCACATATTGCCTGATTTTTGAATACAGCAGCGGGTAGTGTGTGCACGCCAGGATTATGGTGTCGACCATCGGGTCGGCCTTAAGCAACAGATCGACCTCTTGTTTGACAAAATAATCGGCACCCGGTTTGTCGCTTTCACCGTTTTCTACCAACGGGACCCACATAGGGCATCCGTGGCCGGTTGTGACAAAAGAGGGGTGAAGCTTTTCGATCTCCATGTCGTAAGAACGTGATATTATTGTGCCGGGCGTTCCGAAAACACCGATGTGGCCGTTGCGGCTGACAGTGCCGATCTGTTCGACGGTTGGGCGTATCACACCCAGGACACGGCGGCTCGGGTCGATGCGTTTCAGATCGTTTTGCTGAATTGTTCTCAACGCTTTGGCCGACGCTGTGTTGCAGGCAAGTATCACAAGACGGCAACCACGTGCGAACAGATATTCGACGGCTTGGAGGGTGAAGCGGTATACAATTTCAAAAGACCGGTTGCCATAGGGCGCACGGGCGTTGTCACCGAAATACAGGTAATCATATTGCGGTAGTCTGCGGCGTATTTCCTTCAGTATTGTCAGTCCGCCATATCCTGAGTCGAACACTCCGATAGGCCCTGTTGCGTCAGTCATAATCTGTTTTGTTTTTACTCTGCAAACTTACGCAAAGAAATCGTTTTGTGCAACAATGTGTCGAATTTCACAGCAATTCTATTCCTGCGAGGCGACACTGCTCGATCTGCCCGTCAGGCCATATCGACGACTGTACCTCGCCGATGTGGGCTTTCTGAAGCAGGAACATGCAAAGACGGCTTTGTCCGATGCCACCACCTATGGAATCGGGCAGTTCACCCGACAGCAGGGAGCGGTGGAATGGTAGCCGGGTTCTCTCGGCGCAGTCTCTGATGTTCAATTGACGGAGCAGTGAGTCGCCGTTGACACGGATGCCCATCGACGACAGCTCAAACGGGCATTGGAGCACATGGTTCCAGAGAATGATGTCACCGTTGAGGCCGGCAAGCCGGGTGTCTGTTTCGGTTGACCAGTCATCGTAGTCGGGCGCACGCATGTCATGAGGTTTTCCGTCACCTAAAACACCACCTATGCCTATGATGAATACTGCTCCGTGCAGCCTCGAAATCTCAGCCTCGCGTTCTTTCGGTGTCAAGTCGGGGTAGCGTTGTCTAAGTGTCTCAGCGTGTATGAATGTGATCTCTTCGGGCAGGGTGGGTGTGATGTGGGGATATTGTTCGTAAACACGATTCTCGGTTTCTTTGAGAACACGGTAGATTGTTCTGACGGTTGTTTTCAGATAGTCTATGTTGCGGTCGGCCGGGGTGATTGTCTTCTCCCAGTCCCATTGGTCTACATAGAGCGAGTGGAGGTTATCGAGTTCCTCGTCGGCTCTGATCGCATTCATGTCGGTGTAAAGGCCGAAACCGGGCGCGATGCCATATGCGGCCAGTTTTGTCCTCTTCCATTTTGCCAGCGAGTGTACGATTTCTGCATTTGCGTTGTCGCATGCTTTCACCTTGAAGGTCACCGGCCGTTCGATGCCGTTCAGGTCGTCGTTGAGGCCTGTTCCGCTCATGACAAACAGCGGGGCTGTCACCCGCCGCAACTTGAGCTCACGGGCAAGCCGGGTCTGGAACGTGTCTTTTATGAGTTTTATAGCCTCTTCTGTCGTCTCAGGCAATAGTTTTAATCTATATTGGTTTGGGATTATCAGCATTTTCTTTCGTTTTGTTTGCAAATATAGGCAAAATAATTTCAAAATGCAAATGTCTTTAGCCCAGTTTAGGACGGTGTCGTGATACTGTTCCACACCACGTACCGCCAACACGATTTAACACGTTTCACCACGATGGTTCATGCCACTCTAGCCATGAACCGAAAAAACAAACGCCCCATGTAAGCCTCCTTAGGCTTTACATAGGGCGTATATGAGTGAAAGTATTGGCTATAAGAGATGTTTTCCGATATGTAGCTTGTATAAAATGTGGGTTATGAATATGCTGCCGATTAACGCTATTGCAGTTCCGATCCATGGGAGAAGAACATAATCAACTACCATGGGTAAATCGGTATAGTAGTAGAGCCACTTGAGAATGAACTGCTGCATTATGTAGATGCCGAAGGAGTAGCCCGATAATGTCATAGCCCATTTGGGGAGAACCATGTTGGTGGGAACCGTTTTAATGATTATCAGATAGCAAGCCAACGTTCCTGACAATCCGTAGATGCAGTGAAGAAGCTTCATTATCAGATTTGTCAGAAATCCGCCATTGATATTAGTTATTTTGCAAAACAGAAAAACAACAATGAACGTCAGACTATAAAATGTGATTAAAGAGGTTGTAGGTTTGACTAATTTTTTTAGCGCACCGTGTTCAATTAAAAAACCAAAGAAGAAAAATAGGAAATAATACATTGAGTTGCCTAATCTGAGCGACAAAGAAGAGTTTGACAGGCAAACTGAAGCGATTGCGATGAAAAATGTCCACTGTGGACTGAGGTTCAATTTGGTTAATATCCATAGTCCGACAAACAACCAGAACAGCATCGGTAGAAACCACAGGTGTCCACTTCCGTTCAAAATTGTATATGCGAAATCAGAAACACCGTTCCACTGATAGAAACAAAGGAAGTAGGTTATCGAAAATAAGACTGAGGGAAGAATTAGCCGTTTGATTTTACCTAATATAAAACCGTATCCTTCATTGCCAAGCGGCTTTTTGATCGAACGGCTGCCCAAAAGAAGTCCTGAGATGAAGACAAATGATTCAAGGAAAAATGAATAGGAGAAATTGCCTATCCATCTGTAAGTCGGAATGTCGGCTTTAGTGCCGATTGCCTCCCAGTTGCCGCTGAACGGGGCGAACGAATGATAGATAATGAGCAAAATGATTAAAAACAGCCTCATCACGGCGATATCAGATCTGAATGATTGCTTTCGTGGGGGGGGGGTAATTGATTGATTCATTGTGGTTTGTGCGAAAGCGCAGCCCACTCTGTTGCAGGCTGCGCTAAAGATTTTCGAAAATACGTGAGATTATTCCTCAACGGCTTCAACTTCGGCTTCGAGTGTTTCGGCCTGAGGCTTGATGTTGGGCTCTTCGAGTCCGAGATGTTTCTTGCGGTCGATGACCTTAAGGAAAAGGCCGATCAGAAGAGCTGCGACTCCGAGGCAGGCGAGCATCACGAGCGGATTGGTGTAGTTGTAGCTCACGGCAGCTTCTTCGGGTGTAAGAGAGCCGTCGGCGAGTCCCTGCACGATCTGCGGATTTGAACTGTCAAGCACTTTGCCGATCAAGAGCGGGAACAACCACAGGCCGATGTTCTGGATCCAGAAAATCAGTGCGTAGGCCGAACCGATGATTTTGGCATCGACGAGTTTTGGAACGCTCGGCCACAGAGATGCCGGAACAAGCGAGAATGATGCCCCGAGAACGAGAATGGTGAGATAGGCGATGCATACACCACCGACGGGACTGCCTTTGAACATCGGCAAAATGAATGCAAATGTCAGGTGACATGCAATCAGCAGCAATGCTCCGATGACGAGCATCGAGGCTGCTTTACCCTTGTAGTCGACGTAATTGCCGAGAATCGGTGTGATACCTACTGCCAGAAGAGGGAATACGGCAAAAATCGTTCCGGCCGACTGGCGTTTGTAGCCCATGTAGCAGAAAATCACGAGCGCGACAATCGAGACAACCAGCAAGGAATACTTTCTGACCGTGTTTTTCGAGAAATTGCTTGCGAATGCCGTTATCGCGACAATTATCATGATGACATATTGAACGATTGTCACCGATTCCGATGCCCAGAAAGATCCGGGCTCGACATCAGTGAACGATAGGTTGCACTGAAGCATGTTGACGGCATATTTCTGGAATGGGAAAATAGCCGAATAGTAGAGCACGCAGAGCAATGCTACCAACCAGAAACCGAGACTTGAGAGAATTTTACCGAGATCTTTGATCTCAAACGGATCATCTTTTTCCTCATCGGCCTGTGTCTGCTCGTCGAGTTTTTTGTCCATGAAGAAATAGACGATGAACATGATCAGAGCGATCATCAGCAGAATCACGCCAAAGGCCACGGAGCGAGACACGCTGATGTCTCCGCCGAGTTCGGCAAACATTGGCGAGAAAATCATGCAGGTGGCGACACCGAGACGTGCGAGAGCCATTTCAGAACCCATTGCGAGAGCCATTTCACGACCTTTGAACCATTTGACGATTCCGCGGCTTACGGTTATGCCGGCCATTTCGACTCCGCAGCCGAAAATCATGAAACCGACAGCCGAGAATTTTGCCGATGCCGGCATTCCTTCATAGAAAGGCGAGATGCCGAGTTCGTCAAACACGGGTATGTAATTGAGGTGGTTTGTGAACCACACGTCGAGTGAGCTTCCGAGAAATGCGTCGGTCAAGGCATACCAGTTGATTGTGGCACCGACAAGCATGACTGCACCTGAAAGAATCGCGGTGAACCTCACGCCCATTTTGTCAAGAATGATACCGGCGAAAATCAGGAAGAAAATGAAGACGTTGAGGAATGTTTCCGATCCTTGCATGGTTCCGAATGCCGTAGAGTCCCAACCTCTTGTCGATTGAAGAAGATCTTTTATTGGCGAGAGAATGTCCATGAAGATGTAGGAACAGAACATCGCGAAAGCGAGCAGACCGAGGGCGGTCCATCTTGCCCAGGCTTTGTCGTTCAGATTTGTTTGAACATTTTGTTGCATGAGATAGTTGATTTGATAAATGTTAGTTTATTTTCGCAAAATTACACAATTGAAGTCTAATATGAAAATAAATTTGTAATTTCGTGTCAACTATACAATTTTCATCACAAATTAATTAAAAACTATGTTGTCGTCACAACCCTATACCTTTGACCGCGTTGTCAGGCTGCTGATCTCTCTGGCGTTGTTGATCGGTTTCATCTGGCTTGTCAACCTGCTGAAAAATGTATTGTTGCCGTTTCTTGTGGCATGCCTTATCGCGTATATCTTCGAGCCGTTTGTGCAATACAACAAAGCGATACTCCATTTGAAACGTCGCACCATAGCGGTTTTCGTGACGCTGTTCGAGATCACGACGCTGATAGTGGTTTTGTGTTACTTCTTCGTTCCGTCGATAATCGCTGAGATGCATCAGGTGGCCGATCTTCTGCGGAAATATGCTTCAAGTGATGTCAACATTCCGTTCATGCCGTCAGACGTCCACTCATTGTTGCGCGACAACATCAATTTTGAAGAGGTCGCACGCCGGTTGACAGAGCAGGATATCCAGGGTATAGCCGACCGCGTGATGAACTTTATCTCGGGTGGGGTGGGTGTCGTGATGAGCATAGTGGAGTGGCTGCTTGTCTTTCTCTATGTCTTGTTTATCATGATCGATTATGACAACCTGATGCGTGGGTTCAGGCTTATGGTACCACCGAAATACCGCAAGGTCGTTTTCGGCATAGGCAAGGATATAAAAGACAGCATGAACCACTATTTCCGAGGTCAGGCTCTGATCGCATGTATTGTCTGTGTGTTCTATTCTGTCGGATTTTCGCTGGTCGGGATTCCGATGGCCATTGTGCTCGGAATTTTGACCGGAGTGCTGTTCATGATACCGTATATGCAATATATAACCCTTATTCCGGTCACTCTGTTGTGTATGGTCTATTCGGTCGACTCTCATGTCGGATTCTGGACAATCTGGTTTGAATGTGTGGCGGTCTATGCGTTTTCACAAAGCGTGGCAGATCTGATTCTGACACCCAAAATAATGGGTAAGGCAATGGGTCTGAACCCGGCTATAATCCTTCTGTCTCTATCGGTCTGGGGGTCGCTCATGGGGCTGATCGGCATGATAATAGCGTTGCCGTTGACGACATTGATGATCAGCTACTACAACAACTACCTGATTCTCAGGTCGCGTCGTTATGAGAGCAAGTCAATCAGAAATTTGATTGAAGAAATAGCGTCAAGCCCGTTCTCAGATAAGCGGAAATGACAAATAATTGTTAATTTTTCATCGTAGACCGGGTGATTGACTTGAAAAAACATTATCTTTGAAATCGGTTTTCAACTTTCACAGACATGTCTGAACATAATCTAAAAAACGACAAAACAGTCGAATTGCCACATATTTACCGAAATCTGCTCACCTTGACCAAAGAGGTGGCCGCCGGCAACGATGCCGGACGTTTGAGGGCTGTGATTTCATCGGCTATGGAAGCGGGCCATTACGTCAATGATAAATATGGCATCAGTCCGTTGGTCCATTCGCTCGAGACTGCCCTTGCGCTGTCAGAGCGTCTGAGTCCTGACCGTGAGATGATCATTGCGATCATGCTCAATCCGTTGGCTGTGAGCGGCTATATTGACGACACGGCGATTGAGTCGGAGTGGGGCGAAGATGTCGCACGTCTTGTGAAGGGTCTGCTGAAAGTCTCGACACTCTACAGTCACCGTGCCGCAGTCGAAAGCGACAACTTCCGTCGTCTTCTGATGACGTTCGCCGACGACATAAGGGTGATCATAATCATGATCGTCGATCGTCTGATGTTGATGAAACGCATCAATCACCATCCCAACGAGCAATTTGTCAGAGATGTGGCCTATGAGTCGAACTATCTCTACGCGCCGCTTGCCCACCGTCTCGGTCTCTATGCCATCAAGTCAGAACTTGAAGATATGTCGCTGAAATACAGCAACCGGGAGACTTTTACCGGCATAGCGCGTAAACTCAATGAAACAAAGGTTAAACGCGATGCCTACATTGCATCGTTCATCGCTCCGGTCAGGGAGAAACTTGAGGCTGCCGGGCTCAAATTTGACATCAAGGGCAGAACCAAGTCGATCTATTCGATCTGGAACAAGATGAAGAAGCAACACAATGACATTGAAGATATCTATGATCTGTTTGCGATCCGCATCATAATCGACACACCTGCTGACCGGGAGAAGCCCGATTGCTGGTTGGCCTATTCGATCGTGACCGACATGTACACACCGAACACGGCACGGTTGAAAGACTGGATCTCGATTCCGAAAAGCAACGGTTATGAGTCGCTTCACATAACCGTCAGAGGTCCGGAAGCCAAATGGGTCGAGGTTCAGATCAGGACACGCCGCATGGATCTTGTGGCGGAGAAAGGTCTTGCCGCCCATTGGCGTTACAAAGGCATCAAAAGCGAGGGCGGACTTGATTCATGGATGAATAATATCCGCGATATACTCGAGGCGGCCGAGACAGGACCCCTGCAGCTGATCAAGAACTTCAAGATGGACATTTACTCCAAAGAGGTGTTTGTCTTCACCCCCAAGGGCGATCTCTACAAGTTGCCGCTCGGGGCATCGTTGCTTGATTTTGCTTTTCATATCCATTCAAAGCTCGGATGTGCCTGCACCGGCGGCAAGGTGAATGGCAAAAACCAGAAAATCAACTATAAACTCCAGAGCGGAGATACGGTTGAGATTCTGACTTCTTCACAGCAATCACCGAAACTTGACTGGCTGAATTTTGTGGTCACGTCGAAGGCGCGCAACAAAATCAGGCAAACGGTCAATGAGTTGAATAACCGTGATTCGGAATTCGCACGCGAGCTGTTGCAGCGACGTTTCAAAAACCGCAAGATCGATGTCGACGAGAGTGTGATGATGAAGCTGATCAAAAAGCTCGGATTCAAGACTGTGACTGAATTCTACAGTGCGATCGCCTCAGAGTCGATCGATGTCGCGGCCACGATTGACCGTTATGTCGAACTTGCAGCCAAAGAATCACAGCCTTCATCGGCCGAACGTGTGTCAGCCGACGAGTTCACGCTTCAGTCGATCGATACAGACAAAACGGAGAGTGTCACGGCGTCTCGCGACGTGCTTATCATCGGCTCAAATGAAATAAAGGGCATGAACTACCGCATGGCCCGATGCTGCAATCCGATATTCGGTGACAAGGTGTTCGGATTCATATCGTCGGAAGGTGTCGTGAAAATTCACCGCGATGACTGTCCAAACGCGCATCACATACATGAACGATATCCCTATCGTCTGATCACTGTCAGGTGGTCGGGTAAAACCGGCGATATGACCGCGGTGACTCTCAGGGTTGTCGGACATGACGATATCGGGATAGTGACAAACATAACGTCGATAATCAATAAAGAAAAATCGGTGTCGCTGAGAACAATCTCGATCGATTCCAACGACGGACTCTTTCAGGGTCATCTCGTTGTCGGAGTCACCGATAACACTGCGTTAAACAATCTGATCAAGAAAATAAAAACCGTTAAAGGCGTAAAAGATGTTCAAAGAAGCAATTAAGGCTACGGCCACCACACTAATCACATTGTCGCTTGTCTCATGTGGCGGAAAGTCGCAGTCGGCCCTTGAGGCTGAAAATCTGTTGGAAACGGCACGCGGGGCTTTTGAAGCCGGAGATACACACCGGGCTTTCATGCTCATCGATTCTCTCCAGAATAACTACAAGGCCGAGACGGGAGTTCAACGTCTTGCGCTGAATCTGAGACCAAAGGTAATGGAGGCGGCGATAATCAAAGAGATCTCCTCAACAGACAGTCTGATGACTTCTTATGCCGCCGAGCATGATCGTCTCGAGTCAAAGATGAAAAAGATCAGTGATCAGAAGCTTGTCGAACCCTATTATGTGGCCGTTTCGGGCTATGACCCTTCGTTCATGAATGGAACCGGCGTTCAGCCTCGGGTTGATGAGGTCGGTCAGTTTTTCTTGATCTCATCAGTCACGGGCAGACCGTTGAAGCATGAATCAATCACGCTCAAGTCAAATGCAGGACAGGTCTCCACGCCTGCCGTAGCCTATGACGGCGAATTGAATTACCGCATCAATGGCTCGGAGTTGGTGACATACATGCCTGAACAGAGTGACACGCTCGGGCAATTTGTCTATGACAATCCGGCAGTTGAAGTCACCGTTGTTTTCAACGGAGCCGGTGGAAAGAGTTTTTCCCGTCGGCTGACATCGGCCGAATCACAGGGCATTGCCGATGCCTACAGATTCTCCAAATCTATCATCTGCTCACGAGATCTCGCTGTCAAGCGTCAGAAACTCGAACGGCAGCTTCAGGTCGCACGTGACCAGATTGCCCGCACCACCCCTGAGTGATATTGTTCCACGATTGTTCCACGGAGTTATTAACAATAGGTGTCACTTATCAACAATTCAGACCGATTTGTCACTTAACCTATTGATTGGCTAAATATTTATCGCCACCTTTGCATTGCAATTTGAAAACAACAGCAAATGGGTAAAATTATTGCAATCGCAAACCAAAAAGGCGGCGTGGGCAAGACGACAACAACAATAAATCTTGCTGCCTCATTGGCCAAGCAGGGAAAGAAAGTGCTCATTGTCGACGCTGATCCGCAGGCTAACGCGACTTCGGGCTATGGCATCGACCCACGGTCGATGACATCATCAATCTATGAATGTCTGGTCGACAACTATCCGGTCAGAGGCTCTGAAGTTGACACCTGTGTCGAGAACCTCAAACTCATCGGTTCTCGCATCGATCTCGCCGGAGCGGAACTTGAACTGATCTCAAAACCCGAACGGGAGAGAGTTCTGTCAAACCTGTTGAAAGATGTGGCCGATGTCTATGACTTTATTTTGATCGACTGCTCTCCATCGCTCGGACTCATTACCGTCAATGCGTTGACTGCGGCAAATTCGGTCATTATCCCGGTCCAGGCCGAATATTTCGCTCTTGAGGGAATCAGCAAACTGTTGAACACAATCAGAATCATCAAGTCGAAACTGAACAGGTCGCTTGAGATAGAAGGTTTCCTATTGACAATGTACGATGCGCGTCTGCGTCTGGCCAATCAGATCTACGAGGAGTTGAAGGCACACTTCGGCGACATGGTGTTCAACACCGTGATACCGCGAAACATCAAGCTCAGCGAGGCCCCGAGCCATGGTCTTCCTGCGATCATCTATGATCCTGAGAGCCGTGGCGCGACAAGCCATATCACCCTTGCACGAGAACTTATTGCGAAAAACAAACACCGGCTTGCAACGGCCTGAACCCTAATCAAAGAGACTCATTCCAAACAAACTCAAAACGATGAAAAGACAAGCACTTGGCCGCGGACTTGATTCATTGATTCCGATGGACGATGTTCCGGCACGCGGTTCATCGGTCATAAATGAAATATCACTTGATCAGATATCGCCTAACCCAGACCAACCGCGAACGACATTTGACAACGACTCTCTCGATGAACTTGCGTCTTCGATTCGCGAGCTTGGCATCATTCAGCCGCTGTCATTACGCAAAACCGGTCCTGAGTCATATCAGATCATTGCCGGAGAACGTCGTTTCAGAGCGGCGAAAATGGCCGGACTGAGATCTGTTCCGGCCTATATCAGAACCGCCAATGAGGCCGAGTTGACCGAAATGGCTCTTATCGAGAACATTCAGCGTGAAGATCTGAATGCTATCGAGATCGCTCTGACGTTCAAGAAATTGATAGATCAGTATGATCTCACACAAGACCGGCTTAGTGAGCGTATTGGAAAAAAACGTGCTACGATCGCCAATTTTCTCAGATTGCTGAGATTGCCGGCGGAAGTGCAGCTTGGCTTGCGAGACCGCCGTCTTGACATGGGCCATGCGCGGGCGTTGCTGGCTCTTGACGATCCGTCGCTTCAGCTGAAACTCTACAACGAGATAATCAAAAACGGATTGTCGGTTCGTAAAGTCGAGGAAATTGTCAAACAATGGCAGCAGGGAGTGCCTGAAGGGAAACCGTCATCGGCGGGAAGCGACTCCCGTTATTCGTCACACGATTTCGACATACTAAAGAAGCATCTGTCGGCAGCGTTCAAAACCACGGTTCAGTTTTCAATGGACCGTTCGGGTAAGGGAAAAATAACATTCCCCTTTAAAAATGATGACGAACTTGCAAAATTAATTACTATCTTTGACACTCTAAACCGTCAGGACAATCATGACTGAAGCTTGGCTTCGCGCCATTGCGTGTGCAGACGGTTGTAAACCAATTAGATAGCGATGACTGATGTTTTAACGCATATAGGTAAAATATCATTGCTGCAACGGTTCAGACTGTTTGTGGCAATGTTGGTTTCGATATTTGCAACACCTTTTAACGTTTTTTCGATTAATCCGAATCTGCCTGACACCATTCCGATGAGCGAGCCTCTGACCCGGCCCGCCGAGGTTGTTCAGGATCGCATTCTGTTCACCGGTGATTCGGCCGTAGTCGAGTCATCTGATACGGTGCCGGTGATAGAAGGTCCGATTGCAGAGCTTGATTCGCTGCTGCCCGGATCTAAATGGGATCAGGAATGGGTTGAGCGGAAAATCGACTACAATCCCAGTCCGACACGTGCGGTGTGGATGTCGGCGTTGTTTCCCGGACTCGGCCAGGTCTATAACCGTCGATATTGGAAACTTCCGATAATCGTAGGCGGCTATCTCGGTCTTGGATATGCCACAAGCTGGAACAACATGATGCTGACCGACTACACCAAGGCCTACGCTGATCTCACCGACAATGATCCTTCGACAAAAAGTTATATGGATTTCTTCCCGTCGACTGTTAAAGAAGAAGATCTTGACCGCAACTGGCTTAACAACATATTGAAATCGAGAAAGAACTTCTATCGACGAAACCGTGACCTCTGTGTGATATGTATGATCGGAGTCTACCTGCTGGCGATGGTCGATGCCTATGTCGACGCCTCGTTGGCACATTTTGACATATCGCCAGACCTGACAGTCGATGTCATGCCGGCTGTTATGCAAGATTCCAGAGGAGCGCGACCGTCGATCGGCCTTCAATGGGCCTTTAATTTCTGAAACAAACAACGCCAATAATCGCTATATATCTTAAAATGCTGAAAAAGACAATTATAACTCTCATGATGTCGGCTGCATGCCTTTTGTCACAGGCTGAGCCGCTGTCAGTATTGAAACTTGACCGCTCACTTCAAGATTCAACTGTGATCTATCCTGAAAGTGTCGAGACCAACACCAACAAAATGATGCACAACTGGTATCTCAGCACTTATGCGCAGCTTGATTCGCTGGCCGATTACCGTGAGTCGGTCTCGGCTCCCGACGAGGTGATAGTGGAGCGTCTCGGCAAATTACCCTATGTGATAGAGATGCCGTTCAACTCGCTGGTCAGAGGGGTTATAAACATGTATACGCAGCGCAAACGCTCGTTGGTCGAGAATATGCTCGGCATGAGCCATTACTACAATCCGATATTTGAAGCGGCACTTGAAAAAGAGCAGATGCCGCTTGAATTGAAATATCTTCCTGTCATCGAGTCGGCACTGAACCCCGATGCTGTCTCACGCGCAGGAGCGACCGGTCTGTGGCAGTTCATGACACCGACAGCACGCGGTCTTGGACTTGAGATAAATTCGGTGGTCGACGAGCGTCGAGATCCGGTCAAATCGTCAGAAATGGCGGCTAAATATCTCAAGCAACTCTATGAAATCTACAACGACTGGTCGCTTGCCATCGCAGCCTATAACTGCGGTCCGGGCAATGTGAACAAGGCGTTGCGCAGGGCAGGTGAGGGTAAGAAGGATTTTTGGGACATCTATCCGTTCCTTCCTGCCGAGACCCGAGGCTATGTGCCCTGTTTCATCGGCGCATGCTATGTGATGAACTATCACAATGAGCACAACATAGCTCCGGCGTTGACGAAAAAACCTATCATCACTGACACTATCCATGTCAATAAAAGGGTTCATTTCAAGCAGATCGCCGATGTGCTTCAGATTCCGGTCGAGGAAATCAGAGCTTTGAATCCTCAATATCGTCAGGATATAATTCCCGGAAACATACGTCCCTATTCTCTTGTCTTGCCGTCTCAACAGGTCTATGCCTATCTGATGAGTGAAGATTCGATAGTGTCGCACGACGCGACTCTGTATAACCGACGCTCGAGAGTAGAACCTTCTGATGGCTCTCAGATCAGTGTCACCTCCGATGGCAAATATATGATCACAGAGAAGACTCAGTATCATAAAGTTCAGAGAGGTGAGACCTTGTCGTCGATAGCGAGAAAATATGGAGTGACAGTCTCTTCTCTCAGAAATGCAAACGGAATCAGAAGCGTGCGCCGCGGACAAACTATAAAAGTGGTGACGGTTCAGCGCACACTGCGTGAAGACATTGAAGAAACATCAAAACCGGATGAAAACGAGTCAGTTACCGCCGATGATGCAAATTCGGCCGATTCACTCAATGACGGAGCTGGTATTACAGTTGACCCGGCAGCTGAAGAAGTTGAAGAGAAGCCGCAACCGAAAGCCGAGCCGCAAAAAAAACAGAAAATTAAAACTGAATCAAAACAGTCAGGACCGGTCTATGTCAAAGTGCGTCGTGGCGACAGCCTTTCGAAGATAGCAAAGCGCAACCACACGACGGTGTCCAAGTTGCGTCAGCTCAACGGACTTAAAAATGACAATATTCAGGCAGGTCAGAGTCTGCGTGTAAAATAATCAATAGGAAAATGAACAACGTTGTAACAAGAGCCCTTTCAGGAGCCGCATATGTTCTTCTCATAATCGTAAGTATCAATTCAGGCAGCTGGCTTTTCATGAACCTGTGCCTGATACTTGCCGTATTTGCCATGTATGAGTTTCAGAAGATGACATTGCAGGGACGTCAGAGTCGGCTGTTGACCAATATTCTTGACATCTACGGCGCGCTCTCGTTGATAACGATGACCACACTTGCCTGCAACGGAACGATCAGCCGTGATCTCGCGGTTACATCGTTGGTCCCATATCTGATTTATCTGATCGCCAGATTGGTCGAAGAGCTTTATGCCCGTTGTCCCGATCCGGTTGGCGCGCTGAGCCGTTCGTTTGCCGGACAGCTCTACATAGCGTTGCCGCTGACTCTGCTCGTGGTCTTATATAATGTCGTTGCCACGCCCCATATCGTGCTCGCAATGTTCATATTCATCTGGCTTAATGACACGGGAGCTTTCTGTGTCGGATCGCTGATCGGCCGCCGCCGTCTGTTTGAGCGCATTTCACCCAAAAAATCGTGGGAAGGGTTCTGGGGCGGAATGGCATTCTGCATCGTGTCTGCAATTTTGATGCATACTTTTTTTGATAACTGTTTCGGCCATTTGTCAATGGCGGAGATGATATTTTTTGCGGTCGTTGTCTCGGTTTTCGCGACGTGGGGCGACCTTGTCGAGTCGTTGATCAAACGAGCCGTAAATGTAAAAGATTCAGGCAACATCATGCCTGGCCACGGTGGCATTCTTGACCGCATTGACTCTCTTCTTCTTGTCGCGCCGGCAACACTGTGTTACTTTCTGTTTATCATGATTTTTCAATAATTTCACGCAATAATTCTTATGTCAACCCAACGCTATGACCTCAGAGGCGTTTCGGCCTCTAAAGAAGATGTCCACAACGCGATCCGCAACATTGACAAGGGGCTTTATCCCAAGGCATTCTGCAAAATCATTCCCGATATACTCGGTGGAGATCCCGACTATTGCAATATAATGCATGCCGACGGAGCCGGCACGAAGTCGTCTCTGGCATACGCCTACTGGCGTGAGACGGGCGATCTGTCGGTTTGGAAAGGAATAGCCCAGGATGCCCTGATCATGAATGTCGATGACCTGCTGTGTGTCGGAGCCACTGACAACATTCTCGTGTCGTCGACGATCGGACGCAACAAGATGCTCGTTCCGGGCGAGGTTATAGCCGCAATCATCAACGGCACCGAGGAATTGCTCGATGAGCTCCGCCGTCAGGGTGTGTCGATTTACTCTACCGGTGGCGAGACGGCCGATGTCGGTGATCTGGTTCGCACGATCATTGTCGACAGCACCGTCACTTGCCGCATGAAGCGAAGTGATGTTATTGACAACGCCAATATTCAGGCCGGTGATGTTATTGTCGGTCTTGCATCGTATGGTCAGGCGACATATGAAACAGGTTACAACGGAGGTATGGGCAGCAACGGACTGACGTCGGCGCGCCATGATGTCTTCTCGAAAGAAGTTGCGAAAAAATATCCAGAGACCTACGACAGTGCTGTTCCCGAGGAACTTGTTTACTCAGGTTCGGTAGGTTTGACCGACAAGGTAGAAGGTACTCCGCTCAATGCCGGACAGTTGGTGTTGTCGCCGACACGTACATACGCGCCTTTTGTGAAAGCGATGCTTGATGAAATGCGATCTCAGGTTCATGGCATGGTACACTGCTCTGGTGGCGCGCAGACCAAAGTGATGCATTTTGTGGAGAATAAACATGTCATAAAAGACAATTTGTTTCCAATTCCACCACTTTTTGAACTAATTGCACGTGAATCTGGTACTGATTATAAGGAGATGTATAAAGTATTCAACATGGGTCACCGTCTTGAAGTCTATATTGCTCCTGAAAATGCCGCTAAGGTTATTGAGATAGCCGGCAGGTTTGGAATCGAGGCCCGCATCGTAGGTCGGGTGGAGGCCTCTGAGACAAACAGGCTGACATTGGTGACCGAGAAAGGCACATTTGAGTACTAACGATCAACCACGACAGAATTTATGAACATGCGATGGCTGATTCTGGTATTGGCCATCGCAATGGTGGCTACCGGATTCGCAGGATGTAATAAAGGACAGCGGAGCGAGGAAAAGCCTCTTCCGGATACATTGAGAGTTGCGACGCTCTATAGCCCCACTTCTTATTTCTCTTATCGAGATGAAGAAATGGGTTTTGACTATACCCTTGTCAAACAGTTCGCTGAAGACAAAGGTCTTGTTCTCGACCTGAAAGTGGCTCCGTCTATGTCAAAGATGATAGAGATGCTCGATTCGGGTGAAGTTGATCTTCTGGCCTATGACATACCTATCACAGCCGAGTTCAAAGGCTCGGTTTTGCCAACCGGACCTGTCAACAACACATCTCAGGTTCTGGTACAGCCCAAACATGCCAATCTCGACTCGTTGATAACCGATGTGACACAACTTGTCGGCAGAGATGTGTATGTGGAGAAAAATTCCAAGTATCAATATCGTCTCGAAAATCTCAACGAGGAACTCGGAGGCGGCATTGTGATACACACCGTTGACAGGGACACGATGATAACAGAAGACCTGATCGACATGGTGTCACGGGGAATGATCTCGCTCACTGTAGTCGACAGTGACATAGCACGCCTTAACAAGACCTACTACAAAGATCTTGACATCACACTTGCCTTGAGTTTCCCGCAGCGTCACTCATGGGGTGTCTCACCGTCGAAACCGTGGCTGGCTGACTCGATCAACAATTGGATGGACACGGAGAAATCGCGGAAATCGATGGATGAGCTTTTGAAAAAATATTTTGAACTGAGCAAGAACGACGAGAGCCACTACAGCATTGATTTCTCAAAAGGACGCATTTCTCCCTACGATGACCTTTTCCGGAAATATGCTTCGGAAATCGGTTGGGACTGGCGTCTGTTGGCGGCGCAGGCCTATACTGAGAGCCATTTCAATCCAAAGGCTGTGTCGTGGGCAGGAGCCCGGGGGTTGATGCAGATAATGCCGGGAACGGCCAGACAATACGGACTCAGTCAGGCCCGTATCAACGATCCCGAAGCAAACATAGCCACGGCTGTCCGTCTGATAAGAGATCTTGACAAAGCACTTGAAAGCAGAATACCAGACCCTGAAGAAAGAAAAAAATTCATACTTGCATCTTACAATTCGGGTCATGCGCATATCTATGATGCCATAGCGTTGGCAAGGAAGACCGGACGCAACCCGAGGGTGTGGACCGACAATGTCGCCGATGCACTTCTGTTGAAATCAAACCCTAAATATATCAACGATCCGGTCGTCAAATATGGCTATTGCCGAGGACGTCAGACCACGGCCTACGTGCGTGAAATTTATAAATTTTACAACCACGCTAAACGAGAAGTGCCAATTTGATGTTATATTTGTAATCAATAAATAGATTAATTGTTTAATTCCGTTTCAACCCTAAAAACTAACTAAATGAAAAAAAAGTATTTAAGCGTGGCAGTCATTCTGACTGTGGCAGCGTCGCTCGTGTCGACATCATGTATCGGTAGTTTCTCACTGACAAACAAACTTCTGTCATGGAACCAGACAGTCGGCAACAAGTTTGTGAATGAACTTGTGTTTTTCGCATTCTGGATTCTTCCGGTCTATGAGGTGTCAGGTCTTGCCGATCTGCTTGTTCTGAACAGCATCGAGTTCTGGAGTGGAGAAAATCCGGTGGCCAAGGGTAAGAAGGTCATTGAAGGAAATGACGGACGTTACCTGGTCGAGTGTGACGGCAAAGGTTACACCATCACTGCGATGAACGACAATACAAGCGTTCGTCTTGACTTCGATATCGACGATCAGACATGGAGTGTCAATGTCGGCGAGGAGAGCTATCCATTCATGACATTTGTAGACGACACACATGTCAAGATGATCACTCCCGAAGGTGACATGCAGCTTGTGGAAATCAGCGAAGCCGGTTGTTACGCATATCAGCAGATTGCGACAGGCGCGATGTTTGCAAGCCGCTGATCTCGAAATGTTGAAAAAACAGGCGTCGCTTTGAAAAAAATGGCCGAAAAATTTGCACGAATGAAAAATAAGCCTTACCTTTGCACCGTCAATGAACGAAAGCTATGGCGATTTAGTGTAGAGGCCTAGCACGCCGCCCTCTCACGGCGGAAACTCGGGTTCGAATCCCGAATTCGCTACGACAGAGACAAGAGACGATCTGATTTCAGATCGTCTCTTTTGTCGTATGTTGTCATACTGACCGGGTGTGGATTGTGAAAAATCGGGGTGGGTGATGAAAAAAAAGATGACAGATAGTGGAAATTTGGAAATAATTAAGTACTTTTGTAAAAAATTGAAACAAAATGGCAGGTGAACTTCAAGCACAGATTGAACGATTGAAGCATAAAACCCAACTGCTTTTTGACCGCTATTCACTGATTGTGGCGCGGAAAAATGAAGCGGATGCTGAAATAGTCGAGCTTGAGGCGACGATTGAGAGTCAGAAGAAGGAGATTGCCGAGTTGAAGAGGCAGATTGAATATATGAAATTTGCCACGGCAGTTGCCCCGACTCGTGAAGCCGTTGAACATAGCCGCGCCGTTTTGTCGAAATTAGTGCGGGAAATCACTAAGTGCATCAACGATCTAAACCAATGATGCAATGAGTCAACAGAAAGAATTCAACCTACGCATAGCCGATTTGGCACCAATGTCTTTCAAGGCTTCTACGGCCGAGGAAGAGAAAAGCTGGAGAGACGCAAGTGAGCTTGTGAACCAGCTTTGGACATCATGGAGCAGACGTTTCGCCGACAAAGCTCCCAAAGAAATCCTGGCAATGATTGCCTTGCGTTTCGCCCAGGCATTTGTCGTCAACGGTGCAACAGAGCGTGAGACTGTCGCGACACTTCACGAATTGGAAGAAACGCTCGATCGGTTGCTGGTCGATGATGTCGTCGGTCAGAAATGATTGTCGGCTGAGGTTCTGACGTTGAAATTGATACATACCTGCACGTCACCCGTTTCCCGTCGGGCGAAGTGCAGTTTTTGTTTATGGATAATTAATTGAACATTAAATACATAAATCTTTAAAACATGACAATTGTATATATCATTTGCGGACTGGTCGGATTGGGCGCAGGTTACCTTCTGACGCTTGCGGTTCAGAAAACAATGGCGACAAGTCGTGCAAAAACGATACTTGAAAATGCCGGGCGCGATGCCGAGGTACTGAAGAAAAACAAACTTCTCGAGGCTCGCGAAGAAGAGTTGAAAATCAAAGCCGAGGCTGAAAAACAGGCTAACCAGCGTCTGTCGAAAATTCAGTCTCAGGAGTCGAAATTGAAACAACGGGAACTGCAGCTGAACCAGCAGCAGAGCGAGAATCAGCGTCGCATGAACGAAATCGAGACCATACGTGCTACGGTCGAGGCCCAGATCAACGCCAATGAGATCAGACGCGAGGAACTTGATCATCTGATTCACGATGCACGCACCGAGCTTGAACACATCTCCGGACTCTCTTCAGACGAGGCAAAGGAGAAACTTATCGAGTCACTCAAAGACGAGGCCAAGACAGCGGCCGCATCTTACATAAACGACATCATGGACGAAGCTAAAATGACGGCAAACAAAGAAGCCAAGCGAATTGTCGTCCAATCAATCCAACGTGTCGCCACTGAGACCGCTATAGAAAATTCGGTTACTATTTTCCACATAGACTCTGATGAGATAAAAGGCAGAATCATTGGTCGAGAGGGCCGAAACATACGTGCGCTTGAGGCTGCAACCGGAATCGAGATCATTGTCGATGATACCCCCGAGGCAATTGTGCTTTCAGGCTTTGATCCGGTTCGCCGCGAGATTGCCCGTCTGGCGCTTCATCAGCTCGTTGCTGACGGACGCATTCACCCGGCACGCATCGAGGAAGTTGTCGCAAAAGTGCGTAAACAAATAGAAGAGGAGATAGTTGAGACCGGAAAGCGCACGGCAATTGATCTCGGCATTCACGGTCTGCACCCCGATCTGATACGTTTGGTCGGAAAGATGAAATACCGTTCAAGCTACGGCCAGAACCTGCTCCAGCACTCCCGCGAGACAGCGAACCTGTGTGCGATAATGGCTTCTGAACTCGGATTGAATCCGAAAAAGGCACGCCGTGCCGGTCTGCTGCATGACATTGGCAAAGTGCCCGATGAAGAACCGGAATTGCCGCACGCATTGCTCGGAATGAAGCTCGCCGAAAAATATAAGGAGAAACCTGAAATCTGCAATGCGATAGGAGCCCACCACGACGAGATCGAACAGACAAGCCTGCTTGCACCGATTGTTCAGGTGTGTGATGCGATTTCCGGAGCCCGTCCGGGCGCACGCCGTGAGATCGTAGAGGCCTACATCAAACGTCTCAATGATCTTGAGCAGCTTGCGCTAAGCTATCCCGGAGTGCTGAAAACCTATGCCATTCAGGCCGGCAGGGAACTGCGTGTGATTGTAGGAGCAGACAAAATTGACGATGTTGAAACAGAAAAACTGTCGGCAGAGATTGCAAAACGCATTCAGGACGAGATGACCTATCCCGGACAGGTCAAGATTACGGTTATCCGTGAGACCCGTGCGGTAAGCTTTGCCAAATGATGTCTGACATGGCCGAAGAAAACAACATAAAAAAACCTGAAGAGGAAAGCAAGCCTGTCATGGAAGGCTCCGGAGCTTGTGGCGGCTGTTGCCGCCACGATGTGCCACGTGGCAAGCTCCACAGTTTCAACTGGCTTGACGACGTTCCCGGCGGTTATGCCGACGATGATGTCGTCGAGGTGTTGTTCAAGAACACCCGAAAAGGCTTCTATCGTAATTCGACGCACATTCAGCTTGAACCGGGTGACCTTGTTGCCGTGGAGGCCCAGCCGGGTCACGACATCGGAACGGTGACGCTGACCGGCTCCCTGGTCCGGCTCCAGATGCGCAAGGCTGGAGTCAAGTCTGACTCTGAACTGAAACGGGTCTTCAGAAAGGCACGTCAGAGTGACATCGACAAGTTTGAAGAGGCGAAATCGCGCGAGAACGACACGATGATCAGGTCTCGTAAAATAGCGGAGAGTCTGAATCTTAACATGAAGATCGGAGATGTCGAGTATCAGGGAGACGGCTGCAAGGCTATCTTCTATTACATCGCTGACGAACGTGTGGACTTCAGACAGTTGATTAAAATCCTTGCCGACACGTTCAAGATCAGAGTCGAGATGAAGCAGATCGGTGCCCGGCAGGAGGCGGGACGTATCGGTGGAATCGGACCATGCGGAAGGCCTCTGTGTTGTGCGAGCTGGATGACCAATTTTGTGTCTGTCGCAACCAGTGCTGCCCGTTACCAGGACATTTCGCTCAACCCTCAGAAATTGGCAGGACAGTGTGCCAAGTTGAAATGCTGTCTCAACTTCGAAGCCGATGCCTATGTGGAGAGTGTCAAGCGTCTTCCGGCACGTGAGATCAGGCTGGAGACCGCCGATGCGACCTATTTCCACTTCAAGAGCGATATATTCAAGCGTGAACTGACATATTCGACCGACAAGTCTGTTCCGGCCAATCTGGTGACAATCAGTGCGGAACGTGCATTTGAGATAATCGCCATGAACAAACGTGGCGAAAAACCGTTGCAGCTTCAGGCCGAAGGTGAAGAGGACGAAAGCAAAAAGAGCCGATACAACGACATTCTCGGTCAGGATATCACCCGTTTTGACAAAAAGAAAAAACGCAAGAAGAAACCTGTTGACACTCAGAAGCAACAAGGTGGCGAACCTCAAGGCAGAAAAGACGAACCAAAAGGCGACGGGGAGCGTCGCAAACGACAGCCTAAAAAGTCTCAGGATCAATCTGTCGGCCAGGAACAACACCGCAGACCGCGTCAGGAGGGTGAGCAACCGCGAAAACCGCGCCGACGTGATGATCAGCATAAATCTCAGTCAGATAGAAAAAGGCCTGAAAAAAATGAAAAACGGTCAACCGGAAATGAAAATGCAACAGAAGCGAAATAGCCTGTCGTTGTTACTGACATTCTTCTTATTGTGCCTGGCAGCGTGTGCTCCCGGGCGCAATGATTATAGCGGGTTTGTAAACATCGATGACAGCGGTTGGGCCTATGCCTCTCCGGTGACATTCAATCTGCATCATGAAGATTCTGTCGCATTCGGGGAACTTAAAGTCGCCGTTCGCCACACAAACAGTTACCCTTACTCCAATCTGTGGCTCGAAGTCGCCTATGATGATGCTGACGGAGTCCTTCATAAAGACACTGTGGGCATGGAACTCGCCGATGTCTTTGGAAACTGGCTGGGCAAGGGTAGCGGTGTACAATATCAGTTTGAAACGACGGTAAACGGCCGGCTGCGGCATGCTGCGGGACATGGCGTTACGGTCCGCCACATAATGAGAGCAGACACTTTACCCGACATCAATCTGGTAGGTGTGACATTTTTAGAGACCCGATGATGAGCGAGAAATTTGACGGCATCATATTTGACATGGACGGTACCCTCTGGGATGCTGTCGATTCCTATTGCACGATATGGAATGTCACTCTTATGGAATTCGGTATCAAAGCAGAAGTGACCCGAGACAGGCTGCTGTCATGCATGGGACTGACCATAGACGCGATCTTTGACCGAATTTTTGGTGGTCAGGCGGTCGACAGAAATTCGTTTCTGCGGCTGATTGCAAAAAATGAAGATGCGATGATGCCCGGGCTCGGAGGTGTTTTATATGACGGAGTGAAAGACGGAATCGCGAGACTTTCGGAGCGATACCGCCTGTTCATGGTCAGCAACTGCGGGTCTGACGGACTTAAAAATTTTCTGATTTACACCGGTCTGACATCTTATGTCGAAGGCACCTTGACCAACGGAGAGACCGGGCTTGACAAAGCGGCTAATCTCAGATTGCTTGTCGAACGCTATTCATTGTCGTCACCGGTATATGTCGGAGACATTCAGCGCGACTGTGATGCCGCCCATGTTGCCGGCATGCCGTTCGTGTGGGCGTCATACGGTTTCGGCACATGTCGCGACTATGATTACAAAGTGAAAAATTTTGTCGAACTTGTTAAAATGTTTGATGATATACATGAACGATAAACGCATTATTCAACTTCTCGACGATCAAGATTTCTACGATCGGTTTGAACGAATAAAACACGTGATGTCTGACAGCGGCCTCGACAGTATGCTGATCGGAGGTAATGCAAATCTGTTTTATCTTACCGGACGTGTTTTTGCCGGTTATGTCTTCATATCGACCTCAACTACCGGTCCGCTGTATTTCGTCAGGCGGCCAAATGACCTCGCCGGCGATAATATTTTCTTTATCAGAAAACCTGAAGATATTCCCGGCGAACTTTCTGCCGCAGGGATAGATGCCGGCCGTCATATCGGTCTTGAGACAGACACGACATCTTACACTATGTGTCGGCGGTTGATGAAAGCGTTCGGCATGTCCGAAGCAGGAAATGCCGATGCGGTTCTGCGGACGGTGCGCTCGGTGAAGACCGGTCGCGAGATAGAGCTGATCGCTGAGTCGGGAATCAAACAGGAGGGCGTCTACCGTGAGATACCGTCACTTTACAGAAGCGGTATGACCGATATTGATCTTCAGATCGAGATCGAGTATCTCTCTCGTCAACGCGGTTGTCTCGGACAGTTCAGGATAAGCGGAGATTCAATGGAGTTGTTCATGGGAAACATACTTGCCGGAGATAATGCCGACACACCGACGCCATATGATTTCGCCATGGGCGGAGGTGGACAGCATCCGTCGCTGCCTGTCGGGGCCAACGGCACGGTGATCACCGACGGAATGTCGGTGATGGTTGATTGTAACGGCAATTTCAACGGCTACATGACAGACATGACGCGTGTTTTCTCTACTTCGGAAGTGTCGCAACTTGCATTGGAGGCTCACGATTGTTCACGCGAGATATGTCGAAAGCTGGCAGAGGCCGGACAACCGGGTGTGCCTGCCAGAATGCTCTATGAACAAGCGTTGGAGATCGTGAGGTCTCATGGGCTCGAGGCGTTTTTCATGGGACATCGTCAGCATGCCGGATTCATCGGACACGGTGTCGGCATCGAGATCAATGAGATGCCGGTGATCGCACCACGTAGCCGTGATGTTCTGGAGGTTGGTAACGTAATCGCTCTTGAACCTAAATTTGTTATTCCGGGAACGGGTGCCGTAGGCATTGAGAACACATATGTCGTATGTGGGGCAGGACCGATGAGATGTCTGACCAATGCACCCGAAGAGATAATCAGGCTATGACCGAAGATATTAGAAAAAAAATAGATAAACCGATTTTTCATGCAGTCGGGGCTGCGGCCGACCGGCTTGGCCGCGATTGTTATGCTGTCGGCGGCTATGTCCGCGACCTGTTTCTTGACCGTCATTCTAAAGACATTGATTTTGTGACAGTCGGTAGTGGAATCGAGGTGGCCAGAAATCTGGCCGAGTCGCTCGGGAAGCATGTAAAAGTCACAGTATTCAAAAATTTCGGAACCGCTCAGCTTCATTATAAAGGCGAGGAACTGGAATTTGTTGGTGCCAGACGTGAGTCTTACAGTCATGACAGCCGTAAACCGATTGTCGAAGACGGTTCGCTTGACGATGATCTCGACCGTCGCGACTTCACGATAAACGCAATGGCTATATGTGTCAACGGGCCGCGTTTCGGAGAACTTGTCGACAAGTTTGACGGAACAGGAGACTTGAAGAGGCGTTTGATAAGAACTCCGCTCGATCCTGACATCACGTTCAGCGATGACCCTTTGCGCATGATGCGGGCAATTCGTTTCGCGACCCAGTTGCGTTTCTCGATCGAATATGCGACGTTCGAGGCTATCAAACGTAATGCCGGTCGTATAAAAATTATTTCCAGAGAGCGCATCTATAGCGAGCTGACCAAGATAATGGAGAGTGAGAGGCCATCGATAGGGTGGAGCATGTTGCTTGACTCAGGTTTGCTTGAGTTGATTTTTCCCGAATTTGCCGCACTTCGCGGTACGGAGACTGTCAACGGGCGCGGACACAAGGATAATTTTTTCCACACTCTTCAGGTTCTTGACACCGTCGCCTCGAAAAGTGACAACGTTTGGTTGAGATGGAGCGCGTTGTTGCATGACATCGGGAAACCGGCTACGAAACACTGGGTCGATGGAGTGGGCTGGACATTTCACAACCACAATTTCATAGGTGCCAAGATGATCAGAAACATCTTCAGAAAAATGAAATTTCCGCTCGACGACAAACTTAAATATGTCGAGAAAATGGTTGAGCTGCACATGCGTCCGATCGCACTGGTTGAGGATACGGTCACAGACTCGGCTATCAGACGTCTGATGGTTGATGCCGGTGAAGACATCGAAGATCTGATGATTCTCTGTGAGGCAGATATCACATCAAAAAATCAGGAAAAGGTGCGCCGCTATCTTGACAACTATGTCATTGTAAGAGACAAGATCATTGATCTGGAGGCGAGAGACAAGTTGCGTAACTGGCAACCGCCGGTTGACGGCAATATGATCATGGCGACTTTTGGTCTTTCTCAAGGAAAGGCTGTCGGTGAGATCAAGACGTATGTCAGGGAAACTCTACTTAATTCCGATAGTCCCAACGATTTTGACTATGCACGCCGGTTGATGCTGGAAAAAGGCCGCGAACTTGGATATGAACCGATAGAAAACAAACTTTAAAATGTACTATGTAACGAAAAGGCTCGAAATATCGGGCAGTCACCGCCTTGAGCTGTCATATCAGAGTAAATGCAGTAATCTCCACGGACATAACTGGATAATCACGGTTCATTGCCGTGCGCGTGAACTGAACCGAGACGGCATGGTGACGGACTTTACAAGTATAAAACAAGAGATCGCATCAACGCTCGATCACCGCAATTTCAATGAAGTTTTGCCGTTTAATCCGACTGCAGAAAATATTGCCCGTTGGATATGTGACCGTGTCGACAATTGCTGGAGGGTCGACGTTCAGGAAAGTGAAGGCAACATAGCTTCTTATGAAAAAGATGATGACCTACAGGGTTAATGAAATTTTCTATTCTCTTCAGGGTGAGGGAATGTGGACCGGCACTCCGGCCGTTTTTGTCAGACTTTCCGGGTGTAATCTCAAATGTCCGTTTTGCGACACTGATCATTCGGCCTACGTCACGATGACTGTCGATGAAATAATGTCGGCAGTGAATGAAAATGTGGCTCCGATCGTCGTATTGACCGGAGGCGAACCATCACTTCAGCCTCTTGGACCGCTTGTCGAGGCGATAAAGAAGACCCGACGACGGGTTCATGTGGAGACAAACGGCACCAATGATCTTCCGATGTCAGTAGACTGGATAACATGTTCGCCAAAGAAGGGAGGAGAGGTCAAGGTTTCACGTATCGATGAACTGAAGATCGTTTTCCAAGGAGAAGATGTCGAGTGGGTGACCGAGAGGTTTGGCGACGTACCGAACCTTTTTCTACAGCCTTGCTCTGGGCTTAATGTGGCCGAAACTGTAGACTATGTTCTCAGCCACCCACATTGGCGGTTGTCGTTGCAGACACATAAACTATTGGACATCAGGTGAGCTTCCTTTGTCGTTTTCTGGAGCGGTGACTGTGTCGTTGCCGGCAAAAATTTTAGACAGATGATTTTCCTGGAACCGTTGCAGCAGTTCCCAGAAGTTCGGAACAAACAGCGTGCCGACAAAAGCATTGACAGCCATGCCAAAGACAACGGCCGTGCCGAGTGAGATGCGGCTTTCGGCCCCTGCTCCAGAGGCAAACAACATAGGCATGACACCGAAAACGAAGGCGAGGGCCGTCATCATGATAGGCCTTAATCTGATGTTTCCGGCTTTTATGGCCGATTGCCTGATGTCGAGTCCCGATTTGCGGAAATCGACAGCATATTCGACAATCAGAATCGCATTCTTGGCCGAAAGGCCGAGGAGCAGAATGATTCCGATCTGGGTATAGATAGAGATGCTCTGACCCATGAAGATGCAGCCGATGATCGTGCCGAGTATCGCTGTAGGCATGGTTATGACAACGGCTATCGGGTCGGTCCAGCTCTCATATTGGGCGGCGAGAACAAGCACGGTTATGACTATTGCAAATATCAGAACCATTGAAATCGTTGTGCCCGACTGTGTTTCCTGATAGGCTTCGCCTGTCCATGCATAGGAATAGTTTGAACCAAGGGTTTCCTTGACAATCTCCTCCATAGCCTTGATTCCGTCTGATGAGCTTACCCCTTTTGCCGGGGTCGCGGTCAGTGCGGCAGTGTTATACATGTTGTAACGATTGACAGTCGAAGAGCCGAATTCAGGAACAATTTCGGCAAATGAACTGAACGGCACCATCATTCCGTCGCGGTTTCTGACACTGAGTTTCAACACATCGCCGACATTGTTTCGCGAGCTTTCTGAAGCACTTACCAAGACTTGGTACACACGGCCGAACTCGACAAAGTCGTTGACATAGGAACCGCCCATGAACTGTGCCAGAGTCGAGAATACCGATTCGAGCGACAGTCCCTGCATCTCGACTTTGTCGCGGTTGATGTTGATGCGGTATTGTGGCACACTTCCCTCGAAAAGAGTGGTGACCGATTTAATGCGTTCATCTTTGCCGGCCGCTTCAACTATCTGGTCAAGCGATTTCTTCAATTCTCCGTTTCCGAGATTGTTTATGTCAAGAAGCTGCATCTGTAGTCCCGACGACATTCCAAGCCCCGGAATTGCCGGCGGATTGATTGAAAAGACTATCGCTTCCTCAATGTCGGCTGTCAGCCCGTTGACTTTGTCAATGACATCAAAAACGCTCTCTCCTCTGGCTTTTCTTTCTTTCCATGGTTTGAGGGTGACGAACATCGAACCGAGATTGCTGCCCGAACCTCCGGCAAGAAATGACATGCCCGAGATTGAGATCACGTTGTCGACTTCCGGCAACGAAAGAATGCGTTGGGTGACATCGTCGACAACTTTCTGAGTGCGGTCGAGTGATGCACCGGTCGGAAGTTGTACTGACGACATGAAGTAGCCCATGTCTTCTTCGGGAACATAGCTTGTAGGCCATTTCAAAAATCCCCAGAAGGCAGCCGCCGAGATTGCGATAAACACGCCCAACGCTATTGCCGGGTGGCGCAACATTCGCGTTATGGCATCGGTATAGAGATTGACGGTCTTTGCCCAACCGGTGTTGAACCAACGGTACAGGAAAAATTTAGACTGGCTGCGTTTTTTAAGAAAAAGCGAGCACATTGCCGGGGTGAATGTCAGTGCATTGAATCCCGAAAACGCTGTTGATACTGCGATCGTGAGCGCGAATTGTTTGTAGAGTTGCCCGGTGATTCCGCTGATAAATGCCGTTGGAATGAACACCGAAAGCAAGACGAGCACTTCACCGATGACCGGGCCCTGAAGTTCGACCATCGCTTTTTCAGATGCCTGACGAGGTGTCAGTTTCCCTTTGTCGACCAATCGCGCACAGTCTTCGACAACTACAATGGCATCGTCAACCACAATGGCGATTGCAAGCACGAGGCCGAAAAGAGTGAGTGTGTTGATTGTGAAACCCATTAGTTTCATGACTGCGAATGTCGCTATCAATGAAACGGGAATCGTCAGCATCGGAATTATGACAGTGCGCAGATTCTGCAGAAACAGCATGATGACGAGCATGACGATTATCGATGTCTCGACAAACGTCACGATGACCTCGTCAATCGACTCGCTGACAAAATCTGTCGTGTTCATCAAGACCTTATATTTCACTCCTTCGGGAAAATAGGGCTCGAGATCCTGAAGTTTCTGTTCGACCGATTTCGCTACTTCGAGGGCATTGGCTCCCGGCAGTTGGTAGATGCCGATCAATCCGGCCTCTTTTCCGGAGACTCTTGAGATGACTGAGTAGCTCTGGCTTCCGAGATCGACCTTGGCGATGTCACCGAGCCTGAGTATTGATCCGTCGGGATTTGTCCTGACGATGATGTCGCCGAATTGATCAGCCGTTTTCAAGCGGCCTTGCGAGGTGAGTGTGAACTGAAACGGAGTGTCGGAGTTTACGGGAGGTGCCCCGATGCTGCCGGCTGAAACCGCCATGTTTTGTTGCGTTATCGCGCTGACCACGTCTGCCGGTGTTATCGAGCGTATTCTCATCAGTTCGGGGTCGAGCCAGACTCTCATGGAATATTCGCCGGCTCCGAATGCGTTGGCTGCACCGACGCCGTTGAGTCGTGCGAGTTCATCGACGATGTTCAGTTTGGCGTAGTTTGTAAGATAGAGTGCGTCATAGCGGTTGGTGGAATCACCTTCGATAGCGACAAACAAAATGATATTTGTCGATTGAGACATGACCGACAGACCTTGTTGCTTCACACTGGCGGGCAGTGTCGGTTCGGCAAGTGCGACGCGGTTCTGGACTTTGACTGTGGCATCGTCGAGGTCGGTTCCGTTTTCGAAAGTGATTGTCAGACTGTAGCTGCCGTCACTGCTTGAATTTGAACTCATATACATCATGCCCTCGATTCCGTTGATTTGTTCCTCAATCGGCACACCGACGGTTTCGGCGACAGTTTCGGCATCTGCTCCGGGATATGTCGCGCTGACATTGACTGTCGGAGGTGTGATTTCCGGAAATTGGGCTACAGGTAGTTTTTTTACGGTTATGATGCCGACCAGAACCATCAGAATGGCCAGGACTGTAGCAAAGATCGGACGTTCTATGAAAAAACGGGAAAACATGGTTGCATGGGTTAGAGGTTGTTTAATGTGTGGCCTGTCAGTTTTCAACGACAGGTTTCACGGTCATGCCGTCGCGGACTTTAAGCAGGGCCTTTGTGACATAACGGCTGTCGAGTGTCAATCCGTCGGTTACGATTCTCATCGTGTCGCTGACGGTTTCTCCGGTTTTGATCGGGGTGTAGACGATTTTGTCTGAATCGTTGACCGTGTATACGTATTTTCCGAGCTGATCGGTAGAGATTGACGCATCTTTGACAAGAATTGCGTCTGTTACAGTCTGAGCCGGCATGCTGATTGTGGTGAACATTCCGTCTTTGAGCTCTCCATCTTTATTTTCAATCAGCAGATTGAGTGTAAGCGTGCCTGTCGATTTGTCGACGGCCGGTGAAACGTAACACAGCTTTCCACTATAGGCGTGGGGGAGCGGTTGGGCAAATGACAGAGGCACATTGTCGAAGTCGGTTGAATCCGCGTTTCTCTTCATCGAGATATATTCTTTTTCTTCGACCGAGAAGACGGCTTTGACGATTGCATCATCATAGATGGTTGTGAGTTCGACCGGAGCGGCAGCACCGCTCAGATAATCTCCGACGGAAAAGTTACATGAGGAGACATGGCCGCTGATTGGGGCGGTGACAGTGCAATAGCTAAGGTTTGTCTCTGCGGTTCGCAGAGCTGCTCTGGCACTTTCGATAGATGCCAGACTTTCGTTCATAGAGCTTTCGGCCTGGGTGACATCGAGCTGGGCCACTGCGTCGCTTTCAAGTGCTTTTTTCATCGCATTATACTGAGCGGTGGCATATTTGTTTGTCGCCAACGCTGTTTCAAGGTCAGATTTCGCCCTTTGCACGGCGTCGCGGTATTGTGTGTCCTCAATGGTAAACAAGACTTGTCCTTTTTTGACATAATCACCGCTGTCATAGAGTTTTGAGGTCATTTGTCCGTTGACGCGGGCAACTACCTTGACTGCATTGTCGGCACTGATATATCCCGGATACTCTTTGTGTACGGTGACAGAGTCGCAGACCGGACGTGCCACACTGACCTGCATGGTCCGGTTCTCAGTGCCGGTATTTTTATTCGATTCTGAGCACGCCTGAAACATCATGGCGGCGGCAAACATTGTCAGAGTTGCTGAGAGTGTGTTTTGAATAGTCATGGCTATGGGTTTTAGCGATTTTTAATCGAGTCCGGTCCAGCCTCCGCCGATAGATTTGTAGATCGAGACAAGTGCGGCGAGTGCCTGACCGCGTGCCACGATCATGTGATTCTCATTTTCGAGCAGATTGAGCTGGGCGGAGACGACATTGTTAAAAGGTGTGAGACCACGTTTATATAGATCGACCGACAGTTTGTAGCTTTCATTTGTCTGATCGATTGTCTCTTTTATTGCATCAATGTGTCTGATTGACGACAGGTAGCTGGAAATAGCATTGTCTACCTCGCAGACGGCGGTCATGACGGTCTGGTTGTAATTGTCGATGCTGATTCTCATCGTCTGTCGGGCTTCGGTGACAGCGGCAGAGCGCGAGAATCCACTGAAGATTGTCCAGGTCAGGCGTGGGGCCACGGTGTAGGTGAAGGACTCTTTTTTGAAAAGATCGCCAGCATTGTGTGCTGCCGTGCCGATCGAGCCGTCGATTGAGAGAGTCGGAAGAAAATCTTTTTTAGCGACCCCGAGGGCCGATGCATTGGCCGCTATCGTCATTTCAGCCGCAACAATGTCGGGACGTCGTCTTAGTAGCTCAGCCGGAATGCCGGTGCCTATGATGCGTCGATAATCCGGCATCGGGCATGGTTGTGACAATAACTGATTCAATTCGCCGGGATATGAACCTACCAGCAGTGAGAGTGAGTTCATTGCTGTTGTGATTGAATTTTCAAGAACCGGTATGGAAGCCTTGGTTGAGTAATATACCTCACGGGCCTGGCGTACGTCGAGCATAGAAGCGAGTCCGGCTTCATGGCGGGCTTCTGTTATCTTGACTATCCTTTCTTGCCTTGTAGAATGTTCATTGGCCACTATCAGTTCGTTTTGCCACACTCTCAACTGTATATAAGTCGTGGCGATCTCGGCGCATATCGACAGCATGGCTCCGGCATATTCAGCTTTTGAAACCTTTATCAGATTTTTCTGTTCGCCTGCCGAAGACGCGATTTTTCCAAAAACATCTATTTCCCACGATGCACTGAGCGAGGCATCGAAATAGTCAGTGGTGACTGATTCTCCTCCACCTGACAGTTGCAAACCCGATGTCCTGTTTTTTGTCCAACCGGCTGAAGCCCCGATCGTAGGGAAATAGGCCGATCGGGCCGATTTCAGGTTCATGCGTGCTATCTCCACACGTTTTCTGGCTGCCGAGAGGTTGAAATTATTCTTGACACCCGTTGAAATCAGCGAATCGAGTACCGGATCTTCAAAACCTTTCCACCATGAATCTTCATCGGGAAGAGTGGGCGAGAGATGTTCAGAGAACGTCCATCGGTCGGGCACAGGAGCACGCAGATATTTCTCGCGGTTTTCAGCGCAGACCGGTTGTGCGAGAATCGCTGTGGCTATAAGGACAAGTTGAAATACGTGAGTAATTTTCATAGAAAAACAGTTGTTTAACTAATAACAACTGAATATTTGAAAAAGTCTTAAAGGTTAATAGGTTTTAACAAATAATAGAAAAGGATCTGTGAATCTGTAAAATATTAAAATTTAATATGTTAAAAAGTGATAAAATGCGATGCGAGCTATTGCAAGTGACTAAAAAAACTCATACCTTTGCATCGCTTTTCAGAAATCGGGGTGTAGCTCAGTTGGTTAGAGTACGCGTCTGGGGGGCGTGAGGTCGCTAGTTCGAGTCTAGTCACCCCGACAAAGAAATGAGAGCTTGATTCGCAGGAATCAAGCTCAATTTTTTGTATATATCCGCCTTTATAGTGGCGCGAGCAGATCGGTTATTGATTTTATTTTGTCGGAAGCGTTCTGATCGGCGCGTGTCGGCACGATTGTCGCATAATTTCTGTCAAGCCAGTAGAGGTCTGTCTCAGGATTGTCGGGCTCTTCATTGATCATTCGTCCTGTCAGCCAGAAAAATGGTTTTCCGCTTGGGTCGTCATAGCGTTGGTATTCTTGGGTCCAATGGCTTTTTGCGGCTCTAACCACTTTGGCACCTTCAATTTTTACTTTTGCGGGATAGTTGACATTCAGGCACACTCCGGTCGGCAGACCGCCGCCGTTGATTACCTTGGAGATTATCTCTTTTGTCGGTGTGATGCACTCAGAGAAGTCGGCCTCCCATGAATGGTGGAGCAGTGAAAACCCGATGGCGGGGATGTCAAGCATGCATGCTTCGAAAACTGCGCCCATTGTTCCTGAATAGATGACGGAATTGCCTGCGTTGGAACCGTGGTTGATGCCCGACAGCATGAGGTCTGGCTTGCGGGTGAGTATCGTGTGCATGGCTATTTTGATGCAATCGACAGGCGTTCCGGTTACTGATCTGATGGTAGCGCCATGGTAGTCGGGATGTTCGTTGATTCTCAGCGGTGCATTGAATGTCAAAGCTGAGGATTGTCCCGAGCGGGCTGAGTCGGGGGCGACAACGACAACATCTCCGAAACTGTTGGCACAATCGGCTAAAAGGCGCAGTCCGGGCGCATCGACGCCATCATCGTTTGAAATTAATATAAGTGGCTTCATATCTATATTTTATGTCGTGTTCCACTGCAAATTTAATGATTAAATCGTTATATTTGCAAAATTAATGTTCATAATCATGAATGATAATAGTAATACACTTGAGGTGGCTGCGGTTTTCTCGACCGATACTCAAGCCCACATCGCCAAAGGGGTTCTGGATGCGAATGAAATCAATTCTGAGATTGAGAACGAACTTTTGGCGGGGGTGCTTCCGATCGGGTTCAATTCGATCGGCGGCCTGAGACTGCTTGTCAATAGCCGTGATCTGGCAAAGGCAAATGAAATTTTGTCGACATTGGCCTTTTGAATTGCCGCATGAAAAAATACGCGGTCTCATTTCGACAAGAGACCGCGCGTCGGTTGTGAACAATTTTTAATCGATTTTCATGATGCCGCTTACAACGACAAGACGATATTTTTCTCTTTAGCGAGTTTGCGTATATGCATCAGCGCGTATCTCATGCGCCCGAGGGCGGTGTTGATGCTGACGTTTGTCGCCTCTGCTATTTCCTTGAAACTCATGTTGCGGTAGAACCTCATTTCGAGAACTTCGCGCTGGCTTTCGGGCAGAGCATCTACGAGCTTGCGCACATCGGCATGAATCTGCTCCGTGATCATCATGTCTTCTACGGTGCTGTCAGCGATGTCACTGCGGTTCAGACCCTGATTGTCATCGCGGTCTATCGACACCAGATTTTCAGACTTTTCTTGTCGAAAGAAATCGATCACTAAGTTTCTTGCGATTCTTAATGTCCAGGCGGCAAACTTGCCGCAATCGACATAGCGACCCTGCTGGATCATCGTTATGATCTTGACAAAAGTCTCCTGAAAAATGTCGTCGGCGACTTCCGGTGACTTCACCAGATGAAGAATATAAGAATATACTTTGTTTTGATGCCTTTGCAAAAGAGCGTCAAAAGCGTCGTTATTTCCTTTGGCGTAAGCGGCGACCAGATTTTCATCTGAGAGCCGGTTTAGATTTTGCATTACTTTGACTGATTAGAATTAGAGTAATGATTTGCTATAGGCGTTGTGTTTTTAGGGGTTACAAAAAAATGAATAAAAGTTTTTCATCGAGAAAGAATATTACAAAGTTACGGAAAATGTCGGACTTATGCAATTAAATCATGTCTGTTTTTAGAAATTTTAGCACTTTGAATACAATAAAACGGAAAAAAGGTCAGTTATGTCAAAATGCCTTAAATCACGGATTTTCGCCGATTGGAAGTCTTTATGAAAAATAATGCTGAGAAATAGATTAAAAAACGATTTTCAACGTTTAACATATAGAACATTAAAAAATCCACGGCCTATGAATAAAAACTCTACTCCATTACTTGAACAAATCGATAAAAATGATCCGACAGTGAAAGAAATCGCCCCTTCGAAAAGAGTGGTTGATTTTGTCAGGCAATTTGCCCGTTCATGCAGAGTGGTCGCTCCTGGTCGTCCACACCTGCAGACCATGGTGCTGAACTGATTGCCGACGGGTAATCCTAACAAAAGAAAGCCGGTTATTGAATTGTTTAATTCAAATAAACCGACTTTTTTTTGCAAAATTCATTAATATGATGTAACTTTGCACCCGTTTTAAAACCAACTATAACACAATCAATCAACAAGTTTAACTCACATGAAGTACGAAACCGTTTTCATTTTAACTCCCGTTTTGTCTGATGCTCAGATGAAGGAAGCGGTAGAGAAGTTCGCTAATGTGCTGACAGACAACGGCGCATCAATCGTGAACGAAGAAATCTGGGGTCTCCGCAAACTCGCATACCCCATTCAGAAAAAATCGACCGGATTCTATGCCCTCATCGAGTTTGATGCAGATCCCAAAACCATCAAAAAACTCGAGACCGCTTACCGCCGCGACGAGCGCGTGCTCCGTTTCCTGACATTCCGTCTTGACAAGTACGCCGCAGAATACGCCGAAAAACGTCGTAATCTCAAAAAAGCCAACGCAACCACAACAACCGAATCAGAAGCTAAGGAGGACTAAATCATGGCACAGACTCAATCAGAAATCCGTTATCTCACCCCCCTGTCGGTCGACGTCAAGAAGAAAAAATACTGCCGTTTCAAACGCAGCGGAATCAAATACATCGACTATAAAGATCCCGAATTCCTCAAGAAATTCCTCAATGAGCAGGGTAAGATACTTCCCCGCCGCATCACCGGAACTTCTTTGAAATTCCAGCGCCGCGTGGCTCAGGCCGTTAAACGTGCCCGTCACCTCGCACTGCTGCCCTATGTCACCGACCTGATGAAATAAACCCTTAAAAGCACTGTAACTAATTATGAAAATCATTCTTAAAGAAGACGTACGCAACCTCGGATACAAGGACGACGTCGTTGAAGTAAAAGACGGTTACGGACGTAACTACCTCATCCCTACAGGCAAAGCCGTCATCGCTTCTCCCTCTGCTCTTAAGGTTCTCGCTGAAAATCAGCGCCAACGTGCCCATAAACTCGCAAAGATCAAAGCCGATGCAGAAGCTCTTGCAGAGTCGCTCAAAGATGTAACACTTACAATCGGTGCAAAAACCAGCTCGACAGGCACAATCTTCGGCTCGGTAAATGCTATCCAGATCTCTGAAGCTCTTGCAGCGAAAGGTTTCAATATCGACCGTAAAGTCATCGAAATCAAAACTCCTGTCAAGGAAGTCGGAAACTACACCGCCATTCTCAACCTTCACAAAGAGGTTGCGGTTGAACTTCCCTTTGAAGTCGTTGCCGAATAATCGAGACAACAAATACTTTAAATCATATAAAAATCGGCTTCGGCTTCCGGAACCGATTTTTTTTGATTTTTTCCGAAAAAAATTTGTCAATCGAAAATTTAAGTCTAACTTTGCAAAACATACGCACACATGCAAAATGTGACAAAACAAGGGGATGACCGGTTTTGACAGCGTGCAGAAGTGGTGTGTAAGCATGCAGAGCAACGATGCCCACGCTCTTTAATCTGAGACATCAAAAATTCAAATGGCGAAAATAACTACGCTCTTGCTGCTTGATTGAAGTATAGTAGATCAGCTTAATCTCCGCAACAGTTGCAGAGACAAGACATCGCCCGATTGTCGTCGTCCCGAGACTAATCGACAAGGCGGTGCAGGTAAATCGGGAATAGGAGACCAAGAGCCTCGTGAGGTTTCCGAAATTTTTTGAGGATAAGGATTTAGTTGGTCGTCTCATGCCTGCGAAATCCCGAAAATCAAGTTGAGACTAAGCATGTAGAAAGCTCATTAGTTCCACGTTTGGACGAGGGTTCAAGTCCCTCCATCTCCACTTGCGATACCCGACCAAAATCGGAAAGTATCAGACAAACCT
>CAJUPY010000001.1:187187-338813 GCA_910588035.1 uncultured Muribaculaceae bacterium | reverse complement strand
ACCTTCGGAACCACAATCCGACGCTCTAACCAACTGAGCTAATCTCACCATGTTTGTTTTACGTGTGCAAAGTTACTACTTATTTTTGAATTGGCAATAGTTAAGCGCGATTTTTTTTGAAAAAATCGCGCTTTTCAGGTCGTTTTAGAAATATCGTGTCACTCTGACGCTCCAAGTGCGGTTTCTTGCACTGTAATTGTCGAGAAGTTTGGTTTTAAGCGAGTAAGTCATGCCCCAAGTGTAAGATGCCTGAACCTGCCATCTTTTCATGATTTCAAAACCAAGACCTGCCTGCACGCCGAGATCACCTCCGGCATATTTGAATGCGTCAACACTGCTGTGAGCTGCCATGATCGAAAGTACCGGACCTCCGAAAACGTAGGGGGCAACATAGTCTTCAAGTCCATTCATGCGTGTCCATTTGAATCTAAGGTCGATCGGTATCGCGATATAGTGGAGGTAAGCACGTTCTTTACCATAGCCTTCAGAAGCCCAGATTTTTTTCTCCCCGAGATTGACAGTGGCTCCACGTTGATCATACATCAGTCCGAAATCAATACCGAAACCGATGCCGGGAAACATCATCTCACATTGCACTCCGGCCTGATATCCGAGGCTCTGGTCGACAGAGACAAGATCTTGTTTGAATTTCAGTGTAGTGATGTCAATGCCTGCTGTCGGACCGTAACGGAACTGGGCAGTTGCTTGATTTACTGAAGTTATGGCAATCAGAATCAAAATGATTCGAAATAAAATTTTCATAAGCTATTAAATTGATGTGGCAGGGTTAATAATGGCGATGGCTTCTTCTTCAGTCAACATTTGTTGTTCACCGGTTGACATGTTCTTGAGCGTGATTCTGTTCTGGCTCATTTCAGTCTCACCGATAATGGCGACATATGGAGTTCCGAGAGAATCGGCATATTTCATCTGTTTTTGCATTTTGGCGGTATCGGGGTAGATCTCACACTGAATTCCGCAGTCACGCATTTTCTTGATTATTCTCAATGCACACGCAGCTTCTTTTTCGCCGAAGTTCGTGAACATCACCTGAACGCAATGTTCGATTCCTTCGGGATAGAGATTCAGGGTGTTGAGCACATCATAGATGCGGTCGGCTCCGAATGAAATTCCAACGCCTGACACGCCAGGGAGGCCGAATACACCGGTGAGATTGTCGTAGCGGCCACCACCTGTGATGCTGCCTATTTCGACATCAAGAGCTTTGACCTCGATTATGGTTCCGGTGTAGTAGTTTAATCCGCGTGCGAGCGAAACGTCGATATCGAGACGCGCATCAAGGCCGGTTTCCATTATTCCGTTGACTACCGTGCGAAGCTCTCTGACACCATTCGAGCCTACCTCAGATTTCTCGAGCAATTTCTCAAGACTGTTCACACGCTCCTCTATCGTACCGTCTATTTCAAGAATGGGACGTAGCGCACCGACTGACTCTTCACTCAGACCTCGTTCGATCAGTTCGGCATTGACATTCTCGATGCCGATTTTATCGATTTTGTCAATTGCAACTGTTATGTCGACAATCTTTTCCGGGGCACCGATCAATTCGGCTATTCCCGCGAGTATCTTGCGGTTATTGAGTTTGATGGCTATTCTGATTTTCAATCGGCGGAATACTTCATCGATCATTGACAGCAGTTCGACTTCGTTAAGCAACGAGTCAGAGCCAACCACGTCGGCATCACATTGATAAAATTCCCGATAACGGCCTTTTTGCGGACGGTCGGCTCTCCAGACCGGTTGAATCTGGTAGCGTTTGAACGGGAATGTTATTTCATTGCGGTGTTGGACAACATAGCGGGCGAAAGGAACTGTCAGGTCATAGCGCAATCCTTTCTCGCAAAGTTGCGATGCAAGTCGTGCCGTATCGTTAGATTCTATGAGATTCCGGTCAATTCCACGCAGGTAGTCACCTGAATTAAGTATCTTGAATAACAGTTTGTCGCCTTCTTCGCCGTATTTTCCCATCAGTGTTGACAGATTTTCCATCGCCGGAGTCTCTATCTGACGAAATCCGTATAAACTGAATACATTGCGGATAGTGCCGAAGATGTAATTGCGTCTTGACATCTCCAACGGCGAGAAATCGCGCGTACCTTTTGGTATTGATGGTTTCTGTGCCATTTTTTTTCGGTTTTAGTGGTTGTGGTCAATCAGTCATTCCAGACCGGAAGCGTGAATATGAATTCCAGACCTCCGCCTTTTCTGTTTCTGACCGAGATTGTACCACCGAGTGTGATGATAGTGTTCTTGACAATCGGAAGCCCCAGACCGGTACCTCCTTTTTTTCTGCTGCGTCCGGAATCGACGCGGTAGAAACGGTCAAAAATATGAGGCAGATGTTCGGGGTCTATCCCTTTACCGTTGTCGTAAAACGAGAATGTATAGAAATGTTTGTTTTTGGCAATCATCTTGATTCCCATTAGCGAACCGCCGCTATATGCGACAGCATTCTTTGTCAGGTTGGTGAGCACTTCGGCCAACAGGTTGAAGTTACCTTTTATGTAACTGTCAAACGGAATGTCATATTCCAGCTCCATTGTGCCGTTCAATCCACTTTCAACTACGTCGTTGGCGGTAGTGAACACAACATCGTGGAAGTCTATTTTCTCAACCGGAATTGACGAGCCGGCTTCCTCGAGACGGGTGATCGTCGATATGTCGTTCAACATTTCGGTCAGTCGGGTGACCTGTTGCGACGTCTTTGTCAGGAAATGGTGTTTGGTCTGTTCATCCATGTCGGGATTTTCGATCATGGTGTCCACGTAACCCTTTATGATGCCGATCGGGGTTTTGAGTTCATGATTTATGTTGTCAGACATCTGTCTTTTCATCTTGCTTTTATCTTCGGTCGCTTTCAAAGCAATGCGGTGTTCTCGTTCGATTGCTTCCAACGCGCGGCTGCGTGTCTGATAAAATTCAATGATCTGACGCGATATGTCGCCAAGTTCGTCACTGGGAAATTCAACATCTTTATTGAATCCTTCATCATTTACGGCACTTGTCACGAAATCACGCAGCAAGACTATGTTCTTGCTCAGATGTGAGATAAATACCCACATGAAGATTGTGATGACTATCGCCGCTATGATTATTACGGCGGTATATGCGAAAGAATAGGTCAACGGAGCCTTTATCGCCGATGTGAACGGCATGACAGTCTGAACCAATATGCGTCCGTCGGCAGTGGTGTCAATTCGGTAATAAAACACCTTGTCACGGGAAAAATCAATCGGATTACCCTCTGAATCAATCGAAGTCTTGAAATCTGTCGCCTTGAAGACACCGCTATTGCCTGACAGTGATCTGTCGGGTGGTGGAAGCGGAAATCCCGCATGTCCGATCTGTTCTCCGGTAGCAACGTCATAAATGGCGATGCTGACATCGTCATAGTCAGTGTTGATGTAGTATGAATCTATGAACTCGAGAAATTTTTCAGCACGGTTTATGTCGCCGTCATCATAGATTGTCAGAATGTTCTGTGTGATGAGGTCGATGTTTGACTTGAGCACATTTTTGCGATACTCCTGTGAGCGGAAATAATGAAATGTGCATAGTGCTATGACAGACAGCCACAGCACGGTGAACATTGGAATGAACAGTCTGTTACGGTAGCTATAGCGTTTCTTTGAAACCATATCCGAAGCCTAATCGAGTCGCTATGTTTTCACCATACTCGCCGAGTTTTTTACGCAGACGGGTGATGTTGGTGTCGATTGTGCGGTTGGAAACCGACACTCCGTCGGCCCACACTTCATTTATGATCTCGGCGCGCGAATAGATTTTATTCCTGTGAGTCAAGAAGAAAAGTAAAATGTCAAATTCGGTTCGTGTCAGACTTATCGGCTCACCGTCGAGATAGCATACCTTCTCATTGCGGTCAAGTCTCAAGGTCTTGAATGTGATGTCTGGTTCATAGATGCTTTTGCTCGCATTATAGGCCATTTGCTGGTGCGCTGATGAGCGTCTGAGAACCGCGCGTACACGTGCAATGACCTCACTCGTGACGAATGGTTTCGTGATGTAGTCGTCACCACCGATGTTCAGACCCATGACGGTGTCGTCTTCGCCGTTAAGTGCCGAACAAAAGATGACGGGCAAATTTTCTGTAGCAGGGTTGTAGCGCAGACGTTTTACAAAATCGAATCCACTCAGGTTGTCCATCATGATATCGACGATACAGAGCTGATAGACTGATACATCGTGGCGCAAAGCCTCTTCCGCGCTATAGGCGCATGTGACTTCATACCCTTCTTTTTCAAGATTGTATTTTAATATTTCGCAAATCGACTCTTCGTTGTCGATAACAAGGATTTTGATTCTCATCAGTTTGAGGTTTATTTTAGTGCAAAATTAATGTTTACGATATAGAAATCAAGGTTAAATAATGTTAATAACAGACGGAAGCATAGCTTTTGCTCAAATTTAGCAATTTAAATTGATTAAATGAGTAATTTTGCACATTATTTATCCTTTATAATGTAAATAACTGAATTTTTAACTGATGCGTGATTCATTAGATAAGAATATAGAAAAAATCGTACGGCAGATTGTCAACTATTTGAATGATATCCACACAACGGCAGTGAAACTATCTGATAATGCTGCTGTGTCAAATAAATCAATTGAAAAGATTCTTGATGGCATTGATATGTCTTTGAAGTCTCTGGTCGGCCTACAGACTGAGATTGAAAAGATAGGTTTAGCAGGCTCAGTGATTGAGTCACCTGAAGATCCCGGGTCGCAATTGGTTGAGAAGAGCGTGAAGACACCCGATAGAAGCAGGTTTTGGCTTCTGATCTCACTATCGATGATATGTCTGTTGATTTTGATCGGCGCAGGCTCCATATGGTGGATTATAGACACGAAAAATAAAGAGATAGCAACACTGAGACATGAGGCTGAACACATGCATGTCGACCTAAAGAATAAGATTGAATATCTTGAAGATTCATTGAATGTGGTTACTTCAGATGTCGATTCATTGAAAAATGTTATCAAGTCTGTGAAAAAATCTAAAGACGACATTGATCGGAACTACTCATCGCTGAGGTCGAAATGGAACAGCAGAATTCCGGTCGAGATCAAATCTTTGAGACTTTTCAGCGGTAACAAACTGGTTGGCACAAACAGCAGCGCGCACTTCAGATCAGTGACGCCGGTTGTGAAAGTTGTGGGTGTCGCAAATGAAAAATTGACATTGACTTTTAAAATGATTCAGATTTCCCAAAAATACAAGACATCGAACCGCAACGGTAACACGGCCGGATATTATGAGGCTACACGTACGTATACGCTGAAATTAGGAGATAATGAGCTTAGGGGGCCTGAGTTCACCAGTACTGCATCAATGTATTTTGACGGTGAGTGTATCGTTGAGGTGTGGCGGGGTGACAAGTGTCTTGAGACGGGAAAATATAACTTCAAATAGAAATCAGCAGGTCTATGGCTCAATCATTTTATGAAACATTGTCAGATGTAGGAGATTCGCTCAAAAGAGTGAGGAAGCATCTAAAAGCCGTCAACGACAACATGGTGGAGATGAAATCGATGACACACCATGGAAATCCTCTCTGCGATCTATCGCTCGATCAAGTGAGAATTGCTGACGATCTGGTTGAGAAAACATATCATAGGTTGGATCAGATTGTTACCCGGTCAGGTGGAGGTGGTGCCGATATTGCCGAAAAGGGAAGAAACACCCGTGAGCATATACCCCAAAAAGAGATTATAATAGAGAAAGTGCCGGTTAAGCAGCGGAGTGTCAAAGGTTTTGTTGTCACGATCGCAGTTCTGATTGTGGCCGTTCTGGCTGTTGCATCGGCGTGCGGTTATTTTTATGACAGAGCCCGTAAGTTTGAACGGCTTTATGATTCCGCCAATGAAATGGTCTCGTCGGGTCGTGATGAGTTGAACGCGCTCAACGGTGAACGCAAGACGCTGACTGAAAAATTAACTGAACTTCAGGCCTATAAAGATAATTATATTGAACACTTCCCACTGGTGATCAATTCAATTGAATTTGGTAACGGACGTTATGATTCGGCTCCGTCGATCTATGGTGAACGTTTGTACGCCTCGGATATCTATTATGTATACATTAGAGTCAACTATAACGGAGAAACCTCCGGCAACAAGACATTCAATATCAAATGGTATCGAGGCAACACGATGCTGACAGGAAACGGCAGTCCGTCTGGCTGCACTTATAAAAAAGATGCAGATATCAGACTTGGAGAGAATTCACAGGTGCTCGGAGGCTGGGGAAACAATCAGCGTGGCAGCTCCTGGGAAGCCGGATCATATAGAGTTGAAATCTGGTGTGGAGATAATTTCATCGCCTCAAAAAACCTTACGGTCTATTGAGGCGATGGAGAATAATGTTCAATACATCGGGGTGAATGGTTTTGATTTGACAAGCAAATGGGTCACGTCACCCACTGTATCGGTGTGTTTCGCTGTGTCGAATTTTCTAACCGGTTGTCCGGGTCTCAAATCTATTTTTTTTAGATCGACATAATACATTCCTAAATTGGTCACTATGTCGAAATAGTATAGACGGTCGCGTAAATTGGAAAAGCTGCGCCACTGGGTTGACGATACGTTTGGTTCGGTTTCGACAGTATACTCATACGGTACGCATGAGCATGCAAGCACGCTGCGGGTCTCTGAAACACCGAGTTGGGCATTTCTGGTTGATTTGACGTGTCTGATGAAATAGTCTGCTCTGACGAAACGGTCAGGACTCTTCACTGTTCCGGGCAACATGTTCTGTCCGCCTACTTTTTTCCAATAATCGTTGATCGCCTGCATTGCCGGCCATTGCGGATCGTTGGTCAGCACTCTTATGTCATTGCCTTCATAGATCTTGATGTTACCGTGGTCGAATTCAAGAATGGCAGTGTGACCGCTCGCATCGGTGATGCCCCAATGCAGAGCCGAAACCGTGCCCCCGTCAAAGGTCTGTCCGCCGATGGTGAAATTGTGCTGTTTCAACACTTTGACAACTTCTGCCGTTGTCTCGTTCATGTCGAGTAGCCAACCGACAAACATTGCCATTGACATTGGCGGTCGTCCCTCCGTGTCGGCGTTATTGTAGACTGTTCCTTTGCAGAACAGGCCGTTGATCGAGAGCCCTTTCTCGTTCATGCCTTCGGTTATGCCTCCGTCATAACCGACTGCATAGACAGCACCATATTTTGAAGTCCAGGTCAATGCGCCTGGTTTGTCTGAGCTGACTTTGGTCATGCCTCGGGGATAAACATAGATGTTGGTCGGGATAGGAGTCTTCCAATCGAGCGAACGTCCTACGATGTATAAAGAGTCTTCGCCGGCATAGAGAACTCGTGTGCAGGCTTCTGACTGTTGTGTTCCGAAAATCGATGCGAAGCCGATCAGCAGAGCTGAGGCAATTGATTGTGATGTTTTCATAAACAGTTGACTTTATGGGTGTAATAGTGTTTATGGATAAACGCTCCGGCAACATCTATGGTTCATATAAAAAACAAGGAGACCGTGACTGGGCGCGGTCTCCTTGGCATATGGGTTAAATTGTGGTTTACAGAACTTTCTTGTAGAGAGCTATTATGTCGTCGATCGTGACTTCTCTGGGGTTTCCGGGTGTGCAGACATCGGCAAGAGCCTGGGCAGAGAGGGCGGGAATGTCATTCTCTGTTATGCCGAGTTCGCTCAGATGCTGCGGAATTCCGACTTCGATTGCAAGAGCTCTAACTGCATCACAGGCTGCCTGAGCTGCTTCATCATCGCTCATGCCGTCGGTATTGACACCCATTGCGCGGGCGATCTCACCATACTTCTTGATGCAGCACGGTTTGTTGAACTCCATGATCGTCGGGAGCAACAGCGCGTTTGCAACACCGTGGGGAACATCAAAAAGTGAGCCCATCGGGTGAGCCATGCCGTGAACGAGTCCGAGGCCTACGTTTGAGAAAGCCATACCTGCGATATATTGGGCGACGGCCATGCCGTTTCGGCCTTCCGGATTCTTGGGCTCGAAAACTGCAGTCGGAAGATAGTGACGTATCATGCGTATCGCTTCTATCTCAAACATGTCGCTCATTTCCCATGCGCCTTTTGTGATGTAACCCTCAATTGCGTGGGTCAGGGCGTCCATGCCGGTTGCGGCGGTCAGTCCTTTGGGGAGTGAATACATCAGCTCGGCATCGATGATTGCCACTGCCGGAATGTCGTGGGGGTCCACGCAAACCATCTTAGCCTGGCGTTTTTCATCAATGATGACATAGTTGATTGTTGTCTCGGCTGCCGTTCCTGCAGTGGTCGGGAGCGCGATGATGGGAACGCTGCGGTTTTTTGTAGGTGCGACACCCTCGAGCGACACTATGTCGCCGAATTCAGGATTGTTTGCAACTATACCGATAGCTTTGGCTGTGTCAATTGATGATCCACCGCCGACAGCAACCAGAACGTCAGCTCCGGATTTCTTGAATGCATCAAGACCTGCAAGCACATTGCTTACGGTTGGATTGGGTTTGACCTCGCTGAAGATTTCGTAAGGTATGGCGGCTTCGTCAAGAACATCGGTCACCATTTTGGTGACACCGAACTTGAGCAGCCCGGGATCAGTCACGATCAAGGCTTTGGTTGTGTTGATGCTTCTGATTGCACCGGGAAGTTCTTTGCGGGCACCGGGTCCGAAATATGACTCCTCGTTGAGAATGAATCTGTTTACCATTGTTGTTAAGAGAGGATAATTGGTTTATTATGAAAACTGATTTATTTCGGGAGATTGAAAACTGTTGAAATTTCTTTCATCTGTGCGTCTGACATGCCGTCGGGCACGAAGCCCATTGAGCGTGCGTCTTGATATATCATCGCGCTCTTTGTCAGAACATCGATCATGTCGAATGCCTCGAGCACATTCTCGCCTACGGCAAAAACGCCGTGTTTTTCCCACATGACAACGTCATAGTTTTCGTCGATGGCTTTGATCGTGGCCTCTGCGAGTTCATTTGACGACGGAAGCATGTAGGGAACGATTCCGAGACCGCGGGGGCAGAATGCTTTTGTTTCAGGAATCATGCTCCACAGAAGGTTGGTCAGCACATCTTTTTTGAGGAATTCGGGGTTATGACTCATTGCCACAAGCTCAATAGGGTGGGTATGTACCGATGCCTTGTAGTTTGAGCCTTTTCCGATAAGGTAGTTGTGCACGGCAAGGTGTGAAGGCAATTCAGAAGTCGGTTTGACGGGCTTGTCTGCTATGATCTCATAGTGGGCGCAGTCATCGAGAATGCGGATTATGGATCCGTTGTCCATAGGCCAGCGCGCGAGATCGCGCATGCGGCGGTTGGTGCCTTTGCAATAGAAATATTTTCCTTTAAGGTTCGGGAGTGTCATGCCTATTGCAACAGGAGCTGCAATTGCCGGCATGTTTCTGATCGCATCGTCGACGCAGTCGGTTATGTTGATCGTGATGTTGCCTCCATTACGTTCGGCCATTCCTTTTTGCCAGAGATAGCCGGCTACTTCTGCGACATCATTGACCTCGCGGGCCAATTCAGGACGGTTATCAAGTATTGATGACATAGTCTTTTTGTTGAAGTTTAAAATAAATTGCAAGCGCAGCTTGACATTAAGTTGCGCTTGCAAAAGATTGATGTTATCGTTTTGAGGTGACGTCTGCTTCGTATTTCTGCACCTCGGCGATGTAAGACTCGCCGACGGGTACATTGTTGCGCAGGCAGAACTCATCGTAGACGGCGTTCCAGGGAAGAACTTTCGCTTCTTCGAGAAGTGCGAGACGCTCAAATCTCTTGTCTTTGAGCTCAAGGTCGCGGATCATGTCGGTCGGCTCGAGCAGAGCGCGGAGCATGCATTTCTGGGCGGCACGGCTACCGATGACATATGCGCCGATGCGGTTGAGTGTGCCGTCGAAGTAGTCGAGACCGTAGTGTACGCGGTTAAGGGCTCCGGCACGGACGATTTCGCTGAACAGATCGAGTGTCGGGTCGTCCATGATAGTGACGTGGTCTGAGTCCCAACGGACGGGGCGGCTGACGTGGAGCATGAGCTCAGGCACGAAAAGAAGCATTGAAGACACTTTATCAGCGACGCTTTCGGTCGGGTGGAAGTGACCGGTGTCGAGGGTGATCATCATGTCGTTCTTGGCGGCGTATGCCGTATAGAAGTCATTTGAACCGACTGTATAGCTTTCAAGACCGATGCCGAATACTTTAGATTCGACACAGTCGCGCATCATGTCATATTTGTGCTCGAAGATCTGGTCGAGAGAGTCTTTGAGAAGCTCACGATAGAGGTAGCGGTTGACTGTGATGTCTTTTGAACCGTCGTGTACCCAGGTGTTCATGATACAGGGGTCACCCTGTGCTTCACCGATTGCCTGTGAAATGGCGCGGCAGCGTTTTGAGTGCTCGATCCAGAAATCGCGGATAGATTTATCGGGATTGGCAAGGCTGAGGTCGCCGCTCTTGGGGTGTGAGAATGAAGTCGAGTTAAAATCGAGCTTGATGCCGTTTGCGTTGGCCCACTCAATCCAGCTTGCGAAATGTGTGGGTTCAACTTCATCACGGTCAACGAATTTACCACCGAAATCACCGTAAATCTCATGGAGATTCAAGCGGTGCTTTCCGGGAATGAGGCTCATTGCGTAAAGAATGTCGGCACGGAGTTCTTCCATGTTGCGGGCTTTACCCGGATAGTTTCCGTTAACCTGTATGCCACCGGTCAGTGAGCCACCCTGGTTTTCAAAACCTGCAACGTCATCGGCTTGCCAGCAATGCATGCTCAGGTGGAAATCCTGCATGAGTTTGAGTACTTTCTCAGTGTCTACGCCAAGTGCGGCGTAACGTTCTTTGGCAATTTCGTATGCCTGACGAATTTGTTGTTCGTTCATAGGGTTTTAAATGTATTAAGGTAAAAAATTATAGTTTCATTGTTGATTTATAGTCGGCGAACGCCTTTTCCCATTTCTCTTTGTCGCGTGGTTGGAAACGTTCGATTTCAATGCTGCGGGCTATTATCTGTCGCATTTCTGTCAGAGAGTTGACGAGACCGTCGGCTTTAGCCTGGAGCATGATGTTGCCAATGGCAGTTCCTTCGGCCGGACCGGCCACAACCTCCATGCCGATTGCATCGGCTGTCAGCTGGTTCAGGAACCGGTTGCGCGAGCCACCTCCGATAACGTGCAGACGTTTGACAGGCGACGAAGCCAGTTTGCGGAACACATCGAGAATCCAGCGATATTTCAGAGCGAGGCTCTCGAAAATCACGCGAATGAATTCGCCGTGGGTCTGTGGAACTTTCTGGCCTGTTGCCTTGCAATAACGTTCGATTGCCTGAGGCATGTTGTCGGGGCATACGAATGCTGCATCATCGGGGTCGATGAACGCTAAAAATTCCGGAGCAGCCTCGGCAAGAGCCACCATTTCGGGATAGCTGTAGTCGTGTCCCTCTTTTTTCCAACATGCGAGACATTGTTCTACAATCCACATTCCGGTTATGTTTTTCAACACACGGACTGTCGATTCGATGCCTCCTTCATTGGTGATGTTGTATTCTTCGGTGAGGTCGTTGATGACAGGGCAAGGAGATTCAATACCCATTAATGACCATGTGCCGCTTGAAAGATAGGCGAAGTTGGCGTCTTCGGCCGGAACGGCTGCGACTGCCGATGCCGTGTCATGTCCGGCAACTGCGACAACGGGCACTTCAGGAAGTCCGGTCTCTGCAGCGATCGACGGTTTCAAGGTTCCGATTACTGTTCCGGGTTCTGCCATTTTACCGAATTTTTCAGCCGGAATGCCTATCGTTTCCAGCAGTTCTGTATCGAGAGAGCGTGTCTCAGGATTGAGAATCGCTCCGGTTGAGGCTATGGTGTATTCCGTTACCAGATTCCCGGTCAGGAGATATGAGATCGCGTCGGGAATGAAAGCGAGTTTGGAAGCTGCTTTGACGGCAAATGTATCTTTATATTCGTTAAGCTGGAAAACGGTGTTGAATTCGAGATGCTGGATTCCGGTGCGTCGGTAGAGTTGTGACGCACTCATGACTTTTTCAAAGAAACGGTCTTTCGCGCCGTTGAGCTGCGGGTCACGGTAGGCGTGGGGCAGACCGACTAACGAGCCGTCTTCAGCTATACACGCGTAATCGACACCCCATGTGTCAACGCCAATCGAGGCCGGCACAATGCCTTTACGGCCCACGATGGCCATGCCTTCTTTGATTTGCTCGAAAATATAATAGATGTTCCAATAAAGATGGCCGTCGATAGGCATCATCTTATATTTGAAACGGTTTATTTCTTCGGTCGTCAGTTTACCTCCGGCATCGATTGTGCCGAGAATCGTACGTCCGCTTGTCGCTCCAAGGTCGACTGCTAAAAAGTAACGTGACATGGTTTTTGGTTAAAGGTATGTTTTATTTGTTGATGTTCAGGTCTGTAACGTTGAAATAGCATGGCGACCGCGCGCCTCAGCGCATCAACGTTTCGACAAAGGTAAAAAAATATTCGGTTAAATTTTGCTTTTTAACAAAAAAAAAGACCGCACCGGACATAAAAATAGTCCGGTGCGGCGTAAGTGTCTTGGTTGTAAGCTTATTTGATCACGACTTTGCTGACCTGAGTGCCCTGACGGCGAATGTAGAGGCCGTTTTCGGGGTTGTTTACGCGGATTCCCTGAAGGTTGAAGTATTCGACAGGTGAGTTTTCGTTGTCGACTGTGATCTCTTCAACACCTGCGAAGACTGCCGGAGTCCAACCCGGGTGAAGAGTCTGGAGACCGCCGAAACCGACTTTGTCACCTGCCTTGACGTTATAGACGACTACATCGATATATTTTGCACAATATCCGTCGGGCCACTTGGGATTGTGTTCTTCTGTCATCTCGATGCAGGCGAGGCTGTTGTAGGGTGCGCCTGAGTTGACCTCGACATATTTGCCGGTTGCGACATTGTCAAAATCAAAGGCTGCCGTGCGCATTACGTCACCGAGTGAGTCATATCCGCCGGCGTTCTTTGCGTTGATGTTTGGTGTTGACAGGTAGGCTTTGACGGTAGCACCTTCGGGGAGACAGATACCGATGTTGACACCGTTGCAGTCAGAGAGATATGCACGGTCACCGGTGTAGCTCAGTACGTTGTCTGTATCATTGATGCGGTGGGGGGTACTTCCGAGAACAAGATGGAATACAACCGTTCCGGGAGCGGTGACGGCTGTCCCTGCCGTCGGGAACTGGGCTGTGGAGGGAGCTGTCACCCACATGACGCCGTCATCAGCGAATGTGGCTTCCATTACCGCACCGTTGAGTTTGGCTGCATTTGCATCGATTTTTGCCTGACGGGGAATCAGGTCTGTCTTGTTGCCTTCATAGATTGTGCTCGGAACCAGATCGGTCTTGGCGTCGTTATACATAGGCATGACAAACTCAGTGGTATTGAACCACGGTGTCAACGATTTCGGGGCTTTTGAATCACTTTCAAGCGATGCGTCTATCATCTCCTGGTCTGGCTTGTAGTAGAAACCGTGATGGCTTTGTGCGGTTGCACCGAAAACAACAGAGGCGCAAGAGAGAGTCAGAAGTAAATTTTTAATCTTCATGTTGTAATGATTTTGGTGGTTGGGAAAATTAAGTTATTGTGAAAAGCCGCGGCATCCCGACGATGACAGACACCGCGGCGTGGTTTATTATTTCATGTCGATTTCAAGCTGTTTCGGACGTTTCATCTCTTCGGTATAAATCTTACCGTTTCCGTCGGTCACTCTGATTGAGAGGGTCGATGTCGGTGATGATGCCTGGACTTTGAACATGTGTGAGGTCAGGGCGGGGAGACGACCGCCGGTGATATTCTCCTCGTTCGCGCTCTTCTCGCCATTCTCAAGAAGTTTGCATGCGAGTGAGGCGATGTGCAGTGGATCATAGGCGTTGAAACGGGTCACGGGAAGCGATTTGCCATTTTCTGTCACTTCAATCTTCCAGCGGTCATCAAAATTGAAGACGTTGATGAAGACCATGTTGTCGGTGCGCTCCACGCGTTTGCCGTCGATGACCACTCCGCAGTATTCGTCCATGCAGCCGTAGCCGGTCGCGGTGTCACTCGCTTTTTCATTGAAAAGACTGATCACCTCAGGATTGCTGCGTTTTGACGAGGGGAAGAATTTGCTCTTCTTGATGAAGCTGTGGTTGATGTCGTAGGTGCGGAACTGGTAGTTGCGGTCGCAGCCGATTGATTTGTAATAGCTTTCATAGTTCTTACCATAAACTTCCATTACGAAATAGCCTCCGAACGAGCCGTCGCGGCAAATGTGGTTTCCGGCCATGTGGCTCTGTCCCGTATACCAGAGTGAACCGTTTGAACCTCCGATGTTGAATTCACGAATGTTATTCTCGGCCGTGACTGAATTGAGGTGTGCGTGCCCAGAGAGAATGGTGACTTTTGAGAACCCGGAGAGATATGTAGAAAGTGTCTTCTCGTCGTCGAGGGCATAGCGGGTGCGTGGAGTCTGGGAATTGTTGTAGAGTTTCGCTTTGTCGAAGTAGGGAGCATGCATGCAAACCACGATCGGAGTCGATTTGCTGACTGTCTCGAGATCTTTTTTGAGCCACGCATATTGTTCTGCGGTCACGATCTTGTCATACTCACGGTCGCCGAGCTGACCCTGTGACCCTCCTTTGTTTGTGTAGCGGATGTTGTCAAGAACAACATAGTGCACGTCGCCGAGGTTAAAAGAATAATAGGTGGGACCCATTTCGTTACGCCAGACATTTTCAGCAAGGAAATCATCGGCACAATATGGGTCGTTGTCATGGTTGCCCATGCAATTGAACATAGGGGCGTGGATCTTTTCAATATAGGGTTTTATCGCACCCAATGCAAGGTTTTTGGAATACCAGTAGAGGTCATGTGACTCGTCGCCGAGGGTGACAACATAGACATCTTTACCTTGCTGCTTATAGCTGTCGATTGTCGCGTTGAGATCAGGCAGATATTTGTTGGTGAACTGCTCGGGAGTCTGTCTGACGTTGGCGATATGAAGGTCGGCGAGAGCTATGACCACATATTCCTTGTTACTGTTTTTTGTAAGTTTGAAATTATGCTGCTCGATTACGTTACGGTCTGTGGCTGTGAACTTTGAATAGAACTTAGGATAAACTTTATCGTTCTCAACGCTATATCCGGAAGGAATCGAGATGAAAACATGGCTTTTGCTTTTGTCGGTGTTAAGATAATAGCGTCCGTTTTCGTCGGTCTTGACTACCGAGACACCGTCGCTGACAACAACATCGGCAATTGGGGTCTGACCCTCATAGACAACACCTTTTATGTTGTAGCCGTCTTTGTCGGGAACGTCAAAAATGTCGGTCGGCTTCGGATCGGGAGTGTCCGGCTTTTCAGGTTTTGGATCATCGTTTTTGTCGCTACATGAAGCCAGCAGGGCTAAGGCGGCAAAAGTTGAAATGAGATTGATTTTGAATTTCATTGTGAAAATATAAGGTGATGGATTGATTAAATTTCATCGGGCAGGGGAACGGTTTTGCCTGTCGCACGCACGGTCGGCATCGACGCATCCCATTTTCTCAGTTGGTCTCCAAGGTCTTTGGCCATTGATTTGACCATTTCTTTATGTTTTGGCGCGAGATTGTTGCGTTCGCCAAGATCTTCACGCAAATTGTAAAGTTCAAGTTCTCCGGTGTGCATGCGGTAGACAAGTTTCCAGTCTCCTCGACGCATGGCAGTCATGAAGTCAATGTCGTCTTGATCTTCAAATCTTAACTGGTGGGGATAATGGAATATCAGGTCTCTCTCAGGATCAAGACCGCCTACTTCGGCAGGAATCTCAAACGCATTGGCCTCTTTCTGATTCTTTATCTTACCTTCCTTGGCCGCTTTTGCGACATACTGCGATCCGTCGGTGACAAGTTTGACAAACGATTGTCCGTCGCGGGTCTGCACTGTCTCCGGATTATTTATGCCGGCGAGTTCGCAAAACGACGGGAAGAAGTCTTCCACGACCACAGGAGTGTTGATTCGTGTGTCGGGAGCGACTTTTCCGGGCCAGGCCACCATCATCGGGACTCTGATGCCGCCCTCATAGACAGAACCTTTTCCTTCGCGCAGCGGCATTGCCTGCGTGTGCATTTCTCCGCCTTTCTCGCCTCCTACGCTGTGGGGACCGTTATCGCTGTAGAAGATGATGACAGTGTTGTCAGCGATGCCTTTATTGTCAATATAGTCAAGAACGTCTCCGAGGCTCTTGTCCATTCCTTCAACCATAGATGCATATCGTGCCTCTCCCTCGTCCTGACCTTCATCGAGATAACGCTGGACGAAACGGTCGTCACGTTGAATCGGGGTGTGGTTGGTGTAGTGTGCGAAATAGAGGAAGAACGGTTGTTTCTGTCTGATCGGGTTGTCGAGGGTTTTCAATGCCTCGAGGGTTATAGCCTCGGTCAGGTGAATTCCGCTGTCGTAGTACTGTGACATATTCATGACCGATCCATAGTCACCTTTTCCCGGCAGATTACCGAAGTTTTCCTCTGGAAGATAGCTTTTTGGATGGCCGTTTTGAGCTCCTGCGATATTGACCACGAAGCCCATGTTGTAGGGGTTGGATCCGGGAGTTCCGGCCGGAGCCCAATGGGCTTTACCGACATGAATCGTGTGATAGCCCGAATCACGCAGCAGTTGGGGCAGGGGGGTGGCATAGGTTGTGTTGTTGAGCCCGTAGGTCTTGCGGTCTTGCTCGTTGTCAAACTGAGCCGGACACAAGGCGTTGTAGTTCCATTTGGGGTGGGCGAAGATGTCACCGAGGTTCTCGTTTGTAGATCCCGGGTGACCACCGATTGCATCGGGCACGATGTCTTTGTAGAGCGAACTGAACGATGTGATGTGTGAGTGGGCAGAATTCATACCGGTCATCAGACTGGTGCGCGTCGGTGTCGACAGTGAGCAGGCATAAGCGTTTGTGAGCATGGTTCCGCGTTTTGCAAGTCTCTCCATGTTGGGTGTGTGGAAACGACGGTTGCGTGGATATGTCTCCTCGCCGAATGGTAAAGAAGTTTCGATCCAGCCGAAATCATCGACAAGAAAGAAAATTATGTTCGGTCGTTCGTCGGCCTGTGCCTGGAGGCTGATCGCCAATGGGGCTGCGAACGCAAGCCGGGTCATTAAATTTTGAATTCTCATTGTGTAACGGATTAGTGTTTGGTTGGAACATTCCAGTCATCGCTGCGAAATGGGGATGCCGGTAGTCCGTCATTATTAATTAAGTTTACTCTGAAAAAGCAGTCGTAGCCATATCTGACCGCGGCCGGATTGTCGACGTCGTGTGATGTGACAATAACTTTATCATCGTCAATGACGGCAGTGGCAGGATAGAATATCTTGTCTGTTCCGGCAACATGAAATCCGGTTACCGGAGAGCCGTCAGATGTTTTAAGCCCGTTTTCAGCATAATCAAAAGAGACGGTGATCTTGTTTCCTTCAATTTCAGCCGATTTGAATACCGGTCCGCTGAAAGCGACATTTTTACCATATTGCTTGTTCAAGGCCCATAGAGCCAATCGGTGGGCCGGCAGTTTTTTGTTACGTGGGTGAATGTCGAGAGAGTCACCACCGTCGGTGATCACAGCCATACCGATGTTTTTTATTCCGCTCGTGAACGTATTGAGCTGGGCCTCTCTTATGGCCGGTGACTGTCTGTGGAATGGTGCGATCTGAACAAAATAGAAAGGCATGTCGGGCATACCCCATTCCTTGCGCCAGCTGTCAATCAGAGTCGTGAAAACTGTCTGGTATTTTTCCGCTCTCATGTCGTTTGCTTCGCCCTGATACCAGATGTTGCCGCTGACAGTATATCCGAGAATCGGAGCAATCATGCCGTTCCACAGAGTTGCCGGTACTTTATAGGGCTTTTTTGATGTTGACACCTTGTCAAGACCGAACTGTTCATAGACGTCGTCATAAAACCGGTTGTCTTTCATCAGTCTTTCTTTTAGCCATGATTCGGCATGGGTATCTCCGCGGGCTGCCATGATCAGTCCGACAGGCATCTTTATTTCGTTGTGGAGTTCTCGTCCGAAGAGGAAACCGACAGCGGAAAATTTCCAGGCACTTTCAGGGGTGCACACCTCCCATTGGCCTGCACAGTCATCAAGTTCTTTTCCTGGCGATTCCTGATATCCGACGGTGAAAAGTCTGATTTCTGGGTAATCGGCATCTTTCAACTGTTCTTCAAGATCATCGACCCCAACTTTCCATTTCCATTTTCCGTTCTCCGGACCTAACGGGAAAAGCATGTTGCTTTGTCCGGAGCATAACCAGACCTCACCGATCAGTATATTGTTTACTGTGACGGTGTCGCGGTCGCTTTTAAAGACCATCTGTTGTTCTGTCTTCAAGGCGGGTGGAGTCGGAACAAACGTTGACCAGTTTCCGTCGGCAGGTGTCATTACCGAATAGGTTTTATCGGTCCATGAAGGTGATATCGTGATGATTTCACCAGGATCTGCTTTACCCCATATACGTGCATTTGCATCTTGTTTCAGAACCATGTTGTCTGAAATGACAGACGGCAGTTTGATTTCTGCAAGACTTGTCAGAGTGGTCAAGGTAATTAGGAATACAGATGTGATAAGTCTCATTTTGATTGGTAAACGGTATTTAGATTTTTTACAAAAGTCGATTAATTTCTCAAGTTTAGATGTAACCGATGTAACATTAACTTTCAAAAATGTAACTTGACTACATTTTACCTGCGACTTTAGCTATCTGATCGGTTCTGAACGGTGTGGCCGGCAATCCCGAACGGTTGACCAGATTGACTCGCGGAAAGTTTTCGAATCCATATCTTACATTGACCGGTTGGCTGACACCTGCAGCCTTGACAACGACATGATCTCCGTCAATGCGGGCATCGGCGACATGGTATGAACCGGATCGATCCTGCATCATGAATCCGGTCAGACGGCTGCCGTCCGACGACCTTAGCCCGTCGCAGTGGTCAAAAGTCAAGACAGCACTGTCACCATCAATTGTCATGTTTTTGAAGACGGGACCGGAGTACTCTATGTTCCGGCCATAGACTTTAGCCAAAGCCCACCGTGCAAGCCTCATGCCCGGCACGGTCTTGTTACGGGGGTGTATATCGAGTGAGTCTCCGACATCGGTCGTGACGACCATGCCGATTGTCTCCGGGTCACGCTTCATCACGTTAAATTGCGCCTCTCTGACATAGGGTGAGCGGTTGTGAAACGGTGCGATCTGAACCATGCCGAATGGCAGTGTCAGGTTGTTTCTGTCGCTGCGCCATGATTCGATCATAGTGGTAAGCATCTCTTCGTAGGTTTCGGCGTTGATCGCGTTGCCTTCTCCTTGATACCAGATGATTCCGTCTACCGTATATCGCTTGATCGGATAAATCATGGCGTTGTAAAGTCCTCCGGGAATTCGGTGGGCGTTTTTCTCATTCACCCGCTCGGGGCTCCAGCGTTTTAGCGCGTAATCATAGATCTTGTTGCCTTTGAAGAGATCAGGATTTATCCACGATTCAATTGATGTGGCACCGACGGCCGACTGTATCAGCCCGACTGGACACCCAAGCGCACGGTGGAGAGTGCGACCGAAGATAAACGATACGGCTGAAAAATTAAAAGCGGTTTCGGGTGTGCATTTCACCCATTTGCCGGAGCATGTCTCGATTGGTTTGTCGGGTGAGATAGCATAGTCGACCATGAAAAGTCTGATCTCAGGATATAGGGCGTCTTGAAGTTGCAGATCTGCGTCTTCCATGCCGGTCTGCCATGACAGTGTCGATGTGTGATCCCCGACCGGAAAAACCATGTTGCTCTGTCCAGAGCACAGCCAGACTTCCCCCACAAGTACGTCACTGACAGTTACCGTTTCTTCCCCGTCGGTGAACGAGATAGAAGAAGGTGAGGAAGATTGGGGGCCGGTGGAGATTTCGACATTCCAACTGCCGTCGCTTCCGGCTGTGGTTTTTGTTACCTTGTCGGTCCACGACGGTTTGATCACAACTTGTGATGACGGTTTGGCTGATCCCCATAGCGATGCTTTTTCAGCCGACAGTAACATGCCGTCGGATATTATAGGCGGCAATGTCACTTTTGCCGACATCTGAAACGTGGCGGCTATGGCAAGCAGATATATCAGTGCTGCAGGTCTCATCATTCTATGATTGCATTCTGATTGCGGAGTTCGGCGCGAAGAGCCTGTACATCGACTTCGCGTGGTGTGCAGCCACATTGCACCGACAGGGCTGCAGCGACGCCGGCGGCATGGCCTGTCGCACCACAAGTTGCACCAACTCTGATCGTGCCGAGGGCCTCGCGCTCGGTTGAGATGCAGCGGCCGGCGACGATCAGGTTATTTATTTTTGCCGGAATCAGCGAACGATAGGGAATTGGATAGGGCAGAGGAACGTACATGTCGTGTGCGCCGTTCTGACCTTTTGGCGGGTGAATGTCGATGGGCCATACACCGAGTGCGATTGAGTCTTCGGTCTCAGTCGGGTTGACAATGTCATCGCGTGTCATGACGTATTCGCCGATGAGACGGCGTGTCTCCCTTATGCCGATAGTAGCTGATGTGTTCATTATCCAGCTTTTTTCGAAACCTTTGCAGTACTCGCGGTAATAGTCGGCAATAGTGTGTGCGTCGCGACGCGCTTCGATCTCACAATCGGTCAGTTCTCTCGCATTGACCGCCGACCCATAGACGCGTGTTGTGTTGATCCATGGAAAATTTTTGCGCAGACCGCCGAACCATGGTCCGCCGAAGAACGGCAGATCTCCGTCTTCATAAGCTTTGGCCAGTTTGGGGTTGTTTATGTCAAGGCCGATGTCGCGACGACGACTTGAGTAGCTCAGGCCGACTTTGCCAAGATAGCCGGGAGCCGGGCCAAGGGGTACACACAATTCGTCTTCAAATGGAATTTCACCGGCCGGTTCAACCTCTGCGAAAAAGAATGGGAGCGTCATTGGCTGTAATTCGTTGGAAATTGCGAAATCGGCTCCGGCACGTGCCATGACATCTCCGTTGCCTGTACAGTCAATGACGACGTTGGCCATTATGGCTTTGCGTCCGTCGACATTTTCGATTATGATGCCTTTGACAGTGTCATTCTCGACAATCGCATCGGCAACCCAGGTGTGAAGGAGAATCTTGATGCCATATTTTTCCACCAACCGGTCGGCTGTCACTTTCATGATTTCAGGATCGGAGCTGAGCACCCATGAGCGGTTGTTTTCGACGCCTCCTTTTGCCTGTGCCATTGAGATCCATTCGTCCATAACACCGCCGACACAACGACGGTAGGGCCTCAACCAGCTGTTGAAGCCGGCAAGAGTGATGACCAGACCGTTGGTCCACATGCCACCTAAAGAGCCCATGGCTTCGACGAGCATGACACCCGCACCGGTCTTGGCTGCACCGACGGCAGCACCGATGCCTGCCGGTCCGCCACCGACTACAAGCACGTCAACTTCTTCAATGATGTCAATCTCTCGGGGTTTCTCTATATATGTTTTTTTATTTTCCATTATGATAAGATTTATTTCAAAATTTGATGAGTTTCAGTTTCAGGTCAGATATGCGCACGCTTCCGGACTCAGGGTCGATGGAAAATGTGGGGATTTCGTTATATAGCATTACCTGGTGACGTAGCTTTTTGCCATCGGTAACTTCAAATTTCTGACGACCGAGTGTGACTGTCGCATCACCTTCGATGTCAAATTCAATATACAACGCTCCGAATTCCACAGGCTTCAGGCCGGCGTTACAAAATTCAATCGGTGAACCGAAAAGATCGGTCTCGCTGACATCAAGCAATGTCTCGCCCTCGAGCGAATCATTGTCGGGCGCGAGGAAGTCGGTCGAGATAATGTTGACATCGTTATGGTTGATCATGTCGAAATGCTTGAACTTATCGGCGTGAGATTCACGCAGCAGTCCGTTTTGTTTCGATTTTGATATGTTAGCCGCATAGTCGTCTTTTGAGAAACGGGTGGCACTTACTGCCATGATGACGTTTCCGAGACGTTCTATGCGGTCAAATGTAGTCTGATATAAGATTCCCATCAGAGGGATGTCAACGACCCCGAGAGAATCTCGGATAATTTCGTTGGCACGGTTATTTGAGGTGATGATATAATTTCCGCGGCCCAATACCTCGTCGGCCGTCTTGATGATCCGCCTGTAATATCGGCCGGTCTCATCTGTCAGTTTTGGCTCGATGAAGACAAGCAGATTGTTTCGCTTGCAGACTTCGAGATATTCTTTGAGAGAGGGAATTTTGCTCCTGTTTGATTCTGAGTCAGCTTTCAGGATATAACGGTTACGGAGGTCATTCCATTTCACGTTCTCAACCGGAGTTTTATCTTTTATCTCGCTTCCGTCAGAATTTAGACATGTTCGGTTGAGCGTTGCGTCGTGCATGATGACAAGAGAGTCGTCGGCCGTAAGTCTGACGTCTGTCTCGATTGCATCGAATCCGGCTCTTGATGCCAAAGCGATTGCTTCTGTCGAGTTTTCTCCGGCAATTGTGGATCTCAGGTTAACTCCTCGGTGGGCGATGAAAATGCGTCGACCGGCTCCGATAGAGTCAAGCAGGGGAGATGCGGCAGCTGTCAATGAGGCCACCACTGTGACAAGTAGAAATGCAATTCGTTTTGAATGGTTCATAGATGTTTTTTTGAAACAGATGCTCCCGGAAACGGTAGGGTTTCCGGGACGCATCTGTTTAGTGATTTATCAATAACCCTCGTTCTGGGTCATGTTTTTGTTGATTATAAGTTCTTTCGCCGGGATTGGCCATAGATACATGCGGTCAGAGAAATTGCCTTTTGAATGGATGTCGCAGTAACCTTTGTCAATCAGAGCTTGGAAATTGGGAATATCGTCTTCATCGAATGTCGGCGGAACATCCCAGAACCAATGGCCATCTTTTTCGACTTTCTTTGCTCCGTCCTTGTCGCTCAGAATACCGCAGTTTGGCATGTTGAACGCTTTCTTGGCTATGCGCCAGCGGATGACATCGAAATAACGCAGACACTCGAAGGCGAGTTCCACACGGCGTTCGCGGCGAACGACGCGGCGAAGTTCTTTCTGGTTGGTGGTTGTGATAGCGGGATATTTGGTTGTCTCGGCCACTTTACATTTGTATGCGCGTGCACGCACCTTGTTGATCGCGTTGAGAACTGACTCATCGATCTTGTTCTGTTCGATCATGGCTTCGGCGTAGATCAGATAAACATCGGCGAGACGAATGATGACATTGTCGTTCGAGGCCTTTTTCAAACCTGAACCCCAACCTTCCTCGATGCGTTTTTTCCATACGATGCCGTTGTATGAGGCATTGCCGTCTGTCACGGGGTAGCTGTCTTTGTTCTTAACTTGTTTACCGGTGTTGTAATTCATCACTTTGGTGGCCGACGGACGCGGATCGAATACGCAACCCAGGAATGTGCTCCCGAATTCTACAAGGGTCTCGGCGCAGCGCGGATCGCGGTTCTTGAACGGATTTTTGCTGTCAAATAACGGAGATTTGTCGATTGTCAGACCGTCTGTGCATTCAAATGCTGCCAAAATTGCCCAAGACGGACCTTTGGAGGCTGTTCCACCGCCCAGACGGGTGACATAGGAGCTTGCACTGCTGAAAGGTGCGTTCGAAGCATATAATCCCAGCTCGTCTGAACACGGCGTCAGGAAAATTGACTCCTGATCGTTGCGGGCATGAAAATATTCACCGAAATCGGGGTGAAGTCTGTAAATGCCCTTATCTGCAAGTTTCATACATTCTGAAGCTGCCTGAGAAGCGATAGCCCAGTCGCCGAACCAAAGTGCAAAACGTGCTTTCAACGCGAGAGCCGCACCTCTTGTAGCGGTCTGGAGACCGGCGTTCTTTTCTGGCAGGTTATTGATTGCGAAATCGAAGTCTTCATATATTTTTTTTATGACATCTGCCTTGGGCGAACGCGCCATTGTGTATGATTCTTCGATTGTCGTAGCATTTTCAACGTAAACCACGTCGCCGAAATGGAACACAAGCATACCGTAGTGGTAGGCACGCGTGAAGCGGGCCTGGGCCTCATAGTTCAGTAGTTTAGCTTCGAGAATTCCGTTGTCACGACCGCGGTCAATATTGGCGATGATTGTGTTGGCTCTGACTATCGCCTTATAGAGGTTGGTGTAGTACTCGCTCAGTTGAAGATATCCTTTGATGTCAGTCTCACTGTTGAGCTGACCGTCGATAATAGGCTGGCCTGCTATTTTGCGATAGAAGTAGTCGTCGTTCCAGGCTTCTTGACCGAGATTCCACCAAACGGGACGATAGATGTCATTGACTGCCATGTCAAATTCGGTTTCGGTTGAGAACCATGTCTCGCTCGAACCCTGGTCAAGCGGATAACGGTCGAGCTCAATGCAGGCGGTAGAAGCGAACGCCAGGGCGAGTATCGGTAAAATATGTTTGATTTTTTTCATTGCTGGTATAGATTAGAAGTTGACGTTCAGACCGAAGATGACCGATTTGGTGATTGGATAGCTTGAAGTAGTACGCTCGGGGTCGAATCCGGTCGGATAATCGTTGAAAGTGAAAAGATCATTTCCGCTGACATAGACGCGCACGCGATCGATGAATGCTTTGCGTGTCCAGTTTGAGGGTAGTGTATATCCGAGAGTCATGTTTTTCATTCTGAAATAACGTCCGTTGAACATCCAGAATGTCGACATGGCGTTGTTGCTGTCTTTGTTGGTGGTTGTCAGACGTGGATATTTGGCTGCTGCATTCTGGGCATCGGTGTTCTCTTCGCTCCAGTAGTTACCGTCAAGAATGGCGGGAATTGAACCCCATTTGCCGCGGAAAGGTTGAATCATGCTTTCTGTCATGCGCACGTTCTGTTTGCCGACACCCTGGAAAGCGAGGCTGAAGTCAATGCCTTTCCATTGAACTGATGCCGTTCCGCCGTAAAGGAAACGGGGTAGCGAATTGCCAAGCAGAACACGGTCATATTCAGGAGAAATTTTTCCGTCGGGCACACCGTCAGGGCCAGAGATGTCTTTGAATTTCACATCTCCGAGAAGAGTTGTGTTGTTGAGTTTCGGAGAGTTGTCGAGATCTTCCTGAGTAAGGAACAAACCGTCAGAGACATATCCATACCATTCGTTATAGTAGCTTCCTTCACGGCTTATCTGGTCACCGATGAATTCCGTACCTTTGAGATTTCCCATTTTTGACTGATAGTCAGAGAAGTTCACACCGACACTATAGGTGACTTCACCAATGTGGTCGTTCCACGAAAGTTCGAGATCGTAACCTGTGGTCTTCATGTGTCCTGCATTTTGCGACGGATTTGAATAACCGACAAATTTGGGAATCTCAAGGTCAAGAAGCATGTCTTTGGTGTTCTTTTTGTAGAAGTCTCCGGTGAAAGAGAGTCGATTGTCAAGGAATCGTGCATCGAAACCGATGTTGAACGATTCGGTCGTTTCCCAAGTGATGTCTTGAATGGCATACTGTATCTGGGCCGCTCCCTGCAGGAACTGAGGAGATGTCGATCCGTAGGCCGGATAAAGAAGCGATGACGTGAAATCCATCAGTGAGATGTAGGGGTAGTTACCGATGCGTTCGTTTCCGAGACGACCCCATGAACCACGTATTTTCAAGAATGAGAGTGAACGTGGATTTATGTCTTTCATGAACTTTTCCTGAGTCATGATCCAACCGACCGATGCCGACGGGAATGTACCCCAACGGTGGTCTTTGTGGAATCTCGAAGATGCATCACGACGAACGTTTACCTGAAGCAGATAGCGGTTGTCGTAGCTGTAGATGATGCGGCCGAAAAATGACTGTAGCGAGTTCTCATATGCCGTACCGCCGACTTTGAGATAATCTTTGTTGGCATTGCTCATGTAGGGATAGCGGTCGAGATTCATGTTGTCGGTGCTGGCTGTCAGACCTTCGTGACGATAGTAATATGTCTCATAACCTGCCATTACGTTGAGGTCGTGTTTACCGAATGTTCTCATGTAGTTGGCCAAAAGTTGAGTTGTCAGCTGTTTTGCATCGGGACGTTCTTCCTCGAGAGTGTTGGTGGTGTAGTCGCTGAGATAGCCTGCAATGTCGGTCGGGTTGTCCTGACGGTAGTAGGGAACTGCCTTACCGTGGGTCTTTGTTTTGCTGTAGGTGAGCTGAGGAGCTGCGATCGCCGACAGTTTGAGTCCTTCAAGAGGCGTGATGTAAAGGGCGAGTTTACCACCGACTTTCAGTGTGGAGCTCTTGATGTTACCACCTTTGACAAGTTTTCCGTAAGGGTTTGATCCGTCTTTGACGTCTGCCATTGATCCGTTTTGCCAAACGGGTGCATAGGCAGGCGACGCATTGTAGATACCGCTCCAGATAGTTGTGAATTTCGGTTTTTCTGTCTCGCTGTACTTGACGTTGAGGTCAACGTTGGCACTGATATATTTGTTGAATTTGAAATCGTTGTTTATACGCAGCATGTATCGCTGGTAGGTATTTGTCGCTTCCTTGAACAGACCGTCGGTTTTGTCATAGCTGAAAGCGGCGCGGGTTTTCACTTTTTTCGAACCGCCTGTCAGGCTTACATTGTGAGACTGACGGGGAGCCGAACCTTTCACCATCAGGTCATACCAATCTGTGATAGGATAGTTGTCAGGGTCTTCCGGATTGCGTGCAAGCCAATTCTCGACTTGATCTTGTGTGAAATACTGATAATGTCCACCCGACGGGTTATCGTTGTAGTGGAGTTCATTTACCATTTCAAGATAGCGTTGCATGCCGACATTTTTTGGTTGTGATGCCGGAATTTCGAGACCGTATTCAAAATTGTAGGTGAGCTTGATGTCAGATTCGCCTGCCCGTTTGGTGGTGATGAGAATCACACCTGCCGCAGCACGAGAACCGTAGATAGCAGCCGAAGCGGCATCTTTCAAAACCGAGATGCTTTCTACGTCGTTTGCATTGATGTCATCTACTTTGTCGACAGGCACACCGTCAACAATTACGAGAGGTGCGGTGTCGCCTATGGTCGTCACACCACGAATCAGAATCGAGCTTGAACTCGCTCCGGGCTGACCGTTGGTTCTGTTGATCTGAACACCGGCTATCGCACCTTGCAGCGCGGTGGCCAATTGTGTGGTGTGTCGCTCGGCAACTTTCTCTCCTTTGATGTTGGAGACGGCACCTGTCAGGTCTTTTTTCTTTACAGTTCCGTAACCGACCACGACCACCTCGTCAAGAACTTCAGAGTCGCTTGTGAGTGTGAAATCATAATTGTTTGCAGATCCGACTGTCGACTCTGACGCTTTGTAACCGATGAAGTTTGCTACGATAACATCTCCTTCAGCAGCCTTGAGGGTGTAGCGGCCGTCGATGTTGGTCATCGTACCTGTCTGAGAGTTTTTGATCTTGACTGTGGCACCGACGATCGGTTCGCCTTGGTCGTCGATCACGGTTCCTGAAATTTCTTTTTGAGCTCCGGTTGGCGGTAACTGACCGGCGTATCCTGCTGCCGTTCCGATAAGAAGGCACATCAGCAGAATCATGGCACGGCTCGTCAGAAGAGACTTCCTGAGCATCGAGTTAATTGATGAATGCATAATGATTGATATTTGATTGTTAGGTATTTATAAATCAGAGTCGGACAATCTTTTCTTACCTTGAAATTGTATCTGTTGTAAACGTGGTTTAACCTTGATATTAACCTTAAAAATTCATGGTATCCTATATGTATGTTCTTTTGGTATTTTATACGGGAGAGACGCGGCAATAAAGGAGAGTGTCACTGCCGCGCCTTTTGAGTTTTTCAGTCTTTGACCGGATAACCGCCGGCTTTGGCGATTTTACGGGCGATTTCGGCATTGTCTGTACGTGGTATGAACTCTTCTGAGCCGGCACCGACAGCATAGACAGGCACGAACGATGCGGAATGACCGCCGCTTCCCCAGCTGACCAATGCGATTTCATTGATTATCTCCTTGGCTCTGGTGGCAAAAGGTATGACTTTCTGATATTCACTTTCTACAAGACTGATGTGGTCACCGAATGAATCGTTGTAGGCCTCGCGCAAGCGTTTTTCCTGATCGGGTGTCAGTTCAACCTGTTTGCCTAATCCGAAATAATTTCCGAGAGCTTCATTAGCCATTTCCCATGTCACCTTGCCATTGTTGGCTTTACGCATGGCATTCAGAATTCGGGTGAATTCAAGTTCGCTGACTTTTTGATTTGACAAAACCTTAAGGTTCAGCGCGTATGGGCCGGTTCCAAGGCAAAGCGAGCCGGTCTCATGGTCGGCAGTTACAACTATAAGGGTCTCGTCGGGGTGTTGCTTGTAGAAATCATATGCGATGCCGATCGCGTTGTCGAAATCTTGAATCTCATGAATGACGGGTGCGGCGTCATTACTGTGACATTCCCAATCGATATTACCGCCTTCAACCATGAAAAAGAATCCGTTGTCAGCATCTTTTGACAAAAAGTCGATGCCGGCTTTTGTGATTTCCGACAGAGTCAGATTTCCATTCTTGCGGTCAATGGCATAAGGCACCGTGCGTCCGTCGATCTTTGATGTCTCTTCATCTTGAAGGAGAATGATTTTTTCAGTAGAAGGTGCTTTTTGGCAAAATTCGTCGTAGCCTCTGACGATTGTATATCCCTTACGGCGTGCGTTGTTGAACACACCTGCCGAATCTTCAGGAACAGCACACCAGAAATCGGCACCTCCAAAGAAGTCATATCCCGATTCAGGCAATTGCATCGCGATCTCATTATAAGCTTTGCGAGTCTTGTTGTGGCCGTAAAAGGCGGCAGGTGTGGCATGGTTGATGCCGACACTCGATGATATGCCGACTTTTTTGCCGGCCTCCTTGGCAAGTTTGGCAATGCTGGTGAGCGGTGTTTTCTTGTCGGTTTGCACGCCGATGCAACCGTTGGCGGTCTTGGTTCCTGTTGACAAAGCAGTGCCTGAGGCTGCCGAGTCGGTAACTCCATTTGTGGCAGAATAGGTGGAAGCGACAGATGCTACCGGAAATTGAGTGAACTGCAAAGGCACTATGCCTATTTTCCCCTCCATTTCACCACGGTAGAGTTCAGTCATCTGAATCTGATTCTGACCCATTCCGTCCCCGATGAAATAGAAGACATATTTAGCTTGCTGTGCGTTTGAGTTGAACGCACAAGCAAGCATCAGTACTGAAAGTGACGATTTTATGATTTTATTCATTGTTTGATATCTGTCTTTTTGACAGACGGTGGAAACTGTTATTTCAAATTGTCAGGAATGATCGGCATCGCACCTGATTGAGTACAGACAAAAGCTGAAACGTCAACCGCTTTTTTATGTGCCTCCTTGATGCCGAGTCCGTTTAGCAGCGATGCGCAGAAAGCGCCTGTGAAAGAGTCACCGGCTCCGACTGTGTCAGCGATTTTGACTCTCGGCGTCTCACAATAAGAGACTTCATCGGCCGTGAAGGCAAAACTGCCGTTCTCGCCCCATGTCAGAATGACGGCTTTTAAACCGAACTTCTCAAGCAATTGACGTGCAATTACAGGTAAGTCGCCTTTCAGACCGAACATCTCACTGACGATCTTTATTTCCTCATCGTTAATCTTGAGGATATTGCATTTATTGAGCGATGTCTCGATAATTTCTTTTGAAAAGAAATCTTGCCGGAGATTGATGTCAAAAACTTTCAGAGAGTTTTCAGGCATCAGGGAAAGAAAACGTTCGATTGCTTTGCGCGATGATTGGTTGCGTTGTGCAAGTGAGCCGAAACAGACACAGTCGGTGATCTTTGCAAGTTGGTCAAATTCATCGTTTGCCGAAATGTTGTCCCACGCTACATCACGTTTGATCTCGTAGGAAGGAATGCCTCGGTTGTCAACTGTCACGATTACTGTGCCGGTCGGTTTGTCGACACGTTGCAGAAGATGTTCGAGATTGTTGGCCTTGAATGTCTCTACAATCTCATCGCCAAGTTCATCATTGCCTATAGCACTGACTGCAATGCCGCGACAGCCCATCTGTGATGCGTGAAAAGCGAAATTGGCAGGCGCACCACCGATTTTACGACCATCGGGAAGACAGTCCCATAGAGCCTCTCCGATTCCAACTACCGTTTTCATCGTCTTTTCAACAGATTTTAACTACCGATTTGACAATGTTGGCTTTGTCGCTTACGCTCTGGTCCATTGCGTTCTGAATGTCGTCAAGTTCAAAGAAATTTGTCGCGATTCCTTTAAGATTGACATTACCTGCGGCGACGGCTTCAATGGCCATGGGGTATATGTGGCGATATCTGAAAACAGAAGTCAGTGTAAGTTCCTTATCGATTACCTGGCTTATCGGGAGTGTCAGTTCTCCGGTCTTTGAATAACCGACCAAGACTATGGTAGAGCCTTTGCGTGCGATCTCAATTGCCTGGCGTGTCGTGATTTCCATTCCGGCAGTTTCAATGACGAGATCAACACCGCGTCCACAGGTAATCTCGTTTATACGTTCGATCAGATTCTCTTTTGCAGAGTTGATCGTTATTGTTGCACCGAGTTCTTTTGCTTTTGCAAGACGTTTGTCCAACACGTCAACAACAATCACTTTGGTTACACCTTCGGCTTTCAATGCCATCATGGATACGAGACCGATGCATCCCGAACCGAAAACGACAGCAGTCTGTCCGGCATGCGCACCGCCCTGATTGGCGGCATGGAATCCGATTGACAGAGGCTCGATAAGTGCGCCTTCAAGAGTTGAGACATTATCGGGAAGTTTAAAACACAGGTCGGCTTCGTGTGCGACATATTCCTGAAAGACTCCGTCGACAGGCGGTGTGGCGAAGAAGATAACATCGGGGCAAAGGTTGTATTTTCCTTCGCGGCAGTATTCGCAGTGGCCGCATGTCTTTCCGGGCTCAAGCGCCACACGGTCGCCCGGCTTAATGTTTTTCACATCTTTGCCGACTGCAACGACAGTTCCGGCAGCCTCATGGCCGAGAACAAACGGAGGCTCTACAATGAAGTCGCTGATGCGTCCGCTTTCATAATAATGAATGTCAGAGCCACAGACTCCTACATATTCGAGTTTGACAAGAGCTTCATTGTCTTTAGGGGTGGGGACGGGACGTTCTTCAAATCCCATTTTGCCGATGCCAAGCATGACGGCAACTTTCATTTTATCTTCCATTGTATTGCTAAGGGATAGAGTTCTGGTTGATTATCGGTTAGTTATTTGTTACAAATATATACAGAAAATAACTGTCTCGAACATACTTTTTCCATTAAATTTTACGCAACCGTTCCCGCAACCGTTCCCATTTTTCGCAACCGTTCCCAAAAAATAAAATGATTGAAAATTTAACTGAAAACGCATTTAAGCCGACGTAAAGTTGTTTTGAAAGTAAAGAATTGCTATATTTGTATTGCATTTAGTCAGGTATATAACTCTATATATCCACATTGAAGATGAGATATGTTACTATAAAAGACATTGCGGCCGCCTTAGGCATATCGAAGTCGACGGTTTCGCGTGCTCTCCACGGTGATACATCAAACGTGGGGAAAGAGACATTGCAGAAAATAGTTGAGACGGCTCGTCAGATGGGCTATCACAGAAACGAAGCCGCAGTCAATCTGAGGGCGAAAAGCAACCATGTGATAGGTATTCTCGTTCCTGAGATCACCACACCATTTTCAATGAGTTATATTTCTGAAGTTCAGAAACTCATGAACGAAAAAGGATATGGAGTCAACATTGCTTTTTCTAACGAAGATCCGGAAGTCGAGAAATCTAATCTTGAGATTTTTGCTAACGGACGTGTCGACGGCATAATGGTCAGTTCATGTCACAACACTGCCAATCTCGAGACTTACCGCAGTCTGCTCCGCAGACGCATTCCACTCGTTTTCTTTGACCGTGTCATTTCTGAGGGAATATCGGTGCCTTGCGTGACAAGCAACGATCACATCAAGTCGTTTTTTGTTGTCGAACACATGATAAGGAAAGGGTGCAGACGCATAGTTCACCTCGCCGGTCCTGATCATATCCAGAACGCTGTCTTGCGCTGCAAAGGATATCGTGAGGCTATAGCTAAATTCAAAATAGATTATGATCCTGAGTTGGTTATTTCTTCGGGAGTCGATGTCGAAGACGGAGCACGCGCAATCGAGAATTTCCTTCTCCGTGGCATCAATTTCGACGGTGTGTTCTGTTTTACAGAGACACAGGCTCTCGGTGCCAAACGCTGTTTGCAGGAGCATAACATAGTTATTCCCGACGATGTCGCGATCGCGACAATGTCGGGAACATTGCTTTCAACTCTTGTCTATCCACAGATCACGGCTGCTGAGCAGCAGGTCGGTGAAATGGCCCGCATAGCTTCTGAATTGCTGATTGAAAAAATCAACGATTTTCAATCGCCCGACCGCACGATCATTATAGACGCGAAGATTGTCGAGCGCAATTCAACTCAGAAATCATCGGTTGAGTGACCGTTGTCAATCACAGACAGGCAGCCGGTTCAACTCTTCAATGTAGTCGAGAATCTCTTTGCGCCCGCGTCGGTCTTCGCTCGATGTCTTGAAAATAGGCGGCAATTCGTCCCACTGCTCTTTCAATACGTTGCAATAGCTTTCTATCGATTTTTTCACTGCTGAAGGTGACAATTTGTCGAGTTTTGTGAAGACGATGCTGAACGGAACGCAGTTCTCTCCAAGCCATTCCATGAATTCAAGGTCGTTTCTCTGAGGTTTGTGACGGACATCGATCAGGACAAACAGGTTTGTCATCTGACTGCGGTTCAAGATGTAGCTTTTTATGATGCGGTCAATCTCGGCCCGTCCGGCTTTGTCTCGACGTGCATATCCATATCCGGGCAAGTCGACGATATACCATTGGTCGTTGATCAGAAAATGGTTTATAAGGAGCGTTTTGCCGGGTGTGGATGATGTCTTCGCAAGATCCTTTCGCCCGGTGAGCATGTTGATCAATGATGATTTCCCGACGTTACTGCGGCCTATGAACGCATATTCGTGTCGGTTGTCATCGGGACACTTTGAGACATCGGTATTGCTGATGACGAAACGTGAGTTATCTATTTCCATGTTTTTTCGAGTGTTAATCGATGAAACGTTTGGTAAGGCCGTGATATGCGTCGATGCGTCTATCCCGTAAAAAAGGCCACCAACGTCTGACGTTCTCCGTGCGGTTGCGGTCTATGTCTACAATCGTCACTGTTTCTTTGTCGGCAGATGCGCGGAAAAGGATCTCACCTTGTGGCCCGGCAACGAAACTGTTTCCCCAGAAAGTGATGCCGTTGGTTTGTCCCGAAGGATCTTCCTCGAGTCCTACACGGTTTACTGTCACTACAGGAAGACCGTTCGCGACAGCGTGTCCGCGCTGAACGGTTATCCATGCGTCGAGCTGACGTGCTTTTTCTTCGGCTGTATCACTGCTTTCCCAACCTATCGCAGTCGGGTAAATCAGAATCTCAGCTCCTTTCAGGGCCATCAGACGTGCGGCTTCGGGATACCACTGGTCCCAGCATACAAGAACACCGAGACGCCCCACGGATGTGTCGATAGGCTCGAAGCCGAGATCGCCGGGGGTAAAATAAAATTTCTCGTAATAGGCCGGATCATCAGGAATGTGCATTTTGCGATATTGTCCGGCAATCGAACCGTCGCGTTCAAACACAACTGCCGTGTTGTGATATAAACCGGGAGCACGCCTTTCAAACATAGATGTCACAATGACTACCGACAGTTCACGTGCGAGAGCCGAATAGAGACGGGTTGCCTCAGATGGAATTCCGACTGCGAGTGAACAGAGATCGACATTTTCAGTCTGACAGAAATATAGAGAGTCATGCAGTTCCTGGTTCATGATAAGTTCGGCTCCGTTTTCGGCCAAAGCCTTGATTCTTTCTGCGAGCCTTCGCCTGTTGTCAGTGATGTCGGCCGTATTCCGTTGTTGAACAAGGCCAATGCGGAGTATGTTATCAGTTGTCATAATGGCATTATTTCAGTATCTTTAAAACAAGAGCGGAAAACCTATAAGGCAATCCGCTCCCGGTTTGAGTCGTTTAAGAGTTTTATGCGTTCTTGACCTTCTCGACAACTGCTTTGAAAGCAGCGGGATTGTTGAGGGCGAGGTCGGCGAGCACCTTGCGGTTGATCTCGATGCCTGCTTTGTGAATGAGACCCATCAGCTTCGAGTAAGAAAGATCTTCAAGGCGGGCAGCGGCATTGATGCGCTGAATCCAGAGGGCACGGAAGTTACGCTTTTTATCTTTGCGGTCACGGTAGGCATAGGTGAGACCTTTCTCCCATGTGTTTTTAGCGACGGTCCAGACATTGCGGCGGCAGCCGAAATAACCTCTTGTGAGTTTTAAAATTTTCTTTCTGCGAGCTCTTGAAGCTACGTGGTTTACTGATCTTGGCATTTTGTTTCAGTTTTTGAATGACAGCGGCTATTGCTCTTTGTGGCTGTTCATTCGGTTAATAAAATGTTATAAAATCACGAATTAAGTTTGGTGAAACCTGAATCGTAAAACAAGAGAAGTTTTGTTGTCTCTTATTTGAGGGCAAGTAATGCCTTTACGTTGCCTTCGTCAACTTTCGAAACGAGCGAGAAGTGGGTGAGGTTTCTTTTCTGCTTTTTAGTTTTCTTGGTCAGAATGTGACTTTTGAAAGCATGTTTTCTTTTGATTTTTCCTGATCCGGTAAGGGCGAACCTCTTTTTGGCACCGGAGTTAGTTTTAATCTTTGGCATTTTTGTTACTTTAAAATTATTAATTCGAGTTATGTATCGTTGAGGTCACGCGTGACCGGTAGATATCAGTTTATTTCTTTTTTGGAGAGATCATGATGATCATTCTCTTTCCTTCAAGCAGCGGCATCTGCTCTACCTTGCCATATTCTTCAAGGTCATTTGCGAAGCGAAGCAAAAGAACTTCGCCTTGCTCTTTGAAGAGAATGGAACGTCCTTTAAAGAAGACGTATGCCTTGACTTTTGACCCTTCCTGAAGGAAACTGATCGCATGCTTCAGCTTGAAGTTGTAGTCATGGTCATCGGTCTGAGGCCCGAATCTGATCTCTTTGACAACGACTTTTGTCGATTTGGCCTTTTGCTCTTTCTGACGTTTTTTCTGCTGATACAGAAATTTCTGGTAGTCAAGAATTTTACAAACCGGCGGTGCTGCGTTGGGCGAGATCTCGATCAGATCGAGGCCGAGTTCGTCAGCCATGTGAAGAGCCTGCTGAATGGTGTAGATTCCATTTTCGACATTATCGCCAACCAGACGGACTTCACGAGCACGAATGCGTTCGTTGATGACGTAAGCGTCACGTTCATTTCGTCGGTCGGGGTTTGCACGACGCTGTTGTTGCGATGCCCCTGCGGGGCGTTGGGGCTGTTGAGGCCCTTGGTGCATGGGTTTTTTCTCCATTCAGTGGGTGTTAATTATTAGTCATTTGGCGGACTTCTTCGTCCAATTTTTGTGCAAAGGTAGTAATTTTCATCGAACCCTTGTCACCTTCGCCCTGTTTTCTTACAGAAATTTCGTCGTTTTGTGCTTCTTTTTCACCAACAATGAGCATATAGGGTATTCTCTTCAACTCATTATCTCTGATTTTCTTGCCAATTTTCTCATTTCTGTCGTCAACTTCAACCCTGATGTCCTGCTCTTCAAGCATTTGTTTCACCTTGTAGGCATAGTCGTTGAATTTTTCGCTGATGGGGAGAATGACAGCCTGCTCAGGCGCGAGCCACAGGGGGAAGCGTCCGGCGGTATGTTCGAGAAGAACGGCGACGAAACGTTCCATAGATCCAAACGGTGCGCGGTGAATCATCACCGGGCGGTGCTTCTGGTTGTCGGCACCGGTATATTCGAGTTGGAATCTCTCGGGTAGATTGTAGTCAACCTGAATTGTGCCGAGCTGCCAGCGGCGGCCGATTGCGTCTTTTACCATAAAGTCGAGCTTAGGTCCATAGAATGCGGCCTCGCCAAGTTCCTTGCGTGCATTCAGCCCTTTTTCCTCGCAAGCTTCGATGATAGCCTGTTCGGCAAGATGCCAGTTTTCATCGCTTCCGATATATTTTTCTTTGTTCTTCGGATCACGGAGCGAAATCTGTGCCTCGAAATTTTCAAATTTGAGTGCCTTGAATATATAGAATATAATATCCATTACTTTGAGGAACTCATCTTTAATTTGGTCGGGGGCGCAGAAAATGTGTGCGTCATCTTGCGTGAAGCCTCTGACGCGGGTCAGACCGTGAAGCTCACCGCTCTGCTCATAGCGGTAAACCGTACCGAATTCGGCGAGTCTCAATGGCAGATCACGGTAGGAGCGGGGAGAAGTTTTGAAAATTTCACAATGGTGGGGGCAGTTCATCGGTTTGAGCAGATATTCCTCACCTTCTTCGGGGGTGTGGATAGGCTGGAACGAATCTTTGCCATATTTTGCATAGTGGCCTGAGGTCACATAAAGCATCTTGTTGCCGATGTGGGGCGTGATGACCTGTTTGTAGCCATATTTTTTCTGAATCTTTCTAAGGAACTGCTCGAGGCGGTCGCGCAGCGCGGCACCTTTGGGCAGCCAGAGTGGAAGACCGGCACCTACGTTTGCCGAGAATGCGAAGAGTTCCATTTCTTTGCCAAGCTTGCGGTGATCGCGTTTCTTCGCTTCTTCAAGAAGAACGAGATATTCGTCAAGCATCTTTTTCTTGGGAAATGTGATGCCGTAGACGCGAACCAGCTGATTCCGTTTCTCGTCACCGCGCCAATATGCGCCTGCAAGTGAGGTGATCTTCACGGCTTTTATCGGTGATGTTGTCGGGATATGCGGACCGCGGCATAGATCGGTGAATGCTCCTTGGGTGTAGGTGGTTATGTGGCCATCTTCTAATTCGCTTATCAGCTCACATTTGTAGACTTCGCCACGTTCACCGAACATCTTCAAGGCATCTTCTTTGCTGATGTCGGCGCGTTTTATCTCTTCCTTGCGTTGTGCAAGTTCGAGCATTTTTTTCTCAATCTTGGGGAAGTCGGCCGCTGTTATGGTGTTTTCACCCGGGTCGATGTCGTAGTAGAAACCGTTTTCAATGGCCGGGCCGATGCCAAATTTAACTCCGGGATACAGTTCCTGAAGGGCTTCGGCCAAAAGGTGTGCGGAACTGTGCCAGAAAGCGTGCTTGCCTTCGGGATCGTCCCATTTGAAAAGTTTGATCGAGGCGTCGCTGTCGATGGGTCGGGTAAGATCCCATTCTTCATCGTTTACAGAAGCTGCGAGAACATCTTGAGCGAGACGAGGGCTGATGCTTTCGGCAATCTGAAGTGGCGTTACACCTGCCTCGAACTGTTTTGTGTCGTTGTTTGGAAATGTAATTGTAATCATTTGGGTTTTAGCTGTTTATCATGAAACTGCCATATACAACATGGCCGTCAAACAATAGTCGGGTGCAAATTTACGATAAATATTTTAATTATCAGCCTGTTTCACAAAGAAAAAGCGCGGATTTTCCGCGCTTTTTCAGTTATTGGTTAGACAGCGGTGTCACTGTCTGCTTTTAGAGCTTATGGATGCATGTCCGCCAATGGTCGGATCGGGTGTTCCGGTCGGGATCTGAGACTCGTCTTTGACGATTTTGACGGGATATTCCATGTATCCGAAACAAACCGGATAGTCAACGACAAATACGCTTGCCTCAACGCCGAGCAGATGGCGTCCGACAGGTTGATTGGCAGTCTCGAAACTGAAAGGAAGGAATACCGGGGTCACGTAGAAGCGGTCCCAATAGATGTTTACGTTTCCGACTGCACCTTTCTTTCCGGTGTTGTTGATCAACTGAATGTCTGCAATGACTACCGTATCGCCTTGGACTACATAGAGCGTGTCATTGGCCAATGTGGCATTTTCAAACTGAACCGAGAGGTCAACATCGGGAATGTCGTTGTCGTCGTCGTGGCAAGATGCGAAAAGCATCAGAGGTAACGCAAGGAGCAGGTAATAGAACTTTTTCATAATACTTGAATTTTGATTAGAGGTTTGGTGTGTTTCAGTTAATTTTTAAAGATGAGTCCGTCATTGTCAACATCAATCACAATCGGACGGTCTTTGTCGACTTTCTGCGAAAGGATGTCTTTGGACAGACGGTTGAGTACCATTCGGTGAATGACCCTTTTGACGGGGCGTGCACCGAATTCGGGATCGTAGCCCTCCTCTGCGAGGTAGCGTAATGCGGCCGGTGTCACTTCAAGCTCGATGCCGTTTGATGCGAGCATCTTCCTGATAGATTTGACTTGCAGACCGACAATTTCCTCTATCTCTTTCTCGTTAAGGGGCGTGAACATTATGATTTCGTCAATGCGGTTCAGAAATTCAGGTCTGATTGTCTGTTTCAACATTTCAAGAACTTCCTCTTTTGTCTTTTCGACAGTCTCAGCCTTGTTTTCTTCGGTCATTTCAGCGAAATTCTCGCGAATGACATTTGAACCCATGTTTGAGGTCATTATTATAATGGTGTTCTTGAAATTGACCATTCGGCCTTTGTTGTCGGTCAGACGCCCGTCGTCAAGAACCTGAAGCAGAATGTTGAAGACATCGGGGTGGGCTTTCTCGATTTCGTCAAACAGCACAACAGAGTAGGGTTTGCGTCTGACTGCCTCGGTCAGCTGGCCACCTTCATCATAGCCTACATATCCCGGAGGTGCTCCGACAAGACGGCTGACGGCATGTTTCTCCTGATATTCGCTCATGTCGATTCGGGTCATCATGTTCTCATCGTCAAACAGATATTCTGCGAGAGCTTTGGCCAACTCGGTCTTTCCGACTCCGGTTGTTCCGAGAAAGATGAACGATCCGATAGGCCGGCGGGGATCGTTCAGACCGGCACGGCTTCGACGCACAGCATCGGCAATAGCCTGAATGGCTTCATTCTGGCCGACCACACGGTTGTGAAGCTCATCTTCAAGGTGGAGCAATTTTTCTTTCTCACTCTGAACCATCTTGTTCACTGGAATGCCGGTCCAGCGGGAAACGACATCGGCGATGTCTTCAGCGTCAACTTCCTCTTTGATGAGAGCCTTCTCGCCTTGCATCACTTTGAGTTGCTGCTGAATGTCTTTGTTTTCTTGTTCTTTCTGCTGAATGCGGGAATAGCGTATTTCTGCCACACGTGCATAGTCGCCTTCTCGTTCGGCACGTTCAGCCTCGAAATTGAGTTGCTCAATGTCGATTTTGTTTTGCTGAATTTTGTTTATGAGTTCTTTTTCAGCTTTCCATTTGGCCGTATATTCTTTCTCGTCTTCACGAAGAGAGGCAATGTCTTTTTCAATTTCTCTGACTCTTTCCTTGTCGCCTTCTCTTTTGATCGCTTCACGTTCGATCTCTTTTTGGGCGATCATTCTCGATATCTCGTCAAGAGCCTGAGGCACAGAGTCGATTTCAAGACGAAGTTTTGAGGCGGCCTCGTCTACCAGGTCTATTGCCTTGTCGGGTAGAAAACGGTCGGTGATGTATCGTTCGGACAATTGTACGGCCGCGACTATCGCTTCGTCACGAATTCTCACTTTGTGGTGGTTCTCATATCGCTCTTTGAGGCCGCGGAGAATCGCGATCGCACTTGTTTCATCCGGTTCGTTGACCATTACCTTCTGGAATCGTCGTTCAAGAGCCTTGTCCTTTTCAAAATATTTCTGGTATTCATCGAGTGTGGTCGCACCTATGCTTCTCAGTTCGCCACGCGCGAGTGCAGGTTTCAGAATGTTTGCCGCGTCCATGGCACCTTCGCCTTTACCGGCACCGACAAGTGTGTGGATCTCATCGATGAAAAGAATGATCTCACCATCGCTCTGGGTGACTTCATTTACGATAGCTTTTAAGCGTTCTTCAAATTCACCCTTATATTTTGCCCCTGCGACAAGGGCTCCCATGTCAAGAGAAAAGATCTGTTTGCTTCTCAGGTTTTCGGGTACATCACCGCGCACAATGCGTTGGGCAAGTCCTTCTGCGATCGCGGTCTTGCCTGTTCCCGGTTCGCCTATGAGCATCGGATTGTTTTTTGTTCTGCGACTCAGAATCTGTAGCACGCGTCTGATTTCATCGTCTCGGCCAATTACCGGATCGAGTTTGCCTGATCGGGCACGTTCGTTGAGATTGACAGCATATTTGCTGAGCGCATTGTAGCTCTCTTCCGCACTTTGGTCAGTTGCTTTCTTTCCTTTTCTCAGTTCGTCGATTGCGGCTTTGAGTTCTTTTTCACTCATGCCTGCATCTTTCAGAATCGTCGATGCCGGAGAGTTGATTTCGAAAATCGCGATCAGCATGGCTTCAAGAGTCACATATTCGTCACCCATTTTCTTGGCGACATCAAGTGCTTTCTGCAAAACATCGTTTGATGTGCGGCTCAGATAAGGCTCTCCGCCGCTTACTTTCGGAAAAGATGAGATTTCTCGCTCGACACTTTGGCTGACGAGCGGCAGATTGACGCCGATCTTCTGGAAGATGAATTTCACTAACGACTCTCCTTCGGTCAGGATTGCCATCAGCAGGTGGGCAGGTTCGATCTGCTGCTGCCCGGCTTCACGGGTCAGTTCGACCGCTTTTTGGATCGCTTCCTGCGACTTGATTGTAAAACTGTTGAAATTCATATATCTGAATAAAATAATTGATTGTGAGTTCAAAACGTCATGAACATGTCGCCATGACTTGCTTTATAAAATTAACAATATTTGGTGACAAAGGTTTATTGATTTGAAAAAATTAAGTTATAGTTCTGTACGGGACATGAAAAGTGACACCCGAACTGTCGTCATATTTGCGGCAGCCCGGGTGTGGTAGGTTGGATAATGGTGAAATATCGCTATTGTTCGAAAGTCATTTCGTCGAACGACTCTGTGTCGAGCTCGTCATCGTTGTAGCTGTCAGACCCATAGAAATCTTCGTCAAGATCGTCAATGGCGGCACTGGCTTTGCTGTTGACTTTTTCTTCAAAGTCTTCAAAATCCATTGTCTGTGCCGGAGCATCACCACGCGATAAAGTGCATACAGGATCTTTCAGGTTCTTCCGGGTGATGATCTCTTTCATTTCAATGAAAAGAGAGCGGTCGGTCATGTAGTCGAATGTGAAGATCAGCCGCTGGCCCTCGTCTTCAATAAGATCGCTGAGAATCGAGTCTTCCATCAGATAGACGTCCTGGTCAGAGTCGCTTCCCATATCCATCATGGTTATTTCTTTTTCCTTTTCCCAATTGTCTGCGCAAATGAAGAAAGAGCAGATCTGGTTTTTGTCAAAATTGACAGAGTCGCAGATAGCATTTTTGAAATCAAGAAAAGATGCATCGGCATCGATCTCGATGTCGCGTCTGAAATTTGGAATTTCGTCAGAGACGAGCCTGAAATTAAATACCATATATACAGATTTTAGTTTGTTTCGGTTGAGTTGATAATTATAATGCGAATATAGCAATAATCATTGGGATAAATCAAATAATCGATCCATTTTTTTTGACTTAGTTCGCCGGAGTTGCTCGTGTGGAGACGCAAGTCGTTGTGTTACAGTTTGTTTTTGACGGTGTTTCAGACTCTGCTGTGTTAAATGTCAGAGGCGTTTGCAATGTGTGGCAAAAAAAATTGGGCATGATCGAAAAAGTTTGTAAATTTGCAACACAAATTATCGCAATGAAACAGGTTCAATATAACGGGCTCACATTTGAGCCATACATTGAGAAAGAGACTATCGCAGCTCGCATCAAGGAGCTTGCCGGTGTGATCAAACGCGACTGTGAGGGTACGGTGCCCTTGTTTGTTTGTGTGCTCAACGGAGCTTTCCCTTTTGCAGCCGATTTGTTCCGCGCGGTTGATATGGATGCCGAAATCACGTTCATTCGTCTGAAAAGCTATGAGGGCATGGGGTCGACCGGAGTAGTGAAAGAAGTGATCGGTCTTGGTGAAAATATCAAAGACCGTACGGTTATTATTGTCGAAGATATAATCGACACCGGCAACACGATCAAGAAACTTGTAGCCGACCTGCAGAAAATGGAGCCGGCGTCGTTGAAGATCGCAACGTTGCTGTTCAAACCTGAGTCATTGCAGACAGATGTCAAGCCCGACTATGTCGGATTCTCGATTTCCCCGAAGTTTATTATCGGATTTGGTCTCGATCTTGACGGCATCGCGAGAAATCTCGAGGATATCTATGTCTTGAAAGAAGACAACGCATAAATTCCAATAGATATATAATGTTTAATGTAGTGATTTTTGGCGCGCCCGGCAGTGGCAAGGGTACGCAAAGCGAACGGCTCATCAACGAATACGGGCTGTATCACATCTCAACCGGCGAAGTTCTGCGTGAACACATTGCCAACGGCACAGAACTTGGAAAAATCGCAGACAGCTATATTTCGCAGGGACAGCTTATTCCCGACAATTTGATGGTGGACATTCTTGATGACCTGTTGGAAAAGAATCAGGCCACGCGAGACGGTGTGATATTCGATGGTTTCCCACGGACGGTTCCTCAGGCACACGCGCTTAATGAAATGCTCGCACGCCGTGGCTCGAAGGTTCATGCTGTCGTAGGTCTTGAAGTCGGAGAAGAAGAACTTGTGAAACGCATACTCAAACGAGGTCAGGAAACCGGCCGTGCCGACGACAACCTCGATACCGTCAAAAAAAGACTTGATGTATATCACAGTCAGACCAGTCCGTTGCGCGATTTATATATTGCCGAAGGAAAATATCACGGAATTGACGGAACAGGTTCGGTTGAATCTATTTTCAAGGAGATTAAAACGAGACTTGACAAAGAGAAAAACGATTGAGATTCCGCATGGATCGCATATTCACCGACATCGTTCCTCTACATCGGGAACGGTGTCGGTTATGTTTTAAAGTGTATATCTGGTTGTGCCGGTCAACTTAATTTCCAATGAAAACAATTGGAGCCGCCAGGTTGTTGAATTGTGAAAATATATTTAACTTTGTTGTTGAAAGAGATTTTATATGAAACAGGCAACTGAAAATAAACTTACAGCCTCCGAAGAAACGCGGAAAAAAAGTGAAGTCAAAGGCCTTGGCATTGCGCTAAGCGGTGGTGGAGCCAGAGGATTTGCACATTTAGGCGCGTTGAAAGCCCTTGAGGAGGACGGTGTCAAACCTGATATTATCGCAGGGGTTAGTGCCGGCTCCGTGGTGGCGGTTCTGTATGCATCGGGATTGTCTGTCGAAAAAATCATGACATTGTTTAATAAACGCCATTTCAAAGATTTCTGTGAATTTAATTTCTCGTTTAACAAAAGCAGTGGCTTTTTCTGTCTCGATCGTTTCAGGGAGTGCTTGAGAGAGTGGATTTCGCCCTATGAGAAATTAGAGGATTTGCCGATTCCGACCTTTCTCGGCGTGACAGATTTCAGCAATGGTTGTCAGGCAGAGTTCCATTCGGGTGAGATTGCCCCACGCGTTGTCGCATCGTGCAGCATTCCGATTTGTTTTGAACCTGTCGTGATTGACGGTGTGACCTATGTGGACGGTGGTGTGGTCAGAAACATGCCGTCGTGGATTATAAGAGACAAATGCCGCAGGCTTGTCGGAGTGAACTGCAGCCCGGTTTTGAAGCATGGAAAATCTGACTCCCTGTTTCAGACTGCAATGAGAACTTACAATCTGCTGGCCAAAGCCAATCAGAAAGAAGACCAGGCGTTGTGTGATCTCGCGGTTGAGATACCCGAGATTGCAAGTTATCAGGTCTTTAACCTGAAAGATATAAATAAAGTCTTCATCAGCGGCTATGCCACCATGCGCCGCGCGATCAAACGATGTGAATGGTGGGCAGACTTCAAGTCAGAACTCAAATCAGAAACATAAGAAAGAATACAAACAAATATCCATGAAGCCAATCATCTATCAACTATTGCCGAGATTATTCACGAACTATTGTGAGACATGCCGCCACGACGGAACAATAGAGCAGAACGGGTGTGGAAAAATGAACGCGATCACCGGCCGCGTCTTGAAATCGATCAAAGATCTGGGAGTGACCCACGTGTGGTATACCGGTGTCATTGAGCACGCCCATGCGACCGACTACAGCCATTTCGGAATAAAACGCGATAACCCTCATGTAGTCAAGGGAAAAGCCGGCTCACCTTATGCTATCAGCGACTATTATGATATTGATCCGGATATCGCCGAGAATGTAGAGAAGCGTCTATCGGAATTTGACAGACTCGTTGAGCGCACCCATAAGTCAGGACTGAAAGTCATCATAGATTTTGTTCCGAATCATGTCGCCCGACGCTATGAGTCAGATGTGAAACCTGTTGGAATCGAAGATTTCGGTGTCGGTGATGACAATACGATGTTTTTCCGTCGCGACAATAACTTCTATTACATCACACGTCAATTATTCGCACCTTCGATTGATCTTGGCGAGGGTGACGATGCCTATGTGGAATTTCCGGCGAAGGCATCTGGAAATGATTGCTTCACTGCGTTTCCCGGCCCTAACGATTGGTATGAGACTGTCAAGTTGAATTATGGTGTCGACTATGGAGACGGCTCTCGCCATTTTGACCCTATTCCGTCAACCTGGTTCAAAATGCTGCACATACTCCGATATTGGGCGTCAAGGAAAATTGACGGCTTCAGGTGTGACATGGCATTTATGGTTCCCGTCGAATTTTGGGAATGGGCCATACCGCAGGTGAAAAAAGATTATCCCGATCTGATCTTTATTGCAGAGATATATGATGTAGCTCTTTATCGTGAATTTCTTGGCCGCGCCCGGTTTGATTACCTCTACGACAAAGTTAATCTGTATGACACACTGCGAGGAATTCAGTGCAGCCATTTCTCAGCAGCCAGGTTGACGAACTGTTGGCAGACTGTCGAGGGAATCGGTCAAAAAATGCTCAACTTTCTTGAGAACCACGATGAGCAACGTTTTGCATCGGAATATTATGCCGGAGATCCGGCTCTGGTCTTACCGTCGCTCATTGTGAGTGCGACAATGTCAACCGGGCCTTTCATGATTTACATGGGGCAGGAACTTGGAGAACCGGCCGCCGATGCCGAAGGCTTCAGCGGACATGACGGACGTACGACAATATTTGATTATTGGAGTATTCCGACACTTCGCCGTTGGCTCAACAATGGAAAACCGGGACTAAGCAAGTTGACTTCACGTGAACGTTGGCTCAGGGAACGATATGGTAAAGTTATGAATATGTGTAACACTGAGAAAGCCATATCAGACGGAAGCTTCTTTGACCTTATGTATGTGAACTACGATAACAGCTCGTTGAACCCTCATCGACAGTATGTCTATATGCGCAGTTATGAGAAAACGACATTGGTGATCGCTGTCAATTTCGGTACCAATACCTGCGATCTGCGCATAAAGATTCCGACTGCCGCTTTCGAGATGTTGGAGCTGCCCCGGGGAACAGTCGAATGTGTTGATCTGCTCACCGGCGAGACGGCAGAGAAGACAGTTTCAGATGAATCGCCTTTTGATACATTCATTGCACCACACAATGCGGTGGTTTGGAAGATTGAGCATGACAAAATAAAGAAAGCGTGAAATTTCTTTTTGAAATGAAGTCTTACTTGGGACAAAATCATTACCTTTGCAATTAGAAATTCTTTTACATAACAATTTACAGTTTCTATGTTACCACCCTTCAAGATCTTTGCCGGAACGAAATCACGTTACATGGCAGAAGAAATCTGTAAAGACCTCGGTGTAGAACTTGGCAAAATGAATATTCAGCATTTTGCTGACGGGGAATTCGAGGTATCGTTCGAGGAATCAATTCGCGGTTGCGAAGTATATCTCGTTCAGTCAACATTTCCTAACTGTGACAATCTGATGGAGCTGCTTCTGATGATTGATGCCGCTAAACGCGCTTCGGCAAAATCGATCATTGCCGTCATGCCTTATTTCGGTTGGGCACGTCAAGACAGAAAAGACAAACCGCGTGTGTCGATCGCAGCCAAACTGGTTGCTGATTTGCTTTCGACAGCCGGTGTTGACCGCGTGATCACAATGGATTTGCATGCCGATCAGATTCAAGGTTTCTTCAACGTGCCGGTTGACCACCTCTATGGTTCGTCGGTCTTCATTCCCTACATTGAGTCGTTGAATCTTCCTGACCTTGTCATTGCCACTCCAGATGTCGGTGGTGCCAAACGGGCAAATAGTTATGCAAAATATTTCAATGTGCCTTTGGTGCTCTGTCACAAACAGCGGGCTAAGGCCAATGTTGTAGCAACGATGACAGTCATCGGTGATGTCAAAGATAAGAATGTCATTTTGATTGATGACATGGTTGACACAGCCGGAACAATCACCAAGGCTGCCGATCTTATGATGGCTAACGGAGCAAAATCGGTTCGCGCGCTTTGCTCTCATGCGATCATGAGCGATCCGGCTTCTGAGCGTGTCGACAATTGCTCTTTGACAGAGATGATTTTCACCAACAGCATTCCGTTTAACAAAGATTGCAAGAAGGCAACCATAATCTCTGTGGCACATCTCTTTGCCGACACAATCCGTCGCGTGCACGAAAATCAATCGATTTCATCGCAATATCTGCTTTGATCTACTGATATTATAATATATAAACTACAAGAGGGTGTATCATAATTCGATTATTATGGTACACCCTCTTGTTTACCATTTCACTGAATTGGAGTGGAACATTGTCACGTAGTTTGATCTTTGTCAAGAAAGATGTACGTTCAATATGTTACCGTATGTTGCTGCGTAAGTTAGAGGTGCAGTTTACTTGATGTTGAATCTGACTTTAAGCATTACATTGAACGGTCGAAGTCGGTAGATGCTTCGGTATATATCCATGTCAGTGTAATTGACTCGTGAAAATACTTTGCGGTTGAAAATGTTGTTTGCCTCCAATTTCCAATCTAACCGTCCGTCCTTGTATGTTATCTTGGCATCGCCAAACCACGTGTGCCGCCCAGTTTCGGTCATGTTGGTGTAATTCTCTTCAAATGCCACATTGATAATGAGTTTATGAATTGGAAAGAAATTAAGATCGATACGACCGGTACATTGTCTCGCAGACTCTGCAACATCTTTATTCAGTTCAGTAAAACTCTTGTTCTCACCATATGCCACCCCGAGAGCCATTCCAATCCACGGAACAGGTGTGGCTGAATATATAAGATTTGCACTCCAATATTGTGAATTGTAATCTACAGGCTGATTATTGATTAGTTGTTGGCTTTTGTAAAAACTGTAGTTTCCGGTTAGTTTCAGTGTTGACTCCCAGATGCCCATTCCCTTGTTCAAATTGGCACTCGCACTATATCGGGTAGAGATATATGGCAGTTCGATAGCTTTCTTAACAGTTGCGATGCCATCATATTCATATCCAATCATTGTGCTGCAGCTTGATCTTCGCCAAAAGCCTGAGGCATTCGCAAAAAATTGCGCCATGGCATTGGAATAATGGTACTCTCCGGTTACATAAAGTGACTTGTCAACCAACGTGTGGTCTACAAAAGATTCACGGAAAGTAAGATAGTCGGCCATAATGACTCCGGACTGGGCGCGATCGGAATTATTCCTGATCTTATAATACGAGGCAGTCAACCCACACCAGTTTTTACCAAGTCGGTATGTGTATTTTATCGCAGGGTTAAAGTTGATATAGTTCCAATCTCTATTTCTGTCAACTGACTCCTCATCACGAAGCCATTGCCCATTATAAGAAAGTGGCAATGTTACCTCGAAATATGAATTGCCTACCGGATAGCCTATGCGCGCTTCTCCGCCGCCTTCAACTTTTCCGAATGAATATCTGTTGACTGTATTGAAATCAGACGAGACAAAGCCTTCAAGATCAGACTTTACAGATTCAACGTCTATATTTCCGAATATGAATGTGTTTATTGTCAGGCCGCCGAATCTCATGAAGTAACCAGTCTCGGCTTGTCCATGAAAGTCATCTGACGTGTAGTTTTGACTCACGATGTCACTTTCGGCATTATCCGGAAATATCGAGGTAGGACTGAGACTGACACTGAGCTTTTGGGGTCTGTGGTTCCAACCTGCTCCGAAAGAAACGTTCCATGCGTTATTTCCTGAGTTGATGATCAGATCCGCTTTGTCTGAAATCGTGAAAGCCGGATTGTCGAGATGCTGATCAACAATTTGGTTTATATTTGAAAAATCCGCAGTGAGTGTGTTGAGGCCATTGCTTTTGTTCCATGAGGCATCGACATCAAGCTTATTCCCGACATATATATGATCGGTGTTCTTCTTATAGACTAAGCCTCCGTTGAGCCTATGCACATAGTTTTTAGTCTCAATGATCTGTGACATTGTACGGTACGCCCCGTCGGGTAGATACTGCTCGGAGATTGACGAGCCTTCGTTGCTCAATATGTCATCAATATACGATAGCGACACTGACATTGTTGAAAGAGAATCCAGTCTCAGGATGTTATTTGTACTTACGGTGTTGGAACGATTGCGTAAATATCGTTTTGGCTTTACTCCAGGTGTGCCGGAGGTAACAATGCTAAGAGGAGCCTGATTGAAAAACTGCATTCCTCCATCGCCTGCAAGATTCTCCTGCTCTGAAGTCACATTATCACCATTGTTATTACCTTTATAGGTAGTAATCGACTGTCCTTTTTTCCCAAAAAACATACCGGTGGCTTCTGCTGCCCAAAGCATTGGTTTGTATCCTATACCTCCCATCCCAGTCATTGTAAAAACTCCTTTTGCTGAGGACTTCAGTTTGAGATTGACGGTCACATCCTCACTTGGACTCCAATCCTTAAGTGCCCTCACCGGTTGGTGGTTCTGATACACCTGAACAGAAGCCACATCGTTGGCAGAGATATTGTTTGTGGCAATGCCGTATCTTCCTTGCAGAAGATCCATGTCTTCCACATAAAAATTTTTTATTGTCTTCCCGTTGAATGATATGCTGCCGTTGTCTGAAACTTCCAGTCCCGGCATTTTCTTTATGACATCGCCTATTACCCTGTCGGTTTCATCTTTGTAAGCTCCCACCCGGAAACTCAGAGTGTCACCTTTTTCCGTTATTTTGTCGGCAACGACACTCACTTCCTTTAGCGTTATATCCGTCTCCTCCATAGCAAAATCCAGCCGTTGAGTTCTTGCGGGCATTGTTTTAAATGATGCGGAAAACCCCATCATGGATGCTTTGACTGTCACGGAATCTGTGTCTGTTGAAAATGATATGGTATATTTTCCATTTTCATCAGCATTGGCAAACCCTTTCACACTTTTGCCTACAAGCACGGAAACAATGGCCGGCAAAGGTTCTCCAGATTTATCAGTGACAATTCCGGTGATAATTATTTGGGCAGAAAGGGGCTGAGTGCCCAACAGTAGGGACAGAATTGTTATTATGGCAGGATATCTAAACATTACTTTATTCCAGTTCCAATTGAGAATAAGGATGCTTCCTTGAAGATATTAGTTTACCTGTTTTGTATTGGATAACCTCTGTCCCCGATGTTTTGAAAAAGTTTTCATTGAGTTTACGCTGTAGCTCCTGGACTTTTTCTCGGGTAGACTCCTTGTGTTTAGCACCACGTGGTTCGTAGATGGGAAAAGTGCCGTTCTTCACTTCTGTCGCCACCCACGAATAGGTATTGGAGGTATCTGCAATTTTCATTATCAGACCCGGCAAACCTCCGAATTTCCAGGGACCGGTACTCACAGGAATTTCTGGGGTAAACCAAGACACATAATCGCGGCCGCGAATGGCAAGTTGCTTTTTGACATCTGTAACCACATATTTCTTCGGTTTCATCACAGAGATTCCATTCCTGGAGAGGTAACCTTTCCAAATATTTCATGTTTTCAGACTCCAGATGTTGGGGCATTGTTGCATACTCCACCAATGTATCACCCACAATATTTATTTGTGAGTATTGATATTCGATCCAATAATCTCGATTTAATCCTTGCAACCATCTTGCCGGTGGAAATACGTTGGATTTCGGATGAGCGTCAAGCCAATGAGCCAAATTGTCTTCATTTACCTCAATAAAATGGCTACTGTATTGGATAATATGCTTCCCGATTTTCAACTGTCCTTCATCCACCCATGTGTTTTTATCACCAATGGTTTCCGCATTAAAAGCATAGAGAATGCGTACAGACGCATTTTCTATGCAAACTCGTTCTCGACACTTTTTGAAATTCCAAAATGGTATTTTGGCATCAGTATCTTTTCTTTGGGCATAACAGTCTGTGAAACAGACTGAGATGACGGATAAAATCAAGAATTTGAAAAAGTGGTTCATATATAATGGTTGGATATTTTTCATGTATTTAATTGCGTTATACAAATGTATGATTTAATTTTAAGTTATACAACTTATTTATACATTTATACTGTCAAAAAAATAATTACTCGATAACCAACGACATATTATTAGATATAAAATCGTTCAGATTTAATATCAGTTGTGTGGTAGTCTAAAGGTTATAGGTAAATTGTAGGTGCTGGCAATTGGCGAGCCGTTTGAAATTGCCGGGGTGAACTTGGTGATTTCCTTGCATACTCTTAAGGCTTCTTCGTCTAAAAATTTACAGACTGATTTGGAAATATATGTAGACTTCACAACACCTTCATCTGACAGTTGGAAAGATACTATCACTTCTCCTTCCATAAGTTGTTTCTCTGCTTCCGGTGGATATATTAAATTATCCATCAGGAATCTCAACAATGTCATTTTCCCTCCAGCGTACTCAGCTTCAACAAAACTGCCATTCTTCGTTTCTGATTTTATCGCTTTATCTTTTATGGTCACCCCATAGGCGGTTTGATTTGCATCAATATATTCATTACGATCTATTGATTTAGCAGATGCGTTATCAATAGAGTGAAGCTCATAAAAATGAGTGTTATGTATTTGGTCTACAAAAAAACGCACGGGTGACATACTGCAGGCAAGTAACCCAATTGACAGGAATGGAAGTGACGTAAGGATAGCGAGACGTTTCGTGTCATTTGACTTGATGCTGTTCATCATGAAGATTCTCCTTCTTATGTTTCCAGCGTTAAGATAATCCACAGGAAGATTGAATTTAGAGGAGAATGCATTCGTCACGAGAAGCAATTGATATCTTCGGGGATTAAAGCCGTGGTCCAATACACTTTCATCAGCCTGAAATTCGTGAATTTCTTTAAGACAATCCCTAAGCATCCATGCCACCGGGTTGTACCATTGAAAACATACCATGATTTGAGAAAATAACAAATCAACCCAATGCAATTGTCTGATGTGGGCTGATTCGTGAGCTATTATCATAGGCCGGTTATCTGATTCATACATCTGACTACTCATGATGATTAAATTACCCCAATTGAAAGGTGCTATTTTGGCCTCGTCTGAGATTGAAATTTTTTCACCGGATTCTTTAATTCGCCGAGACCTTGCTATTATGAAAAAGATTTTGCATATACCCATTAAGTATGATAGTATGATGCATACTATTCCTATGGTATACGCGGTCAAAAGTATTTTCCAAATTGAAATGTTTCCCATAACGGGAATATTTGTGGATTTCAGAATTTGAGAATCTGACATGCCGATTGTGACCGCATTCATGTCATTTCCTGAAGCATCGAAATCTGACAAAATAATGAAAGGGGAAATCAGAGACAGGACATAGATCGCACAGACGCTCAGTCTGTTGAATTTATATTGTTTTCTATTTGCCATGAACCACCTGTAAGGCAAATAGCAGAAAAATAACACTATACTCGATATGATTGAGTATGAAAGAACAGCACCCATTTCATTGTGACTTTTGCTTAGACTGGATCATATTGATAATCTCTTGAAGTTCTTCGAGGGTGATTTTGTTTTCCTCCGCCAATGCTGAAACAGCGTTCTTATATGAATTACTGAAATAATTCCTTATCAATTCGGCGAAAGTTTTTTCGCGGAAGTATTCTTTTTTAACGACTGGATAGAATCTATGCGTAGGCCCGAAAACTTCATGGTTAACATATCCTTTACCTTCGAGAGTTCGGACATTTGTAGCCACTGTATTAAATGGTGGCTTAGGGTCGGGATACATAGCTACCATTTCCCTTATAAATAATGGACCATTATCCCAAAGCATATTCATTATCTCTGCCTCTTTTTCTGTGAGAAGTTGTTTCTTCCTTCCTGCTTTCATACTTCTTTAAGATTTAATGTTAATGGAGCATTCAATTTAAAGATAAGATTATTTACCTTATGTCTAAGCAAAATTCTAATTGAATATTCCCATTGTGTGCAAAGTTAAGGTTTATTCATGAATTAAACAACGTATTAATAAGTTGAATCAACAGACAATCATATAAGAAAGAACCCCACTTCATTTCAAGCGGGGTTCTTTAGAGGTACCTAGCAGAATCGAACTGCTGTAAACGGTTTTGCAGACCGGTGCCTAACCACTCGGCCAAGGTACCCTATCGTGGTTTTGCGATTGCAAAGTTAGTGGTTTTGATTTAATTGTGCAAATATTTTTTAATAAATATTGATGCAACTTGACTTATGTAAGCTTAATCAACTTATATACAGAATGATAAATTTCATAAAGACGAAGAAACGGTAAGACAATAAGTCACACATCTTGATTCAGCTTTCTGTTCAATGTGTCCACATCTGATCAACTCGCATATGGCGAGGCAAAGATGGGTGTCTTCAAGATCAGTGAGTTCGCGCAATTCTAAAAACGTATAATGACAAAATCGGGTCATTGAAGAGAGTAGTTTTCTGCTGTTTGCAATGATTATTTCAGATGTCGGTATCATAGGGTGAGTTAAATTGGCGATTAGAATCAAAACAATAACGTTTTGCAATAATAAATTGTTGCGTGTTATTTATATAAAAAACGTTTTATTGATCGTTTGGGTGTCTTTTCAAACTCCTCATGCATTATTTCCATACCTGAAATCTGTTCATAGGAAGCGATCATTGTGTTCAGTTTCGCAATGTTTTGAGCCATTTGATTTTCTATTGTTGCGTCATCGAGTCTGAGTTCGTGCGCTTTCTCATAATCGGGGTGTATCAGGGCGAACAGCTTGCCTGATCTGTCGACAATCAGTGATTCAGCCACAAATGGCAGATTGTTAAGTTTTGATTCGATCTCTTCAGGATAGATATTCTGGCCGGATGCCCCGAGAATCATAGTCTTGTTTCTTCCCCTGATGTAGATATATCCGTCTTTATCAATTTGACAAATGTCACCGGTGTCCATCCAGCCGTCTTTGAAGACTGCCTCGGTAGCTTCGTTATTTTTATAATAACCTTTCATCACATTAGCTCCTTTGACCCAGAATTCACCTGGAACTGTCAGTGGGTCGGGAGAATCGATTTTGAACTGCATGCGGTCAACAATGCGTCCTACTGAACCTTGGTGGTTGTGGTTCCAGACATCGTATGAGATCAGTGGGGCACACTCAGTCATTCCATAACCTACGGTGTATGGAAATTTTATTGACCTCAGGAAAGATTCAACATCTTTATCAAAGGCTGCACCACCAACGACTATTTGTTGTAGCTGACCTCCGAAAGCATCAAGCAGCTGTCGGCGAATACGTTGTTTGATGATGGTGTTGATTCCGGGAATCTTCAGCAGCAGCTTCATTACCGGTTTTTCTACTACAGGAAAAACCTTATTTTTTATGATCTTCTCTAAAATCAAGGGCACGGCAATGACGAGTTTGGGCTTGACCTCGGCAAATGCTTTTAGAATTATTGAGGGTGCCGGCACACGAGACAGAAAGTGAATGTGGCACCCTTTCAAAATTGGGAAAAACAGTTCTATTGACAATCCGAACATGTGTGCCATCGGCAGCATTGAGATCGTTCCGTCATCGGCGTGCAGGTAGGGAATGTTTTCAACCGCGAATTGTTCGTTGCTTGCCAGATTACCATATGTCAGCATGACTCCCTTTGAAAATCCTGTCGAACCTGAAGTGTAGTTGATTAATGCCAGTTCTTCGGGGGTATCGTCGTGGAAACTGATATCGTCGGGATTGAACCTGTCGCCATAGCGATGCTTGAACTCCTCGGTTACATATGAGAATGAATTATTCAGATTCAGACTTTCAGAAGAAAACAGAATTTTATTGTCATTTAGAGATATAGCTCCTTCGAGTTCGGGAAGATTTGATGTTTTCAGTTGCTTCCAGATGCGATCCTCGACAAAAAACAGGCGTGAGTCTGAATGACTGACAAGATGCTCGACAGTGTCAGCTTTGAAATCGTGTAGAATAGGTACACTGACTGCGCCATAGGTTATGGAGGCCATTACGGCGACGGCCCAGTTGATAGAGTTTTTACCACACAGTGCTACATGGTCTCCGGGTTTCAAACCTGATTTTTCGAAAAGTATATGAAAGCGGGCTATTCGTTCTGCCAATTCGGCATAGGTTATAGTTGTTCCGTCATGGTCTGAGAGAGCAGGGTGGATCCATGCTTTTTTTATAGCGGTTTCAAATGATCTGTTTAGTCCGTTTGAATTCATAGTTTTAATAATGTAATGAGTATTCAACGTATATATAACAACAAAGATACGAATAAGTCGAGAGCAAAAGCAAATTTATTTGCGTTTTGCCGAGCGATAGTATCTAAGGCGAAGCCAAAGATACGAATAAGTCGAGAGCAAAAGCAAATTTATTTGCGTTTTGCCGAGCGATAGTATCTAAAAACCAAAAAAAATTATGACGGTATTGAAATTTAATTGTAAATTTGCCACAGATTATCATCAAAGGGGTGCCCGTGCAATAGCAACGGGCTGAGATCAGACCCTTCGAACCTGGGCGGGTAATGCCGCCAAGGAATTGAGTGGCAAATGTCATGCGCCATTGGTGCGGGATGGTCTGATTGTCTTGAATGATTTTCGACAATTTGACTATCATGCATAATGAAAACTTACATCACCGTTTTATCAATCGCCGGCTCTGATCCGATCGGAGGAGCAGGTATCCAGGCCGACATAAAGACATGTTGCGCCTTAGGCATCTATGCCATGACGGCAATTACGGCCGTGACAGCTCAAAACACTTGTGGAGTGTCTTCTTTTGAGGTAATCTCTCCAAAACTATTGAAAGCACAACTTGATGCAATAAAGGCAGATGCCGATGTCGATGCAGTCAAAATCGGAATGTTGCCAGATGTCGCTTCAGTGGAGATCGTTGCCCGTTTTTTAAGAGAGGCTCAGGTGAAAAATGTTGTCACTGATCCGGTCATGGTTGCGACTTCCGGCTATCGGTTGGCTGGAAAAGGTGTCAAGGAAGCATTAATGGAATTGATTTTTCCATTGTCTGCCATCGTCACTCCAAACATACCGGAGGCAGTTTCCTTGGCCGATGTGAGAATCTCAGAACCGTCTGACTTATATGAGGCCGCGCGTAAAATTTCAATTTTGACAGAATGTGGTGCGGTTTTGTTGAAAGGTGGGCATAATCCGGTCAATGACATAGTGAATGACATTCTCTATGTCAGAGATTCAGACTCGATGCAGACGTTTTCACATAATTTCGTTGATTCAGAAAATACACACGGAACGGGCTGTACACTTTCATCGGCAATAGCTTCATTTCTTGCATCAGGATCAGAATTGAACGATGCTGTCGGTAAGGCGATAGAGTGGGTCAGTCGTGCGATCTTGTGCGGTAAAGATTATAAGTTTGGTCATGGACAGGGACCGTTAAATCACATATTCAAGCAAATAAATGGAAGTAACAATCAATGACAAACGTCAGCAGATAACTGATAACGAGACTGTAGCCACGGTGATCGGATCGATTTATCGCGACAGTCGGGGAATTGCCGTGGCAATCAATGGAAAAATTGTAAAAAAAACAGAATGGAACGCCCGTTGCCTTAATGAGGGTGATGATGTGGTGATCATAAAAGCGGCTTATGGTGGGTAAGTTTTTAAATTTGGTCTTCACACCTGAAGAAGAAATCCCCGATGAGTCAGAAGCGATAACTGCGTTGCTAAGGGCTGGAGCCGATTATGTCCATATTCGAAAACCGAAATCATCTGAACATTATGTCAGAACTCTCCTTGAGTCGATTGACCGCAATTATCATTGCCGTATAAAATTACATGATTTTCCCGCTCTTCTTGACAATTATGATGTCGGATTTCATTTGAATTCGCGAGTGAGGTCGGCCGAGTGCGCCAGTTTGTCGCGCAGTTGCCACTCGATTGACGACGTTGAAGAACTGTCAGGATTTGATTATGTAACTCTTTCGCCGGTTTTCGATTCAATATCTAAACCGGGTTATAAGGCATCAGTCAACCTCGACTCGGTTTCATCGGTCAGCAATGTTCCTGTTGTAGGGCTTGGAGGTGTGACGCTCGACAAAATGGACTATCTGAAATCTAAAGGTTTCTCAGGAGCAGCGTTGCTCGGGGATGTATGGAGTAGAGATGATGGATTAGAAAAAACAGTTGAGTGGCTCAGATTGAGAAACATGAGACTGCAGTATATAACCGACGGACAAAATCCATATGAATCGGTGCTTGCCGCTCTTGCCGGAGGTTGCCGTTGGATTCAGGTAAGAATGAAAGATGCTCCTGACTCTGAAATTGAAGATTTTGTCAAATTGATCTCACCTGAATGTCGTCATCGGGGAGCCACGTTGCTCATAGATGACCGTGTGGAACTTGCTGAACGGCTGAAGAATATTGTTGACGGTGTTCATCTCGGTCAAAACGATATGAATCCATGTGAAGCCAGGCGGTTGCTTGGTGGCGATATGATCATCGGACTGACAATCAACGATCTGTCTCATCTCGACAATGACAGAATTCTGTTTGCCGATTATTACGGAATAGGGCCATATCGGTTCACTACAACAAAAAAGAACCTTGCCCGACCACTTGGCCTTGAAGGCTACCGGGCGATAATGAACAAAATGGTCGATAGAAATTGCGTTAAACCATTTGTCGCAATCGGGGGAATAACGGTTCGCGACATATCTGATTTGGCTGAGATCGGAGTTCCCGGATTTGCAGTGAGCGGTTCAATCAGCCGTGCAAAAGATCCTGAATCGGCTACGGAAGAATTGATGAAAGAAATTCAAAAACATTATATTGTATGAATGATATTTTAAACATCGGCGGACATGAGTTCTCGTCGAGATTATTTGTCGGAACAGGAAAATATTCTTCTCCCGAAAAAATGCTGCAATCAGTCTTGGCATCTCAGTCTCAGATGATAACTGTCGCCATGAAACGGATTAACATGATGAACGAGGCGACTGACGACATGCTGACACACATAAATCGTGAGAATGTCAACTTGCTGCCTAACACATCTGGCGTCAGAAATGCTAAGGAAGCGGTGTTGGCGGCACAGATGAGCCGTGAGATATTCGGAACAGACTTTATTAAACTTGAAATTCACCCCGATCAGAAATACCTTCTTCCCGATCCGGTTGAAACTCTTGAGGCCACAAGACAGCTCGCCGCTGACGGATTTATAGTTTTGCCATACGTACAGGCAGACCCTGTTTTGTGCAAGCGTCTGGAAGAAGCCGGGGCGGCGGCTGTCATGCCGCTTGGTGCTCCTATAGGTACTAACAAGGGATTGCTGACCCGTGATTTTCTGGAGATAATCATAGAGCAGAGTCAGGTTCCTGTCGTAGTCGACGCGGGTATCGGAGTTCCTTCTCATGCAGCAGAGGCAATGGAGATGGGCGCCGATGCAGTGCTTGTAAACACGGCGATTGCAGTTGCCGACGATCCGGTCATGATGGCCGATGCGTTCCGTCTGGCGGTGATCGCAGGTCGTAATGCCTATCTGGCCGGCCCCGGTGCTGTGGCAAACCATGCACAAGCCTCAAGTCCTCTCACATCATTTCTTAACGAATAATCAGTCGCAACCATGGAACTATCAAATATTGACATGTCGTCTTATCCTAATTCCGAGAAAATATTTGTAAAAGGGACGATTTATCCCGATTTGCGGGTCGCCATGCGTCGCATCAATCAATATCCGACTGTGAAGATTGAAGACGGTAAACGGATTGAGTATCCAAATGCTCCTGTCACGGTCTATGACACAAGCGGACCTTATACTGACCCAAACTACAGTGTTGACATAAATCGTGGACTGCCGCGCACAAGAGAAAGTTGGGTGGAACGTCGCGGAGATACTTTGATACTTGAATCGATCACGAGTGAATATGGCCGTGCACGGATGACTGACCGTTCTCTTGACTCGATTCGTTTTCCGGTTCAATATCGTCCACGGGTGGCAGCCGACGGCAAAAGAGTGACGCAGATGCATTATGCACGTAAAGGAGTCATCACCCCCGAAATGGAATACGTGGCCATAAGGGAGAATCTTGCGAATAAGGAACTTGGTATAAAGTCATATATAACTCCCGAGTTTGTGCGTGAAGAAGTTGCGTCGGGACGTGCTGTGATAGCGGCCAACATCAATCATCCGGAAGCCGAACCTATGATCATCGGCTCGGCATTCTCGGTCAAACTGAACACAAATATAGGTAATTCGGCTCTTTCGTCAGGCATTGAGGAGGAAGTTGCCAAAGCTGTATGGAGCTGCTATTGGGGAGGCGATACGTTGATGGATCTGTCTACTGGTGATAATATTCACGAAACTCGCGAATGGATTGTGCGTAACTGTCCAGTTCCGGTTGGCACTGTACCTGTCTATCAGGCTCTTGAAAAAGTAAACGGCAAAGTTTCGGACCTGACGTGGGAAATCTATCGTGATACGCTGATCGAGCAGTGTGAGCAGGGGGTTGATTATTTCACAATCCATGCCGGTGTGCTTAAGAAGCATGCTTCATTGGTAGGAGAACGATTGACCGGCTGTGTTTCACGCGGCGGTTCGATCATGATCCAATGGTGTGCGATTCATGGCGAAGAAAGTTTTCTGTTCACCCATTTTGACGAGATATGCGAGATTCTTAATAAATATGATGTGGCCATATCTCTTGGCGACGGCATGAGACCCGGTTCGATTCATGATGCCAACGACTGTTGCCAGTTCATGGAACTTGACGTGCTTGGACGATTGACAGAGATCGCCTGGGCTCACGACGTGCAGGTCTTGATCGAGGGGCCGGGACATGTGCCGATGCACAAAATCAAGGAAAATATGGAACGGCAGAAGCGTGTTTGCCATGATGCACCTTTCTATACTCTTGGACCGTTGACAACCGATATCGCACCCGGATATGACCATATCACATCAGCTATCGGAGCAGCGAACATTGCGTCGATGGGAACAGCCATGATCTGTTATGTTACTCCAAAAGAGCATTTGTCATTACCTGATCTTGAAGATGTGAGACACGGTGTGATAACATATAAGATAGCTGCCCATGCAGCAGATCTCGCAAAAGGATTTCCAGGGGCTGATGTCCGCGACAATGCTTTGAGCAAGGCCAGGTATGATTTCAGGTGGAAAGACCAGTTCAATCTTTCGCTTGACCCGGAGCTGTCGCGTAGGTATTATCTCGAATCGCGACGCGCGGCACCAGATTCCGATGACCGGTTCTGCACAATGTGTGGTCCGAATTTCTGTGCGATGAGAATTTCACAAAATATCACAGACATATGCAACAAATGAAAGAATCGCCGTGGGGACACGGTTTTGCCGATGTCATCGACAGCTGGTCGTGGAACGACACTACTGATCAGATCATGTCAGCGACATCCGGTGATGTCGAAAGGGTGCTGTCTTCGGCACGCCGAAATCGCCGTCAGCTGACTCCTGATGATTTCATGGTGTTGATTTCACCGGCAGCCGCCGGTTTTCTTGAGGAAATGGCATCGCTGAGCATGATGTTCACGCAGGAACGCTTCGGTAAGACGATGTCGATGTATATTCCTATGTACGTGTCAAACGCGTGTTGTAATGCCTGTGTCTACTGTGGTTTTAATCACAATAATGACTTTGCGCGCACCATTCTCACGATGGATCAGGTCAAAGCCGAGTGTGAGGCAATCAAGAAACTCGGTCAGTTTGATAATCTTCTGATTGTAAGTGGAGAATATCCGTCGCTGTGCGGAACCGATTATTTCGAGAATGTTTTGAATACATGCCGTCCATATTTCAACAACCTGACTATTGAGGTGCAACCGATGACAACTGAGCAATACAGCCGCTTGATTAAGTCAGGTCTCAATGGGGTTGTATGTTTTCAGGAAACTTATAACCGCAAGGCCTATAAAAACTATCACCCGAAAGGAATGAAGTCAATCTATGAGTGGCGGTTGAACGGTTATGACCGCATGGGGCAGGCCGGAGTCCATAAGATCGGAATGGGAGTGCTGATAGGGTTGGAAGACTGGCGTACGGATGTAGCGATGATGTCCCGCCATCTGCGCTATCTTCAAAAAAAATATTGGCGGACACGTTACAGTGTCAATTTTCCACGCATGTGTCCGTCAGAAAGCGGTTTCCAACCCAATGTCGTGATGTCTGACAAGGAACTTGCCCAGCTTACCTTCGCTTTCAGAATTTTCGATCACGATGTCGACATCTCCTATTCAACACGTGAGAGCGTCAGATTCAGAAATAACATGATGAAGCTCGGAGTCACTTCCATGAGTGCAGGAAGCAAGACAGAGCCAGGAGGATATGTCTCGACTCCCGACGCGTTGGAGCAGTTTGAAGTGACAGATCCGCGTACGCCGTCAGAAGTAGCCCGCGATATCAGAGATATGGGTTATGACGTGGTGTGGAAAGATTGGGACTCAGTATTTGATTGAATGCCATGGACCTGAATGAATCGGAACTTACTCGCTACAGCCGCAGCATCATGCTTGACGGATTTGGCGAAGTCTGTCAACTACGCCTGCGCGACTCATCGGTGCTTGTTGTCGGAGCGGGTGCGTTGGGCTCTATAGTCGCAATGTATCTTGCAGCCTCCGGCATCGGTCGCATCGGAGTGGTTGATTATGACAGAATTGATATCTCTAACCTTCAGCGTCAGCTTTCATTTACGGAAGCTGACGCCGGTGGGTTTAAGGTCGAAGTGACGGCCGCGAGACTTCATGCGATAAACAGTTCAATAATCGTCGAGGCTTACAATGAATATCTTGACGCAGACACGGCTTCCGGAATTTTGTCAAACTATGATGTCATCGTCGAAGCCTCAGACAATCAGTTGACAAAATATATGGTCACGGACGTAGCTGCCGGGTTGGGAAAAACGGTTGTGTTTGGCGGTGTATCGCAGTATGTAGGACATGTTATGACACTGATTCCAGGACACATTTCCTATCGCGAAGTGTTTCCCGATCCGGTTCCGGACAGTGATCAGACCCCATGCTCCGCTTTTGGTGTATTCGGTCCTCTGCCTGGTATAATCGGTTCGGTCCAGGCATCTGAAGTGATTAAAGTGATCACGTCAATCGGCACTCCTCTCGTTGATGCCATTCTGACTGTCGACGTCAGAACCATGACATTTCGTTGCATTGATCTGAAATAGCCACGGTTTAACGAATGGGTTCAGATAAATCGGTTAATTGTCTCTAGATTTTGCAGAAAAGAGCAAATTGAGTAATTTTGTGGTCATGAAATTTGAACTCCAAGCAACAGACAAAGCGAGTAGTGCACGTGCCGGATTGATCACAACGGCCCACGGAACAATTGAGACACCGATTTTTATGCCTGTTGGCACATTGGGATCGGTTAAAGGAGTCCATATGCATGAACTTCGCGACGACATAAAGGCCCAGATAATTCTGGGCAACACTTATCATCTTTACCTGAGACCCGGAACTGAAATACTCCTTCAAGCAGGCGGTCTTCACAAATTCAACGGTTGGGAACGTCCGATATTGACCGACAGCGGAGGATTTCAGGTGTTTTCTCTTTCGGCTAACCGCAAACTTAAAGAAGATGGTGCGCATTTCCGTAGCCATATCGACGGATCGAAACATGTTTTCACCCCGGAAGGAACAGTCGACATCCAGCGCATCATCGGCGCCGACATCATGATGGCTCTTGATGAATGCACACCGGGCACGGCTGATCGCACATATGCACGCAAGTCGCTTGATCTGACCCACAGGTGGTTAGACCGAGGGTGGAAGCATTATAAGGAAACAGAGGGACTCTACGGCTATGACCAGGCGTTTTTCCCGATTGTCCAGGGTTGCACATATGCAGACATGCGTCGTGAGTCTGCCCGCAAGGTCGCATCTCTCGGAGCTGAAGGAAATGCGATAGGCGGTCTGGCAGTCGGTGAACCTGCCGAAGTGATGTATGAGATGATCGAAGTGGTGAATGACATATTGCCGGCCGACCGGCCTCGTTATCTGATGGGAGTAGGAACTCCGGCGAACATTCTTGAGGCTATTGACCGTGGCGTTGACATGATGGACTGTGTGATGCCGACCCGAAACGGACGCAACGGCATGTTATTCACTTCTGAGGGTATAATGAATATGCGCAACAAGAAATGGGCCGATGATTTCCGCCCCATTCAAGAAGACGGCCCGAGCTATGTCGACCGGGTTTATTCAAGGGCATATCTGCGCCATCTGTTTATCAGCCAGGAGTTGTTGGCGATGCAAATAGCCTCAATCCACAATCTCGCCTTCTATCTTTGGCTTGTCGGTGAGGCCAGACGCCACATCATCGCCGGTGATTTCCATTCGTGGAAAGAAGATATGTTGAAGAGGGTGACAACAAGATTATAATAGACGGCACGATGCGAAAACCGCTTAAAATACTTGACATATACATCATCAGAAAGTTTCTCGGAACTTATCTGTTCGCGATTATGCTCATTCTTGCGATCACGATTATGTTTGATGTGAACGAGAAGCTTGATTCGTTTCTTAAGGCACCGCTCGGTGCTACTATTTTCGATTATTTTCTTAATTTTCTTCCATATTTCGCCAATCAGTTCTCGCCGTTGTTCACGTTTATCGCTGTGATTTTCTTCACAAGCAAAATGGCTGATAACAGCGAGATAATCGCGATTTTGTCATCGGGTGTGAGTTATCGGCGTTTCATGCGGCCTTATCTAATCTCAGCCTGCATCATCGCGGCCGCCACCTATGTCTTGAGTGCATATGTGATTCCGCCTGCAAATGTCAAACGAATAAACTACACCAACACTTATGTTAAAAACAAACGTGTCGACTATGGTGCCAACATCATGTTGCAGGTTGCTCCGGGTGAGATTGCATACATGAACCGATTTGAAAATTCGAGTAAGACAGGTTACAGATTCTCTCTCGAATCTTTTGAAGACAAGAAGCTCGTTTCAAGACTGACTGCACAGACGATAAAATATGACACCTTACACATGTGGCAGGTTCGAGACTACATGATCAGGGAGTTTCGTGGCACACGGGAATATATCACGCGGGGAGCGGTGCTTGATACGATCATACCGATCGAGCCGCGCGATTTCCTTATTTCAAAGAATGACCATGAGACCTTGACAACTCCGCAATTACAGGAATATATATCGCGTCAGAAAGAACGTGGAGTAGCAAATATAAAGTCGTTTGAAATAGAGAACCACCGCCGATATGCAATGACAGCGGCGGCATTCATTCTCACGATCATAGGCATGTCTCTGTCATCGAAGAAAGTAAAAGGTGGAATGGGAGTGAATATCGGAATCGGCCTTGTCTTGAGTTTCAGCTACATTCTTTTCATGACTGTCACATCGACTTTTGCCGTTTCAGGCTACACATCTCCAATGGTAGCTATGTGGATTCCAAATTTCATTTATCTTATTATTGCAATCACACTCTACTTTAAGGCATCAAAAGGTTGATTTCATTTTTTTTCAGTCTTTTTGGCAAGATTTTTGCAAGTCAATGTTGTTAGAGATTCATTAACGAATTTCTATCCGATTTTATGACAGATGAATTTAAAGCACAACGACGCGAAATCGAGGCTTTTCTGAAAAATAGAAAACTGACACAGGCCCTTGGCCTTATGTGTAAACTTGCAGAAAAACTGAAATCAAAAGCGATTGTTGAGAGAATAAATAAGCTTCAGGACGACTATCGTCTCATGCTTCGGTATGTTATCGACGGAGTCGACGACCCAAATCGGGAAGCCCTCTACAACGGTTTTGTGAACCGTAGCTACATGTTGCTTGACAGCTTGACGCGCCGTCATCTGACGCCTGATACTCCGACACTATATTTCAGCATGGTCAGGTTTGAGGCCATGCGTCCCGATGACAACGTGGCAGCTTTGGTGAAGCGTTATATGAAACTGACTGACGAGACATCTTTGTTTAATTTGATATCGAATGAAGACGGTGACGATGCGAAACACAGTGTTACTGAGACCGAGGTGCTTGAACGCCGGCTTTTTAACCGGCTGTGGGTTACGTTTCCTCTTGTGGGAGACAACTATGATGCCGTTGAGCGGTTATTGAAATCAGATGCCGTTCCAGCCCATGTAAAACAGCTGGTCATGTCGTCATTGCTAATGGGGCTTCTGGAGTTTTATGATGAATCACGTCTCAGCCTGTTGCTTGACGTATATAATAACACAGCTGGCGATGCCGCCTCGCCACTTCCCGCAGTGGCTCTCACGGCTGCGGTTCTCACCATGTTGACACACAGCAACCGCATTCCGGGAGAAGCAGTCAGAGGTCGTCTTGACTTGGCTGCGGCAAAACCGACCTGGAAGTCTGATTTGCGCATGGTTTATATCGAACTTGTCAAAACTCGCGACACTGAGCGCATAAACCGAAAGATGACCGATGAACTGATACCGGAACTGATGAAGCTTCGTCCCGACATATCAAAACACCAACTTGACATCTCACAACTCACCGACATCACCGAGATTGAAGAAAATCCTGAATGGATGGACCTGCTTGACAAAAGCGGAATCACTGATCGCATGCGTGAACTGTCTGAGATACAAGAGGAGGGGGGAGATGTGTTCATGGGTACATTCGCGCACTTGAAGACATTCAGTTTCTTCAATGAGATCGCGAATTGGTTCTTGCCATTTCACACGGGACATTCGGCTGTCGCCGACAAGGCGGAAGAATCGACAGCTGCCATTGCTGATATTCTGTCGGCATCTCCTTTTTTGTGCGATAGTGACAAATACTCATTTTTTCTAAGTGTGGCAAGTGTGCCTAAGGCACAGCAAAACATGATGATGTCACAGCTTGACGGTTACAATATAAATAGTGCCGAACTGCGGAACGCAGCACTTAATTCAGCGGCATCAGACCGTCGTAACAGAATCAATAAATATGTTCAGGATTTGTATCGTTTCTTCAAACTATTCAGCCGACGGCAGGAATTTTCAGATCCATTCACTCAACGGTTCAACATCTTTTCCGTTCCGGCTCTGTCAACATGGTTTGAAGACGGAGAGACTGCGTTGACCGTGGCTGAGTTTTATTTCTCACACAAATACTATGGTGAGGCACTGGGCATGTTCCGTGCCATAGAGCAGAATATGCCGCCTACCTCACAGCTATACCAGAAAACAGGCTATTGTCTTCAACGGAGCGGTGACATCGAGGGTGCCCTCGACTATTATCAGCGTGCCGAGCTACTGGATGCGCGCAGTCTCTGGACATTGAAAAGAATCGCTTCATGTCTTGTAATCATGGGCCGTTATTCCGAGGCACTTGATTATTTCAATCGCATTCTCTCAGAGCAAGCCGACAATGTCACGGTTTTGATTGACATGGCGATCGCTTATATTGAGTTGCACAGGTTTGACGATGCGATTCCTGTGTTGACAAAGGTAGTTTATCTTGACCCTGACAATAAACGCGCGCTCAGAGCTCTTGGTTGGTGCCGGCTCAATGTGCGTGATTTGAAAAATGCGGCTAAATGCTACCGAAAACTGGTGTCTGACAATCCGACGTCAGGAGATTATATCAACATGGGGCATGTGTCGGTTGCACGTAAAGACTTTCGTGAAGCCATCAATTACTACAATCTGGCAATTGAGAATCAGTCAGGTGGATCTGACGCGGTGATAGGACGTATAGAGAAAGATTGCAAGACTCTTGAGGCAGCAGGTATTGACATTTCGCTGATGCCTTATATCATCGATGCGTTGGTCAGATAATTTTGTAGAGTCGACAAATTTGACTAATTTCGTGGCAAAGAAGAATTATTTATGAAAATCGGTTCAATCGACTTGGGATACCGTCCGGTGATGCTTGCACCGATGGAAGATGTCACAGACCATTCATTTCGCTTGATTTGCAAAGAATTGGGTGCAGATATGGTCTATACCGAGTTTGTCTCTGCCGATGCCTTGATCAGGAATATTGCAGCGACGACCCGCAAACTGCACATTAATGAAAAGGAGCGACCTACGGCTATCCAGATTTATGGACGTGAGGTCGGGCCAATGGTCGAGGCTGCGAAAATCGTTGAGGAGGCTAACCCCGACATTCTTGATATCAATTTCGGTTGCCCTGTGAAGAAAGTTGCCGGTAAAGGAGCCGGAGCCGGTTTGTTGCGTGATGTCCCGAAAATGCTCGAGATTACACGGGCGGTAGTCGATGCCGTCAAATTGCCGGTGACTGTCAAAACCAGGCTTGGCTGGGATTGTGAGAATAAAATCATCGTGGATCTCGCCGAGCGATTGCAAGACTGCGGAATCAAGGCGATAACGGTTCACGGACGTACACGTTCACAAATGTATACCGGCGAAGCAGATTGGGAAATGATCGCAAAGGTCAAAGCCAACCAACGGTTGAAAATTCCGGTTATAGGTAACGGTGACATAACGACACCCGAACGTCTTGTCGAGGCGTTTGAGAAATCGGGCGTGGACGGCGTAATGGTCGGTCGTGCATCAATCGGTGCCCCCTGGATATTCCATGACATGAAGCAATACATGGCGACAGGTAAGAAATGCGACACTTTGCCGATTGACCGCAAGTTTGCAATTCTGAGGCGTCAGATAGCGGAAAGCATTGACCGCATTGATGAATATCGCGGAATACTTCACATCAGGCGTCATCTCGCTGCATCGCCGCTGTTCAAGGGAATTCCAAATTTCAGGGAAACAAGAATAGCAATGTTGCGTGCGTCAACCAACGATGAACTGATGTCAATTCTCGATCACATAGAGAATGACATCATTCCTTCAATCAGCTAACCAATAACAGAAACATCTATGATACGTCACATTTTATTTGCAATTGCAGCGTCATTGACTGCGCTTGGAGTTCTTGCAGCGGCACCCGAAAGCCGTTATGTCGTCGATATTGACGATTTTATCCAATTGAAAGTCTCTTCCGGTATCAATGTAAATTATGTATGCAATCCCGATTCAGCCGGTAAGGCCATGTTTTATGCGACCCCTGAGTTGGCCTCGGTCATATCTTTTTCAAACAACAAAAAGAAACTGACTGTCGCCTTCACGACAAAAGGGGTGAAATACGGAAATGTTCCGACTGTAACGGTCTATTCAAATTTCCTGACTTTGGCTGAAAACAGAGCCGATTCGCTCCTTAAGATCGTCAGTGTGGCTCCCGGACCTGAACTTAAACTGCGTCTCATGGGTAGCGGACGTATTGTCGCTTCAGGCATCAATGTCAATGACTTTTCAGCGTCGATAACGACAGGTAACGGCTCGATTGTGGCCAACGGCAAATGTGTCGTTGCAAACCTGACAAGTTTGAGCACCGGAACCATACAGGCCGACAACCTTGAGTCTGAAATCGTAAAATGTAAGTTGATAGGTACGGGAGAGATAGGATGCTGGCCCAAGAAAGACCTTATGGTCAAAGGTGGTGGCTCGGGAAAGGTCTTGTATCGCGGAACTCCCGAAATGATTGAAGACAAAGCAGCAAACATAAAAGTCGAGGCCATGAAGGCTGAATGAACGACGAAGCAGACATAAAGAAACTGACAGCACGGTCTTTGAAATGGAATGTCATAGACCGTGTGATGACCCAGGTGCTTTACGCCGTCACCGGAATTGTGCTCGCACGTGAACTTTCACAAGATGATTTCGGTCTGGTCGGTGTTATTTTGATTTTTCAGGCATTTGCATCGCTTTTTGTTGACAGCGGATTCTATTCTGCATTGATTCAACGTAAGAATCCCTCCCAACTCGATTATTCTACAGTCTTGTGGTTTAATATCGCAATGGCAGTCGCGATTTATTGTGTATTGTTTTTTTGCGCTCCATTGATTGCCGGGTGGTTTCAGAATGATGAGCGGTTGATTGCTTTGTCGCGTGTGATGTTCTTGTCGTTCATCATTAATGCGACCGCAATTGTCCAGATAAACCGCCTGATGAAACAGATGAATGTAGCTCCGGTAGCTGTCACCAATGCCGCAGGTCTGTTTGCAGGGGCTGTCGTCGGTATCTGGCTTGCCGTTACGGGATACGGTGCCTGGGCTATTGTCTGGCAGACTATAGTTTCGAGTTTGGTGAAGTGTCTGGCCCTGTGGTTGACCAATGGTTGGTTTCCGTCGATGAAATTTTCGTGGAGATCGCTGAAATCATTCATGTCGGTCGGAACAGGTGTGATGTTTTCTTCTTTTTTGAATACGGTTTTTCAAAACATCTACTCTTTTTTCATTGGAAACCGTGTCGGATTATTTTCACTCGGGTACTACACTCAGGCTGATAAATGGAGCAAAATGGGCATCACATCGATCTCGCAAGCATTTTCCTCATCATTTCTGCCTACATTGTCGGCTGTTCAAGACGACAGTGAGAGATTCGCAAGGGCGGTGACTAAGATGAACCGCTTTTCTTCATACGTCATGTTTCCGGCAATCGGATTCCTGATCATGCTGGCGGCTCCGATTTTCAATGCCCTTTTCGGTTCGAAATGGGACGCTGCTATCGTGTTGTTTCAAATATTGCTCATCAGAGGTTTTTTTACGGTCGCTGTCGGTCTATACACCAACTATCTGCTCGCGCTTGGTCGATCACGACTTATCGTTGTAATGGAAATTGTACGTGATGTCGTTGCGTTGGCAGCCCTTTTCGCCTCGTTTCCTTTCATGGCGCTTTCGACAGAAGACGATCCGGTCTATGGAATAAGGATAATGCTTTATGGACAGCTTGCCGCTTCGATGGCCACATGGATTGTCGGGGTGTGGTTAACTGCACCTTTGACTGGACACCGACGTGTCGATTATCTTTTGCAACCGCTTCCCTATTTGGCGATTACGACTGCCATAGTCGTTTTGACATGGCAACTCGGACGGTTTATGGAAAACCCGTGGATCATCTGCTGTATCGAAGGTGCGGTGGCACTGTCATCTTATCTGTTGGTAAACTATTGCCTGAATTCGGTGGTTCAGCGGGAAGTACTCGATTTCATATTCAATAGAAAATCGAACAAGTCTGAATCAAAAATTGTTTAAAAAACGATAAATAATCAAATAACCCACACACAAAAACGTTTCAACAATGAAGAAATTAAGTCGAATTTTTGCTCTTGCCGCATTATTGATTGCAGTCGCGCTTCCAACTTCTGCCCAGTTCAGGTTTGGTCTCCGTGCCGGTATGTCAGTTAACAAATTGCATTTGAATAAAGAAATTGCGTCTTCCGATAACAGAACGGGATTCACCGGCGGTGTTACCGCAGAATTCACGGTCCCGGTCATTAATCTCGGATTTGACGCTTCGGTGCTTTATGCACGTCGCACAATCACGATTGATGAAGAGACCACATATGGAGGTAATGCAGGAAAAACTATGACAGACCACCGCGATTATATCGACATTCCGTTAAATTTGAAATGGAAAATAGGTGTACCGGTCATCGGTAAAATCGTCACTCCATTTTTAACGACGGGACCAGACTTTTCGTTTCTTATCTCCGGACGTAATGTCGACAATGCGTTGAGAAATAAGAAATTTGACGCTTCATGGACTGTTGGTGCCGGTGTAGAACTTCTGAGTCATCTTCAGATTGCCGCCAACTATGGATTCGGCTTGACGAAATCGGTTTCAGGTGACGATGCGCTCTATTCGGGTAAGAACCGTTGTTGGACTGTCACAGCAAGCTACTATTTCTAAAATTGAAAACCGACGGCACGCAAGCGTCCTATCGCGTCGGAATATATCGGTAACGGACTATCGGGGTTGACACTTTTGTTGTTGACCCCGATTTCATTTTGATCAACAGGCACACCTTCGTCAATGAGATGCCGAAGTGTCTTGTAGACAGGTTTTAGAAGAACGGATTGAGGACAACTATTGTTTAACCGGGTGTAATAGTGGAACAACATCGATGTCAGATAGCGCAACACGGTGGTGTAGTGCTCGATCACGTCGTCAGACGGCGTTGTCTCATGTTCTCTCATGTGGGTGACAAGTGAACTCGCTGAAAGATTCAGCAACATCATGGAGGCAAGCCCGAGATCGGTGGTATCATCTTTTAACATCGATAGTCTCAGCAGAGAACAAATAGCGGTTGACACAGCCGCACAATGTTCATCAGAGGCTATAAGCGCATTTACATGAACGACTGCAGCCTCGGCAAACAGCTCTCCATTTTCAGTTGAATCAATTTGGTCAAGGTGGTATGATGCTTTTGCCAATAACTCTCCCGACAGAGGAAGTGAGTCTTCTGTAATGCCCGATCGTGTCATCATCTCGGCCTCTCTGAGATTTTGCCTGAACTGTTCTGAAGATACCATACAACAATTGTCAATATATTGTTTCAGTCATTTTTTTTACAAAAATAATCAATTATTTCTATTCCGTGATGTAACTAATCGACAAAACATGCGTCTAAATGATTTGTAACAGTTTCTTCAATGGAAAATACAGACAAGGAGAAAGAGTTTCTATCGCTTATCGAGCGTAACCGCGGATTGATTTCGCGGGTATGTTACATGTATTCGTCTGATAAGGAAACGTTCAGCGACATGTATCAGGAGACCCTTCTCAACTTGTGGCAAGGCATCGGACGATTCAGAGGAGACTCCAACATATCGACATGGATCTACAGGGTGACTTTAAATTCATGTATCTCTTATTTCAGACAAAATCACCGCCATGACCATACACAATCAATAGATTCTCTATATGAATTTGCCGAGGAGGTGTCGACACGCAATGCCGATGTCAAAGAAATGTATGAGATGATAAGTCGATTGAAGAAACTCGACAGGGCGATTATCCTTCTGTGGCTCGATGAGAAAAGCTATGAGGAAATTGCCGATATAACAGGCCTCAGCCGAAACAATATCGCGTCGAGGATACACCGTATAAAAAAACAATTGGCCAAAGAAGCCTCTGAAGAATAAAAGGAGTCAGACCATGGAATTAGACGAACTAAAACAATCGTGGCACGAAATGAAACGGGAACTTGACCGAGTCGAGACTCTGAACAAGGTTCTGACAGAGCGGTTGAGCCGTAGCAAGGCTTTGCCGTTTAAATGTCGTATAATGAATCAATATAAGATCCTTGTTGCCGTATCATTATGTATGATTGTGTTTACATCGATCTTGTTTATCGATAATTTGATATTCAGCCGTGAACTGTCAGGATCACTGGTTATATATTTCATAGTTTTGAAATCGTTGAATCTCTATTTCATGTCACGCTTGAGGCGAATCGACATTTACACGATGCCGGTCGCCGAAATGGTTGAACAAACAATCAAATTGAGAATTCTGAGGTCGCGTCTTAAGATAATCGGTTATATTCTTATGATTCCGATGATGTGCGTTTTGCTATGGACATTTTACAAAGCCGATTACGGAATGTTTGTCGGCGGGTGGATGGGTGGAGTCGTCGGTCTTATTATTGGATTGAGAATCGACCGGTCGATTGACCGGGATATTAAAAACATGAAAGCCGCCCTCAAAGAAGAACTTTCAGAGAGCGGCGGTAACGAGCAAGTCGTGATGCATTAATGCGTCGGAATCTTGTCAATTCTTTTCTGATGGCGCCCACCTTCAAATTCAGTTGAAAGAAACACGTCGACAATTTGCAAAGCGACTTCCGGAGCGATGAAACGGGCCGGTAGCACCAGAACATTTGCATCATTGTGGCGGCGTGCCAGAGAAGCTATTTCTGTGTTCCAACACAAGGCGGCTCTGATGCCCTGATGTTTGTTTAAGGTCATGCCGATTCCGTTGCCGGTTCCACAAATTGCTATAGCCGGAAATACCTCACCGTTTTCGACGGCAAGCGCACAGGGGTGTGCATAATCGGGATAATCGCAGCTGTCTGCAGAATAAGTTCCGAAGTCTTTCGATTCGATGCCTTGCGAGAGCAGATATCCATCAATGATACTTTTAAGTTCAAAACCTGCATGGTCGCTGCATAGTCCGACCGGAATGTTTTTTTTCAGAATCATTGTCTAATTATTTTAGGTTAAAGTTTGATTTTCATTTTTCTCCATAGACAGCCCGGAATCAAGTTCCAGAGTTTGACCAAAAATGCCCATTTCCAATCAATTACGGCTACACGTTTGCGCTTGACGATTGCATTTACAATGAGTGGTGCCGCATGGTCGAGAGTCATCAGCATGGGATAGCTTTTTTCACTGTCAAGGAGTGGCGTCCTGACAAATCCGGGTCTGATGTCAGTGACATACAGCTTCACCCTGTCTATCGATGCCAACTGTCCGATAGCTTCAAGATAAGTGCTTCCGAAACGTTTTGTGGCACTGTACGAGGCCGATATGCCAAGGCCTTTTGTTCCGGCTACTGATGTGACCGCAGCAATCTGTCCGCTGATTTTGTTGTCACGGAAATAGTGGTAGGCCGTGTCAACTACCCTCATGAATCCGGCTACATTTGTTGCTGCCGTATCGAGATCTTTCTGCAGATTGAGCATTGGGTTTGCCCAACCGATTCCGGCCGACAGAAACATGACATCAAGACCGCCGAGCTTTTCAATCAGTTTGATTATCAATTCAGGACATTCATCGGTCGTTATGTCGATACGCTCATATTCAATCTTGTCGCGATATTGATTTTTCAAAGCTATTAGCTGACGGGTATCGCGGGCTGCCACTCCGACGCGCCACCCCATTCCGGCAAATAGTCTGGCCGAATGTAGGCCTATTCCAGATGATGCTCCGATTATGATAATCCGTTTGATCATGGTTTATTGGGTTGAGGGTGTGTTGACTGCGTTATCTGCGGCTTCAGACCCCGGCAACACTTCAGGTTTCTTTTTGTCAAGAGGCAAAGTGTAATATAGTGAGAATGAGGCCGAGAGTGCGGAGCCTTTTGTGCCGAAACCGGGAATATACCATGGGTCTCCACCGGTGTTCTTTGATTGATGCATAATTGTGTGATATCTGACCGACCAACCCATTGACCAGCTTTTGAATAACTTTACTCTCAGACCGATAAGCAACTCAAGATAACCGGCTGTCGACTTTTGAGACGGCATGTCTACGGTGTGTTGCGTTCCCCAGTAGTTGTCGTTTATCGTCACGTCGGTCAGACGGTAGCTGAATGGCGTGAAACCATACCTGAATCCGGCATAGAAGAAGTAGTCGGGATTTGAATTGTAAAGAAAATTATAGTCGGCACCTAACTTGAAATATATGCTCATCGGCGATTTGTAGGTGTAGTTGTTGTCTTCGGGAGTATAGTCGGCTTTGCCGAGGCCGATCTCAAAAGTCGGTATGTAGCGGTTGTGCAGACTGACTTGTCCTGCAAAACTTATCAGACCATATTTTGTATTGAATAATCTCATCAAAGGAGACCATAGGTCAACACTCACGCTGGCAGAGTGTAGCAGTGGATATATCATTTTCGGAAGCGTGGGCATTGCAGTTGAGTCTACAACCTCTTTGCCGGTTACCGTGTCAACAAGAATGACATTACCGTTTGCATCGTGCATCTCTATGAGTCTCGACCGGTCGAGTGAGTCGCGCTTGGACTCGTTTCGCGATTGGGTGACTGTTGCAGGTGTCTTTACCGGACTGACTCTACGCTGTCCGTACGCAGCATGAAAGGCGATAATGGCCAGAATCAGAATGAGTGAATGTTTCATTGCTCGCCGGTTGTTTGTGTTTGATAATAGATTCTGACAGTCGGAATAAGACTGTTGGTGATCAGTGTGTCAAGCATGACAACCGAATCAATCAAATGGGTCGTGTAACTGACTTTGTTAATTGTGTAGCGATACATCGCGCCACATTCTTCCGATGCGAAGTAAGGCAATGACTGATAGTCAAATGTGATCGTATCGTTAAATGTGTCGTTCATGCCTTTCCAACAATAGGCAATGAAAAATGATGTCGAGTTTTCAAATGACCTCAATGGCAGGTATACTTCTTTTGTGCCTGTGGTCGGTGAGACAATCAGCGAATCTCCTGGAGCACCGACGCCTCCAATGGCTATTGAATCGACCGATATGGCGACATCTTCATTGGAAGAATAGAATTGGATAATCGGAATGCTTGACCGGTTATCAAGGCAACCGGTTGTGTTACATGCCGTGAAGGCAATGAATGAGGCTATGGCAATCAGCAGTTTTTTCATTGTTATTCTCCCAGTTCTTCTTCAATTTCATAGTCGTTGCGGCGTGGCGAGTTTCTTACGATCAGTTCGCCGAGAAAGCCGGTAAGAAATAATTGTGTGCCGAGAACCATTGTTACCAATGCGATAAAAAAGTATGGCGAATCAGTAACCAGCCGGTAGGGATTTCCATTATGCATGTCATAGAGCTTGGTTACACCGACGGCAACAACGGCGATCAGACCGATGAAGAACATCAGGCTTCCAAGCAAACCGAAGAAATGCATCGGTTTGATTCCGAATTTATTCGTGAACCAGAGGGTTGCAAGATCAAGATATCCGTTTACGAAACGGTCAAGCCCGAATTTGGTCGTGCCATATTTTCGTGCCTGATGATGCACGACTTTTTCACCAATGCGCGTGAACCCTGCGTTCTTTGCAAGAAATGGTATGTAACGGTGCATGTCGCCATACACTTCTATACGTTCGATAACCTTATGTCTGTAAGCCTTAAGTCCGCAGTTGAAGTCGTGGAGGTTATGAATTCCGCTCACTCGGCGTGCTGTCGCGTTGAACAATTTGGTCGGAATGGTTTTTGAAAGCGGATCATATCGTTTTTGTTTCCAGCCTGAGACAAGGTCATAGCCTTCTTCTGTAATCATGCGGTAAAGTTCCGGAATTTCATCGGGGCTATCCTGAAGGTCTGCGTCCATCGTAATCACGACGTTTCCTCTGGCGTGTCTGAATCCGGTGTTCAAAGCGGGCGATTTACCATAGTTTCTCCTGAAACATACACCTTTGACGGCTTTGTTGTTGTCGCGTAATGATTTTATCACTTCCCATGAGTTGTCGGTAGATCCGTCGTTGATGAAAAGTATCTCGTAGGTGAAATTATTATGTTCCATCACGCGTCTGATCCAAGCTTCAAGCTCGGGCAGCGATTCGGCTTCGTTGAATAGCGGTATTATGACTGATATATCCATTGTTCGGTCCATTCAGTGTTTGTTTTCAATTTGTTTCCGGCTAAGTTTTCTGGTTCTGACTATCAGAGCGACAATCATGGAGAGAATCGAACCGGTGAAGATTGACAGCATGATCAGCTGGCTTATTATGCTACGTGGAGAGGGATAGTAGTTGCGGTGCTGCATTTCACGTAATATCTTAACCAACTTTTGGCTCTCGGGAGCGTTATTGTTTCCGTACACGTCAATCAGAAGTGCGACTTGTCTGGGAATGAATTCGGGGTCACCCCATTTCAGATAGGCATAGACCAAAACGGCGAGTATGATACCTGCGCCGGCAAATGAGACTATGCCCTGCATCCAGAGGGCGGCGTATATTGTATATCCTTTCTCCTCAATATATGTTTTGCGCAGAAAAAGATAGATCAGAAACGGAACACAAAGCATCATGACAGAAGAAAGAAGTCCGGGCAACACGAACTTTTCGCCGGCAACCATAGCTATGAACATGACACAGAAATACAGTCCGAGCACGATTCCGTTCTCGGCCCCACGAAGGTAAACTGATTTCGACTGACTTTCCATGATGTGCAAAATTACGCAGAATAAATGAATTTAGACCTCTCCGGAGTCGAAATTTTATGTAGAAGGTTGATTCTGGCAGGTGGAATAGATGAAAAAGCGACTTAAATGTTTAAATTTGCAGAAAATTGAGTCAAATGTATAATTACCCTTTTGATAATGTCTGGTTTTGGATTGCCGCGGTGATTGTTGTGGCAGTTGTTTGTGTGGTGGTTTTCCTCCAGACCCCAAGGTTTGGCCGGAAGCCGGGTGGACGCCGCCTGGCAAGAATAATTCATTCGCCCAACTACAGTGGCGGACGATTTCATAATCTGCAGCCGACAAAAATGATTACGGCTAAAGGTCTGCCGGTTTTGACTCTGATGAAGGCTTTCTGTTCAAACAATGAAGACCGGCGTCCGGAAACTCCGGTTGAGGCCGTAAAAACCGATCTGAGAGCTCTTGATCTTTCTAAAGACCAGGTTGTATGGCTCGGGCATTCAACCTGCTTCATGATTCTCGGCCGCCGAACGTTTCTTGTCGACCCTGTCTTGGTTTCAGCTGCACCCCTCGGGTTCATGAACAAACCTTTCGCGTGTGATGTGGAATATGGTCCAGACGATATTCCTGTGATCGATTATTTGATAATCACCCATGACCATTGGGATCATCTCGACTATCAGACCATAATGAGAATGAAACATCGCATAATCTCGATAATATGTCCGCTTGGAGTGGGTGAGCATTTTGAACGTTGGGGGTTTGATTCTGATCAGCTGATCGAGCTTGATTGGTGGGGTTCGTCCAAGCTTAAAAATGACATCATGGTGACCTGTGCTCCAGCCCGTCATTTCTCCGGACGTCTGTTCAGCCGGAATCAGACTTTATGGGCATCATTTGTTATTCAGACACCTGAGCATACTGTCTATTTAAGCGGTGATGGCGGTTATGGAAAGCATTTCGCTGAAATAGCTGCGCAATGTCCTGAAATTGACCTGGCTATAATTGAGAACGGGCAATATGATGAAAATTGGTGTCACATTCACACAATGCCATCAGAGATACACCGCGTGGTAGAAGATCTCAGTCCGCGCAAGGTAATCACCGTTCACCATAGCCGCTATGCTCTTGCCCGGCACAGTTGGCATGAACCGGTCGAGAATGTAGAGAAACTTGCATCAGAGTGCATGACATGCAAGATCGAGAATCCAAAAATTGGTCAAGTGATTGATTTGGATTAGTAAAAGACATAAATCAGCGTGCAGTTCTTGCGAAAAAATCAGTAAATTTGCACCAGAATAATAATCACGTTATCCTTCTATACCAAATATACCGTTATGAAAAAAGAAAGAATTCTTGTTACGGGTGGTACCGGTTACATCGGTTCACACACGGTCGTCGAACTTATCAATGCTGGTTATGAGGTTGTCATAATCGACAATCTTTCAAACAGTAACCGAGATGTGCTCAAAGGCATTCATGCCATTACGGGCGTGACCCCTGATTTTGTCGAGGCTGATTGCACAGATCTCGCCGCATTGACAAAATTGTTTGAGACCTATCCCGACATCAAGGGTATCATTAATTTCGCCGCATCAAAGGCTGTCGGTGAATCGATGCAAAAACCGATACTTTATTACCGCAATAACCTTAACACGCTAATGAATCTGCTTGATCTGATGCCGCGTTTCGGAGTCAAGGGTATCGTGTTCTCATCGTCATGTACTGTCTATGGCGAACCTGATGTCAATCCCGTGACTGAGGAGGCTCCTATCAAAAAGGCCACTTCGCCCTATGGTAACACCAAGCAGATCAGTGAGGAAATAATCACTGACGTGATCAATGCCGGCGCACCGTTCAAGAGCGTTCTGCTTCGCTATTTCAATCCTGTCGGCGCACACCCGTCGGCAGAGATCGGAGAACTCCCCAATGGTGTGCCCCAGAACCTCATTCCCTATCTGACCCAGACTGCTATCGGAATCAGAAAGGAACTTAGCGTTTTCGGCAACGACTATGACACTCCCGACGGATCTTGCATTCGTGACTTCATCAATGTCGTGGATCTTGCCAAAGCACACGTTATTGCCGTTGAACGCATGCTCAACGACAAATGTGAGACTCCGGTAGAGATTTTCAACCTTGGCACAGGTGTGGGTCTGTCGGTTCTTGAGTTGATCGCTTCTTTTGAACGTGCAACCGGCGTGAAAGTTCCCCACAAGATTGTCGGACGTCGTCCCGGAGATATTGAGAAAGTATGGGCAAATCCCAAACGTGCCAATGAAGTGCTTGGCTGGAAAGCTGAAACTCCGATTGACGACACGATGCGTTCGGCTTGGAAATGGCAGCAGCGTCTACGCGAGCGTGGCATCATGTAATTTGAACTGAAATTTAACTGACAGATAATTAAACGGTTTCCGGTAATTCAATCGGAAACCGTTTTTCATAAACCAAATTTAGTTTATGATTGTTTTATTTTAAAATTTTAAATTGAATTATCAATGAAAAAGTATCTGGCAGAAGCAATAGGAACAATGTTTCTCGTATTGCTGGCATGCGGCAGCGCCGTTCTTGCAGGACCGAAAATCGGTGTACTCGGAATCGGACTTTGTTTCGGTCTTGTGTTAATTTGTCTGTGTTACTGCATCGGTAACATTTCGGGTTGTCACGTCAATCCGGCAGTCTCGCTCGGCGTATGGCTCAGTGGCCGTATGTCGTTTGGCGAATTTGTCGGCTATGTGGTGTCACAGCTTATAGGTGCCGCAGTGGGTGCAGGGTTTCTCTATTGGTTTACCGGTATGGCTCCCGGTTTTGAGTTCGGAGGCATAACAGGCAACAACGATCTTGCAACCAATGTGCTGCAGGCCGGAGCGACAAGCCCTATGGCGTTGATGGCGGAGGTACTCCTGACATTCTTTTTCGTCATGGTTGTTCTCGGAGCAACAGATTCAAAGAAAGGATTTGGGAAATTTGCAGGTCTTGCAATCGGCATTGCGCTCGGACTGGTGAATATCGTTGGTATTCCGGTTGATAACTGTTCTGTCAACCCGGCGCGCAGTTTCGGTCCGGCATTATTCTCACCCGAAGCGTGGGGCGATTTCTGGATCATGGTTGTGGGCCCGGTTGTAGGTGCGGTGCTGGCTGTGCTTGCTTGGCGTGCCGTCTCAGGCTACGATAAGGAATCGATTGAATAAGCACAATTATAATAAAATAATCTACAAGGAGATGCGTCAACAAAATGATTCATCTCCTTGTTTATACTTCTTAATTTCGTTATCTTTGCAAGATACGATAAAAAGATAATTCAAACGATGAAAGAAGATATAAAAATAAGTACAGCTGAAAGTGAAAAAGCCGCGCTGGTCGGTTTGATAACTCCGCGTCAGAATGAGATAAAAGCCAACGAATATCTCGATGAGCTTGCTTTTCTTGCCGATACGGCAGGTGCTGTGACCGTCAAAAAGTTTCTTCAACGCACCGAATATCCCAACCCGAGAACTTACGTGGGGAAAGGTAAGCTTGAGGAAATCAGACTGTTTGTTGAAGAAAATGACATCTCGGTCGTAATCTTTGATGACGATTTGTCGACGAAGCAGGTAAGCAACATAGAGCGGGAACTCAAGGTCAAGATTCTTGACCGAACAAGCTTGATTCTTGATATATTTGCCAAACGCGCCCAGACTGCCAATGCAAAGGCCCAGGTGGAACTGGCGCAGTATCAATATCTGTTGCCGAGACTGACCCGAATGTGGACACACCTCGAACGTCAAAGGGGAGGTATCGGAATGAGGGGACCGGGTGAAACCCAGATAGAGACTGACCGACGCATTATTCTTGACAAAATATCGCGTTTGAAAGAGGAACTTAGAAATATTGACAAGCAAAAATCGATTCAGCGGAAGAACAGAGGCAAGCTGACCCGGGTGGCTCTCGTGGGCTATACCAATGTCGGAAAATCAACGCTTATGAATCTGCTTAGCAAAAGCGATGTGTTTGCCGAGAATAAACTCTTTGCGACACTTGACACAACAGTGAGAAAAGTCATAATCGATAATCTGCCGTTTCTTTTGACAGACACTGTAGGTTTTATCAGAAAATTGCCCACTCATCTTGTCGAATCGTTCAAATCGACGCTTGATGAGGTTCGCGATGCCGATATATTGCTCCATGTCGTTGATATCAGTCATCCACAGTTTGAAGAGCAGATTGAAGTCGTCAATAAAACGCTCGAGGAGCTTGGCGCATCAGACAAGCCTGTCATAATGGTGTTCAATAAGATCGACGCTTTCACCTATACTCCTAAAGATGAAGATGATCTCACTCCGAAAACACGTGAAAACATCTCACTCGATGAACTTGAGTCTTCGTGGATGTCACGTTTAGGCGATGACTGCGTGTTCATATCAGCGAAGAAAGGGATAAACATCGACGAACTGAAGCAGAAAATCTATCAGAGAGCCAAAGAAATTCATTTGTCGAGATTCCCCTATAATGATCTCTTGTTTCAGAACTATGCAGAAATTGGTGACACCGAATGACAGAAAGATGAACTGGGCGTCGTTGATCGACGATACACGGTTTGGACTCGAAGACTACCATGATTCGCGAAATGGAATCAGAAGTGATTTTCAGCGCGACTATGACCGTCTTGTTTTCTCGTCGCCATTCCGTCGTCTTCAGAATAAAACACAGGTGTTTCCGTTGCCGGGCAGTGTGTTTGTGCACAACAGGTTGACACATAGCCTTGAGGTCTCATGTGTCGGACGTTCGATCGCCAATGATGTCGCACGTGCGCTGAAGAAAAAGTATGACGAAGAATCAGTCATATCAAAACTTGATCATCTTGGAGAGATTGTCGGTGCTGCATGTCTGGCTCATGATCTTGGTAATCCTCCGTTCGGCCATTCGGGCGAGAAGTCTATATCCACTTTTTTTTCCGAAGGGCCCGGAACGGTGCTTAAAGATCAGTTTACCGATGGTCAATGGGCCGATTTGACGCGGTTTGAAGGAAATGCGAACGCATTCAGGTTGCTGACACATCAGTTCAAGGGTAGGCGCAAGGGTGGATTCGCCATGACTTATTCCACATTGGCGGCCATAGTGAAATATCCTTTTGAATCACGTCTCGCGACCAAAAACAAATTTGGTTTCTTTACGACCGAAACTGAAGATTTCAAAAAGATTGCCGGTCGGCTCGGAATGATTTCTGAAGAAAATGATGCAGGTTTGGTGAAGTTTTCCCGTCACCCGTTGGTCTACATTGTCGAGGCCGCCGACGATATATGCTATGAAATCATGGATATCGAAGATGCCCATAAACTCAAGATTCTCACAACCCGAGATGTCACGGAATTGTTTTTAAGCTATTTTGACGACGATCGGAAAGCGAGAATGGAGCGGATCATGGCTACAGTCGATGATCCGAATGAAAAAATAGCATATTTGCGCAGTTGCGTGATCGGGGTTCTTGTCGACAGAGCGGCACAAACTTTCATTGAAAATGAGGAATTGATTTTGAACGGCAGTTTTGCCGGTTCGTTACTTGACCATATTCCAGAACTTGAACGCTGCGGCTATGCCCGCTGTAATGCTAAATCATGGGAAAAAATCTATTGTGCGAATGATGTGGTCGACATCGAGCTTGCCGGAAACAAGATTATTTCGTTTTTGATGGAAAAATTCATTCATGCAGTCCGTTATCCCGAGTTGAACTATTCCCGACTGTTACTGTCGCGCGTTCCGGAGCAATATGAAGTGGATTCACCGACTCTGTTTGGTAAGGTCCAGGCGGTGATAGACCATGTCTCGGCAATGACCGATGTCTATGCGCTTGATCTATATAGAAAACTTAACGGCATGAGTCTGCCTGCCGTATAACAGATTTAATCACCATGATCAGGTTTACAATATATTTCGTTTTAGCGGTTGTTTCGATTGTCTCGGCCGGTGCCTATGAAGTGGAGAATATTCCGAATGTCCATGTCGCCGACCGCACCCGGTTTCTTTCCAATCCCGACGGTATAATATCGCCCCGGGCTCAAGCTGCAGCTGACTCAATGATGTCTGCCGTATGGCGTGAGACAACGGCAGAACCGGTTGCGGTGGTTGTGAAATCAATCGGAGATGATGACATCAATGAATTTGCAACCCGTTTGTTCACAGAGTGGGGAATAGGGAAAAAAGACCGGGATAATGGTGTATTGCTTTTGATTGTCATGGATTCCCGTAAAATGGTGATCAGAACCGGATATGGTGCTGAAGGCGCATTACCTGATATTGTGGCCGGCCGTATAATCAGAGACCGCATCGCACCTTTATTTCGCGAAGGTGATGTCGACGGAGGTCTTCTTGCCGGTGTCTCAGATATTTGTGGCGTGCTTTCTGATGAGAAAGTCGCTGATGAACTTAAGTCGCGATATTCCGGAGACAGTGGGTCAAGTGAGGAAATGTCGGTTGGAGAACTGATGACCTCGATAGGTATCTGGGGGTGTGTCTTGCTTGTCTTGATGTTGCTTGTCATTTCGATTACGGTAAGCAAGTCACGCAATTTGTCTCATGCAAAACAATATTCCAATTATCGGAATCTTTCAGTTGGTGCATTGGCTGTTACGGCAGCAGGGTTGGGAATTCCAGTAATCGCATATCTGATCGCGCGCCATTTGAAAAACAAGGCACGTAACACTCCGCCTGAGTGTGAGATTTGTCACGGTTTGATGCGTCGGCTTGACATACGGCAAGGGGCACATTATCTGACACCGCAGCAACAGACAGAGCAGCGCATCGGTTCGGTTGATTATGATGTGTGGAGATGTCCGGCTGACGGTAAAACTGAGGTCATTGCATATCCGGGGCGCAACAGTGGGTTTACAGTGTGTCAGGTTTGCGGAGCCAAAGCATGCAAAGTGACATCAAGGCAAACCGTTCATCACCCGACACGCTATCGTTCCGGGGAAGGTGTTGAAACGACTACTTGTCTACACTGCGGGAACAAAACTTACCGTAAATACTCGATAGCCAAACTTGCGGCACCTGTTGTTGTTGCCGGTGGCATCGGCGGTGGAAGAGGATTCGGTGGGGGCGGATTCGGTGGTGGCAGCTTTGGAGGTGGCAGCACAGGAGGAGGTGGTGCTTCCGGAGGCTGGTAAAAGCAGAATGTCTAACAAATCAATAATACAGTTATGAAAATAAGACCGATCATTACATTAGCCCTCACATTAATATGTTGTTCTGTGAGTTTCAGCGCGTTGGCCAAAACGGGGAAGACCGGTGATAAGTATATCGGTAATATCATGGCGTTGACCGACAGCATCTGGCGTATGGATTTACCCGGGTTTGACAGCGTGGCCATACCCGAAGACTATTCAAAATATCCTGCGGTGATCATCAGTTCTTACAAACAGATTGATGCTGACCGCAAAGGGGGTATAAGCGGGCAAAAGGCCGCAATTACCGCTGTTTCGTTGCTGGGGGCATTTGTCGGTGTCGTACCGACTTCATTTGATGTTTTAAAAAATGAGTTGCGTATAACCGAACTTGATGTGTCTCGGGTTAAGGTGAATAGCCGCGAGGGTGTGGAAAAATTCAACACGGTCGATCTGTCGTCACTTCATTATGAATCGTCTGAGGAAATTGACAATGACAAAAGTGATCACATAACCGGAATCAGGATAATTAAGCCGGACGGAACAGTGCTGAATTACTCATTGATTGATCTTTTGGCAATGAGGGATGAATATACCCAAACAGCATTTATCGAAGCACTCGAACCGGGTGACTGTATAGATATTTTTGACCATGTCACTCATAAAATCGGCAGTGGTGGAGTCTTTTCGGCAAATATTCAGTTGCGGAACACTCATCCTATGCTGAACCACAATGTCAGGGCTTATTTCGACAATTCTCTTGCCGTCGTTTCAAAACCGTTCAACGGAGCCGGAGAACTCAAAAAACAAGATGTTGACGAAAATACATACATGCTCGAATTGTCGCAACAAGACGTTGACGCTTCTCCGGCAGTGTGTTTTGACCCTTCTGTACAGACACCGGTGGTAAAAATCAGAATGAGCAGCCCCGGTTTCAACCAGCGGTCGAAGATATTCGGAAAGAAAGGCTATAACCTTGTTACTGATCCTGAAGTGTTCGTCTCGAGCGCACTACCGACCAAGCATGGGTCTTATTTTGTCAGTCCCTCGGTTAACGGTGTCGGAGCCGGCTTCGTGACGTCCGAAAGATATAAGTATCCGGTCAGTATCTATTTGACCGGAGATATAGCCGAAGAGGTCAAGGATTTGATGAAGAAAAACCAGATGACAGATATGGAGGCGGCCGACTATCTGTGGACCGTCGTTTCGGCCTGCCAGACGTTCAGCATAGTAAAGAATGAGGAAATCGCCTATAATACTTTCTGTAACTACTTGAATAAAGTCGGACTGAAAAACTTCAAACTCGGGTTGACTACTCCTTGGCCATATGAGCCGATTGATGACGTTGTATCGCTCGATGCAATCAGATATTTTGTCTATTTCCCCGATTTTGACAAATATTATTTTTTCAATATGTTCCCGTGTGTCGCCGGAGAGATCACACCGATATTCAGAGGGCGTAAAGCATACGTTTTCAATGGCAAGATCGGCAAAAACGGCGCGTACAGCAATGTCAAGACAGCTATGGACAATGCCGAACTGATTGAATTGCCTGAGATGACACGGGAAGAGATGATCGAGAAAGTGTCTATGGAGGTTAATCTCGATGAGACTATGACGGGTTTCTATGTCGACATGTCCATAACCGAGCATGGTGTCTCGTCGCTGAATCTCTTGTTATGTGAAGAGAAAGACTATGCAAACTGCTATAACCGATATTTCCAGAATAGGAGCGGAAAAGTTCATTTAACCAGAGATGTGATGAAAAAGATCAGAGAGGACGACTCAAAATCAGACAGCACAAAAATGGTTCATCTTGTCGAGCACCTGCTTTCAGAAGATATTGGTAAAACCGTCATTCTTGACAGTCTTCAGAATCGAAGGCTTGGTTTTGACACTGAAGACCGCACAAGTGAGAGCGCATTTAAATTTTATGTGAGCGGGCTTGTCAATCTTGATGTCGTGAGTGACAGTAAACGTCTGGATGTGGCTTTGCCCCAGATCATGATTCCTAAATTGAACAAGATCGATTCCACAAGAACCGATGCTGTCGTGTTGTTGAATGAGCCTGTCTTTATTAAAAATGCCGTACTTTATATTCCGGAAACGATGTCTGTTGATGAGACCTCGCTGCGCGATCTGAATATCTCTTTCAGTAACGATTATGTGAGATTCATTTCTGAAGCAGTGCAGACCGAAGGAGCAGTGAGCCTGAATATCGAATTGGAATATCTGAAAAAAGAGATTCCGGTCGAAGGTATCCGCGACCTTATCTATGCGGAAGAAGTTGTCAATGTCTTTAAAGACCGAAAAATAGTATTGGTCAGCAAATAGTCTCTTTCAGACACTCAAACGCTTTGTCACGTCCGGCGTTTATAAGAGCGGGGACGTGTGCATCACTGTTGACAACAATGGGAACATTGTTGTCAACTAATTTTTTCCAGTAACGTATGCCCGGAAAGAAGCGGCCCCGTTCCTCAACAACTTTGGTGTTGATCTCGACAATGAGCTGTTTTGAGATGATGCTGTCAATCAAATCATCTACAAGGGAACGATACCAACTCTCATCTTCAATTCCCGGTTGGAAAAACGAGGCGTTGTCACCGATTTTGTCAAGATGACCTATGATGTCGAAACCGCCTTTCTCAACCATTTCAATCGAGTGTCGATAAAATGTCTCGACAACATAGCGAATGTCGTCATTATAGAAACGATGCATTTTTTCCACAAAAGTTTCATGGCGTCCGTCACAATCCACGAGTTTGCCATCGCGGGTCGGAACGAAATGAACCGATCCGATGCGGTAGTCGAGTGGCAGAGAATTGAAATAGTCGTTTGATGGTCCCCAGGCATCACCGAGATAGTCTATTTCCATTGCTGCAAGAAACAGACATGAATCACCATGAACCTCTCTGATACGCTTCACTTCGTCAATGTAACGGTTGACATTTGATGACAACATGTTGCACGGCGACTCAATCGGCAGAGGCGAATGGGGTGAGAAACCATATATGTCAAATTGAAGTTCCACAGCTTTCCTGGCAAATGCCTCCATTTGGGCACGTCCGTCACAGAACTCGGTGTGTGAATGCAGATTATATTTATTTGTATTTGAAATAATGCTGAGGTCAAACATCAATAGTCAAATTTTATCTTGCTGCCGTTCTGCTTGATTCGGCGCATATAATAGAAAAAAACAAACATCAGAGCTACAGCGACGCTGCCACCAGATCCGACTGCAATCGGCCACCCGAGGCCAAAACCTTCCGGTCTCGGGGCAAAGAGCAGATAACTGACACTTACCGCGGTCATGAACATCGCCGGTAAGAGAGTGATTATAAATGCCTTCTGCTTGCGAGCCAGATAGACAGTGACAGCCCAAAGGGTGAACACCGCCAATGTTTGGTTGCTCCATGCGAAATATCGCCATAACACGCTGAAATCAATAAACATCACGACAAAAGTCAGGGCGAATATTGGCAGCGATATCATAAGCCGCTTGACAAATTTTTTCTGGTCAAATTTTAGGAAATCGGCCGCGATCAATCTGGCACTTCTCAAGGCTGTGTCTCCCGTTGAGATAGGTGCTGCCACAACGCCTATTATTGCAAGAATTCCGCCGGCTGTTCCGAGCCAGTCTATTGACAGCTCTTTGACAAGTGTGCCGGCCGAATGACCTGGCTCAGCCATGTATGATGACAGGTTTTCGTATCCCTCGGTAAAGGCGATTGTGGCGGCTGCCCAGATGAGTGCGACGAAGCCTTCAGCCACCATTGCTCCGTAAAAAACGGGGCGGGCGAGTTTTTCGTTTTTAAGACAGCGTGCCATCATAGGCGATTGAGTGGCGTGGAAACCTGAGATTGCACCACACGCGATTGTCACGAACATCATTGGGAAAATAGGGTGGGAGTCTTTTAACTCGTCAGGGTAACGTGTCGATAAGCCTTCTGAAATGCCATCTGGAATTGTCACATCGCCAAACAGAAGGACGGCAAGTAGACCGCATGCCATGAAAAGTAGAGCGAATCCGAATATAGGGTAAAAATTGCCTATTAGTTTATCAATAGGCAGAAGCGTTGCAAGAACATAATAAATGAAGATTATTGCAATCCAGAACATCTTGTCCATATAGTCGGGTGTCATGGACGCGATCAGTTCTGACGGAGTGAGAACAAAAACAGCACCGACAAGAATCAGAAGCACCATTGAGAAAACGCGCATCACATTCTTGACAGTTGATCCGAGCTCATGGCCTACAATCTCTGGCAGAGATGTGCCACCGGCCCTGATCGAGATCATTGCTGAAGTGAAATCGTGGACAGCCCCGGCGAAGATTGTCCCGAAAACGATCCACAGAAATGCAGCCGGACCGAACATTATGCCCATGATAGCACCGAATATCGGGCCAAGACCGGCTATGTTGAGAAATTGAATCAGGAAAACTTTCCATGTCGGCATTGGCATGAAATCGACTCCGTCACGCAACGCGTAGGCTGGGGTGGGGCGCGACGGTTCTATGCCGAAGATTCGTTCGACGATGAGTCCGTAGACAAAGTAACCGCCTATCAACAAGGCGAGTGAAATGAGAAAAAGTGTCATCGGGATTATGGTTGTATGATTATCTCGTTTCCAGTCTAACCACTCGGTTTTTAGTCTCTTTGATCTTAGCTTTCAAGACAATTTTCTGTCTCTCCAGCGATAAGATCTCTTGATCGACCGATGTGTCACCGTTGTGGTATCTTAAGCGCAGATCTGTCAGTTTGGCTGAAATCGCGTCGAGATTCCTCTGCTCTTCCAGCAGTTCGGCCATTTCAAGTCGCGCATCATTGTTTCTGAATTGCTCAACCGATGTCAGAACACCTCGCGAAGGAATATTGATCGAAAAACTTTCATTGGCAGATTTATTCACGACGTGTCTTATTGATTTGATTCTATCAATGACGTCAGAGTAATCTTTTCCTGACTCCCAGGTATCTTTAATACTTGATACCTTAGCTCTTGATGCGAGATTCGGGTCATCGACATCATAGTTTGTCCGTAGCTCAGACGGAATGAATACATAGATGGTTACCATTCCGGGTATCTTGTTTCTGTCCGTCGCCCACCAGCCGACTCCTGTGGTCTCGTCTATAGCAAGCATGTAATCGTTGTATGGCGAGTTGTAGGGCATGCCTATGTTCTGAGGCTGGAGATACTCCAATCCAGATTTTCTCGAAATGAAAATATCATAACCTCCAAGGGAATTCTCACCGTTGTTGGCATAGTAGAGCGTTATTCCGTCGGGCATCAGGAATGGGTAATTTGCATCTCCGCCCTCGTTAAGATGTTTTCCTAACAGGTATGGCTGATCCCATTCGCCTCCATAAAGTTCATTCGATCCGACAAGATTGAAAATCTGGGCGGAGTCGGGCGATGCATAGATTCGTTGCATTCCTGATTCAGTAGTGTAGACGACCGTAGGATATGCGGCCTGGCAATTTTCGGGCAGATCGTCCGGAGATGTCAATGTGCCGCTTTCGGGCGACAGCCGATAATGGGTGAAAAAATCTTCAGCATCGACATTAAGACTGTCAATAATGACAATTTTCTCCACTCGGTCGAGCATGTTTTTGGTCTTGGTCAATTGTGCTTCGACGGTTTCAGACTCGTCGGGTAGTGTCTTGCGGCCTTTTTTTAGGCCTTTGCGATATAACTCGATATCTTCTTCGGCATCATTTATGCGATATTCGAGAGTGGCAAGTGACGCAAGAGACAGCCATGCGTCGTTTTCCCCTTTTTTCTGTGCCTTACGATAGTTCTCGATAGCCAGCTTGGTATTGCCTTCAGCGGCATGACAGTCTCCGAGCAACATGTTGATCTCACCATTTTTGGGCGATTTGGCTTCAAGCCGTTCAAGCATTGAGATCGCATCTGATATTTCGCCTGAACGTAGCATCAGTGCAGCTTCGGTCAATGAATCTTCTGCTGCTATGGCGAGAGATGTGGTTAGAACCAAAGCAGCAAAAGCAGTCAGAATTCTATGTGTTGGTAGTAGTTTCATTGCCATTGTTTTTATAAATTTCAAAATTACAACATTCTCTCATAATAAAAAAATCAAAAATGTTAATCATTCATTTTTGATTTCAAAATCATTACCTTTGCATGTTTTTTAGCAAATGAAAACTTGTTATGGGTTCAAAATTTAAGGGTTATTTTTTAGGAATATCGGCAGCGGCTTTCTATGGAATGAATCCGTTGTTTGCTCTTCCGCTTTATGGCGACGGAATGTCAACAGCTTCAGTGCTGTTGTTGAGATATTCGATTGCCGTGCCGGTACTCGCCTTGATTCTCAAATATCGGGGTCGCAGTTTCAGAGTGTCACGTCATCAATTCATGATATTGTTGTTGCTTGGACTTCTCATGGGATTTTCATCGTTGGCTTTATTTGAAAGCTATAACCACATGGATGCCGGCATCGCATCGAGTCTACTGTTTGTCTACCCGCTTATGGTAGCGTTGATCATGTCTGTAGTTTATCATGAACGTCTGTCAATGTCCACTTTAATCTGTCTGTCAATCGCTTTAGCAGGTATATATCTTCTTTATCATTCATCATCTGGAGCGACATTGAGCACAACCGGAACGCTTTGGGTCATGGCATCGAGTCTTTCTTATGCGATTTACATAGTAGGGGTAAACAACAAGGCGTTAAAGAAGTTGCCGACAATTGTCCTGACATTTTATTGTCTTTTGTCAGGGTGGACTATCTTCGTCTTGCAGGTTGCTGCCGGTGGAGGTCTGCAATTGCCGACAGACGCTAAAATGTGGTCATGCGCTGTGATGCTCGGCATTTTCCCGACAGCCGTATCGCTGCTGTTGACTTCGAAATCAATCCATCTTATCGGTGCTACGCCAACTGCTATTTTAGGTGTTTTCGAACCTGTCACGGCCGTTATGTTCGGCATCTTCGTCTTTGGAGAAAAGCTGACGGCAAGAGATGTGACAGGTCTGATTCTGATCATGATTGCAGTCTGCTATGTGGTTGGTGGAGACGGAGTATCTTCTAAGTTGACGAGAGTGAAGAAATTATTTCCAAAGTTGCACAGAAAAAGTTGAATTGTTAAATCAAGTTAATCGAAAGATAAATGCTTGCAGATATGAAAAATTCACGCTATCTTTGTATTGATTACAAATCTAAACTCAATCAACAATTGACATGATATCAAATGCAGCGACATATATTGGATCCTACGGCATAAAACCGTCACCCCAGCGTGTCGTGATAATGCAGTATCTCATGGAGCATTGTTCCCACCCGTCGGCTGATGAGATTTATAATTCATTGGTCGCCATATATCCGACGTTGTCGCGTACAACTGTCTACAATACGTTGTGGCTTTTTGCCGAGAGCGGAGCCATCGATGTTCTGACAATCGATAGGTCGACGGCGCGGTTTGACTATTCAGAAAGACCTCACGGACATTTCTTTTGCACCCGCTGTGGTAAGATAATCGATGTGTTCTTGCCACAAATGCCGGAATTTCCCGGGCCTGATCATGAGATAGCGAGGATTGATGTTTCGGCAGTCCAGTTTAAGGGAATATGCCGTGATTGTGAAACTAAATAAGAACTAACTCAATTTTTCAACTATTAAAAAACAAAAAAAACTATGGTAAAGAAATTTATTTGCACCGTCTGTGGATATGTTCATGAAGGTGAAGAAGCTCCTGAAAAGTGCCCTCTCTGCGGTGCTCCCAAAAGCAAGTTTAAAGAACTCGATGAAAGCGAAGCACTTTCTTTCGTGACAGAGCATGAGATTGGTGTTGCCAAAGGCACTGATGAAGAAATGATCAAAGACCTCACAGCCCACTTCAATGGCGAATGCACAGAGGTCGGCATGTATCTCGCAATGTCGCGTCAGGCTGACCGCGAGGGTTATCCCGAAATTGCCGAGGCTTTCAAGCGTTATGCAATCGAGGAAGCTGAGCATGCATCTAAATTCGCTGAACTTCTTGGTGAGTGTGTCTGGGACACAAAGACAAATCTTGAAAAGCGTATGGCTGCTGAGGCAGGTGCAAATGCCGATAAAATGCGCATCGCGCGTCGTGCAAAAGAGATGAATCTCGATGCTATTCATGACACTGTTCACGAAATGGCAAAAGATGAAGCTCGTCACGGCCAAGGTTTCCAGGGTCTGTATAACCGCTTCTTCAAGAAATAATTTCAAGATCTTCCCCTATAAATAAACGGGTCCGGCAGTCTGAGCTGCCGGACCCGTTCCGTTATAAGTTTTTAGATATCAGTCGCTCATAGTGCGCAGCAACTCGTCGTTGTCGACCGTTCGTTCCATACGGTCTTTGATAAATTCCATAGCTTCGATAGAATTTCTGTCTGACAGGAATCGGCGCAGGATCCACATGCGGCTTAGAGTCTCCTCGCGGAGCAGAAGATCGTCGCGACGTGTGCTCGATGCCATGATGTCAACGGCAGGGAAAATACGCTTGTTAGACAATTTGCGGTCGAGTTGGAGTTCCATGTTGCCTGTGCCTTTGAATTCTTCAAAGATGACCTCGTCCATTTTTGAACTTGTCTCGGTCAATGCGGTTGCTATGATTGTTAGAGAACCTCCGTTTTCAATGTTTCGGGCTGCACCGAAAAATCGTTTGGGCTTCTGAAGAGCGTTGGCGTCGACACCTCCTGAAAGAATCTTTCCCGATGCCGGCGACACAGTGTTGTAGGCGCGTGCAAGACGAGTGATAGAGTCGAGTAGAATCACGACATCGTGGCCACATTCAACCATGCGCTTTGCTTTTTCAAGTACAATGCTTGCTATTTTCACATGACGGTCGGCCGGCTCGTCAAAAGTAGATGCTATGACTTCAGCATTGACACTTCTCATCATGTCGGTCACTTCCTCCGGTCGTTCATCGATCAGCAAAATCATGATATATGTCTCGGGGTGATTCTCTGAAATTGCATTGGCGATATCCTTGAGCAACAGAGTCTTACCGGTCTTTGGTGGCGCGACAATCAAACCGCGCTGACCTTTGCCGATAGGTGCGAACATATCGACTACTCTCGTTGAGAGATTGCTGCTTCGACCGGCACATAACTCAAATTTTTCATCGGGGAAAAGCGGTGTCAGATGTTCAAACGGCACACGATCCCTTATGAAATCAGGGGTGCGGCCATTTACCGACAGCACATTGCTCAAAGGAAAATATTTGTCATTTTCCCGGGGTGGACGAACCGTACACTCAACGACATCACCGGTTTTGAGTCCCCACTGTTTGATCTGGGGTTGGGTGACATAGATGTCATCGGGAGATTCAAGATAGTTGTAGTCACTCGAACGCAAGAAACCGAACCCTTCAGGCATGATTTCCAGAACGCCTTGAGTTTCAATGAAATCATCGAAAGAATACTGTGGCTGGAATTGCTGGTTGTTGCGGTTTTTCTTATTTTTCTTTCCTTGTCCCGGTAGTGCCGTCTGTTGCGTTGTACGTCCCGGTTCGGTCAATGAAATTTGTTGAGGTTGAACAGTGGCCGGTTCCGGTTCAGGTTCAAATGCAGACTCCTGAACTTTCTGACGGTTGTCTTGACGGGGCATTTCGCGGTCTCTTTGAGAGCGCGGAACAAACTGCCGTCCGTGACTGCGTGGAAAGAACGAACCGAAATCGGCACTTTGTTGTTTGGGCTTGAAATCGTTGTGGCCAGCCTGTTCTGTTTTGTCCGATTGTTCTTCAGCCGACTCATTGCCATTATCACCGTCAATGATTTCTTTTATTTTGACAGGGGTGTCAGCGGGAACATCGTCAGAAGCGAGTGGGAGAAGTGCTACGGGTTGTTCAGTAGTGTCTGTCGATGGATTTTCTTCACTCTGGTTCTCTTCAACCGCGACTTGCTCACGACGTTTACGGCCTCGTTTTTTGGGCATCTCTCTCTCTGGCATATTTGCCACCGGAGTGTCAGCGGGTGTTTCAGCGGTATTTTCATTGTTCGGGTTGACAAAACTCTCTGAAATTTTCTCTTTATCATCGTCATTATCGCCATTCTGATTTTTAGCATCGGCATTTTGGCGATTGACATTTTTCGAACCTTTGGGCCGCCCTTTCTTTTTGGCCGGGGCCTGTTGTTGGTTGTCGGCAGAATCTCCTGCCGTTGTCACATTACTGTCAACGACAGTTTCTGTTCCTTTATCAATTTGATTTGACTGCTGGACTTCTTTCTTTTTTCGGGGCTCACGTTGTTTGCGTGGTTTGGCTGATGCCGCAGATGTTGCGGCATGATCCTCGGCTTGTTTGTCAAGAATTCCGTAAATCAAATCTTGCTTGTCGAGCGAATCAACCTTTTTTAACCCGATAGTTTTACCTATCGATTGAAGTTGATCATCAGGCATTGATGATAAATCGTCAATATTATACATAAAGTATGGTTGGATGAATTACTTTAATAATCTTCCTGATTAAATACCCACACACGTATTGTGGTGTGAGATTCAGATAATTAATAGTTTGTTGGGGAAATAGTATTGCTTGCGCAAAAAAGTGTCATATTGAAACGTTAAACAGACACTCTTTTTGCTGATTTTATTTTTCACTTGCAAAACTACAACCATTTTCTTGATTAAACAAATTTTTAAGGAATAAGTTCCGGAAATATTTTGATAATTATTATTAAAAATGTCTATTTGTGAAAAAAGTGGAATAAATGCATTGCAATCAAACATAATTTACTACCTTTGTCGTCACAAATGAGGAGAGATGCTCGAGTGGCTGAAGAGGTTCGCCTGGAAAGCGGATATAGGCCAAAAGCCTATCGCGGGTTCGAATCCCGCTCTCTCCGCCAATAAACCAAATAGAAATCGCTGTAACTCACGAAGTTACGGCGATTTTTATTTGGCCTAAACGATGAGTCTGTATCAAAAAAGAACTGTTGCCTTATTCACAATCTTTGTTTTCCTTCAATTCTGTAATTTGTTTAATGTGCGTACGTATGCCACATCTGAAAGGATGCTCAGGTTTTGTACTCACAGTGCTGGTAATAGTCCTCGGACAGATTATTGACCGAATCAACATTGTTCCCGAAATAATTGTTATATAATGTAAAATCATGTGATGTAAGTATAACATATGGACGATATATTCATTATTTGTGGATTGATTTTGCTTAACGGCTTTTTTTCTATGTCGGAGGTCGCACTTATCTCCGCCCGAAAGTCGAAATTATCGACCGATGCGAAAAAAGGGAACAAGAGTGCGGCTGTCGCGCTCGCGCTGTCTGAAGAGCCGGAGCGATTCCTTTCGACCGTGCAGATCGGCATAACACTCATCGGAATTCTGACAGGTCTTTTTTCCGGAGCCACAATCGCCAACGACTTCGGACAGACACTCATTTCATGGGGTGTCAAACCCTCCATAGCAATGGGATTGTCAAAAGCAGTGATTGTCACAATTGTGACTTATCTGTCAATTGTCATTGGCGAACTGGTTCCGAAGAAAATCGGTATGAACATGGCAGATACGATTGCCCGCCTTGTCGCACCGGGAATGAAATTATTGTCCAAGATCACCTGTCCGTTGGTATGGGTTCTGTCAGTATCCACCACCGGAATATCCAGAATTTTAAGAATTGACAAAAAAGCCTCGGTTGTCACCGAAGAGGAAATAAAGACTCTTATCAAGGAAGGTACCGAAGGCGGAGAAGTCAAGGAGGTTGAACAGGACATTATGGAACGTGCCCTTGTGCTCGGTGATTTAAAGGTTGAATCAATAATGACGGTTCGTGGAGATGTGGCGACTATGTCGGTAAACATGACGTCAGAAGATGTCATGAACCGGATTTCGCAGGAACTCCATTCTTCATATCCGGTATATGATTCTTCGAAGTCTGAGATTATTGGAGTTGTTTCACTGAAACAACTTATCTTGTCGCTCAATGGTGAGAATTTCAATCTTTCGGACAGCGTGACTCCCGGTATTTATGTCCCGGAAAACATGAGTGTGTACGATGCTCTCGACATGTTCAAGTCAAAGAAGGCGCATTCCGCCCTTGTCTGTGATGAGTATGGAGCATTCTGCGGCGTGGTGACCTTGCGTGACATTCTTGACGGACTTGTAGGCAATTGTCCGGATGAAGTTGAAGACCCCATGATTGTGAAACGCGACTCTACGGAAGAATGGCTGATTGACGGCAAATGTACCGTATATGATTTCCTGTCGTATTTTGACAAAGAGGACTTGTATATGCCTCAATCATACACTACAATCGGAGGCATGATAATGAATCATCTTCAGAGAGTTGCTGTTACCGGTGATAAAGTCGTATGGAATGGCTTCCGCATTGAAGTGGTCGATATGGACCACACGAGGGTTGGCAAGATAGCCGTATCTTTGGATCCGATGTAGGTGTATAGCAGATAGTCGATTGCATAATATGAAAAATGGTTATTTTAATGTCGTTTCATATTCCTCCCTACGCAAAAGGTTGTAATGAATCAGTCAGTTATCGATTGAGGAATTGATGACTATGTTTCTTTTCTTTTTCAGATTTTTTTTGTGAAACGCCCTGTTATCTGAAGGAGTCGGATTGACTTTGTAGGATAGGGACATGAGAAATCGTTTTTTTTCATTAACTTTGCTGACCGAAACTCACAAAGATCACGAAAAAGAATGGAGCGACGTTTGATGTTCATAATCAATCCGATTTCAGGAACCAACAGCAAACGGGGTTTGGCCGAGATGGTCGAATCACGGCTTGAGGCAGCCGGATATAAAGTTGATGTCAGATTGACGACAGCACGCGGCGATGCTACCCGATATGGTCTTGAAGCTGTAATGAATGGATATGAGGCGGTGGTTTCTGCCGGAGGTGACGGAACTGTCAATGAGACTGCACGCGCGCTATGTGACACCGGTGTTGCAATGGGAATCTTGCCCACAGGTTCCGGAAACGGACTTGCACGTCATCTTGACATTCCGATGGATATCAGCAAGGCTCTTTCGGTCATAGAGAAAGGCCACATCGTTGACTGTGATTATGGAACAGTCAACCGTCGACCGTTTTTCTGTACGTTCGGTTTAGGGTTTGATGCGGCGGTAAGTCACCGTTTCGCTCATCAGAGCCGTCGTGGTAAAATGATGTATATCAAGAGTGCAATCGATGAGTATATCCATTATCATCCCCAGGAATATACGATCAGTGCCAACGGGCAAGTTCTGACAGAGAAGGCATTTCTGATTGCAGTCTGCAATGCGTCACAGTATGGCAACAATGCCTATATCGCCCCCGATGCGGTCATTACCGACGGATTGCTTGACTTCACGATCATTCATGCCGGCAATCCTATCGACACGGCAGCTGTCGGTATTGATCTGATGACCGGATATATAAATAAAAATATACTCATTCATTCTTTCACAGCTCCGGCTGCGGTGATAACGCGGTCTAATGTCGGTCCGGCGCATCTTGACGGAGAACCGCTGATATTGGATGAGGCGATGTATATATCTTGTCATCACCATGGATTAAAATTGTTTACTCCTGATAATCAGACAGAATTTCGTCCGTTGATCACTCCGATACGCAACATGTTCAATGATTTCGTCTGTGAGATCAATAAATTGTTTTCCTAAACCGGGTCAACGTCGTAGTATATTAATGTTCGCTTTACTTCGGGGTAGCTCTCGCATAATCGTGCATTCAGATCTCTTAGCAGTTCTTTTACTTTTGTCATCGAGGCCCCTGTCTCTATTTTGAGCATGAGTTTCCTTATGTAGAGCGATTGAATGCGGCTGACAATCGGCTCTTCGGGTCCGTTAACGCGTCGTCCGAGTAGATCTCTCAGATTGGAAGCATAGAGATCGGAGACAGTCTTGACTGTCTGCAAATCGCGGTGTTTGAGATAGATATTGATTATGCGTGTGAACGGTGGATATGAGAAAGTGCGTCTTTCTTCAAGTTCATGGGCATAAAAACCGTCGTAATCATGTTTTGCGACAAATTTCAAAACCGGGTGAGATGGATCATGAGTCTGAATTATGACTTTCCCGTCGACATCGCTCCGCCTTCCGGCACGTCCTGAAACCTGTTCAAGCATATTGAATGATCGTTCGGCCGATCTGAAGTCGGGAATATTTATCATGGTGTCTGCATTCAGCACTCCGACAACACTGACTCCGTCAAAATCGAGACCTTTGGTTACCATCTGGGTGCCTACGAGAATGTCGGCTTTCTTCGATGAAAAATCGGAAATTATGCGTGCATGACCCTCTTTGTTACGTGTTGTGTCAAGATCCATTCTCAGCACTTTTCTTTTTTCGAACGTCGATGAGACAATATCTTCGATGCGTTCGGTTCCGAATCCATAGATCTCAATTTTGGGTTCATGACATTGCGGACACACTGTCGGGAGTGTGTGTGTGGCTCCGCAGTAATGACAAACCAACTGACGTGTCGATTTGTGATAGGTCATGGCGACATCACAAAACTCACATCTCGGACTCCAGCTGCATGCAGTGCAACGCGCTATAGGTGCGAACCCACGCCGGTTTTGAAAAAAAATCACCTGATTGCCTCCGTTCAAAGCAAGATTGGCAGCTCTTATGGTCGACAAAGCGAACGGTGCACGATATTCCCGGTTATCACGTGCTTGTTTGAGATCTGTGATCTCTATAGTCGGAAGTTTGGCGTCATTATAACGCGTCATCAGTCTCACGTGTCCGAATTTTCCGCTGAGAGCCTTGTAGTTAGTCTCGATCGAAGGTGTGGCACTTCCCAGAAGGGTTTTGGCACCGTGGAGCGAAGCGAGCACAACAGCAACATCTCTGGCATTATAGCGTGGAGCCGGGTCAGATTGTTTGTAGCTTGATTCATGTTCTTCATCGACAATCACAAGTCCGAGATTGCCGAAAGGAAGGAAAACAGCCGAACGGGCACCGATGACGACACATGGAGCTGACGTGTCAAGCAATTTTTTCCAGATGTCGACGCGTTCGTTGTCAGAAAATTTTGAATGATAGATGAGCACCCGGTCACCGAATACATTCTGAAGACGTTCCGTGAGCTGCGTGGTGAGTGCTATTTCCGGAACAAGGTAGAATGCGCGACGACCTGATTTGAGCACAAAATCGATAAGGTGAATGTAAATCTCGGTTTTGCCACTCGATGTGACACCGTGCAGAAGGGTGACATCGTGAGAAAGCCACGATTTATGTATCTGATCAAGCGCATCGGCCTGCTTTTCACTTAAAACAGGAAGTTTGCCGTCAGATATGCCGCTGAAATTAAACCGGTTGACACTTCGTTCTGTCAATGCGAACACCCCTTTGCGTTCAAGTTCTCTGATATGTGCCGTCGCAATACCCGTTCTTTCTGCCAATTGCTGTCGTGTCACTTCAGACGGATTGCCGGGGCGTCTTAATAATTCTGAAATCTGAAGATACCCTTGCAGCAATGTGGTGCCTGCACGTGACTTTTTAAGCTTTTCAAAAGCGGCATCGACCGGCATGGCCAAAGTGACAAAAGTTTCTTTGCGGGCACAATATCTCTCGACGAGTTTTTCTGAGACGGAAACCGCTCCGCGTTCGATAAGCCTGTTTATCACCGGTGTCAGGTTGTTTCTACCGAGGTTTTTCTCAAGTGACGACACTGACATTGATTTCTCATGATCAATATGTTGAAGAACCTCAATTTCAAGTTTTGTATAATTATCTGAATCGGTGAAGTCAAAAGACGGATCTAACATGACCGATGTCTCACTCTCGATCTTCAAGCCCGACGGAACCGCCGCACGATATACATCTCCGATAGCTGCAAGATAATAATCAGCGATCCAGTTCCACAGTTTAAGCTGCGGGTGACGTACAATCGGTGAAGGGTCGAGTACTGCCGAGATTTCTTTCGGCTCTACATTGTCGGGTGCCTTGAGCGGGAAGGCGGTCACGATTGCCGTATAGAACTTTGATTTTCCGAATGGCACTATGACGCGCGAACCGACCGAGATTGAATCGGTCAGACCGGGTGGTATGATGTAGGTGAATGTCGCATTCAACCCAAGTGGGACAATGACTTCTGCGTAGCGGCTCATACATGCAAAGATAATCTTTTTGACTGTAATATGAAAATAATAGACAGGAGGTCTATGAAAATGATTTTTGTCGCAATATCCGCAACACAAGTTGTTTGCCAAACCTCTTTTACAAGTGTTATATTTGCATTAAATAATCTTAACAACTATTTATATATGAACATTTCATTCAAGAGCATGATTGCCGCGTTCGTTTCAACGTTGGCTTTCGGAACAGCAGGAATGACTGCACAGACTGTCACGGTCAATTCAACAGAGGTCGAGGAAACCTCGGAGTTCAAACCTCAATGGTTTATTCAACTTCAGGCCGGAGGTGCGTATACGGTCGGTGAGGGAAGTTTCAAAGATCTCATTTCGCCGTCAGCTTCTGCCTATGTCGGATACAAATTCAGTCCGGTTCTCGGTTTGCGCTTCGGTGTCAGTGGTTGGCAGGCGAAGGGTGCATGGGTTGCACCGGTTGAAGACTATAAGTTCAATTATCTTCAGGGAGACATTGACTTGATGTTGTCGTTGACAAATCTGTTTTGTGGATATAACCCTAACCGCACACTTGATTTCTATGGATTTGTAGGCTTCGGTGGAGCATTTGGTTTCAATAATGACGAGGCACAAAGTCTGGCACCAAGAGGATATGACCTTGAGAAACTTTGGACCGGAACTGAATTTTTCCCCGCCGGACGAGCAGGACTCGGTTTGAATATTAATGTGAGCAGGTCGATAGCTCTCAATCTTGAGGTCAATACCAACATGTTGCCCGATAAATTCAATTCAAAAAAAGGAAGCACTTTTGATTGGCAGTACAACGCCATGATCGGTATAACATACAGCTTCGGTCGATCTAAAAAGCAGGTTGCAGTGGTTGAAGAAACGGTCATTGAAGAACCTGTTCCCGCTCCAGAACCGGCACCAGAACCAGAACCCGCTCCCGTACCCACGCCTGTCGCACCTGAGCCTGCTCCGGTCGTAAAACCCGCTGCAATGACACAGAATGTCTTCTTCATGATCAATTCGTCTTTCATTCGTAAATCAGAACAGCCCAAGGTCGATGATATCATCGAGTATATGAAGGCTAATCCCGAAACAAAAGTTGTCGTTACCGGATATGCTGATAAGGAAACCGGTACGGCTCCCTACAATATGTCACTTTCAAAACGTCGCGCCGAAGCTGTTGCTGCAGCTATTATGAAAGCCGGCATCAGTGCCGATCGAATTTCTACTGCTGCAAAAGGTGACACAGTGCAACCTTTTGAAGGACGTGTTAAAAACCGTGTGGCAATTGCAGTCGCCGAATAAGGCCCAATTACATAATAATAAAAAAGGGAATGCCATGGCATTCCCTTTTTTATTATTGGAGTATAAAGGCTTACGCCCAACGGGTGTAAGCGAAGTCCTGACGGTGGGGAAGTTCCTTGTTGTAGGGATAAAGGCGATATCCGAAGCGGAACACACCGGCGTCTTTCAACTCATCGGTGAGTTCGTAGGTAAGGACATTTCCTTCTTCTTTGATGACTTTGAACTCAGCTTTCTGCCAGAGTTTCTCTTCGCCATTTTCAGTTTTGTAGGCGACAAGCTCAATGTGGAGGTCACGTCCGATGCCGTTTGTATCTACGATGATGCGGGTGTTGAATTTTGTACCTGCAGTCGAGTTGTTGTGCTCGCTTGTGATGACGTCAAAGACTTTGACACCGTCCCAGAGAGATGCTACATGTTCTTTCCATGCCACGATCTGTTTTGCGAGTGCATAGTCGTTCGCTTTGAGTCTGGTAGCGCGTTTTGCCTCTTTTTCATAGAAACGGCTGATGTAGTCATCGATCATTCGTTTCATTGTGAAATGGGGTGCGATGTCTCCGATCGAGCCTTTGATATATTGGATCCACTCGGGTGAATATCCCTTGGAATTCTTGGCGAAATAGAGAGGTACGATCTCATTTTCGAGCATAGAGTAGATAGTTGCGGCGTCGAGTTTATCTTGCTGTTCCTGCTGCTCGGGTGAGAAAGTGCGTTTGTCGGTGAGAGCCCAGCCGGCTTTTTCATTGAAGCGGTAGCCTTCATACCACCAACCGTCAAGCACTGAGAAATTGAGCACGCCGTTCATTTCGGCCTTCTCTCCTGATGTGCCCGATGCCTCGAGGGGGCGGGTCGGAGTGTTTAGCCAGATATCGACACCGCTGACAAGACGTTTTGCGACGATCATATTGTAGTCTTCAAGGAAGATGATCTTGCCGAGGAACTGGGGCATGCGTGAGATTTCCATGATGCGTTTGATCAGTCCCTGTCCGGCACCATCGGCGGGGTGTGCTTTACCTGAGAAGATGAACTGAACCGGGAACTTGTCGTTATTGACGATGCGCGACAGGCGGTCGAGGTCGGTAAAGAGCAGGTGAGCGCGTTTGTATGTTGCAAAGCGACGTGCGAAGCCGATGATCAGTGCGTTGGGGTTGATTTTGTCAACGATGCTCATCACAGCTGACGGATCGCGCTGCTGAGCGAGCCATTTTGCCTTGAAGTCACGTTTAACGAAATTGATGAATTTCGTTTTAAGGCGCATGCGCATGTTCCAGATCTCTTCATCGGGGATAGAGAAAATGCCTTTCCACGCCTCAGGGTTGCTCTGGTCTGTGAATACTTGCGGTCCGAGCTGTTCAAGATAGAATGCTTTCCATTCAGAAGCGGCCCAGGTCGGCATGTGGACACCGTTGGTGACATATCCGACATGTGATTCCTGCCAGTTGTAACCTTTCCAGATTCCTGCGAACATTTTCTTCGATACCTCACCGTGGAGCCAGCTGACACCATTTGCTTCCTGACAAGTGTTCAGGGCGAAGACGCTCATTGAGAAACGTTCGTTGGTGTTTGGGTTCTCACGACCCATGTTCATCAGATCGTTCCATGAGATGCCGAGTTTCGCGGGATATTCACCCATGTATTTTCCGAACAGACCTTCGTCGAAATAGTCGTGTCCGGCGGGAACGGGAGTGTGGACGGTGTAGAGGCCGGTTGCACGGACAAGTTCAAGTGCCACATTGAAGTCGAGGTGTTGTTCCTGGACATAGTCAACGAGACGTTGCAGGTTTAGAAGGGCGGCATGTCCCTCATTGCAGTGGTAGAGGTCGGCCTTGATGCCCAGTTTCTTCAGCATGAGCACGCCACCGATTCCGAGCAGATATTCCTGTTTGATGCGGTTCTCCCAATCGCCACCATAAAGCTGATGGGTGATCGGACGGTCAAACTCACTGTTCATGTCAAAGTCAGTGTCCATCAGATAGAGACACATGCGGCCGACATTTACACGCCAGATGTGGCTGTAGATTGTGCGGCCGGGGTAGGGTACCTCAAGAATCATCGGACGGCCGTTGGCATCCATGACCTGCTCGATCGGGAGCTGGTTGAAGTTCTGGGGTTCATAGTTGGCGATCTGCTGGCCGTCGACTGAGAGGCTCTGGGTGAAATATCCGTAACGATAGAGGAAACCCACGGCTGTCATGTCGACACAGCTGTCGGAAGCTTCTTTGATATAGTCGCCTGCAAGTACGCCGAGGCCACCTGAGTAGATTTTCAATGCATTGCACAAACCATACTCCATCGAGAAATATGCGACTGAGGGAATATCTTTGCGCATCGGTTTTTTCATGTATTCCTTGAACGATGCGTAGACGTCGTTGATTCTTGACATCAGGTCTTTATCGGCCTGAATTTCCTGGAGGCGTTCAAATGAGAGTTGCTGGAGCAGCATGACTGGATTTTCACCTGTCGAGCGCCAGAGTTCGGGAGAAAGGTCGTGGAAAAGAGTTTTACCTTCGCTGTTCCATACCCACCAAAGGTTCTTTGCAAGCTCGTTCAGCGGCTTGAGTTTGGCAGGCAGTTCAGCAATGACAGTAAGGTCACGCCACGCGGGCGCGTTAGTGTTGCTTACTTGAAGTTTCATACCTTATTTGTATTAGTTGGTTAATTTATTCTTTAGGAAAAACAAACTTACTTTATTCAGTTGCGTGTGGCCGCATTATTAAGTGCGATATCGAATGCTTCGATGTAATACTCGATAAAATAGGTCCATGCAGCTTTTGAGGCTGTCTTGCGGGCAGCTTTTGAAATTGCAGTCAGTTGGGGCGCGGTCGAATTGTCGAGCGAGGCTACGGCAGCCGAAATCTTGTCGGCTACTTCATTGTAATTTGAATCTCCGCGTGCGATCACCGACACACCCGATTTTGCGAATATCGGTGATGAAGACGAGAGAATCCATTGTCCGAATCCTGAAAGCGAAGTTGTGACAGTCGGGACCCCGAAGGCGACGCTTTCAAGCGGAGTGTAACCCCAAGGTTCGTAATATGACGGGAAAACGGTGGCGTCCATTCCGATCAAAAGGCTATAATAGTCAGTGTTGAAGATTCCATCATTGCCGTTCAGATAGCATGGTACATAAATGACGTCTACTTTCGAGTCGTTGTCGTTTGTAAAGCCGAGTCTGTGAATCGAGTTCAGCACCATGTCTTGGTCGGGATTGTTGACCCAATGTGTGATGACCCGATCAGAAAGAGCTTCAGTCTGGTTCATCTCAAGTGCGTTGACCAGATCGGTTCGCGGTTCTTTTACCCAGGCCGGGACAAGAATGAATGCGAGAATATCTCGGTCGAGTTTGGTGTCTTTGAGTCGGGAGATTGAATCAAGGAACAGATCAAGCCCTTTGTTGCGGTATTCACAACGGCCTGAAGTGGCCAGAATGAATGTATCATCGGCATATTCTTTGCCTGTCAGGGCTGAAGCCACTGACATCAATCGGCAACGTGCCTCGTCACGACATGACTCAAAATTCGTTTTCGAGGGAACGAAGTTCGCTTCAAACCCGTTGGGGGTGACAACGGCAGGTCTGATCTCCAGCAGTTGTTCACATTCGATGGCGGTGATCTCGCTTACAGTCGTGAAACAGTCGGCATTGTGTGCTGCGGCTTTCTCAAGCGAATGTTTGGCTTCCATGTTAAGCTCGCGTGCCATCTGGTCGCCATTGTAGCCTTTGAGATAGTCATATAAAGGTTTGCCGTTTCCACAGATGCTGCGGCCGATGCTTGTCGCATGGGTGGTGAATATTGTGGCAACAGTCGGCAGTGTGGCTTTGACATGCAGAAGCCCCATGCCTGTTGTCCATTCGTCGAAATGAGCGATTATTTTCTTGTCAAGTCCGTTGAAACGACAGATATCTTCGATGACAAGGGCTGCGGCATGTGAGAATGCGGCGGCTTCGCCATAGTCTCCATAGGCATGGAGTGAATCGACTCTGAATCGTTTCCACATCTCGCCGTAAAGGTCGTCGTTCATGGCATACATCGGGTCGAATTTGACGAGTACGACCAACGGACGTCCGGGAATTTCCCATCGACCAGTTCTGACTGTAATGCCGTAAGGCAGCTCAGCCTGTTTGCGCCATTTGTCGAGAGGGGTTCTGGTTTCAGTGAAGAATGGAGAGGGAGTCTCGGCCGTCCATACGTCAGGCCCGATAAAAATGTTCTTATCCTTGTAAAGCTTCTGAAGTGTTTTGGCTTTGGTTGAAAGAACAGTGTAGATGCCACCGATCTTGTTGCATACTTCCCAACTTGTTTCGATAAGCAAATCAACGTCAACTTTCTCTTTGTTCATACACAATATTGTTTTGAAAGTGCAAAGGTACTTATTTTTGAGCAATTTACAACTTGATTAATGCATTTTTTGTTGAAAATCAATGAAAAAACAGTCCGGAAACGGCCTTGTAAGTCATTTCCGGACTGTTGAATGTCTTAAAATCAGCTGTCGAATCAGCTTTTATTGGCTCTTTTACGCTCTATCTCGTCAAGAATGATTTTGCGCAGACGCAGGTGGTGTGGCGTCACTTCGACATATTCGTCTTCCTTTATATATTCAAGGGCTTCTTCAAGGCTGAAGACAACCGGCGGAATAATCCGGGCTTTGTCGTCTGCACCGGAAGCACGCATGTTTGTCAGTTTCTTTGATTTTGTCACGTTGACAACGATATCATTGTCTTTGGCGTTTTCTCCGACAACCTGACCGGCATAGACTTCTTCTTGCGGGAAGATGAAGAAGCGGCCGCGGTCTTGAAGCTTGTCTATGGCATAGGCATAGGCTGTTCCGCCCTCCATGGCGATGAGCGAACCGTTTGTGCGTCGGTCGATGTCGCCTTTCCAGGGTTGATACTCAAGGAAACGGTGTGCCATTATGGCTTCTCCGGCCGATGCTGTCAGCACGTTGTTGCGCAGTCCGATTATTCCTCGCGAGGGAATGTTGAATTCCATGTGCACGCGGTCATTCTGGGTTGTCATCGAAACGAGGTCGCCTTTACGGCGTGTGACCATGTCGATCATCTTGCTGGCATATTCCTCGGTCACATTTATTGTCAGCAACTCGACCGGCTCGCACTTCTGTCCGTCAATTTCCTTGACGATTACCTGAGGTTGACCAACTTGAAGCTCATAGCCTTCACGGCGCATTGTCTCGATCAGGACCGACAGGTGAAGGACTCCACGTCCATACACGGTCCACACGTCCTGGTGGTCGTCTTTGGTTACACGAAGGGCGAGGTTTTTGTCAAGTTCCTTGATCAGTCGTTCGTGAATGTGGCGCGAGGTGACAAATTTGCCGTCACGGCCGAAAAACGGACTGTCATTGATCGTGAACGTCATCGACATTGTCGGTTCGTCGATAGCTATGCGTGGCAGTGCTTCAGGATTATTGATGTCTGCGACAGTGTCACCGATCTCAAATCCCTCGATGCCGACAAGTGCGCAGATATCACCGCTGCTGACGCTTTCAACTTTCTTTCGTCCCATACCTTCGAAAGTATGAAGTTCTTTGATGCGCTGTTTTACCACCGAGCCGTCTTTTTTGATGAGAGCTATGTCCATATTCTCGCGAATCGTGCCGCGGTGTACTCGTCCGATAGCGATTCGTCCTACATAGTTTGAGAAATCGAGTGATGTGATGAGCATCTGTGCGTCACCTTCGATAGTCTCGGGAGCGGGTATGTGTTCGATGATCGCATCAAGAACAGGCAGAATGTTGTCGGTCGGTTTTTCCCAATCGGTACTCATCCAGCCATTTTTTGCAGATCCGTAGATTGTAGGGAATTCAAGCTGGTCTTCTGTCGCGTCAAGGTTGAACATGAGGTCGAACACCATCTCCTGCACTTCGTCGGGGCGGCAGTTGGGTTTGTCGACTTTGTTTATCACGACAACAGGTTTGAGCCCCATTTGAATTGCCTTCTGCAAAACAAAGCGTGTCTGAGGCATCGGGCCTTCAAAAGCGTCTACAAGAAGCAGACAGCCGTCGGCCATGTTCAGCACGCGCTCGACTTCTCCGCCAAAGTCGGCGTGTCCGGGGGTGTCGATTATATTGATCTTATATCCTTTGTAATCAATAGATACGTTCTTTGAAAGAATCGTTATGCCTCGTTCCCGTTCAAGATCGTTGTTGTCGAGAATAAGTTCTCCTGCGTTCTGGTTTTCGCGGAAAAGGTGACCCGCGAGAAGCATTTTGTCGACCAAAGTGGTTTTGCCGTGGTCTACGTGAGCGATGATCGCAATGTTTCTAATCTTCTGCTGCATATTTTTTATGCTCTAATTTTCAAGCTGCAAAGGTAACTATTTTTCTGCTAACTGCAAAACAGATGACGATTATAGTGTTTTCATGTGTCGCACGTCGGATATTGTGGGGATATCGGGGTTGACAGTTGAAACAGTAACAGCTGATTTTGTCGTTTAAGACGTCGGTGTGGCCCGGCTTGCTGAGGCATAATGACAAGATGAGTTCCGTATTCGGTTTGCAGAAATGAGTAAATTCTTGTAACTTCGCGAAAAAAATAGACAGAATGCCTGAGAATTCATTATTATCGCGCCTTGACGGCATTGAATCGCGTTTTGAAGAAGTCGGCACATTGATAACCGATCCGGGTGTCATTGCCGACATGAGACGTTATGTGAAACTTACCAAGGAATATAAGGATCTCGAGCGTCTTACAAAAGCTACGCGCCGCTACCGGTCGCTGCTCGATGACATGGCAGAGGCACGCGAGGTTCTTGATACGGAAAATGACGACGATATGCGCCTCATGGCCAAGGAACAGCTTGATGAAGCATCGGCTGAACTGCCTGAGCTTGAGCAGGAAATAAAATTGCTGCTGATTCCGGCCGATCCCGAAGATGCTAAAAATGCGATTGTCGAGATCAGAGGTGGCACCGGAGGTGATGAGGCGGCGTTGTTTGCCGGTGATTTGTTCAAGATGTATACGAAATATTGTGAATCTAAGGGTTGGACGGTCGCTGTCACAAGTTTCAACGAAGGTACTGCCGGTGGATATAAAGAGATCGTATTCGTGGTTTCTGGAGATAATGTCTATGGCACTTTGAAATATGAAAGCGGCGTCCACCGTGTTCAACGGGTTCCTGCGACCGAAACCCAGGGCAGGGTGCACACTTCGGCTGCTACGGTTGCCGTGTTGCCCGAGGCCGAGGAGTTTGATGTCGAGATCAACGAGGGTGAGATCAAATGGGATACGTTCAGAAGCGGCGGTGCTGGAGGTCAGAATGTCAACAAAGTGGAGTCGGGTGTCAGGCTGCGTTACATGTGGAAGAATCCGAACACCGGTGAGACCGAGGAAATTCTGATAGAATGTACCGAGACCCGAGATCAACCGAAAAACAAGGAGAGAGCCTTGAGCCGTCTGCGTACATTCATCTATGACAAGGAACATCGCAAATATCTTGACGACATTGCGTCGCGCAGAAAAACAATGGTTTCGACCGGAGACCGTTCGGCAAAGATAAGAACCTACAATTATCCACAAGGGCGAATCACCGATCATCGCATCAATTATACGATATATAATCTCCAGGCTTTTGTCGACGGCGACATTCAAGACTGCATTGATCAACTTATCATAGCTGAAAATGCAGAGAAACTCAAAGAATCAGAACTTTAATAAAAACATCATTGATATGAATCGTGCAAAACTTGTAGAAAACATTCGTCGCAAACGTTCATTTTTGTGTGTCGGTCTTGACACAGATGTTCAGAAACTTCCGAAACATCTGATTGGAAAGGAAGACGCGGTTTTCGAGTTCAACAAGGCTATTGTTGACGCGACAGCCCCCTATTGCGTGGCCTATAAGCCCAATCTGGCCTTTTACGAGGCTGAAGGTGTGGCAGGTCAGATCGCTCTTGAGAAGACAATAGCCTACATCAAGAAAAACTATCCCGATCAGTTCATAATAGCTGATGCAAAACGTGGTGACATCGGTAACACATCGAAACTTTATGCCCGTTCTTTTTTCGAGTATCTTGATGTCGACGCCGTGACCGTGGCCCCTTATATGGGACAGGACAGTGTGACTCCGTTTCTCGGATATCCTGAGAGATGGGTTGTTCTTCTTGCACTGACATCAAACAAAGGAAGTCATGATTTTCAGTTGACTGAAGATCGTGACGGACAGCGTCTTTTTGAAAAGGTTATCACCACAGCGCGCACGTGGGCCTCTTCAGAAGAAATGATGTTTGTGGTCGGAGCAACACAGGGCAGCATGTTTGCTGACATCAGACGTGTCGCTCCCGACAGTTTCCTGTTGGTTCCGGGTGTAGGGGCGCAAGGTGGCAGCCTTGAAGAAGTGTGCCGTTACGGAATGCTTAAAAATGATTGTGGCCTGCTGGTGAACTCATCACGAGGTATCATCTATGCTTCGTCGGGCGAAGATTTTGCCGAAGCTGCCGCAGCCGAAGCGTCGAAACTTCAGAAACAGATGGATGCCCTGTTGGATTGACAGGTCAATGGTAAAAGAGATTCTTAGCCCTGTCCTTGTGAGTCGGGTCTGACTCCAACGACGGGGCTTTTTGCATTCAGTGCTCTGACGTAGCCGTTGATTTCCACCATACCGTCAGAAATAATGATTCCCGAGGTGGAGACATCAAAGTCGTGTGGAAGAGATAAAATGGCTCTGACACGGCCGTTCTGATCGCATATCTGGAGTCCGGCATCAGTCAATACCCACAGGTTACCGTCGCCGTCAAACGACATTCCTCCGGTCTTCAGTAAATTATTGTGGGGAGAGTGCAGCCAGTAGAAGCGTTGGTCGGCATATGCTTTTCCGTCATTGTCGAAAAGCTGTTGTCTGACCCAATCAGAATTTTTGTCACGGTATGCCCTCATCGTCCGGTCGGGATACGTCGCTGCGGTGTCTGCATGGATTTGCCTGTCAGTCTTGATCCAGTCACTATCCTCGATCAACAACTGTCTCAACATGTCGTTCCCGGTTTTTCCTGATTTGACAGGAGATTGGAAATCAGTCCATATCCACGTCATCACATCGGTGAAAATTTCTGTCGCGCGTCTGACGCTGTGGTCTCCTTCAATCCAATCGAACGCGCAGTCATATCCCGCGAACTCGAGCGCGGTTCCGAGCATGGCGTTGGCGGCGAACCAACTTCCGAACAACTGATTCCATGAGTCGCTGAACCCGTCTTGAAGAAAAATTTTCAACGGTTTTGGTTCATGCTTTCTGACGAGTGCCTGAATTTCATTACCGCCTCTCATCGGCACAAACGTTCCGCAGCCGCTGAAAACACGTCTGAAAAGATCAGGACGGTTCCATGCTGCGGCAAAAGCGGCTATACCTCCGCTGCTCAGCCCGAAAATCATTCGCTTGTCGGGGTTTTCTGTGATTTTGATCTGACGTCCGTCATCAAGTTTCAGTGTCTGAACCGCCGGAAGAAGTTCTGTCTCAAGAAACCGGGCGAAAGTTCCGTCAATTGCGTCAAATTCGTTGCTTCGGTTATAGCGCAAGATGTTTCCGCAAGAATCTTTTACAACACCCGGCTGAAGAAACACCCCGATCGTGACGGGCATCTGACCGGATGCTATCAAAGTGTCGATGACATCGGGTGCGTTACACAGAATTCCGTCAAGGCCAAGGTAAAGTGCCGCAGGTTCTGAGGCATCATATTGATCGGGAACAGTCACTGTGAAAGAGTGGGATGTCGCCGGATATATCGCCGAGTCATCTAAACGGCCGGTTATTGTGGCATAGGACATCGCGTCTAAAAATGTCGCTGAAAGCAGCAGTGAAGAAATGATGCGTCTCATTTCTCTAAACTCCGATAGACTTCGCTGAACAATTTCGGTCTGACGTTCAAGCGGCTGAAGGCATCATTGTCACGTGTGGGATTGACACGGTTGCAAAGAAAAATGAAGATCAGTTGTTCATCGGGATCCACCCAAAAAACAGTTCCTGTGAATCCGAGGTGTCCGTAGGTTGCAGCGGAAGCCTCGTCGCATGTAGGCGAGTTATCCGGGTTTTCTTTGTCAGGTTTGTCAAAACCGAGTCCGCGGCGGCATGTCTTACTCTTTGATTTCGTGAATAGATCGACCGTCTCAGATGAAAGAATTCTGGCGTCGCCATATGTTCCTTTGTTGAGCCACATCTGGCAGAGTTTGGCAAGATCACCGGCATTGGCAAACAGGCCGGCATTTCCCTGTACGCCGCCAGACATGTCGGCAAGTTCGTCATGGACATATCCGCAGATTGTCTGTTTTCTCAGGAATGGATCGTGTTCAGTCGATGCTATCTGATTCAGAGACATGCGTTCGAGCGGGCGATATCCGGCAAGTGTGCACCCGAGTGGCTTGAAGATGCTGTCTGCAACCCAACGGTCGTGAGAAATTCCGGTCAATCTTTGTTCCATATCCATCAGCAGACAGAAATTCAGGCAGCTGTAGGCATATGATTTGTCTTTTCTCAGGGGAGAGGTGTAGATGCGGTTCATTAATGTATCGTATGTTTCTTTACCGACATAAAGGTTATGTCCGGCCAAAAATGGAAATTTCTCGTTTTTGACCGGAGAAGTGATGTCGGTTCTGATTTTCGCGCGATTATTACCGAATGCCCGTCGGCCGATTTTGATTGAGTTGCTTTTGGACCATCTTGGCGAGATCAGTTTCCCGGTGTATGAATCTGAGTCGATCATGACTTCATAGATGTTGAGTGACGGTCTGATGCCGCTTTCGTGGTAGAGCAGCTCTTTTACGGTGATGTCGGCTTTGTCGGTGGGTCTGAGCCCCGGTATGTGGTCAGATGCCTTGTCGCCGAGTTTGAACAGGCCGAGATCATATGCTTTCATTATGCCTGGCAGCGTTCCTGTTGCCTTTGAGACCGATGCAAGGTCGAAAACGGTGTTATCTTCAACATTCAGATGTCCGGTCATCGATTGTTTGCCATAGCTTTTGTCAATGACGACATTGCCGTTTTTTGCCACCAGAATCTGGCAACCGGGGAATGCTTTCAGTCTGATTGCCTCATCAACAATGGAATCGATTGTCGACGGGAGTGTCATGCTCATTTTTTCAGCGGCAGGTGAAGAATAGCCCAGACGCGATTTCTCGCGTATGAGTCCTTCGCCGGCTCCGGCTATTCCCTTTAATGAAACGGGGAGTTGACCGTCTATTCCGATGCCTCCGAAAACGGCTTGAGCCGCTGCTCTTTCAGTGGCTTTTGTATTGTCGTAGGCGAGCATCACCGCACCTGTTTCAGTCAGGGAGGTGCTGAATTTAGCCATTTTATAGGGATTTATGAAAAAGACCTCGACAAGGTTTTTCACGGCTGCATTCAGTTGTGAGAGGTGTGCCCGTGACGACTGTGTGTCGGAGAAAACGGCTGCGATCACAGTTGTGTGTTTCTTTATTCGTTCTACACGTGCCGCCGACTGATAGACAGTCACATTCCCATATTTACGGCAAAGATTGGTGAACTCGTGTCCCGCTCCTCCGATGCAGACTACGGCAATGGAGTTGTCGGCGAGGTTGCCGACGGGTATGATCGACGATTTGTCGCGCAACAGTGTGATCGAGGCATTGGCAAGTTTCTGGTTGATAGCCTCGGCCTTTGGTGAATTGATCTCTTTGTCGAGGGTCAGACGATTGATCGGTTTCTGACGGTTGAGTCCGAGGGCATATTTGTAGCACAACACACGACGGCATTTTTCATCAATGGCCGATTGCTTGATCTTTCCTGATTTAACGGCGGCAAGCACTGCGTTAAGATCAGAAGCCGGTGCAGACGAAGCAAGAACAATGTCGGCACCTGCAATCAGAGCCGACACACAGTTATTGTTGTCGTTTGTGTGTGCGCCTTTCATGGCGAGAGCGTCAGTGAATATCAGGCCATTGAATTTCATTTGTTCACGCAGCAGACCGGTTGTGATTTTTTTTGACAGTGAAGCCGGAGCAAGCGACGGGTCAAGCGACGGTACGCTCAGATGTCCTGTCATGACGCCGCTTCCTCCGTCGGCGATGAATTTTTCAAACGGAACAAGGTCGGTGGCCCTGATCTCATCTTCGGAATGGTTGACCGTCGGGAGAGCCTTGTGTGAATCTACCGATGTGTCACCATGGCCCGGAAAATGTTTTGCAACAGCCATTACACCAGCGGCTTCCAATCCGGCAGCGTATGCGGCCCCGCAGTTTGCTACCCGCAGAGGCGATTCACCGAACGACCGATATCCGATCACAGGGTTTGCTGGATTGGTGTTCACATCAAGAACAGGAGCGAAGTTGACGCTTATTCCGAGTTGTTTCATCTCACGTCCGACTTCAAGACCATAGTCATAGAGTAACTTCGTGTCTCGAATCGCACCGAGACCCATGTTTTGAGGAAAACGTGGCGTGGATGCTATTCTCATTGACAGCCCCCATTCTCCGTCAAAAGTGATCAACGGAGGTACTTCGGCCGATTTTCGGGCAATAGTGATCAGAGATGCATATTCATCGAGAGTTCCCTTGCTGAACAAGAGTCCGCCCATGTGGTGCTTGCCTATGATAGACTTGACAATCGCTTCTGATGATGCTCCGCCCTGAGGATTTATCATCGGAACAAATAACTGCGCCACTCTCTCGGCCGCTGACAATTGTTTCATGACAGAGTCGGCCCATTGTCTTGCCGCGGCAGAATTTGCCGATTCGGTCAACGGAACGGAAGCGACGGTGAAAAACACCGAAGTAATAATCAGGGAGATTGACAGGATTAGTTTTTTCATTCGTGCATTCGTGCTTTTGAGGGTGGATCAATCGGTTTGTTTTTCATGTCTGTCGCGAGGTAATCGAGGAGGTCTTGGTAAACGACATTTTTACTGCGTGCTATAACTTTGCCACGTGTCAGCGGCTCCATGTAGTCGCCTCCGTTGGCGAGATAGTCAATTGTGATGACCCGATAGGTCTTGTTCTTGTCGATAGGCTTGCCGTTGAGTGTGACCGACGTGCATCGCCGGTCTTTCATTGTGGCATCGACACCACGGCTGACACCGTCACCCCGACGGCCCGCCATGACGTCAAATGCCTCAAGCAGATCTTTTCCGCTTATTTCAATCACTTCGAAGTGGTTGTTGAACGGTTGCATCATCATGATCATGCCCATTGTTATATCACCCTTTGGAAGTGAGCGACGCAGACTGCCTTTGTTCATCAATGCGATGTCAACCGGCTTGTCGGTGATCTTTTTGCTGAAGTCGAGGGCGAAATCACTGACAAAATTAAGCAGTGCGGCCTGTTGGTTGTCAAGTTCGGCAGCCGAACGTCCTACTTTGATCGCCATTAGCGAATCCACTCCATGTCGGTATGGAGTTATGACATCGGCGAAATCTTGATTTATGCGTGAGTCGAGACGGTTGTTTACCGGTATGGTGGTATAATCAGCGGTAAGACTGTCGAGATCGATCGTTATCTGTCCGAGATTCATGCCTGATTTGCCCACCTGCGTTACGAGAACATCTTTGCCGATTGCGTTTTTGACACGTGTGCGTTCACTGTCGGCGGGATCAAGATAGGAGTGGGAGTGTCCGCCTATTATGATATCGATATCCTCACTGTTGGCTGCGATATCAACATCTTTTGGCTCCGGTTTCCCATTGTATCCGAGGTGACTCAGTGCGACCACCATGTCGACTTTCTCATTGTGTTTCAGGTGCCATGCTGTGGCGTTGGCTGCTTTGACCGCATCGAGATATTCGACACCGTTGTAGTTGCCTTCGGAAATCATGCCTTTCGGACGCAGATTCAACCCGATGAAGCCGATGCGTTTTCCGTCATATTCCTTGATCACATACGGCTTGAATATACCGGCAAGCGGACCTTCAGAGGTGTCGTAGTTGGTAGACAGCCATTCGAGATTGCTCTTTTTGAGCAATGGGGCGAGCTTCTCCGAGCCGTTGTCGAAATCATGGTTGCCTACAATGGCCATGTCATAACCGAGCAGATCGAGCATCTTGTACTCGACTTCTCCACCAAACAGGTTGAAAAACATTGTTCCCTGAACTGCATCACCGGCATCTACCAAAAGTGTATTGCGATTGTTGGCTTTGATGCTGTCGATTAAAACCTTGCGTCGCAAAACACCTCCGAGATCCTTATCGGTCGGGTCAATTTGTGAATGGGTGTCGTTGGTATGGAGAATGACAAGCTTCTCAGCTGTCAATGTCTGCATTGACGTGCCGGCCAATGCACATACGATCAAAAGTTTTGTAACTGTTCTCATAATTCAGAGGGTTCTTTATGCGAAGATAACAATTATTTTTGTGCAAAATTGAAAAAATCTCGAAAAAAATTTGGTTGGTGGAATTACATTGTATTATCTTTGCGGTGTACTATTGAACTATTACACTATCACATTATGATTGAAATTAAAAATCTGACGTTCGGCTATAAGAATTTTCCGCCGGTGTTTGAGAATCTGTCAATGAAGATTGCCTCGGGTGGCATATATGGTCTGCTCGGGAAAAACGGTTCCGGAAAATCGACATTGCTGCACCTGATGTCGGGATTGCTGACTCCGAGATCGGGAGAAATCGAGATAGGAGGGGTGAATGTGAGAGATCGCTTGCCGTCGACACTGGCAGATACTTTCATTGTTCCTGAGGAGTTTGATCTGCCGGCTATCACCATGAATGAATACTGCCGCATCAATGCTCCGTTTTATCCAAACTTCAGCGCAGATGATCTTGTGGAGAATCTGAAGGTGTTCAATATGGATCCAAGCCTGAATCTCGGGTTCCTGTCTATGGGACAGAAGAAAAAGGCATTCATGTGTTTCGCGCTTGCTTGCAACACCAGGCTTCTTTTAATGGATGAACCGACAAACGGACTTGATCTGACAAGTAAGTCGGAGTTCCGACGTTTCATTGCATCGCACATGGACACAGACCGTATCATCGTGATCTCCACCCACCAGGTGCATGACATAGAGAGGTTGCTCGACCACCTGATTTTGATCGGCGACGGCAATCCGATAATCAACTGCCCGATTTCACGGTTGACCGAGCGGCTCTGTTTCTTCACAGGAATGGGTGAGGAGCGTGGCGAAAACACATTGTTCTCGATGCCGGCGTTGGGGGGATATGCCCACATCTCGCTCAGGGGAGAGAACGACGAGGAAACGGAGCTCAACCTCGAGTCTCTGTTTGACATGGCGATGAAGTGTCCGTCAATCCTGACCGAGATCTTCCCGCTGAATGAGACAGATGAGAATATTAACGATGAAATCTGCTAAGCTATGGAATATATCACACAAAATTCATTTTCTGTTGTCAGACTCAAAATGCTGTTCAAGCGTGAGCTGATATCCAACCGGCAGCAATTGCTTCTGAAAGCGGCGGTTCTGCTCGGCATCATTGTGGTTGCCGAAATGTTTATCACATGGGTGTTTTACAAAGAGTGGCAGCGCGACTCCCAGTTCTACAGTTCGTATGTCCAGGACGCCTCAGGTCAGGCCGTCGCTGTCGCATGGTTGTTCGGACTCGGACTGTTCACTTCGTTGTCGGCCTCTTTTGTCTGTAGCAATCTGTCGACCAAGCCTGGCCGCATCACATCGTTCATGACCGTCGGAACTCCTCTTGAGAAGTATCTGAGCCGTGCGCTGATCTACACCGTCGGTTTCTTCCTGTTGTACATTGCAGGCAGTGTTGTGGTTGATTTGATCAGATGCCTTTATATCGTCGTCATGACACCGGCGACTCCCCATTTGTTTGTTTACTATCTGTTTAAAAATGTGTCATTCCAGACGATTTATGTGACGATAGCTGCAATATTGCTCGAGCAGGCCTATTTCACGATCGTGAGCGCGTTTTTCCCGAAGATGTCTTTTATAAAAGGCATCTTTTGCGCGATTGTGCTTACCATGGTCGTGTCGTTTGTCTGCGCTGAGATAATGCCATGGTTTTTTGACAACTACAAAATAAATGTAGAAGTTCTGCTATATGTTTTTGCGACCGGAATGCTGATTTTTGCGGCTGCAATGCATCTGCTCGCCTATTATAGATATAAAGAAACGGATATTCAATGAATTTCAGCAATAATAAAGCGATATATCTGCAGATTGTCGATGATATCTGTGACCACATAGCGACAGGTAAATATGAAGTCGGTCGACGCTTGCCCTCGGTCAGGGAACTGAGTGCGGTCTATCAGGTAAATGTCAACACGGTCATGCGGTCTGTGGAATATCTTCAGAACAAAGACATAGCATTCAACAAACGCGGCATCGGCTATTTTATCACGCCCGATGCTCCGGAAATCATAAGAGAGATTAAAAAAAACAGTTTCCTTGACAATGAACTCGACTATTTTTTCAGGCAGCTCTATGTTCTGGGTGTCGGTCCTGACGATCTGGCGAGAAATTACTCTGACTATTGTTCAAGACAAAACCAATCAAATTAAAAGTAACAGATTATGAAAAAATCAGATAAGGCGTTGATAGTAATGCTGTTTTCGGCACTTGCCTTTATTGTCGTGACCGTAGGTGTGGCGGCTCTTCTGTCGCCTTCGCGCGATTCGTCGTCGCTTGACAAGTCGCTGAAAGGACGAACCGTGGCCGATGATATCGACGGTGTGATAAACAGTGTCGTTCTTGAATTGCCCGACTACGGCGACTGCAAGGTCGAAATAAGAAGGGCCGGCAAAAATCGCCTGTCATTCCCGGGTGAATATAACTCTGTGTTGAAACGCGAATTGGACAACGGAGTCTTGACCATGTCTTTCCCTGATAATTTTGACGAATACTTCAAAGGGGAGTTTGTTCTGTTTGTGGCTTCCGACATAGAGTCATTGAGGCAGAGTGGAGTGTGCGACAAACTGACTTTGACCGACTTCAAGACGAAAGAGATGAAACTGACCGTGGCCGGAGAAGTGTTTCTCAACCGGTGTGTCTTCAGCCGACTTGACGTAGATTACTCGGAATCATATTCATGGATCAATTTCAACATCGACGGTTCTGCAACTGCAGTCGACACATTGGCTGTCAATTCTCCTGTTTCAGACATCGTGATCACAACAGAGGCCGATAACTTGAAAAACAAGGTGACTGTCATAACGTCTGAGTCAAGAGATTCTGACAATGGAGAAGACGTTGTCGTAAAGGAGTCCTCGGGCATAACGGTTAAATTCAAAGGCCCTTCACCCGAGACAATTCTCATGGGTTCGCCACAAAAACCGATCGGCATTTACTATGACCGCGAGGTAAGGTTGCCTGCCGCGTCAGATTCGGTTTTGATTGAAAACGAAATAAACCTTTAATCATGGTCGCGACAATAACAATTACAGTCATTCTGCTTATTGCAGCCTGTTTGAATCTGGTTCTCTGACAAACTCCGTCATGCACGGACAGTGACGCCACTGTCACCGATTTTTGGCGGCGCATTCTCGCCCCACACACTGCCGCTACCACTACCGCGCTTCCGAGGGAACCCTCCCTTTGGTCGCCGTGGTAGCGGTAGCGTTTTTTACGATTTGATAAACTCATTGAAAGGCATTGGAATCACAGCCGGTTCATTTCTGATTTTGCAGCGTCTTCACCTTTGTATTTGCTTTTTTTAGGTTGGAAACGGTAAGTGGCGGTCAGTGATATTCCGCGATGATCATAGCTCTGACGTTTCTCAACCAATATGCCGCAGGTGTTCATGCTCCAGTCATTGTTTCGTGTGTTCAATATGTCTGTTGCCGAAATCTTGATTTGTAGCGAGTTCTTTAACATCGGCTTGCTGACCGAGGCGTCAAGCGTAAACCACGAAGAGCCGAAACGGTTGGTGTGCATGTCGCCCTTGGTCTGTCCGCTCGCATTGAGGGTGACAGTGAAATTTCCGGGCAACGAGATCACATTGTCGAGAAAATATGAGAATATAGGCCGGTTGTAATGGGTCCGGTCGATCTGAAGCCATTGTTTGTGCATTCCGAATGTGACGTTGGGAGTCCATGCTCCTATCGGTTTGCTCCAGACAACATACATGTCGACAGCCGAAACATCAATGTTGACCGGTTGCATCAGAAGCTGGAGTGTCGGGGCGGGATACAACCGTTTGATGAATGCATAGGTGTCGATGCTGCGTGTATAATCGGTTTGGAGCATGAAACCGTTCCACATGCCGAACAGCTGAATGTCGTGCATCCGTTCATCTTTCAACGCCGGATTGCCACCTTCTATCTCATGCATGCCTACGTAGTTGAGGCTTCCTGTCAGGTGGGAATATGGAGGCTTGAGGGTCGCCATTTTATAGCTCAGGCTGAGTTGTGTCTCTTCGTTGAAAGAATAACCCAGTGAAATGTCGGGTGTAAGATGATTGTCAGTGCGGCTCATTTCAGGTTGTTTTATTCCGTTGACTTTAAACAGATAGTCGACATATTCATATCTGATGCCTGTGGAAATGGAAAATTTATCGAATTGTCTGCCCCACGAAGCAAACACTGCGGCAGATGTCTGCTCGGCGTTGTTGTAAGACGACGGAATGTATTGTCCGACCTCAGAATTGAGCATCATGAAATCGAGAGAAGTGGTTGTGTGGGAGTCTTGAGTTCCGACAATGAAATTTCCTTTTGCCAATGGAAACGACAGGTAGAGCTTTCCTGCCCAGAGCGATGATTCGCGGGAGTCGCAAGAGTAGACGTCGGTTGTATTTCCGTCAGGGTAGGTCGTCATGGCATCATTTTTTGAATCTGAGTGTCTATAGTCACCGTCGAAATGGAACAGGTATCTGTCTGCGAATTTATTATCGTAGTAGATAGCCCAACGGTGGCTGTGGCCACGCTTGCCTGTGTAAATGTCACGGCTTATGTGTCGTTGGTCGTCAAGCCACTCGTCGCCGATGTTGCTGAAATGTCCGCGCTCCTGATTATATCGGTAGTATCCTCCGAATGATTGGCTTCCTGATGAATAATTGATGCCGGCTTTGACGACTCCGTCTGTCGAAGGATATTCTTTGTTTTGTGAACTGCCGACTACAGTCTCTTTTCCCTCAAAGATGAAGGTGTTTGTCGTGGTGCCTTTGATCAGGCTGTTGTTGCGTGCGATCAGGCCTGAAGCAAAAAAGTCCCAGGAACCGGCGCGGTAGTTGAGGTCAAGCATGTTGTTGGCCGACCACTTTCTACGTGCGACAGCCTCTGCCCGGTCGGTGAGAGATAGTCCCTCGACGAAATTATGTCGCGTGGTGATTTTCAAAACGGCTCTTGTGTCGCTTGAATACATGGCTCCGGGTGCCATGTCAAGTTCTACTTTCCTGATGTTGTCAGATTTCAGTTGAACCAGTTCATCGTCTGATCTCAACGGACGGCCATCTATGAAGATTTCAGGCATGCCTTTACCGACAACGCTGACTGTCTTATCGTCAACATTGATCATCGGCAGCTGATCGAGCACCTCGAGTGCGGTTCCAAGGTGCTGGAGAGATGACCCGGCAATGGTTGAGACGAGTGTCGAGCCTACAAGTTTAGTTGCGGGCTGTCTGGCGGTGACAACAATTTCTTGAAGTTCACGTGTGAGTGAATCTGACGGCACATGGTGTTGTGACATGGCCGACACTGAGATGCAGAAAACTGCTGCGGTTGTAATTGTGATTCTTTGCATGATAAATCAGATTGATTTCTGATGCAAAGCAAACGTAAAAACGTCAGACAGGCGGCAAAATTTGTCTGACTTTTATCTGACAAATGCTGACAACGCAGTGTGTCAGTCGTTTATGTGGAGCTCATATGACTCCCCACGATTGCACAAGATTTCGATACCGCTATCGCCGAGAGCTGTCTTGGTGCGCTTGACAAGCGTGTACAGCGATTCTTCAGCGTTACATTTGTTGTTCCACAACACCGCACACAGGGTTGACTTGTCGACCTTCATTCCCGGTGCGTCAAGAAGCATCCGGGTCAGTTGCCGCTGCATCGGTGTCAACCTGACCGCGTGCAGTCTGTCAGATATCGTCGTGATTCCGATAGCTGCTGCGGTTGAGTTTTTTCTGCGCAGTGTGATCATTCCGGCCATTGAGAAGATTGAGAGTGTGAAGAGCACTCCGGGTAGCGTTTGGTCTGATGCGGCGAATACCGATGCCATAGAGCAGTCGGCGAAACCTTGTACATACACCGTCTGACCGTCAGCCGATTTTTCAGGAACGAGCATAATGGAGTCCGAGACGATTTTGTTGCCTTCAAATTTAGGAACTCCGCTGTTTACATCGACTAAAGCAAGCGTGTAGAACGCCACGTCGCAAAGAGACTTATTTCTGAAATTGACGTCAGAAGCCTGATAGATCAATGGCTTATGGGTGGTTTCATGCATGTGCCGCAACGCTTCAATGGTGTCACAGCGAGTCCATAGACAACTGTTGTGGTTGACCAATGAGATCATCGCTTCGTTGAGATCGTCAGTAAGATCTTGTTTCGCAAGGGAGTATGAGAAACAGCTCGACACCAACGATGCTATCATCAGTGCCAGGGGCAGAAACATTCCGTAGCGGACCGTAGCCGCAGGGATCGAATCAGTCATTGAAAGCCAATATAAGAATAGTGATACATGCCGATACAATCAGAAAGCCCGAAATCACCAGAGCGGTTTTCTTGGCTTTTGTCTTGTGTGGACTCCTGATGTAGAGACCTGAACACACGCCGTAGGCGGCACCGATTAGCGGGAGCAAGAGAGACATTGTTTTGATCATAGGGCTCTATTCTTAAAAGATGATATGATAATTTATGATTGTTCGCAAAAATACGCAAAATTGTTTTAATCTGCAATCTCAGATTTGAAATAATCGGCTGATATGATAATGTCGCTTATGTCATAGGCGTCGCGTGCATGCTGCAATTCCGATTGGGTGACACCGGTTGTGTCTCCGACAATCTCGTTCAACGGCGATATTGCAAACGGTTTGCGTCGTGTGTCGAGCAAACTCTGACCGAGTCCGCGCCACTGATAACTGTCGAGCCTCAGCAAGTCGAGCAGGGTAGGATACATGTCGACTTGTCCGAAAACACCGTCATAGCGCATTGTGACCGGTGAGTTGAGCACAATGAAAGGTGTGAAGGTTCCGGGCGACAGAAAACGTGCGATGTCGGGATCTTTCATATAATCTTTCCGGGCGATGCCTATGCCTTCATGGTCGCCGGTTATGACGATCATCGTGTTGTCGAATTTCGGATTTGATCTGATGCGTTCAATGAAGTCACCGATTGCCCGGTCGGTGTAGTTTGCGACTTCCATGTAATTTCGCAGACGTTCAGGATACTTCCCGGGCATGTGTATCGTTTTCAGTTCATCGGGAATGACAAACGGAGTGTGTCCCGAATATGTGACACATTGAAGCAGTGTGTGTCCGCCCGTCTTGAACAGCTCCTCGGTTTCAATCTTTTCGGCACTCTGGCGCAAGAATGAATGGTCGGCCAGACGGTGTCGCGGCCCGCTTTTGACATCAAGTGTGAAAAAAGGTTTGTCGAGCAGCCGGTCGTAACCGAAATCCTGAGCCACAATCGCCACATTCCACACAACTTTCTTATCTACCGTGAAACTGAACGACTTGCCGTCGTCATGTTTTTCCTTGAACGCCTTGTCGAGTGTCATGTATGTGTTGTGGGGAAAACGATATGCGAAAGATCCGTAGTTGACCGGCATCAGTCCGGTGTGAATGAACAGTTGGGCATCGATCGAACGGCTTCCCTTGACCTGGGTGAGCATGTTGGGAGCATAGAGCACATTGCTCTCGCGCAGATAACGGTTGAGGTTCGGGGTCAGCTCGATTCCGTCAACAGTAGTCTCAAGTGGCCAGCTCTCGAGTGATTCGGCAAGAATGATTATGCAGTTGTCACGGGCGACAATCGTGTCGGGGAGAGAGGGTGCGTTGTTTGACGGGCGTTCATTGAGCCATGACTCGATCTGATTTTTTATTTCAGGCGTCATCTCGGCGCGGTCTTTGATGAGTTCATAAATCCAGGTTCCGGGAATGGTGTAGACAGCGGCCCCGCAGGTGGAATAATCGTAGAGAAGATCTTCATAGGCCTTTTTATATCCACCCTTGAAAATGAGATAGACGGCCAAAACAAGCGATGTCGCTCCAAGAGTGACAAGGATGCGGCGCATGATCGGTCTCACCGATGTGGCTATTGCCGACATTTTGGCAGACCATAGTTTCCATAGCAGTGCTATTGTTGTCATTGGAAACACAATGTCGCACCAACGTAACGACTCCCAGACACTTGCCTGAAAATCGGCAAGATTGCCTGCAAGAAGATATGAACTGAACGGGATGACCGTATAATAAGATCTGAAATACATCAGATTGGCAATGAGCCATAGATCAAGAACAACACAGATCAAGGCTACATACCATTTTTTTCTTATCGCGACAAGGGGCAAGGTGAGCAGAACTGACAAAATGAGTTTTGTCAGCCAACCTTGAGGAAACTGGAAGCCCGAAAACGTGGTGTCTAACGCCCATATGAGATCAAAAAGCAGAAATTTGAAATATATGACAGCGGCGACAAGAATAATGATTCCGCCCGGAGCAAGAGGCTTTTTCAGTTTTTCCAAGAATGAAGCTGGTGACATGGTCTGTTATGTGAAGTGAATGGATATTTGAATACAAAGGTAATGATTTTTAGAATTAAATTGCTAATTTTGCATTATGACAATCCATGTGATAATAGTGGCGGCCGGTTCCGGCTCCCGTTTCGGTGCCGGTTTGCCAAAACAGTTTTGTGAGTTGTCGGGACGTCCCGTTCTGATGACGACTATAGATGCTTTCAGGTCGGCTTTGCCTGAGGCGAATATCATTCTCGTCTTGTCAGACCCGATGAGACCGTTGTGGCAGTCTATGTGTGACACTCACGGTTATGAGTCTCCTGAAATTGTTTCAGGCGGCTCCTCACGTGCACAATCTGTCTCAAACGCTGTTCTTGCGATTGAGGGTGGCTGCGACGATATTGTCATGATCCATGACGGTGCGCGTCCGTTGGTTGACAAAGACACTATTGAACGGGTGGTCGGAGCATTGGCCGGTGCCGACGGAGCGATTCCGGCAATTCAAGTGACCGATTCGATAAGGCTTGTCAGTGACGACGGGTCGTCTGTCTCTGTCGACCGGTCGAAATTGCGGGCCGTCCAGACTCCTCAGGCGTTCTGGTTCAAACCGCTTGAAGAGGCCTATCGGCAAGCCGGAGAGATGTCATTTACCGACGATGCATCGTTAATGGAAAGCACCCGACATGGCATGATCAGACTTGTTGAAGGATCGGTTGAAAACATGAAAATAACAAATCCGGGTGACATGGAGATCGCCCGCATCATTCTTGAACGCCGAAAGAGATGAATTCGCTCAGACGGCTCGACATAACTTATCTGAAAGGCGTGGGGCCTTCACGTGCCGAACTGTTGTCGAAAGAACTCGGCATAAGATCTTATTATGATCTGATTCATCATTTTCCGACCCATTACATAGACCGTTCCAAGATTTATCGCATCAACGAGATCAAAAGTGACATGGCAGCCATACAGATCAGAGGGCGTTTCCTGTCGTTCAATGTAATTGGAGAGGGAGCCAAATCACGTCTTGTGGCATTGTTTTCTGACGGAAGTGCAACGATTGAGGTGGTCTGGTTCAGACGTATCAAGCAGATCAAAGAGGCCTACAGGCTTGGTAATGACTATATATTGTTTGGTAAGCCCACGGAATTTAACGGCACCCGGCAGCTTGTCCACCCCGAAATTGACGCTTCAACTGCCATAACCGCATCGCAAGGTTTGAGGGGCGTGTATCCGTTGACAGAGAAATTGAGGGCACGTGGCATAACCTCACGGACTTTGTTCACATGGATAAACACGGTCTTGTCTTCTGTTCCCGCCATGGCCGAGACTCTGTCAGATGATGTGATCGGGTCTCTGAAACTCATGAGGCTCAGAGACGCCATGCTGGCGGTGCATAACCCTTCTGACACCGATGTGTTGAACCGCGCCCGGTTCAGACTCAAGTTTGAGGAACTGTTTTTCATTCAGCTCAACATGCAGCGCAACGGATTGCGTCGTTCCAAAGCCTTGAATGGATATCGTTTTCCGCGCATAGGCAATTATTTCAATTCATTTTATTCGAGATGTCTGCCTTTCGAACTTACCGGTGCGCAGAAGCGTGTGATAAAGGAGATCAGGGCCGACATGGCGACCGGACGCCAGATGAATCGCCTTCTTCAGGGTGATGTCGGAAGCGGCAAGACTCTTGTCGCATTGATGACCATGCTCATTGCCGTTGACAACAACACTCAGGCTTGCCTTATGGCTCCCACTGAAATTCTCGCGACGCAACACTATGAGACAATCTCGAAAATGGTCGCCCCCGTCGGAATAAACGTAAAACTCCTGACCGGTTCCACCCGTAAGAAAGAACGTAAGATTATCCATGACCAATTGTCAGACGGTTCGTTACATATTCTGATCGGCACACATGCTGTCATAGAAGACAACGTTGTGTTCAAGAATCTCGGTTTCGTCGTTATTGACGAACAACATCGTTTCGGTGTCATGCAACGCTCAAAGATGTGGGCCAAAAATGTCGTGCCGCCACATGTGCTGGTCATGACGGCGACACCGATACCGAGAACTCTCGCCATGACACTTTACGGCGATCTCGATGTTTCGGTGATAGACGAACTGCCGCCCGGACGCAAACCGATCAGAACGCTGATCTGCTATGATGACCGCCGTGAATATCTTAACCGGTCGATAGGGCGTCAGCTCGCAATGGGACGTCAGGTCTACATCGTGTACCCTCTGATCAGCGAAAATGAGAAACTCGATTTGCAGAGTCTGGAAGAAGGATATGAACGTGTGTGCGAGACATTCCCGAGCTATGAGGTGACTTATGTTCACGGACGTATGAAACCAGCTGAAAAAGACCGTCGCATGCAGGATTTTGTGTCGGGTAAAGCCCGCATTCTTGTTGCCACGACTGTCATTGAGGTGGGTGTGAATGTGCCTAACGCATCAACTATGGTAATCGAGAACGCCGAGCGATTCGGTCTGTCACAGCTACACCAGCTCAGGGGACGTGTGGGCCGTGGTGCTGACCAGAGCTATTGTGTCTTGATGACAAAACTGAAAATAGCCCGTGAGACACGGCAGCGTCTTGAAATAATGACGTCCACGACCGACGGTTTTGTGGTGGCTGAAGCCGATTTGAAAATGAGAGGTCCCGGAGATCTTGAAGGAACGTTGCAGAGCGGAATGGCATTTGATCTGAAAATCGCAAATCTTTCGGGCGACGGGCAGATAGTTCAAATGGCCCATGATCGTGTCGAGGCTGTGCTTGACGATGACCCCGAGCTTGAAAAACCAATCCACAGCAGGTTGAAAACAACACTCGACAATATGTTCGAACGTAAAATTGACTTAAGCCGCATCAGCTGACTTTCGGGCTCTTTCCGCTTTCAAAAAGGGGCGTTCCCCGGAAAACGGAAAGTAAAGTGGCGTCAATTGATTGATATACAGTGTGCTATTTGCTTTTTTATGCCACTTTTCAAGGAAAGCGAATAAAGCGAGACCTCATCACGACACCAAGTTACCGCTCTTCCGGCAGTGGTGACCAGCGGCCACGCGGCGACACGGAAGCGGACGCGTCACTTGCAGCGGCTGTTTTTTTGTGTCGGGTTGTTTCTATCAGGTTTTGCAGCCGATATGACATTTGTCAGCACTGTATCGCTGTTTTGATATCCATATATGATATACAGTAATAATAGATATTAAATCAGTCATATATGGCAGGTGCAGCTACATTCGGACGCGCCTTGTTTGAGACCGCGCTTCAAAAGATTACCACGTTACCATGCCCCTCTGAAAGGAGTGGAGGCTTGGTAACGCGGCAATTTGCTGGCTTCGTTGCTCCCTCTCTTTTATTCACTTTCCTTGAAAAGTGGCATAAAAAGCAGGGAATGTGCTGTGAATCAATTTGTTAACACACTTTGCTTTCCGCTTCTCAGGGAATGCCCCTTTTGAAAGCGGAAAGTGGGTGCGAGATTACGCCTCAGTGGTTAACGCATCTCGTGGAGCAGGGCCTGGTTTGATCAACTGTTCTCAAGCAGGAACCGCTCGGCATCGATCGCAGCGCGGCAACCTGATCCGGCAGCCGAGATAGCCTGGCGATAACGTGGATCAGCGACATCGCCGGCCGCGAATATACCTTCGACACTTGTTTGCGTCGTTCCGTTCTCAGTCACGATGAAACCAGCGTCATCAAGTTTGATGTAGGGTTTGAAAACCTCGGTGTTAGGGGTGTGGCCGATAGCAAGAAAGAAACCGTCAATCGCGATGTCGAAAACCTGCTCCATTTCAGTTCCTTTATTTTCAACCAGTTTTGCTCCTTCGAGAAATTCATCTCCGAAAAGACCGACTGTGTTGCAGTTGAACAGAACGGTTATATTTTCTTTTTGCAAAACACGCTGCTGCATTACCTTTGAAGCCCTGAGCGCAGCCTTTCGTACGATCAGAAAGACCTTTTTAGCCAAAGTGCTGAGATACAAAGCCTCTTCACACGCGGTGTCGCCTCCACCGACAACTGCCACCGTCTTGCCGCGATAGAAAAATCCGTCACATGTGGCGCATGCCGAAACACCGATGCCGTTGTACTTCTCCTCGTCGGGAAGCCCGAGATAACGTGCTGAGGCTCCGGTCGCGATGATGACACTGTCGGCTGTCACGGTGTCGCCGTTGTCAATCGTGGCGCTGAAAGGTCTTTTGCTGAAATCAACAGCGGTGACAGCTCCATAGCGCAAGTCCGCTCCAAAGCGTTCGGCCTGTTTTTTCAAGTCTTCCATAAGTTGCGGTCCGGTGACTCCGTCGGGATATCCGGGAAAATTTTCAACTTCGGTTGTGGTGGTCAATTGCCCTCCGGGTTGCATTCCCTCATACAGAATAGGTGAGAGATTCGCCCGTGAGGTGTAGATTGCAGCCGTATATCCGGCCGGACCTGATCCGATGATCAGGCATTTTGTCTTATGTTCTGCCATGAATGTTATTGATTGCTTTAGATGATGTTCATCTGGTTATTATCTAAGGTCTATTAGTTCGACTCCGGGAAACAGATTTCTGTTGAATCTGAATGACGAATCAGGCAATGTCTTGCCACTTTTTATTGAATTGACTGTTACGGTAAGCGGCTTACCGTCAAGAATAAGGTTGATCTTTGACGGGAACATGGTTGAACTTGAAAACGTCACGACGGCTTTTGTGATGTTGAGCATCTTTCCTTTGTTAAGGACAAATTCAACACACTTGGTTCCTGCGGCCGATTTCAACAGACGTTTTGAATAGTTTTGCTGAAGTGTGGTGATAAATGCGAAAGGATTTATCTCAGCCACCTCCTCGGTAGTGGGCTCTGAGATGTTCACTTCTTTTGTATCAGCCGAATAGCTCCACAGGGTTTGTCCGTCATACCATGTCGAACCGACCGGAGACGTGAGGTAGAAACGTTTCCCCGACACAGTTATCTCTCCGGTTGTCGAATTGCTTGACGATGAGATTGTGAACTTGGCTGAGACCGAGGGTGCTGATCTTATTTTCGAGACAGCGAGGTCGACAACCTCATTGGCCGTCTCTTTTCCCGACATCGAAAAAGCGATGACAAGAAACAGGAGTGCTGTTATCTGATTCAATATCTTCATAACAATAAAACACCGTTTCATTATAACTGTTCAAGCAGATGTTCAAGTGCCATCGGATCGAGTAACACCTGACGTGGCTTTCCGCCCATTGAGGGGCCGACGATACCGGCAGCTTCCATCTGATCCATAATCTTGCCCGCGCGGTTATATCCGATCGAGTAACGCCGTTGAAGCGATGATGTCGATGCTGTTCCCGACTGAACTATGATTCTTGCGGCTTCTTCAAACAGCGGATCTCTGTCGGCCACCGCTCCGGCATTGCCGACATTGCTGTTTTCGGGAACATATTCAGGAAGAATATAGGGGTGGTCATAGCCGGGCTGTTCTTCGATACACTTGCAGATCGCCTCAACCTCGGGAGTGTCGATGAAAGCACATTGCACACGTTCCAATTGTCCGTTAGCCGAAATCAGCATATCGCCTTTACCGATGAGCTGATTGGCACCTGGACGGTCAATAATGGTCTTGCTGTCAATGCCTTGAGCAACCTTAAATGCCATTCTCGCCGGGAAGTTGGCTTTGATGACTCCGGTGATCACATTGGTCGACGGGCGTTGTGTCGCGATTATAGTGTGCATGCCGACCGCGCGGGCTTTCTGGGCAATACGGGCGATCGGTGTCTCGATCTCTTTGCCTGCTGTCATGATAAGGTCAGCGAACTCATCGACAATGATGACGATATAAGGCATGTAGCGGTGGCCTTTCTCCGGATTCAACCTTCGCTGCATGAATTTGGCATTATATTCTTTGACCGAGCGGCATCCGGCTTCGCTGAGCAAAGTATAGCGGTTGTCCATTTCGACACACAGTGACTGAAGAACCGTCACCGCGCGGTCGGGAGCAGTGATGATAGCATTTTCCTCATCGGGCAGTTTTGCCAGATAGTGATTGGCGATGACTTTATAGAGGCTGAACTCTACCATTTTCGGGTCGATCAACACAAACTTAAGGGTAGCAGGGTGTTTCTTGTAAAGAAGTGAAGCTATGATGGTGTTCAGACCCACTGACTTACCTTGTCCTGTAGCGCCTGCAACAAGAAGGTGGGGCATGCGTGTCAGATCGGCGATATAGACTTTGTTTGAGATCGTGGTGCCCATGGCCATTGGCAACTCGGCGTCACACTCCTGGAAAGCTTTTGATGAGAGAATAGATCTTATTGACACGGTCTGTGGATCGCTGTTGGGCACTTCGATGCCGATAGTCCGTTTGCCCGGTATAGGCGCGATGATTCTTATGCCAAGAGCTGCCAGGCTCAACATGAGGTCGTCACCCAGCCGTTTGATCTGCTGAATGCGCGTTCCCTCCACCGGAATAATCTCGAACAATGTTATCGTCGGACCGACTGTAGCCTCAATTCTTGAAATCGAGATGCCATAATCTTTAAGAGTCTTGGCAATACGCTGTTTGTTGGCCTCGATGTCGCGTAAGTCTGCGATATTCTCTTTTGTCTCATATTCTTTCAAAAGGTCAATGGAAGGAAAATGAAAATGAGATAACTCGGCGGTAGGGTCATATGGACGGCTCATTATGTCATCGGCCTGTTCGATTGAGGCGGTGACATTGACGACGACATCGGTCTCCGGTTCCTCCACCGTTTCAGACCGCTCTGACATGCCACGTAAATTCTCTATGCCTTCCTCTTCCGAGACGACATCATCTTGAATGTTGTCAGTCTCTTGCTGTTCCGGTTCTTCTTCCGCATGTTCTTCAGCCCCGACAATCTGTGGTTCCGTGGTGTCGCGTCTGATGTAAGGGTCATCTTCTGTCTGGTCAACGCCGGTGTCGTTTGAGAAGTCGACAAGTTCGTTTCCACCATGTTCTGCAGGCTGTTCTGTCTCTTCCGCCGCCGAAAGCACCTCGTCAGTCACTGATTCCTGCACCCGACGCTCACGTTCCTCTCTTTCAAGGCGGGCCTCCTGCTCACGGCGGCGCATTTCCTCAACTTTACGACGATATGCCTTGTATAGCGTGATCAGCTCGTTCAGATAGATGAAAACGATGCACGAGATTAGAAACAGACTGACGCACACTGCTCCGATCCAACCTGTTTTCGCTATCAGCAACTCATTCATCTTGTTGCCATGGAATCCTCCGTACGAAAATACAGTCTCAAAATTATATGTGACAAGTCCTGCCACCATTGAAACCGTAATTGCGATGAGCAGACACTTGAATGTCAGCGACCAGAAGTTGATTCGTTTAATCACGCGAAGCAGTGCAAGTCCGATAGTTGTAAGATAGAAGATCATAACCAACGATCCGAGGCCGAGTGCTTCCGTGAGATAGACCTGAGACATCACGGCCCCGACAGGGCCGGCAATATTCTCGACATTGTCGGCAGACCCGCTCTGCTTGGTGATGACACTCAGATCTTCATTGCCGGAGACAACGTAAGATAAAGACGCGACAAGCACATATGCCGCGAACAGAATCAATGCGATGCCGAGAACACCATGCGTACGACGGTCGGTGAAAAAATTCAAGACGTCAGTCCAGAAACTTCCGGTCTGCTTTTCAGCAGTGTCTTTCTTGTTCGATGTCTTATTTCGTTCCGCCTGTCTGCGTTTGGTTATATCGTTTAAATTCTCAACCGGTTCCACAACCTGATTTGACAGATTAGGTTGGTCGTAGAAGTCAGTCTCGATTACAGAAGGGTCATAGTCTTGAGGATCAAATGCGCTCATTGTGTGTGATTGAAGAAAAAGTGTATATTTCTTACAAAGATACGCACAAGAAGTCAAAAATGCCAAATTCCATACGTTAAAAACGAAAAAATCCCGCCTGACACAGGCGGGAAAGTATCGCGATGCTAAAGCGGCTCTTAATCTCCGTGTGCGTAAAAGTCAAGAATGCGACATCTCAATATGTATTCATAGTGTGATTGTATGCGGTCGATCGTGGTTTTCAGATAGGCATTTTTCGATTGCTCGAATTCGGTCGGATTTGAACGTCCCATCTCATATTTTTCTTTCATCGCCTCAAAAGCGAGCCTTGAGGCTTCTTCGGTCGAAATGCCGGTCAGATACTTTTCTCTGGCCCCTTTGGCCCTGTAGTATGCTTGCTGAATCTCTTTGTAGAGAGTGGTCTCTGTGTCCTGCAACTGGAGTCTGGCGGTTGTTTCCTGTAGTTTTGCCTTTCTGACCCGGTTGCGGGTCGAGAAGGCATCAAAGATCGGCACACTGAGTGAAAAACCGAAATACTTGTTCAGATTGTCGCGCATCTGCCTTGAGAACGAGGGGTTTTCCACACCCGACAGATTGTAGTAGCTGCTTCCGATACCGGCGTTAAATGACAAACGGGGAATATATCCGGTTTTCGCAACGCTTATCGACGCCTGTGCCGCCTCGATGTTGTTTCTTGCGGCAAGCACACTGTGGTTAGACACCATGGCATCACGATAAACATCTTCCGCAGGTCTGATCAGAGGTTCGCTCTCGGCAAGTGGCTCTATGTCAAACCCGTCGAGTTCGGGAAGCTGGAGCAGTTGAATCAGATCAAGTTTCGCTATCGTAAGATTATTTTCGCTCTCCGTTACAGCCTGTTGGTCTTGAGCTACCTGGGCACGTTGTTGAATCACGTCGATCTCGGGAATGCGTCCGGCTTCAAGCAAAGTTTCCTGACGGGTCAATTCATAACGAGACAATTCGAGCTGGTTTTGTGCTGTGGCGAGTAGCTCGCTGCTGTACAGCACCTGCAGATACTGGGAGATCACATTCAGCGTTATGTTGTCTTTGGCCGCCTCGACCTGAAGGATCATCGAACGCAGGTTTATCTTGGACAGTTTCAGCTGTCTGACTGCCGACAGACCTTGAAACAGAGGCAGCTGAACGCTTGTTCCCCACTGAAAGTTGGAGGTGTTTCTGTTGGCATATGTGTTTTCAGAGGTGAGACCGCGTCCGAAATTGAATGATTGTGATGCCGATGCCGATAACTGTGGCAGAAACTGATCTTTAGCCTCGATAATGTCAAGTTCTGACGAAAGGCGTTCTATCTCGCGATTCTTCACAGTCAGATTGTTTTCGACGGCATAGTTGATGCAACTGTCGAGCGACCATTTCTCAGACGCAACGGCAGACATGGCTGTCACTGTCATTAGAATGATTGAAAGAGTTTTCTTCATGGCCACGTGTTTATTTGATTTCTGCGCCACGCAGTTTCGTTGACTGAGTCAGATCTGTATCAATGATCTGAATGTTTATTCCGTCGCTGAGTCCGGTCTTGACCGGAATGCGTTGAAATTTCTGTGTCTTCACAGAGTCGGTCAGAGTATACACAAAGGCACTGTCTCCGGCAAATTCTATCACACGTTCCGGAATCATCAGCGTCCCGTCGGCTTTTGCGAGCACAACAGAAGCGTTCGCGCTGTAACCGGCGCGAAGGTTCAATTCCTCTTCCACGTTGATCGCAGCCTTGATCTCAAATGTGTTTGTGCCGTTGTCTTCGGTGGCGATTGGGGCTATTTTTTCTATGACAGCATCGAGGTTAGAATCAGATATCGCGCCGATAGAGATGTGCATCGGCATTCCCTCGCTAAGAAGGTCTACTTCTGTTTCATCGATTTTACCCTTGAAAATCAAGTTGTTCATGTCGGCTACTTTGGCCACGGTTGTTCCGTCGTTCATCGTGTTTGCCTGAATGACTGAGCTACCTACTTTGACAGGTACTTCAAGAACCAGTCCGGTGATAGTTGCCCTTACCAGAGTGTTGCTCTGCTGTGCATTTTCCTGCGACACGCCGTCGCGTATGATGGCCAATGCATCTTCTGCGGCTTTCAGCTCTTCAACCGCTTTCTGATAGGCATTGCGGTCTTGCTCAAATTTCTCACGACTTTCAAATTTTTTGTCGTAGAGTGTTTTTGTGCGTTCAAACTCCATTCGTTTTTCTTCCAGATCGAGATTGGCTTGCCTGACACGGTTGCGTGCCGATGAAAGTTGCGATTCATCGGGTATAATCTTGATCTTTGCGATTATGTCGCCCTCGTTTACATGGTCTCCCGGCTCTACGTTGATTTCTGAAATAATGCCTGAGACCTGGGGCTTGATCTCGATTTCGTCGCGAGGCTCAATCTTGCCGTTCAACACGGTTGTACGCTCGATCGAACCGAATGTCGGAGATACAAGTTCATATACCTGATCTTTGTTCTGTGAATTCAGGTAAAGGTAAACAAATGTGCCGATGAATGCGGCGACAACGAATACCCAAAGCAGAATTTTGAAAAATTTTCTCATTGTTATAGCTGGTTTATTATTTGTCGTTCATTGCCTCTATTGGCTTTATTCTCATTGCTTTTATTGACGGAATCAATCCGGCGGCAGTGCCGAGAATTACGAAAGTAGCCATTATGGTCATTGCTTCTGAAAAAGCAAGCTGGAATCGCGGAACTGATATTTCGTTTGCTGTCAGATGTTGAGCTACTGCAAGCACGAGCGTGGCAAAACAGATGCCTGCAATGCCTGCAACGATCGTCATTACGACTCCTTCAGACAGAATCTGCACAATGATGTCGCGCGGTTTTGCTCCGATTGCACGCCTGATGCCTATCTCCTGGGTGCGTTCCTTGACAATTACCCACATTATGTTTCCTACACCGATTATTCCCGCAAGCAAAGTTCCGACACCGACGAAGAGGGCCAGAACCGTTATGCCCATGAACAGATTGTCAACCATCTGAAATTTCTCTGACACGTCGAAAAACCAAATGGCATTGTGGTCATCGGGGTGGATAGGATGGTTGTTTCTCAGAATACGTTCTATGCGCGGTTGAAGACTTGACGGACTTATGCCCTCGCGTGCGACAAACATTATGCCTCCGATGTCAGTGCCTAAATTGTAAGATCGTCTCATGGTGGATGAGGGTATGATCAATGACTCATCGATCTTATCGCCTATGCTGACTTCAGATGTCTGGCCGGCCACACCTACAACACGATAATATATTCCGCCGATGGAAACATATTGTCCCAACGGAGAGTCGGTGCCGAAGAGATCTCCGGAAACTCTCTTGCCGAGCACACAGACTTTACGTTCAAGCCGGGTGTCGCTGGCGTTTATAAACCGGCCGGCATACATGACGGGTTGGAATACAGCCGGATATTCTTCGTCAACACCTGTGACAGTTGCCGTAGTGTGTAGCTTTTTATAAGAAGCGACTCCACTGCGGTTGTTTATGGCGGTGATCGCCGAAATCTCCGGACAGTTGGCCTTTATATTCTCGAAGTCAGATGTGGTCAGCGAGATTGCCGTGCCCTTGTTGAAGCCTTTGTATGCGATTGTTGTGCGGCCAGGGAACATAATGGAGCTGTTTGTGGCGAAACCGTCGAAGTTTCTGCGCATCATATCTTCAAGTCCCTGAGCACCTCCGATCAGCATTGCAAGCATTGCCGTGCCCCAGAAGATGCCGAAAGCTGTAAGAAACGTTCTTGTTTTATTTCGCGCAAGGGTCGCCCCGATCTCTTTCCAGTTATCTATGTCAAAAATGGTAATCTTCATTTGTCAGGAAGTTTATTCATCGCGTAATGCTTCAACCGGTTTCACTTTAAGTGCCTTGAGCGCAGGGAATAGTCCGGCAAGACAGCCTGCGACAATTAAAACGAGTGTGACCTTTACGGCGATCGATATGTCAATTGTTGGATTTTTCAAGAAATCTGACTCACTGAACAGCCTGTTAAGCAGTTCGGTCACCAATATTCCGAAAAAAATTCCTATATACCCGAAAAGTGCGGTTATAGCTACACTCTCAGTCAAAATCTGCACAAGAATGTTGCGAGGTCGTGCGCCTATTGCACGTCTGATGCCTATCTCATGGGTGCGTTCCCTGACTGAAACAAACATTATGTTGCTGACACCGACTATGCCCGATAACATTGTGAATATGCCTATCAGCCATATCACCATGTCAAGAATTGACATTGCGGTGTCCATTGTGAGATGCTGGGTGAAACGGTTCCAGACCCATACACCCGACTGATCTTCGGGATTGAACTCATGTTGGCGGGCGAGGGTAGACCTGATGTCTTTCTCGACTTCCTCTCCGTCTTCCATTGTCTTGACGTTCTTGAGGTTGACATCGATGCGTGAAACTTTTCCGCTGTTACCATCGAGCATCATGGCGGTAGTGAACGGAATGTAGGAATCTTGTCCGAACTCCGGATCGATTATGCCTACGACGTTGAAACTCAATCCCTCGCAAATAACCCTACCCCCGAGCACCTTGGTAGAGTCATCAAACAACACCTCGCTGTTTTTCTTTGTCAGGACAATAACCTTGCGCTTCATCTCAAGATCACGGCCATTGATGAAACGGCCGGCCACAAGATTCAGACCTCTGTCTTCAAGCGCCGACGGATAAACTCCGTTATATCCGGTCGAGATATAATCTTTGGGCGTCGAAATCACCCCCGTCTTATATAATATGGAGGTTGCCGCAGAGACATTCCCGGCGTTTTCAATTTCGAGAGTCCTTAGATCGGCCTCCTTGAGTTCGACTGAACGGCCTTCTTTATATCCTTTGTAAGGCATGGACGTTTGGCCGCCCCAGACGCTGATGATATTTGCCCCTTGGCTCATCCGTCCGTCGTTGAAGCTGTTTATCACGCCTCGTGTCATTCCGAGCAGAACAATGAGCATGAATATACCCCATGCGACGGCAAAGCCGGTAAGAGCGGTGCGCAACTTGTTGTTTCGCAGAGTCTGCGCTATTTCAGAAATAAGATCAAACATCTCGCACTCAGATGATAAGTTCGGGCGTGACAATGCGCCCGTCACTGATTCTTATGACTCGGTTGGTCTGGTCTCCGACTCCGGGATCATGGGTCACAATCACAATTGTCATACCTGTGTCGGCGTTCAGGCTACGGAAAACATTCATGACCTCATGTGAGGTTTTGCTGTCAAGCGCACCAGTCGGTTCGTCGGCAAGGATTATGGAGGGATTTGTGATCAGAGCCCTGGCTATCGCGACACGTTGTTTCTGACCGCCCGACAGTTCTCCCGGCAAGTGATGAGACCTGTCGGCAAGTCCCATTCTGTCGAGTTGCTCCATTGCCAGTTTGTTGCGTTTCTTTCGCGATACACCTTGATAAAACAGCGGGAGTGCGACGTTTTCAAGCGCATTCTTGTAACTGATCAGATTGAATGACTGGAAAACGAAACCGATCATGCGGTTGCGTAGTTCGGCGGAACGGTTCTCGCTCAGATCTCTTATAAGCAGGCCGTCAAGATAATATTCACCGGAATCATAGTTGTCGAGAATGCCAAGTATATTCAATAATGTGGATTTGCCTGAACCCGACGCACCCATGATTGACACAAGTTCGCCCTTATCGATCTCAAGATTGATTCCCTTGAGAACATGCAGGGGGACGACGCCCGGATAGGTTTTGTTTACATCTTTAAGAGTGATCATTGAAACCAATGTATGTATGTGACTTTTGTTTTCGATTGTTTAACTGTTAGACGTGCCATGGGCTTTAAAAGTTACGCAGGCATGCGATTTTTTTTTTGATAAGATTTGGCGGTCTGAACTATTTGCCTTAACTTTGTGTTATGAAAACAGAGCATGAGAGCTCATGAATTTGAAACATACCACATCAAAGTTGATTGGGAAACTCATCAATTAATTATGAAATGCCGAGACAAGCTTAGTCGTCTGATGGCGGGCCCCGTCACTCATTCGTGAGTGAGGCACCTCTTGAGGTCAACCCAGGCGGATTACAAAGGACGGCGAGCACTCAAATCCTGTCATACGGAGTTTCATCGCATCCTTTGATGTGGCTCATATAAAAAGAGACTTACCGTCTATGGCAGGTCTCTTTTTTTGTTATCAAGCGAAAAATGTGTAAGATAAACTTGCAAATGACAAGTAAAACCACTACCTTTGCACCCGCTAAACCATTACAAAACCAATTTAATTAATTAATCAATGGCTACAAAAATCAGATTACAACGTCATGGTCGCAAGAACTATGCGTTTTATCCTATTGTGATTGCCGATAGCAGAGCACCACGAGATGGTAAATTTATTGAAAGGATAGGTTCTTATAATCCTAACACTAATCCTGCTACAATAACATTGAATTTCGAACGCGCTTTGTATTGGGTTAATGTCGGTGCACAACCTACCGACACAGTTCGCAGCATTCTTTCTCAAGAAGGGGTCCTTTTGATGAAACACCTTCAGGGTGGTGTCAAGAAAGGCGCATTTGACGAGGCTGAAGCTCAGAAGCGTTTTGACGCCTGGAAACAGAAAAAACAGGCTGCCATTGACGCTCTCAAGTCTTCTATGGCTGACAAGAAAGAACTTGCCGCAAAACAGCGTCTTGAAGACGAGCAGGCTAAGAACAAGGCAAAGGCTGAGGTCGTTGCCAAGAAAAAAGCTGAGCTTGCTGCCGCTAAGGCTGAAGCAGAAGCAGCTGCCGCAGCAGCTGAGGCTCCTGCAGAAGACGCTCCCGCAGCTGAATAATCTGCTGACTGAAAATCATAGAGGTGTGCCGGTTTTCCCGACCGGCGCACCTTCGTGTTTTTAAGGAGGTCGTGTAGACATAAGACTCTGTCACTTCAGTCATGGCCATAAACTCATGACAAAATTTCTCCGTATGGCAGGCACTAAAACGAAACCCGGTAATTCTCACGAGTTACCGGGTTCCTAACCTATGATTCACTTATTGTTGCTTTTCCTAATTTTTTACCTTAAAAATGAGTTGATATGAACAAATATCTTTAATCGGATGACGAAAATTTCAAGATTTTATCGGATGATATTCGACAAATGCTTCCATGGCTTCATAGGAAGCGAGTCCGAGGCTCTGGTAAAGAAGAGCTGTAGCTCTGTTTCTCTCTTCGGCACGTTGCCAGAAAAGACGGTCGTCATTGCCAAGGAATGGAGCATTTTCCATCTGCGACTGATGTTTCAAGATTGAGTTACGTTTAGATCTCAACTGTTCAGGGCTCATCGGAACGGCCATTTCGATGTGACCGATTTCCCATTCGGCCCAGGCTCCGCGATACATCCAGATTCTGCAATCGTTCATCCATGGTTCGTTGATCAATTCGTCAATCGCGGCAAGAACAGCGTCTGTGCAGACTCGATGAGTTCCGTGTGGATCTGCGAGGTCTCCGGCAACGAAAATCTGGTGGGGTTTGACTTTTTCGATCAGATTCTTCACTATCGTCACATCTTTTTCAGAAAGATCGCCTTTCTTGATTGTGCCTGTTTCATAGAACGGCAGACGCAGGAAATGTATGTTCTGAGGTTTGACTCCTATATAATTGCAAGCTATCGTAGCTTCAGCTTGCCTGATCATTGTCTTGATCTCCCTGATTTCCGGAGAATCTACTTCACAGGGAACCTTCGAATCAACAAATTTGTGGACGTCGTCTGAAAGTTTCTTATAAGACTCAGTGTCAAAACCGAATTCAGGAGCGATCTTATCCATCATCAGGAAGTAGCGCATCATATCTTCATCGCCTACAGCAATATTGCCTGAGGTTTCGTAAGCGACATGCACGTCGTGGCCTTGGTCTACAAGTCTCTGCAAAGTGCCACCCATTGAAATGACATCGTCGTCGGGGTGAGGAGAGAACACGATGACTCTTTTGGGGTAGGGGTTCGCACGTTCGGGACGGTAGGTGTCGTCAGCATTGGGCTTTCCGCCGGGCCAGCCTGTGATTGTGTGCTGAAGTTCGTTGAACACCTTTATGTTGACATTGTATGCCGATTCATAAAGGGCGACCAATTCTCCAAGTCCCCAGTCTGTGTAATCTTTGTTGGTGAGTTTCAAGATCGGTTTACCTGTCATCTCACACAACCAGACGATAGCGCGTCTGATGAGTTTGTCGTCCCATTCACATGAGGTTACTTTCCACGGATGTGAAATGCGGGTCAGGTCTTCAGCCGACGATAGGTCAAGCGCGATGCGCGTATGGTTGTGAAGTTGGAGGAATGAAGCGGGAACATTGTCTGTTACCTGACCTTCAATTACCTTTTTGATTATTTCAGCACGGTTTTCTCCCCATGCCACACACATGATGCGGCTCGATTTCATGATGTTGCCGATGCCGAGAGTGATTGCTGTGGCCGGAGCCGATTCGACATTATATTCTTTGGCAACTCGGCGACGTGTTTCTTCTCCGAGCAATACAAGACGGCACGCGCTTGTAGACAACGACCCCGGTTCATTAGCGGCGAGCGATCCGTTAGGTCCGATCTCACACAGGGTGATGTCAATTCCGCCGCAGTCGTCTATCATTGTCTGATAGTCCATGCAGTAGTCAAAAAGTTCTTCTTTGCTTACCGATGTTTCAATGGTGTGGACATTTTCCGGAAGAATGTCGATATGGTCGAGGAAAACCTGTTTGAGACGCGCAAATGTGCTCGGACCATCGTTTTCCTGAGGATAAAATTCGCTCAGGTTGAATACAATTACTTTTTTAAATGAGATTTCACCGCGTTTATGCTTTTCAATCAGTGAAGCATAGACCGAGTGGGTGCTCTGACCTGCGCCGAGAGCCATGACGCAATGTCCTTTTTTATCTATGCTTTTGTTGATTCGCTCAACAATGTGACCGGCTATGTATTCGCTGCCGTCGTTGGAGTTTTCAAAAATGCGGGTGTATATGTTTTCTTCTCTTGTTAAAGAGGCACGTTCAAGATCTGTCGCCGGAGAATAGTAGCGAGGCGAGATCCGCTCGAGCTTAATCTGTGAACTGAGATTTGTTTTCATTTGGGTTTAGTTTAGTGCTGCAAATATATTACATATAATTTTAACTTGTTTTGAAATTAAATAAAATTAATAATTAATAACAGAAATTCAAATATCGCGCTTTACGATTGCAAAATCTGATAAAAAATCGATTGAGGAGATTGTGAAATTTCAGATATAATATGTAAATTTGCCTTTATGAATTTGTTGACATTCACCATGAAACTAAAACTCACCGAATGATAAAATGAAGCTATCACATTTCCTTCCCTATGCGACCATATTTGCTATGGCGTTCAACGTAAACGGTTCACCTAAAGAGGGTGAAATAAGTAATGATCAGTTGACTGCTTTCAGGTCATCATATCAGAACACGGCAGCCAACAAAGCCATTCACAATGCCATTGCGAGACACGACATAAACGATCTCGCGGCCAATGCAGATGTTAAGAACAATGCCGACTCTTATTTCTCACACAGGGTGCCGAGTAAAGGCATAACAAACCAACGCTCTTCAGGACGTTGCTGGTTGTTCACCGGACTGAATTTTCTAAGGGCACAGGCGATGATAGATCATTGTCTTCCCAAACTCGAACTTTCACAGAATTATAATTTTTTCTTTGATCAGCTCGAAAAATCCAACTTGTTTCTGCAATCGATCGTTGACACGGCCGACAAACCGATGGACGACCGGAAAGTGAAATGGCTGTTTTCAAATGCTCTGTCTGACGGCGGTCAGTTTACGGGAGTGGCTGACATCATAATGAAATATGGCGTTGTTCCCTCTGAAGTAATGGCCGAGACTTACAGCAGCGAAAACACCTCAAAGATGCGACAACTGCTGACCTGGAAGTTACGTGAGTATGGTCTCGAACTCCGTAAAATGGCTTCCGAAGGAGCTAAGGCAAATGCGTTGCAGAGTCGTAAAAACGAAATGCTGGGCGAGGTATACAGAATACTCGCGCTGAACCTTGGAGTTCCGCCGACTGAATTCACATGGACACGAAAAGACCAACAGGGAAATCCTGTTGAAACGAAGAAATACACTCCGCAGAGTTTCTATCAGGAATATTTCGGCAATGATCTTGTTAATGACTATGTGATGATCATGAATGATCCGACACGTGATTATTACAAAGTTTATGAGATTGACATGGACCGGCACACATACGACGGTGAGAACTGGAAATATCTCAATTTGCCTATGGACGAGCTTAAGCAGATTGCAATAAATTCGATCAAAGATTCCACTGCCATGTATTTTTCTTGTGACGTAGCCAAGTTTCTCGACCGCCAGAACGGCACTCTTGATCTTAATAATTTTGATTATGAGTCATTGCTCGGAACCACTTTCGGAATGAACAAAAAAGAACGCATCGAGACCGGGTCGAGTGCTTCGTCACATGCCATGACCTTGGTCGGTGTCGATTTAAATTCCGACGGAAAACCTAAGAAATGGCTTATCGAAAACAGCTGGGGCAACAATAACAATCCAATAAACGGGCACCTTATTGCCACAGACGACTGGATGAATGAATATCTGTTCCGCGTTGTCGTTCAGAAAAAGTATGTTCCCGAAAAACTGTTGAAGATGCTCGGTCAGAAGCCGGTGATGTTACCGGCGTGGGACCCGATGTTCTTGCCTGAAATGTAAAATCGTTGATGTGAGCCGGTTGTCAGTTCTCCAGATAAACACAGTTGTTGATCAAAACAACGCCGTTGCCAAAGTCGTAAACGGAATTCATCGCAGACTGTCTGAGGCCGGAATTGATTCCATCGTAGCCTATGGCCGTGGTAATTCAGATATGGACAATGGAGTCAGAATCGGTTCATGTACAGATGTAATATTTCATACCCTCGGAAGCAGACTCACTGATTCCGAGGGTTTGTATTCTGCAAAATCAACCCGCCGGTTCCTCGACAGAATCGATGAAATGAAAATTGACGTTGTACATCTCCATAACATTCATGGCCATTATTTAAATTATCCGGAATTGTTCAAATGGATCAAGCGTCGCGGTTTGCCTGTGGTGTGGACGTTGCACGATTGTTGGACAATGACGGGACACTGTGCCTCGTTTTCACATCTCGATTGTTCTCCGGGCGTAGACTGCAAGGCCTGTCGGCATCTTGCCGAATATCCGGTATCTTTGATTTCGAGAGGAGAGAACAATCTGAAGCAAAAACATGATGCGTTTTCAAATCTTGGTTCGCTGACGGTTGTGTCTGTGTCGTCGTGGCTGAAGCAGCAGGCAGAAAAGTTTTTTCCTTCAGAAGCCAACCATGTCGTTATTGAAAATGGCGTCGAGACAAATCTGTTTCGTCCACTGGAGATGCCCGAAAGGGAAAACTTCGTCATACTTGCTGCGACAAATAACTGGGAACCGAGCAAAGGGTTGGATTCAATAAACAAGATCTCACAGATTTTGCGTGCAGACGAAACGCTCAGGGTTGTAGGTAATCTGATGTCGCAAAAACTCAGCGGAAACATAGAGACCGCCGGCCGTATAGCCGATGTCGGTGAAATGGTAGCTGAATATAACCGGGCCGACTTGTTTGTCAGTCCTGCAACGTCTGAAACTTTTGGCATGACAGCTGTCGAAGCCATGTCGTGCGGACTGCCGGTAATGGTAAATAACCGTACGGCATTACCCGCACTGGTTGATCAATATTCAGGACATGTGGTAGATTTCAACGACATGGATGAGGTGAGAAAAACTATTGACATCGTAAGGGAGAACCGAGACTTTTACAAGCCTCGTCAAAGTGTTCTTGCCCGGTTTGATATTGACATCATGGCCCGGAGATATATTGATCTTTACTTGTCAGTGAGATGAAATAGTCCGGTTTTGCGGAGCGAAGTGTATCTGATACCTTTTTCTTCAAGTTCCGAGACGTAGCTGTCGTGACGCGTGAGGTTCAGATCGTTGCTTAGAAGAATCTCTGTCGGATTGATAATTGAGTCTACGTCGCAGATGTCAAGTCTGAATCCACGGCAAACGACAGCATAGTCGGGTCGTGGAATCATTGGCCGCAAGTCTGAGTCAGAATCAATGATGGCGAACAATGCTCCTCTCCACCACAGTCTTCTTCCGTCAAAATAAATATTTTCTGATTCTGTCAGACCTGAGATATGTGTCAACGAATCAATCTTCCTGCGTCCCATGTAATCTTTGTACCGAAAACTATAATTCTCAATCATGTAGCCGACTCTCGTTTCAGGTGCATTGGTTATGAAAAACAGGTTGGAATGTTCTTTAATCAGAAAATTGGTGACATCTGATTCTGTGGTTATGAAAAGTTCGTGATCGCTGTAGACAGGTCTTGACAAAACAAAAGATGCCGTCGATGCCATAGCGATCAGAACAGTTGCCACAGCCCATGAGAGATTCCGGTAGTGGACAAGTGCGGCAATTGAAACAGGAATGAGCAAAAGCAGCATGGTGGTCACCCCGTCGATGTAAATGTTATCGATTACCGATCCTGAAATAGATACAGCCCATTCCATCATCTTGTTTGCTAAGTCATACATCTGATCCATAACCGAGCATAGAAAAGAGTGGGGAACAGATAAAGCTGTCAAAATGACAAGAACCACACCACCGCCTATGACAATGGTCAGAAGGTATGTTGCAGGAACTGAAACTATCAGAAACGCCAATGGAAAATAATGGAAATAATAGATCGATATCGGGGCAGTGGCGAGCATGGCGACACATGGCAGGAGAAATATTGATGCAGCAGTTCTTATAAAAAGTCGGTGGTGATTGAATGGGTTGATGCGTTGGTGAAGCAGAATGATCGCTGCAACTGCGGCAAACGACAGCTGAAATCCGGGAAGAAACAGAGATTGCGGATCAAACAAGATTATTAACATTGCCGCAGCCATTAAAGCATTCATCGATACGTTGCGTCGTCCGAGCAGATATGCACATGAAACAGTGGTGGTCATGATGACGGCACGTGTGACCGACGGTGACAATCCGGTCATGACCGCAAATGTCCACAGGGCGATGATAGTGCATATGATTCTCAGTCTGTTGAATTGAAACAGCGTCAGCGGAAACAGACCGATTGCCAGAACTGCAGCCAGAATCATTACGTGTGCACCGCTCAAGGCAAGTATATGGGCGAGACCGGCGGCTGAAAAAAGGGTACGTGATTCATGGCCTAAAGCCGATGAATCACCCGTAAGTGTGGCCGAAAGAAAGTCTGATGTAGCGGCATCAACCCCCGAGGTGTAGATGAAATAGTTTACCCGGTCCTTGAGATATCTGATTTTCCAGAACAGTGATTGATTACGGCCGGTTATGTGGAAGTCATTTTCTTTGACGAACGCTGTCGAAGATATGCCTTTGATCAATAAACTTTGGGTGAAGTCGATCTCATCAGGGATCCCTTGCCTGGCTTTGACCGTGTTGAACACACCGGTGAAAAACACTGTTTCGCCAGGTTTAGGTAAATGGGATATGGTCGGAACCGTAATTCTCACCAAAAATGGCCTGATCGCTGATATGGCAGAATCATTTTTGAATTGACTGTCAACATTTATGTCAGCCACTAAACCAGATGTGTATTCATAGACATGCTCGACAGTTCCCGAAACGGTCATTTTCACATTTTCGTTATCGAATGGACTGACCGGTCGATGAATTTCTGCTGTCAGCCACCCGGTCAATGCAATGCAAGTTAGAGCGGCTACCGATCGATGACCGTTAAATGTCAAGACAAAAGATATAATCATCAGACACCAACCGACAGCGGCCCCAGTGAACCAGACACAAAGCAAAACCCCTGCTACCAGCGCAAGCAATGCCGGTAGCAGGGGTGTGTATGACAACGGAGGTTTCAAGGGAGAGAGTTTGAGAAATAACGGCTTAGTCTATAGTCGACATAACGACCGCGAGACTCGCAACTCCAATGATGATCCAGAGTATTATCGCCAACAACAATGGTTTGATGCCTACCTGTCTTATCATGGCGACTGAAAGGCTTGCTCCGATGAAAAAGAGCGTCACGACAAGCAACTTTTTCGCAATATAGACCAACGCACCGGTAAAAACTTCCGGAAGACCGCAATAGGTGTTGATTATCATGGCCAGGACAAACAGGAAGATAAACCATGGAATTGAGATTTTGCTGGCCTTATCGCGGAAAATAGCCATTGTGGCAAATGCCAACGGAATAATCCACAGGGCGCGTGTGCATTTGATCAGCGTCGCAATCTGACATGCCTCATGTCCGTATGCATCTCCGGCTCCGACAACAGAAGAAGTGTCGTGTATAGCAATTGCAGCCCACGTTCCGAACTGAGCCTGAGACATGTCAAGCATGTGGCCTATGGGCGGGAAGATGAACAGTGCGATTGCATTGAGAATGAAAATCACACCCAGCGAGACCGCCATCTCATTTTCATTGGCTTTGAGCACGGGGCCAACAGCTGCGATCGCACTGCCACCACAGATCGCTGTTCCAGATGAAATCAGATAAGCCGTCTTGCGGTTGATGTGAAGCCAGTAACCGAATAAAACGCCGAACGCCATGACTCCGATCACTGAAACTACTGTGAATAGCATTCCTTCACTGCCTGATTTCAGCGATTGGGTCACGTTCATGCCGAATCCCAATCCGACAACCGAAGCTTGAAGAAGATATTTAGATGCTTTCTTGTTGAAAGTCGCATAAGGCATCGTACAGATGAACGCGAACACGAGCCCTGAGAACAAAGCGACGGCCGGACTGACGGCAAGTGTCGGTAGTCCGATCTTATCCCAAGGCATCAGAAGAAAGAAAATGACAAATATGTAGATGTATTTGCTCGGGATTAATCCTATAAAATTAGAGTTTTTCTGTTTTTCCATAATTATTGATTTTCGGTCCAGATGTTCCATGAGGCGAAGGCTTGCAGTAGCAGCATCTCAAGACCGTTTTTAACTATAGCACCGTATTCGGCACTTTTTTTCATGAAAAGAGTGACATCGGGGTTGTAAATCAGATCATAGCACAGGTGGTCAGGTGTCAGACATTCATAGGGAATGTCCGGACAACAGTCTATGTGTGGGTACATGCCGACCGGGGTGGTGTTGACAATGACAAGATGTTCTTTCATGACCTCTGGTGTGAGTTCCTCGTAAGTCAACACGTCTTCGCGTTTCGTTCTTGAGACAAGAACTGGTTCGATGCCCAGGTTTCGCAAGCCGACCCTGATGGCTCTGGACGCACCGCCGGTTCCAAGTACAAGTGCCTTGGGATGTCTGTCATTAAGCAGCGGCAGAATGGAGTCGGTGAATCCGATGATATCGCTGTTGAAGCCTTTCAGCATCAGGTCTCCATTTTTTTTATGCATGATCTTGATGACATTGACCGCACCGATTCGTTCGGCTTGTGAATCTATCTCATCCATGTATGCCATCACCTGTTCTTTGTATGGCAAAGTGACGTTAAGGCCTGAAAGCCCCGGGTTTTCTGCAAAAATTTCCATCAGATCGCCTATGTCGGGAATCTCGAAATTTACATATTCGGCGTTTATGTTCTCAGCTTCAAATTTCTGGTTGAAATAGTTTTGCGAGAACGAATGACCCAATGGAAAGCCGATCAGCCCATAGATCTTCTTGTTCGAATTCTGCATCTTCAAGTTGTTAAATTGTTTTAAAATGCAAAATTAATATTATGTCGGAAAAATCAGTCTAAAAATGAACGAAATTTTCTTATTCTGACGATAGATTGCGAAAAATCATTCATTTGCACAGGCCGCATTTCATTCACCATTGATGATTTGCTCGGCGTGAATTTTGGTCTTAACCTGCTTAGGACCGATTATACGTTCGACAATGTGGTCGGGAGAGATAATGAAAGTCGTTCGCAGTGTGCCCATGTATTTACGTCCATACATTGATTTTTCAGCCCAAACTCCAAATTCTTCAACTAATTTGTGATCAGTGTCAGAAATCAGAGGAAAGGGCAACCCGTTTTTCTGTATGAATTTTTTGTGACTTTCAGCCGAATCGACGCTGACTCCTATAATCTGGTATCCGGCAGCTTCAAGTGCGTGATAATTGTCTCTGAGGTTGCATGCCTGGGCGGTGCAACCGCTTGTCATGTCTTTCGGATAGAAATAGAGAGCTATCGTTTTACCCGCATAGTCGCTGAGTTTCACTTCTTTGCCATTTTGGTCTGTGCCAAGAACGTCAGGCACTTTGTCTCCAATGTTAAACATCTGATTTAAAAATATTTGATAATTCTTTTAATACATTATGTTTGTCGGCCTCAAGCTGAGTTTTCAATTCGCCGATGTTGTTGAATCTGATTTCAGATCTCAGGTGTCTGATGAATGAAATGGTTAATTCATCACCATAAAGGTCTCCGTCATAACCTATCAGGTGAGCCTCAATCGTAGCTGGCGCATCGGGTCTGTCAACCGTCGGACGATGGCCGATATTGACCATTGCCGGATAGGCTTGACTTGAGTTTAATGACGCGGTGCAGACATAGACACCGTTGGCAGGTATCAGTTTGAATTGAGATTCCGGTTCGATATTTGCCGTTGGAAATCCGATTGTTCGACCAAGATGTTTGCCTGAGATCACTTTTCCGGAGAGATTGTAACTGTAACCGAGAATTTCGTTGGCTTCTTCTATGTCGCCCGATGACAGATGTTTTCTTATCGAAGTTGAGCTGACAGGTGTGACGCCATTGACAAATTGAGGAGCCATGATGATCTCGACATCTTCTTCTGTTCCGATTTTACAATATCCGTTGAAATCAGTCTCAATGTCACAGCCAATGTGGTTATTGAAGCCTAAGGCAATGGTTTTGACATTATATCGGTCGCGCAGCAGCCTGATATATTCTCTCGAATTCAGCCGGCGAATTTCTGACGTGAATTCTTCGGTATGGACAAATTCGATACCCGACAGCCTCAAAAGACGCTCTTTTTCAGAGGCGGTTGTGAGTAGTTTCGGGGCCACTTCTGGTTTTACAACTGTCAACGGGTGGTTTGAAAATGTGAATACCGCAGGTGAAAGTGCTTTTTCAGCAGCTTTCTTTTCCAGAAACTCAATCACAAACCGATGTCCGGAGTGGACACCGTCAAACATTCCGATTGTAGCTATTTTGGGGCTTTGTTTCATAAAAGATTGATGAACTCTGTTCCGGGAGAGACTAAACGGACATCGAAGCCGAGTTTGCGGGCTGCCTCAATGTTACTCATCGAGTCGTCGAAGAATATTGTCTCGTCCGGACATATTCCGAATTTATCTTCTACAAGTTTGAAAATTTTCTCATCGGGTTTACAGCATCCGGCCTCGAAAGAAGTGACCTCACCTTCGAAATAATGGTCCATGTCATGTCCGAGTTTGCGAAATTCATCGGCTATGCGTGAGTGCCACATTATCGGATTGGTGTTCGACAACATGAAAATGTGGTATCCTTTTTCTCTTAAAGATTCAAGATCGTGTAACCGTTTTTCGGGAATACCGATTAGAAAATCACAGAACGCGCTGTCGATCTGTTCGTCTGTTACATCGCCTTTAATCTCTTTTCTGACTTCGTCACGGAATTCAGCCGGAGAGATACTGCCTTCTTCCAGAAGAAGAAATGGTCCTTTCTGAGCATATTCGCCAAGTAATTCATCGGCTTTCTCCATGCCTATGCGCTTCAGTGACTCGACTGCGTTCTCGCGTCTGATGTCCATGATGACACCACCTAAATCAAACAATAGATTTCTTATCATTCTATCAATAGATCCTTATAGTTTTCTCATAATTGTCAACCCATCGCGCAACGGAATGATTACCGTTTCGACACGAGGGTCACGTGCGACAATGTCATTGAATTTCATCACTCCTTCAGTCTGTGGCTCATGCATGGCCTCCGGGTCGATTACTTTTCCGTCCCAGAGGGTGTTGTCGGCTAAAATATATCCTCCGTGGCTGACACGCGGCAACACAGCTTCATAATACTCGGTATAGCGTCGCTTGTTGGCGTCAATGAAAACCAGATCGAATTCACCTTCCAGCCCTGAGATAACATCGAGAGCATCTCCGATATGGAAGTGGATGTCGTCGTGGCGGTCTGATGCTTTAAAACGTTCAGAAGTGAAATCTTCGATTTCGTCGTCAATCTCAACGGTGTGCAATTCACACCCCTCGGGCATTCCTTCCGCAAAACACAAGGCTGAATATCCGGTGAATGTTCCCAACTCGAGTATGCGACGCGGTTTGATCATCGTGGTCAACATTTTCAGAATGCGTCCCTGAAGATGTCCGGAACACATGCGGCTGTAGAGATGGTAGACATTGGTGTCGCGGTTCAACTGTTTCAGTGACGGCGGTTCGGGCGAGATATGCTTCAGAATATATTCTTCAAGTTGTTCAGTCATGGCCGATATCAGATTAACGCTTCAACGGCAAGTCGATAGCTGTCGAGTCCGAACCCCGCTATAACACCTTTGCACACTCCTGAAATCATAGACCGGTGGCGTATCTCCTCTCGCGAATGAATATTTGAGATATGCACTTCTATGACAGGGCGTTCTATTGCTGAGATCGCATCTGCAATGGCGAGCGAGGTGTGGGTATATGCCCCGGCATTCAGAATTATTCCTTCAAGCGAATTGTCAAATCCGTCGGCGTGAAGTCTGTCGATTATCTCCCCTTCATGATTTGATTGGAAATAATCTATCTCAACGTCAAGAAATAAGTCCCTTAGTTCGTCAATGTAGTCTTCCATTGATCTGTTTCCGTAGATCTCAGGTTCGCGCACACCGAGCAAATTAAGATTTGGACCGTTGATGATCAGTACTCGCTGCATTGCTATTTTTTGTTTACTTGTACGACATGTGTGGGTGGCAGCTCGTTGTTTCTTTCATCGACAGCTTCCGTCAGTTCGCGGGCAATGTGCAGGAAAGCTTCACCACTGACACTTTCTTGAAGTGCAATAGGAGAGCCGTTGTCACCTCCTTCTCTGATCGACATTACCAAAGGAATCTGACCGAGCAGTTTGACTCCGAGTTCATCGGCAAGTTTTACGCCTCCTTCCTTACCGAATATGTAATATTGTTCATCGGGGTGATTCTCCGGTGTGAACCAAGCCATGTTTTCGACCAGTCCAAGAATCGGAACGTTGATCCGTTCATCTTTGAACATGGCGATTCCCTTTCGTGCATCTATAAGGGCTACCGGCTGTGGTGTGGTGACGATCACGACCCCCGTGATGGCAAGCGTCTGCACCAGAGTCAGGTGAATGTCGCTGGTTCCGGGCGGCATGTCAATCAGGAAGTAATCGAGTTCTCCCCAGTCGGCGTCTGTGATCAGTTGTGTCAATGCCCTCGACGCCATGCCTCCGCGCCACACCTGGGCACTGTTGCTGTCAACGAGGAAACCGATCGACAGCATCTTGACGCCATATCGTTCGTGGGGTATGATCAGGTTGCGTCCATTCACTTCATGAATATAAAGTTCCTCACCCTCTGTTCCAAACATTTTGGGAACCGACGGTCCGAAAATATCGGCGTCAAGCAGACCGACTTTATATCCCATGCGCGCAAGTGCGACGGCAATGTTGCTTGCGACAGTCGATTTGCCTACACCTCCTTTTCCCGATGAAATGCCTATGATGTTCTTCACGCCGGGCAGAGGTTTTTCGGTTGGTGCGGGTTGTTCTATCCGCGTTTTGACCGCGATGTTACCTTTGATGTCGACATCGGGAGCGACATAGGTCAAAATGGCGGCCTCAGAGGCTCTGACCAATGATTTTATGAAAGGATCTGTCGCGCGGTCGAAAATCAGGGAGAAAGAGACTTTACGGCCTTCGATTCTGATATCGTCTTCGACCATGCCGCTTTCGACAATATTTTTTCCGGTGCCCGGATAACGTACATTGGCCAGGGCATCAAGGATTTGTTTCGGATACAAGTGTTCCATCTCGATTACTTTTTTATAGGGGTGACTGTTGGAGAACATTTTTCGGGGCATTGCAGTTCGCCACGGGAAAAACTCCGGTATGTATCAGGTTCAATTTCATATGGCGGTTCTTCAAGCTTTCCGTCTTTTGGCAGTGGAAAGCAGATATATTTGATTGAGAGACCGCGGCTGAGCCATTGTTGCTCATAAAAGGTCTTTATGCCAAGTATATCGGTGACTACGTCAGGATCGTTGTAGAGGTCTTTGGTGTCGACAATGGTCTCGAGTCGGTTGTGTTCCGCCAACAGGTGGGTATATGTATAAAGAAAAGGACTGTCGGTCTTGAGATGCAAGATGCCTCCGTCTTTCATGATGTGGCGGTATAGTTCAAGAAATCGGGTTCCGGTAAGACGTTTACGCTCCTTCTTCATCTGTGGGTCGGGAAATGTAATCCAGATTTCGTCTACTTCCCCAGGCTCGAAAAATGCTTCGATCAGTTCGATGTTGGTTCTCAAGAAGGCCGCGTTGCCGATGTTTTTTTGATTCACTGTTTTGGCTCCGGTCCACATCCGTGCACCTTTTATATCGATTCCGATAAAATTTTTATCTGGAAACCGTTCAGCCATGCCGACAGTGTATTCACCTTTTCCACACCCGAGTTCAAGCACAATCGGGTTGTGGTTGCCAAAAACCTCATCATGCCATTTGCCCCGCAATTCACACCTGTTGTTCTCAAGCGCGGCAAAGGGAAATTGAAACACTCGTTCGAATGTTTCCATCTCGCTGAATTTTTTTAATTTATTTTTGCCCATGATTTTTATCTTTCCTTATGCAACGGTAGC
>CAJUPY010000001.1:0-187177 GCA_910588035.1 uncultured Muribaculaceae bacterium | reverse complement strand
GCAAAGGTAGCAAAAAAATAAAAAAAAACGCTCCTTGTATTAAGGAACGCGTCAGTTGTTTCTGCCCTCGGGCTCGCCTTAAATCACTTTTCCTTCTTTTCGTTGAGGTAAAGTTCGGCACTTGCAATGCAATAGTTGGCTGTTTTATACCATTTTGCAGCTTTTTTTAAAACTTTAAGCATAATAATTTATGAATTTGGTTTAACTTAAATTGCTTTTGCTATTTTTTGTTTTAAAACGCTGCAAAGGTACAAAATGTTTTTAAATTATGTTGTATAACATGCGATTTATTTTAAAAACGAATCGGCCCGACGCGGATCAACGCCAAGTTCGATAGCCTTACGGGCATCTTCGGCCGACTCTTTTGTCAGATATCGGCGTTTGTTCAAGATCGAACGGCACAAATAGAGCTCACCGTCATCAGGGGCAATTTCGAGTCCGGAAGCGATATCATCGGCGGCTTCTCCGAGGTGATCAGTCATCAGATAGCACATGGCACGTGCCGAGTAATATTCCGGTGCTTTTTCTTTTTCAAGCAGGCGTGTGAAAAAGGGTATCGCTTTGCTTGACTGGCCAGATTCGACGTAGTATGTGGCCCAGGCAAGATAATTGCGGTCACTTTCCTTTGCAACTTTGTCAAGTATGGTGAAATCTTCGAGTGCACCTGTCATATCCCCTTTGGAAAGTCTCAGCATGCCTCTGTAAAAACGTTGTGTCGAGCCTGTGGAGTCAAGTTGGCAGGCGCGGTCATAATCTTTGTAGGCATCTTCAATCATTCCGTTGGCCGATCTTACTCGTGCTCTGTTAAGAAGAACAGTCACTGACCGAGGGGCAATGCTGTGGGCGTGGTCAAGTGTGACCAGCGACATCGAATCTTCACCCATGTAAAATCTTATCATGCCGAGGTTTGAAAGCAACAGCAGATTTGACGGGTGAGACGGGTTCATGTTCATCGCCTCTATCAATAATCTTTCAGCCTTTTTATAATCGCCGGAGGCAACAGCGTCGTCTGCATCATCGACAATGCGGAGGTAAATGTTGTTTTCAGGTGTTTCCCCCCAAGCCAACGTCGCGGGTAGTAAGATTAAAAAAAATAATATAAACTTTTTCATAACTTATTATTCTCCATATTGTTCGAGATAGGCATCACATGCCATTTCGAGTTCTTCATACCATTCTTTTCCGAAATAGTCGGTGAGTGGTCCTTTGAGAAATTTATAGAGTCTTATGTTGTTTTTGCGTCCCAGTAACTCGGCACACCGGCAAATGTTCCACCTGTGATAGTTGACGGCTGTGAATGTGGGGTAGGAGGTAAGTCTGACCGGGTAGAGATAGCAGGAAGCCGGTTTTCTGAAATCGGTTTTCCCTTCTCTGAATGCTTTTTCTATAGCGCACAGACATTTGCCTCCGGGAGCATAAGTTGAGAAAACACAATTTTTTCCGTCGATTATCGAGGTGACAAGATCACCTTCTTCATCAACATAACTGACTCCATTTTCTTCGATCTCTTTCAATGCACGCGGAAGCAGATCGTTTTTGATCAATGGTAAAACTTGCTCAAGTTTCAGCCGTTCTTCTTCTGTTATCGGTGCACCGGCATCGCCTTCGATGCAACACTGCCCGAGACATGTGTCGAGGTCACAGCAGAAAAAACGTTCGGCAAGATCGAGTGAGACAAGAGTGTCCTTAATTTGTAGCATGACTTCTTCTTTTGTGTTCATATTGATGACGGAATTATGGAATATCCGATCAACCTGTCAAATCTTTCACCCGGCCGGCGGGTATAGACTTTGACTGCATATTCGTTGACTGTCTGATATCGGTCGCCCTCTATTTCGGCCGTTCTGCCTGCGGGTGACTTGGCTCCGGCTGTCAGATATTGATAATTGTAAGCACCTTGTTTGAGCAGCATGGTTTTTTCATATGCAGAAATGTCGGCATTGTATGTCATCATTGAGTTGGAGTCGAGCCGTCGGTTTGTGAGATCTCCATCGAGATAGACATCGAGACCGTTGAAGTGCGGGGCCTCGAGTGTGAAATGGACGACGACATAATCAGCCTGTGTGTCGCTGTTGTCTGAATTATAATCTCTGATGACAAATCGACCGGACTGTGTCCGGTCATAATAATAAGGTGACAAAGACCGGAGCTGGTCCGTTGTCAGAATCTGATGATAGAACGGAGCATGATATTCAACTGATTCGACATTCAGTCCTGTGAAGAGATTGGATATTGCCTCAAACCTGCGATATTCATTTCCTGCAGGGAAAATCAGTTGCCGCAGATGATTGTATCTCGCTACCCGCCCCGACACAGACATCGGGGTCGTTATCACGGATTCGTTGTCATACCGGCCATTTTGTTGAACGACCAGTTTCAAGTCAGTGAATATGTTGTCTACCGGTGCACGTGCGCAATCAACCTCTATTGTCAGTTGCTGATGTGCATCGTTGTAGTCTACATCAGTGCGCGAGCTGACCTCTCCGTTTATGTTTGCCAAATTCTCGCTTACGTAGAATCGGGCCTGAAGCAATGTCTGTTCAGGTTCCAGTTCATCATAGACCTTCAGAAGATAGTTTCCTGACAATTTTGGCGAAAGGTCAGAATCGGGGAGGGTGATGCGGTAATGGATGTAATGTGTTATAGTGCCCGACGAATAGTCAAAATCGTTAACGGTTCCTTCGTTGAAGCCGTCAAGAAATTCACTGTCGGTCAATTGCGACGGTTTCCAATTGCTGTCGCAATGAGTCAGTGAATAGCGGAGATACCTTCTGTCTTCGGCAAGTTCGTCAAATTCAAACGTTATGCGGTCATCTGATCCGAGAATGATCACGGGTGGTGACAAGACGTTGTCGTTTACCTTTGTCTGCAACGTTTTGAATGAGCCGTTGAGTATTCCGGTCATAGTGTCGGTCGCATACGTCAGATAAAAGGACGTTGTGAAAAATATTGAAAGTATGAGTCTCACCATTTGACAGGTCTTTTGCCGTGGAGTTCAAGATAGGCATTTGCTTGTGAGAAGTGGTGATTGCCGAAAAAACCGCGGTGGGCCGACAATGGTGACGGGTGGGCCGAGGTAAGAACCATGTGGCGGGTGCGGTCAATGAACTCACCTTTGCGAATGGCATAGTTGCCCCAGAGCATGAATACAAGATTCTCGCGCGACTCAGCAAGTTTTCTTATCACACTGTCGGTGAAAATCTCCCAGCCGTGACCTTGGTGAGAGGCTGCCTTGTGTGCTTCAACTGTGAGCGTGGCGTTAAGCAACAAGACTCCTTGTTCAGCCCATCGTTGCAAATCGCCGTCGTGTGGAATCGGCGAACCGATGTCATCGTGTATCTCCTTGAAAATATTGATCAGGGAGGGTGGCATATTTACATCGTGAGCGACAGAAAAACAGAGACCGTTGGCCTGCCCTGGGCCGTGATATGGATCTTGTCCGATGATGACCACTTTGACATCATCAACACGACATGAATCAAATGCAGCGAAAATTTTCTTTGCCGGCGGATAAATCTGCTTGCATGCATACTCGCTTTTGACAAATCTCACAAGTTCTGCAAAATAGGGTTTATCCCATTCATCGTCCAGAAGGACTTTCCATGACTGCTCTATTTTGACGTTCATAAACTAATTTTTGATTGAGATTTGCAAAACTATAAAAAAAACACTACTTTTGCAGCGTCATTTGCGAGAAAATAACATTATTTATCATATTTCAAGAATGGCACATTGATGATAAGTTCCCGTAGTTCAATGGATAGAATATCGGATTCCGGTTCCGACGATTAGGGTTCGACTCCCTACGGGAATACTCAAAAAGAATCCGCATGCACATGGTTCACAGTGCATGCGGATTCTTTTTTATTGACAGAGGTGGCAGGGTGAGTGTGTGATCGTCAACATTAGTCATTCAATTACGATCTCCCTGATGTGAATGTAAAGCGGCGGTCTCTTTCACAAGTGATCGCCGCTCAATTTATTCTTCTAAATAAAACTATGGAATAGAAACTAAACTTCTAACTTTTCGATTGCAAAGTTAGCGATGATGAGGCAACTGTGAAATACCCTGAATAGGTGATATGTGAGTCTTTGAATCGTCGCCGACATTCATTTAACTTGTATTTAGAGTAGAATTGAAATATTGTTAAAGTGACTATGGGGCATGAACTTTTGTCGCTATCCGGGGTCTTAGAGTTGAAACTTGAAAATATTAATGATAAATTAAACAATAATTGAAATGAAAAAAACACTTTTATCTGCAACAGTCATTCTTTCTGCATTATTCGGATTCAACTCTTTTGCACAGACCACACAGGCTGTTCCTGAAAATTGCAATCAAAAATGCGAGAAATCAGATTGTCCGCGTGCCGGCAAACGACAGATGCCAAACATGTTCGAAGGAATCACACTTTCTGCAGATCAGCAGCAGAAACTTGAAGCATTAAGGGCAGAAAACAAGCAAAAACGTGAAAACCGACAGAAAGAACAAAGAGATGGACGACGTCAGCAACGGAAATCTCACCTCGATCAGATAAAGTCGATTCTCACCCCCGAGCAATACACCATTTTCCTGGAAAATGCCTATGTCAATCAGATGCCGATGCAGAAAATGGGGCGTCACCATGGTGGCAAACATCAGTTTGACAAAAACTGCAATTTCAAAAAAAATGACCGCCGGGGTCCGAGACCGGATGGTGAAAACAATAAATAACAATCAATCAAACAAGCGGAGAAGGGTCGATGTCATTATGTGATATCGACCCTTCTCCGCTTGTCACGTAGTATGGAATAGACTCATAGATGAAATAAATCGGTTATTATCGCGTTGTCTTTTTATATGGATCAGAAAGCGAAGATGATAACAATTGTGGTTCCGGTGATTAACCGTGCCGGTCTTGTTGAGAGAACCCTCGACTCGATTGCCCGTCAAAGACTTGACGGTTTCAAGATTGTTGTTGTCGATAACGGATCTACTGATTCGACATTGCAAACCGTCAGCAGGTGGATTGCGTCTCATGATCGTAACGGGAATTTCAGCGTCATCACAGAATTGACGAAAGGAGCTCCGGCGGCACGCAATGCCGGATTGAAATGTGTAGATACGCCTTACGTCATGTTTTTTGATTCTGATGATGAAATGTTGCCGGGTCATCTTGAAATGGTGGCGAAAGGGGTAGCGGAAAATCCCGATGCTGATATCTTGGGTTGGAATGTAGATCAACAACTTCCAACAGGCAGAAGACAGACCGGACGTTTTGATGATCACACTCCGCTATTCCGTCACCTCGTGCATTCGATACTATCTACTCAACGTTATGTAGCCCGTACTGAACTTGTCAGGCATGTAGGCGCATGGAATGAATCGGTCAGAGGCTGGAACGACTATGAACTTGGGGTCAGATTGCTTCTTGAGTCTGAGAAAATTGTGAAATTGAACGCCGGAAACAAACCTACCGTAAAGATCAATTTCACCTGTGAATCAATCACGGGTACTTCATTTTCGACCGATTGTGACAAATGGGAGCATTCTCTTGACCTGATAGAGCATACATTGAAAGAGCGGTTTCAGAAGGCGTTACCATGGATAGGGTATAGGCGTGCGGTGCTCGCAGCCGATTATCTGAGGGAACTGAATGTAAAAGATTGTTTCAGGTTGTTGAGGAAGGCTATTGGGTCAGACTCTCCTGAGTTGCTTACATTGATTTTGTTTTTCAATCATCTGATATTTCATCGCGGCTCATGGATCATAGCATCTAAATTTCTGCCATCAGATTTCTGATCCGATAACAAGTAGCCCGAGGCTGAGAAGCAATATTCCCAGATCAACCAGTTTGGCTTTCAAATGATGTTCGCGGAGAATCACGACACCGTAAAAAAACGAGACTATCACACTGCCGCGTCTAATCATTGAAACGATCGATATCATGGAATCGGCCTGTGAAAGAGAGTAGAAGTAGGCGATATCGGCCGATGTGAGAAATATCGAGATACCTAAAATCGACCAACGCCAATTGAATTTTCCGCCTCCGTGGCCAATTTGATGTAGTATCAAGACAATAAACCCCATTATAATCATCTGGTATAATGAATACCAGGCTTGAACCTCAAGAGGCCGATAAAACTGCAGAAGATACTTGTCGTAGAGTGCGCTGACCGCTCCAAGTGATGTCGCGGCGATTGAGAACCATAACCATTTGCTGTGTTTGATCGAAAAGCCCTCTTTGGCACCTATGCGGCTGATCATGAACAGAGAGGTGAAACCGAGCAATATACCTGCCCATTGAATCAGGTTCAAGCGTTCGCCAAAAACAATCAAGGCTCCGACAAGGACTAATACCGGACGTGATGCATTGATTGGGCCTTGAATTGTCAAAGGCAGATGTTTTATGGCAAAATAGCCGAGTATCCATGAACTCAAGACAATTACTGCTTTCAGAATGATCAGCAGATGACCTGTAGCTGTGTCGCCAAGCCCGAAATGGCTGTCAGCTAATCCGTTGATAATCACAGGACACATCAACAATGTCCCAAATACCGTGTTGAGAAATAAGACTATTGGAACATTGTTGCCTTTCAGTGAGATTTTCTTCATCACATCGTAGAATCCTAATCCCAAAGCCGACAGAACCGCAAGTAAAATCCACATAATTATCAATAAGATTTGAATCTGAAAATATTATATCACCCGATTGTCAGCATGACAGGTTCGTCTGACGGAATAACCTCGATCAAAATTCTATCTGGCGACACCGTCAGAGGTAAAAATTCTCCGGAACGGCTGGCTTTGACAACTTTTCCGCTCCAGTCTCCTTTGACAACGATAGTGACGGGGACATTGAAGAGCTGTTTGTCAAGTCGACAATCTGTTGTGATCAGAATTCCCCTGTCGGCCGACTTCATGCTGATTGTCGTGTTGTCGCGTTCTTCCTGATATGCTGCGATTTCTTTAAACGTATCGACCCAGATTGAATCTTCGTGACACTTGACTTTGTCAAGGAGTTCCCATAAAATTTCAGGCTCGTTCCATTTGTCATACCCGTTGTTGATTCCGTGAGTCATCGTGACACTCCAGTCTCCCGTAGTCATGACATTTTTCAGCCATTTGTCAAGAGATTCTATTGTCGATTTGTTGTGCTCCTGTCCGACCGCAGTCTGATAGAGCCTTGTGCCGACACGTCCGCGGGAGGCTATCTCTTTGACCAACGGTGTGGTGGCATTGAACGGATAACAAAATGTGACAGGTTTGATTCCGACATTATGCTCAATGGCACTGTCGTTCATGGCTACTTCACGTTCAATCTGCTCGCGATTCATTAAAACAAGTTTTCCGTGTGAAAACGAGTGATTTGAAATCTCGTGTCCATTCTGTGCCATTTTACGCAACTGTGACCATTTGGCTCTTGGACGTTTGGCGTCACCACCATTGTCGGTTATAGACGCTATAACCCAGAAGGTGCCTCTGAATCCACGTTTTTCAAGTTCGGGCGCGACAAGGGTGGCATGATCCTCATCACCGTCATCGAACGTGAAACTTATTGCGGCTTGTCTGTCTCCTCTGAACTTCGCGATATAGACCGAATCGACAAGAGGCGTGACAGCGTCGGCATAGCGTTTTCCGAGTTCCTGTTGAGCCTCGCGTCCGAAATGAGGATCTCTTTCATTGTCTTTATAGCGTCTCTTCAGCCGTTGGTTGGTGACATAACTTGCGTTTGGAACCAATTTGGCAGTCATAGGAATGACCGAGTCGTTGAAACGATCGATGTCGTTTAGATCGGCCCAATTCCAACGACCTGTCTGACCTAATATAACAGGCGTGCTATCTGAGTCAAGTTCTTTTCTCAATGATGATATCATCGTATGGAACATATTGGCGTAATCGGGTGTTTTCTTCTGGATGTCAGTTTCTCCCTGATGCCAGAGAATGGCACGGAGATTTCCGAACTCCTGCGCTTGCCGGGTTCGTCGCACAGCCTCATCGAAATAACCGGAACGACCTCCCGGTTGCCATTGCCTTATGTGTGATCCTCCACGTGCATTGACAACAAGTAAAACCGGCCGGCCATTGCGCTTGTGCATTATACGTGAAAATTCGACTCCAGGGTTGTAGCCTTGCAGTTTTATATCCTTTCTGACTGTTGAAAATTTATTGAGCGGAGCGACTGCCGGAACCGGTTTTCCGACTGAATCAAGCAGCCAGACCCCCTCAATGATATCGGTCGTATCATTAGCTTCAAGTTCGCCACGCCCGGCCATGTTAGACTGCCCGATAAGCAAATACACATCAAACTGATCTGCCTCTTCTGCTGAAACGCAAAGGGTTGTAAAAAACGTCAAAAGTGATAAAATGATTTTTTTCATTGAAATGTGTTATTTGTTTGCCGCCGTATAGTCAGCGTTTTGATCTTCATATTCGGTCTCGTCTACAATGCCGGCTTCAGCAAGGGCTTCGATGCGTTCACGACATGTCGCGCATTTTCCGCAATGTTTTGCCCCGCCTTTGTAACAGCTGTAGGTGTCTGCGAAATTGACACCGGCTGCTGCTCCACGTTTTGCAACGTCTCCTTTGGAGAGGCCTGTGTAAGGGGCATAGAGTCCGATCCCTTCATATGTGCCTTTGGCTATCGCCTCAGACATCGCCGATACGAATTCGCTGCGGCAATCAGGGTAAATTGCATGGTCGCCGCCATGATTGGCCATCATAACCGTGTCAAGTCCGCGGCTTTCGGCTAAACCGGAGGCTATAGAGAGCATGATTCCGTTTCTGAACGGAACTACTGTCGATTGCATGTTCTGATCATCATAGTTTCCTTCAGGAATGGCGTCACCACCTTCAAGCAACGAACTCTTGAAGTATTGCCCGATGAACGCAAGATCAATTTCGATCAGTTCGATCTTGAGTTTCGCGCAATTCTTTCTCGCGCACTCAGCTTCACGTTCGTTATGATTCGATCCGTAATGGAATGTGACCGCCAATGCGATTTCATCGGCATATTCATGGAGCATCGATGTCGAATCCATGCCTCCCGAATAAATCAGAAGAGCATGTTTCATCGTCGTGTCATTTCATTGATACCATATTCAAATGCCGCAAGTTTTCTCTTCTGCGCCAGCTCCTGATGTTCATCATCTGCGTAATTGGCAAAGGGATAGATCGATATTCCACCTCTTGGAGTGAAAAAACCGGCAACCTCAAGATAACGGGGATTCATCAGTTTCACCAAGTCTTTCATTATGATGTTGACACAGTCTTCGTGGAAGTCACCATGGTTTCTGAAACTGAAGAGATAAAGCTTGAGACTTTTGCTTTCAACCATATCTTCGCGTGGGATGTAGTTGATCACAATTTTGGCGAAATCTGGCTGACCTGTTTTCGGACACAGAGATGTGAATTCCGGACAAGTGAACGTGACAATATACTCATTGTCGGCGTGTTTATTTTTAAAAGTCTCCAATATTTCCGGTGAATATGTGGTAGGGTAGACAGTGTTGTTTTCACCCAGCAGGGTTACCCCTTCAAGTTGTTCTGTTGTTCTTGACATAATGGATTTCCTTTAAAATCGGTGTGCAAAGTTACTCTTCTTTTGTTAATTGCCAAAGGAAAAATTTTGTAATTTTGCAATGGATTTTAAACAAGCTCATAATGATTGATAATGAACATATATCTTCAACTTTTCACTACGTTTTTTAAAATCGGAGCATTCACTTTTGGTGGCGGTTGGGCCATGATCTCAATAATAGAGAAAGAAATCGTAGACAAACGCAAATGGATCGAGCGCGAGGAATATCTTGATCAGTTGGCCGTGGCACAGTCATTGCCGGGTGTCTTCGCTGTGAATATCTCAGTGGCGATAGGCGATCGTCTGAAAGGCATGAGAGGCAGTCTCGCAGCTGCTCTTGGAACAATTTTGCCGTCATTTTTGATTATTCTCGCGATTGCAGTCTTCCTTACACCCGACGTCATCAAAAACAACGGGGTTGTAAGTGCGGTATTCAAGGGAATACGTCCTGCTGTTGTGGCTCTGATTGTGGCCCCTGTGATCTCTTCAGCCAAAGCAGCCGGCATTAGTTGGAAAACAGCTGCCATTCCTGCCGTTGTGGCTTTGTTGATATGGTCAAGGCTACCGGTTGTGTCTAACCCGATTCTGTATATTGTGCTGGGTGGAATTGGTGGCTATATTTGGTTTAAACGTGATCAGATCAGAAAGGAGGCTGGAAGATGATATATCTCAAATTGATATGGAGCTATTTGAAAATAGGCCTTTTCGGATTTGGTGGCGGTTATGCTATGCTCGCACTGATCGAGCGTGAGATTGTCGGTCCTGGCTGGGTCAGCGAACAGATGTTTACCGACATTGTGGCGATCTCGCAAATGACGCCCGGTCCGATCGGCATCAACTCAGCGACATATATCGGATATGTAGCACCCGACATGGCCGGATATCACGGCATTTTATGGGGTATTCTCGGTTCTGTGATCTGCACTGTTGTCGTGATGCTACCGTCGTTTCTGCTTGTATCATACACAAGTCATTTCATTACCAGACATAAAGAGAGCGCGTACGTGAAAGGTGTGTTCACCGGATTGCGTCCGGTTGTAGTCGGACTGATTGCTTCTGCCGCGTTGCTTCTGATGAATGAAGCCAACTTCGGGAGTGTGACCAGAGATGTTCTGGTAAGTATATCGATCTGTGTGATATCATTCTGCTTGGTTTATTTTACTAAGATACATCCGATAGCAGTAATTGTGTTGGCCGGAATAGCCGGATTTATATTGTTTTAACTCTGATACATTAGCTGAAAATGACATACGAACAAGCTATCTCGTTCCTATACAATCAGACACCTCAGTTCCAGAAAATTGGAGCTGCCGCCTACAAGCCCGGGCTTGACACGACTCTGCGTCTTGACAATTTGTTTGGAAATCCACATCGCAAATACAAGACCATTCATGTCGGAGGTACCAATGGTAAAGGATCTACGGCCCATACACTTGCTGCGGCTCTCCAGTCTCATGGATATAAAGTCGGATTATATACATCGCCTCATCTTGTTGATTTCAGAGAACGCATCAAAGTCAATGGTTTGATGATTCCTGAAGATGCCGTGATTGGTTTCCTTGAAAGATACAACGACATGGATTTTGATGCGAGTCCGTCATTTTTTGAACTGACAACGATTATGGCATTTGACTACTTCGCGTCGCAACAGGTTGATTATGCTGTCATTGAAGTTGGCTTAGGAGGACGTCTCGATTGCACGAATATAATCACTCCGGTCATTTCAATCATAACCAATATCTCTAAAGACCATGTGGCGCAACTCGGCGATACGCTTGAGAAAATCGCCGGTGAGAAAGCTGGGATTATAAAGTCGGGAATACCTGTTGTCATTGGAGAAGCTTCCGGAAAAGTAAAAGATGTTTTTACGGCTAAAGCAATGGAAAAAGGTGCTCCGATACATTATGCTCCTGAAATCAGCCACAGCATTGGAAATGACGGACAGTTTCACTACATCGACGATTGTTTTGGCTGCATTTGTGGTGAACTGACAGGTGATTGCCAGCCTAAAAATACGGCTACAATATTGACCGCCCTGAAAGTTTTGAAAGAGACGGGGTGTAGGGTTTCCTCAGAGGCAGTAAGACTCGGTTTCAGCAAAGTAGTTGAGTTGACAGGCCTGAGGGGAAGGTGGAGCAGGTTGGAGACATCTCCCGACCTGATATGTGACACCGGACACAACGAAGGTGGCTGGCGTTATTTGTCGGAACGTTTGAAACAGATTTCCCCCCGTTTGAAAATGGTGATCGGATTTGTGAACGATAAAGATGTTTCGACGATCTTGTCTATGATGCCGCGTGATGCGCATTACTATTTCACATGTGCTTCCGTTCCGAGGGCACTTCCGTCTGATGAATTGGCAGCCATAGCCAGACGCCATGGTTTGTCGGGTGGAATATATCACTCTGTAGAAGAGGCTGTTGCCGCAGCAAAAAAAGACTCAGATGCAGCCGACACGATTTTTGTCGGGGGAAGTACGTTTGTTGTGGCAGATCTATATTCCGGACTTGAGAAGAGCTCAGGTGAGATCAACTGAATTCTTCATGCAATTTTTCGAAACGGCTTCTTGTACGCGAGGTGTGTCTATCCATTGAGTTTCTCACCCGCTCAAGGCTTTTTTCTTTCATATCGCCGCTTTTCGAGAAAAATTTATCGGCGTAACAGACGAGGCGTTCAAGTAAAGTCTCAGGCATCAGATCGGTGTGAGGGAGCGGAAGGTTCTGCTCATCGATATCTTCAACGGATATACCCGCTCCTGTATGTCTCTCGGCCACGCGTGCGATCTCTTCAGGGAAATTGTTGTCACGCAACAGTTTCGCCCCCAGCAGTCCGTGGGCAATATAAGGAGCGGAGCCGTGACAATCTATACCGTCGGCATCTGTCATGAAGATTCCGATGTCGTGGAGCATTGCCGATGCTTCAATGAGAGCCGGGTCAATATCAAGTTTTTTTCGTGAGGCAATGTGAAGTGCTTTGTCCGCCACCTGACGGCAATGCTTCAAATAAATATCCCGCCGGACTGTACCGGCGGGATAATATTTATCAATTATGCTCTGATAGTCAATCATATCGTCATTCAACAATTGTGTTCCAACCGTGAATATCCTCGACTTCACCGTTTTGAATCGCACGGAGCTGATTATAGAGCTTTGTTGTAATCTCACCGGGTTCTCCATTTTTGGAAATCACATATTTCATTCCGGTGTCAAGATCGTCGATTTCAGCGACAGGAGATGCTACAGCCGCGGTTCCACATGCTGCTGCCTCTTCAATCTCGCTCAGTTCTTCAACAGTGATCTGACGTGCTTCAACCTCTATGCCGAAGTCACGGGCAATTTGCTGAAGTGAATCGTTTGTCACTGATGGCAAAATAGACTCAGACGCAGGGGTGATATATCTGCCGTTTTTAATGGCAAAAAAGTTTGCGGGACCACATTCATCGAGATATCGTTTCTCGCGTGGATCAAGATATAGAACGGCCGAATAGCCAAGTTCATGGGCGCGTTCGCCAGCTGTAAGGCTCGCGGCATAGTTTCCGCCTACTTTCCAGCGTCCCGTACCTTTTGGGGCTACACGGTCAAATTCACGCATGATGCAGATGTTGGTGGGTTTGAAACCCTCCTTGAAATAGGGACCTACAGGAGACACCATGATCATGAAAAGGTATTCTTTAGACGGTTTTACACCAATTCCGGCAGTCATTCCAAGTTCGATCGGTCTGATATATAGTGATGCACCGCTGCCATAGGGAGGAACGAAACGTTCGTTCAATTTGACGGCCATGATTGCCATTTTCTTGAACAGTTCGACAGGCACCGGTTCCATTTTGATGCCGATTGCCGATTTTCTGATTCTTTCTGCATTGGCTTCAAGTCTGAAAATGCGTATTTTTCCGTCTTTTCCTCTGAAAGCCTTGAGTCCTTCAAAAATTTCCTGACCATAGTGAAGGGCCGTTGCAGCCATGTGCATGTTTATGGTTTCGGACGAACAAACCTCAATCTCGCCCCATTTACCATCCTTGAAATTGCAACGAATGTTATAGTCGGTCGGAATGTAGCCGAATCCGAGGTTACTCCAGTCAAGTTCTGCTGAGTTCATTGTTTGGATATTAAAAATTTATGCAAAGATACGAATAAGTCGAGAGCAAATGCAAATTTATTTGCGATTTGCCGAGCGGAAGTATCTAAGACGAAGTCAAAGATACGAATAAGTCGAGAGCAAATGCAAATTTATCTGCGATTTGCCGAGCGGAAGTATCTAAGATGAAGTCAAAGATACGAATAAGTCAATAGCAAATGCAAAATAATTTGACATACTTCAGCATTTGCTTACGATCAAATAGAAAAGAATGAGGCGATTTTGCTGATGATGCGTTTGCACGCGTTACCGTCACCATAGGGATTGGCAATGCGGCTGCACTTCTCTGCGGTTTCGGGATCGTCTATGTAGCCTGAGACTTTGTCTACAATCAACTGGCGGTCTGTGCCTACCAGTGTGATAGTTCCTGCTTCGAGAGCCTCGGGACGTTCCGTCACCTCACGCATGACCAGAACCGGTTTGCCGAGTGACGGAGCTTCTTCCTGAATGCCTCCGCTGTCGGTCAGAATAAGGAAACTGCGTTTCATCAGATAGGTGAAATAGAGATAATCGACCGGTTCGATGAAGAACATGTTTTTGTGGGAGATAGATCCGAAAACCTGTTCAATCGGTTTTCTGACGTTGGGATTGAGGTGCATCGGATAGAGGAAGTCTACGTCGGGGTATTTTTCTGACAGGTCTTTCAGCGCATTGCAGATGTTGCTGAATCCTTCACCGAAATTTTCGCGACGGTGTCCGGTGACCAGTATGAGTTTCTTTCCATTGTCAAGTCGGCTGATGTCATATCCCATATCTGAGATATGTTTTCTTACATCCGTCTCGAGATTATTGTCATTGTCGATTTTCTCAATGACGCTCTGGAGTGCGTCAATCACCGTATTGCCTGTAACGGCGATCATTTCATTGTCAACACCTTCACCGGTCAGATTTTTTTCGCTGAGTCGGGTGGGTGAGAAGTGGAGTGTGGCGATTCGGCCTGTGAGCTGACGGTTAATCTCTTCAGGCCATGGTGAGTAGATGTTATAGGTTCTTAGACCGGCCTCTACATGTCCGACCGGAATTCTCGCATAGAAAGAGGCGAGTGCGGCAGCAGTCGAAGTCGATGTGTCGCCATGCACAAGCACCATGTCGGGATTTTCCTTTACGAGAATGTCACGCATTCCGGTCAAAATACGCGACGTCACATCATAGAGGTCTTGTCCCGGTTTCATTATGTTCAGATCATGATGGGGCGTTATGTCAAACAGATCAAGCACCTGGTCAAGCATCTGACGGTGCTGTCCGGTGACAGTGACAATTGTTTCAAAGCGTTTGTCTGACTGCAGGGCCTTGACAAGCGGTGCCATTTTGATTGCTTCGGGACGTGTCCCGAATATCAGCATGATTTTTTTCATAATGATAGATTATAACCGGTTTAACATATATCTGTAGACGAAGATCACATAATTGAACTGTCGGCGCCACCTTGACGGGTTTTTGATGAAACGATACATGAATTCTATGCCAAGATTCTGCCATATCTTCGGCGCACGTTTCACAGCACCGGTATAGACGTCGTAACTGCCTCCGAGTCCGACGTAGACAGCATCCTTATGGCGTTGTTTCATTTCTGCCATCAGATATTCCTGCTTTGGAGTTCCCATAGCCACAAAGACAGCATCGGGTTTCGTCTCAGCCACATCGTCAATGAGTCGGTGACGTTCATCATCGGTTTTTATAAAACCGTTGCGATGTCCCGCTATCTTTATTCCGGGAAATTCCGATCTCAGCTTTTCTATCGTGTCATCGTGTACGACCGGATTTGCTCCGATTATATAAAATGACCATTTGTCGTGATATTTCCTTATGATATTCAACCACAGTTCGCAACCCGGAAGCCTTACGGCTCTGTCAAGTCCTTTCCGATGAAGAACCTTTACTGCACCCGACCCGTCGCAATATCCTGTGTTCTCATTGATCAATTTTCTGAGTTTGTCTGGTGCCGATATGATTTTTTCGGCATTGATCGCAACATAGACCGAAGGATGGTTTCCGATATGATTCAGCATATCGTCCCATGACGTGAATTCAAAGGTTCTGATGCCGGCAATATCGCGTGAAGACCGCTCCATTGTCATGACTGTTTGAAAATTCCGCAGAAATCAAGAATTATTTTGTCGTCTCTCCAACTCAAATCTCTAAACGGTTTATGAGCTGTAAGGAAAACAACTATATCGGCTTTGTCGTATGCCGTGTTTGTCTCAGTGAGCTTAAACGAATTGTGGCTTGCGATGTTTGGCTCGACAACATAAATTTCGGGAACCATTGCAGTTTTCACAATCTCGGTCGCTATTTGTTTCGACGGTGATTCGCGCAGGTCATCGATGTCGGGTTTGAACGCAAGACCCATTAATGCCACTGACGGTTTTCGCCCGTTGTCAAGTTCAAATTTAAGAATGGCATTTTTAATGCGTTCGACACACCACTCAGCTTTGTAATTGTTTATCTGACGTGCCTTGGCAATGAGTTGAGACTGGGCCGGATAGCATGATGTGATAAAATAGGGGTCGACTGCGATGCAGTGTCCTCCTACACCACAACCGGGTTGCAGAATGTTCACCCTCGGGTGTTTATTGGCGAGTTTTATAAGCTCCCATACATTGATGCCCGCCTCTTTGCAGATAAACGACAGTTCATTGGCAAATGCGATCTGAACGTCACGTGAGGAATTCTCGGTCAACTTACACATTTCGGCCGTTCTGGCGTCGGTAGCATGCAATTCGCCATTGACAAATTTGCTGTAAAAATCTTTTGCCTTTTCTGTCGACTGGAAATCTATGCCTCCTATGACACGGTCATTGTTGACCAATTCATGAATTACGTTGCCGGGAAGAACGCGCTCAGGACAATAAGCGATGAATATCTTGCCTTTCAGCTCTGGTCTAAGATCGAAGATGAGATCGGCCATTTTTTCGGTAGTACCGACCGGAGATGTTGATTCTATGACAAAGAGGTCGCCTTCCTTGAGATAGGGTACGACACTCCGAGTAGCTGCCTCAACGTAAGATATGTCGGGTTCATGGTCACCTTTGAACGGGGTGGGGACGACAATGAAATAGGCATCGCTCGTCTCGGGTTTCAGAGAAGCTCTGAACGACCCTTTGTCGATGACTTTTCTGAGAAGTTCCTCCATTCCAGGCTCGATAATGTGGAGATGTCCTTTATTGGTCATCTCGACAACGTCTGGATTTATATCGACACCGACAACAGAGTCAATTTTGCCGGCGGCTATTATTGCGGTGGGCAGGCCTATGTAACCCAGTCCGATAAAACATGCTTTCATTGCGAATGTGACAATTTGTATTTATTTGTTAACGTAAGTTTGGCCGACATATTGTGATATATCGGCCAAATTACACAAATGAGGTCATTTAGATTTGTTGTGCGTTCTTTTTTTTGCTTTCTTTCCGTTTTTATGCGCTTTGGCCGATGTCGGGTGTTTTTTACCTGACAGATCCTCGTCTCCACGCATCATGGTCGGGTCGACAAGAGCGAAATCAAGTTGTTTTTTCTCAAGATCGGCACGTGCGATTTTTATTCTGACTTTGTCGCCGAGAGTGAACCGGTGGTTTTTACGACGTCCGACAAGACAGTAGTTTTTCTCATCAAGGTCATAATAGTCATCGGCAAGATCCCTGATCGGAATCAGACCCTCGCATTTGTTCTCCTCGATCTCGACATATAGACCCCATTCGGTCACGCCAGAGATTATGCCGTCATAAATATCTCCGAGGTGATCATTCATGAATTCGACCTGTTTGAATTTTATCGAAGCGCGTTCGGCATTTGCTGCGAGCTGTTCCATGTTGCTCGAGTGTTTGCATTGATCCTCAAGTTTATCGAGGTTTACACTGCGGCCACCGTTCATGTAGCGGTCGAGCAGACGGTGAACCATCATGTCGGGATATCGTCTGATCGGAGATGTGAAATGGGTATAGTAGTCGAAGCCAAGACCGTAGTGACCGATGTTGGTTGTCGTGTAAATCGCTTTTGCCATTGATCTTATGGCCAAGGTCGAGAGGAAATTTTCCTCACCTTTTCCTTTTACATCGACAAGCATTTTGTTTATTGAACGGTTGATGTCGCCGGCATCGCCTGATGTCTTGATTTTGTAGCCGAAGTTTCTCGACAGAGAGGCAAGGTCGGCCAGTTTGTTTGGATCGGGTTGGTCGTGTACTCGATAGACAAACGCCTTAGGCTTTTTACGCCCTTTGGGGCATCCGATGAATTTGGCTACGGTTTTGTTTGCAAGCAACATGAATTCCTCGATCAGTTTGTTGGCGTCTTTCGACTCCTTGAAGTATACTCCTGTCGGATGTCCGGTCTCGTCTATGTCAAATCTGACCTCGACACGGTCAAAATCAACCGAGCCGTTCTCATAGCGTTCTTTTCTCAATATTTTGGCAAGACGGTCAAGCTCTGTGATCTCTTCAGCATAGTCACCGGTTCCGGTCTCGATCACGCTTTGTGCCTCCTCATATGTGAATCTGCGGTTGCTTCGGGTGACAGTACGGCAAATACGGCTGTTCACTACTTTCGCGTTGCGATCCATTTCAAAGACACATGAGAACGTCAGTTTATCTTCATCGGGTCGGAGAGAGCAGATGCCATTCGAGAGGTGTTCTGGAAGCATTGGAACGACACGGTCGACAAGGTAGACCGATGTGGCGCGTGACTGCGCCTCTTTGTCAATGATTGTGTCGGGTTGCACATAGTGGGTCACGTCGGCGATATGCACTCCGATTTCGACATTACCGTTGGCAAGTCGTTTGAATGACAGGGCATCGTCAAAGTCTTTTGCATCTTTTGGGTCGATTGTAAATGTGGTGACATCTCTCATATCCTCGCGTTTGGCGACGACTTCATCTGTGATGCCGGCATCAATGGTCCCTGCTGCACGCTCTACCTGCTCAGGATATTTGTATGGTAAACCGAACTCGGCCAAAATAGCATGAATCTCGGTGTTGTTCTCACCCTTTTTACCAAGTATATCGATTACGGTTCCTTTCGGATTTTTGCTGTCGTCTTCCCATTCGGTTATCTTTACGACAGCCTTGTCACCGGTAACTCCTCCTTTTAGCTTCGATTTTGGAATGATTATGTCTGTCGCCAGAAATTTGGAGTCGGTCTGAAGTATGGCAAACGACCTGTCGACTTTCAGGGTTCCTATGAACGTCTGTTCTTTTTTCTCGATAATCTCTATGACCTCCGCTTCTGCTTCGACACCACGTCTCCGTGCCGCAATATTCACTCTGACCCGGTCGCCGTTCAAGGCATGCATTGAGTTCCGTTCGGCTACAAAAATGGTTTCACCGTCCTCGTCAAGCACGACACTGTTCTTACCGTTGCTGCGTCGCATGAAGATTCCTTCCCCGATCGTACCACGGTTAGGGAATTTGTATTTTCCGGGAGCTGTTTCGATCAGGTCTCCGTCGAATGCCATTTCCGCGAGAATCATGGCGACCTGGCGTTGCTGCTGGGGGGTGACGACGCCCAAAGCATGTGATACCTGCTTGTAGTTGAATGTCGAATTATTTTGTTGAGACGCGTATGTGCTGACGCGGCTTTTCAGCATCTGCGCTTCTTTTTTTGATGATTGTCGAGCCATAGTGTGATTATTTTTTAGAGATTGTTTGCAACAATCGTATATATGTGGTTTAACACTTGAGAATGGTTATTTGTTAGCTTGACATCGAAAAAACAAACAGAGGGGGAGAGGCTGAACTTTGATTGTCCTGCCGTCACACCCTCTGTGGTTTGTCGGTAGTCAAACAGACTTATGCGTCAATGTTAGCGTAATTTGCATTCTCCTCGATGAAGTCTCGTCTCGGGGCTACGTCTTCACCCATTAACATCGAGAATATGCGGTCGGCTTCGGCAGCATCGCTGATATTAACCTGTTTCAGCATGCGGTGCTCGGGTGACATTGTGGTGTTTCGGAGTTCTTCTGCACTCATCTCACCGAGACCTTTGTATCGCTGAACGGTCGTGTTCTGGCCAAATTTGTCAATGAACGCCTGAACTTGCTGATCGGTCCAGCAATATTTCTCGTTTTTTCCTCGTTTACATTTGAACAACGGAGGGGTTGCCAGATAGAGATATCCGTTTTCAATAATCGGGCGCATTCTTCTGAAGAAGAACGTCATGAGCAATGTGGCGATGTGGCTGCCGTCGACATCGGCATCAGTCATGATTATGATTTTATGATATGCCAATTTTGCGAGATTGGCCTCTTTGGGATCATCTTCAGTTCCGATCGAGACACGGAGAGCACGGAACATGTTCATGATTTCCTCATTATCGAAAATCTTGTGGTCCATTGCTTTCTCCACATTCAAGATTTTACCTCTCAGCGGAAGAATAGCTTGGAAACGACGGTCACGGCCCTGTTTTGCCGTGCCACCGGCCGAGTCTCCCTCGACGATGAAGATCTCGCAGTCTTCAGCTGTTCTTGAAGAGCAGTCTGCAAGTTTGCCGGGAAGGCCGCCTCCGGCAAGCGGAGACTTGCGTTGCACGCTCTGGCGGGCTCTGATGGCGGCATGGCGTGCCTGCGCTGCAAGAATAACTTTTTCTACAATGATTTTTGCCTGACGCGGATTTTCCTCAAGATAGTTTCTGAGTGCCTCGCTGACTGCCGACTGGACGGCACCCGAGACTTCGCTGTTACCGAGTTTGGTTTTAGTCTGACCCTCAAACTGGGGTTCCATGACCTTTACGGAAATCACTGCGGTCAAACCCTCCCTGAAGTCGGCGGGATCAATGTCGACCTTAGCCTTTTCAAGCATTTTGTTGTCTTCGGCATATTTCTTCAAAGTGGTTGTCAAACCACGTCTGAAACCAGTCAGGTGTGTGCCACCCTCGATTGTATTGATGTTGTTTACAAAAGAGTAGACATTTTCGTTATAGGTGTTATTGTAGGTGAGAGCGACTTCTACCGGAACTCCCTGACGCTCGGTGTTCAGATGTATGACATCGTTAATCAGTGATTCTTTGTTGGAATCAATGTATTGAACAAACTCGCTCAGACCGTCTTTTGAAAAAAAGACTTCACGGCGCGGATTCCCATCTTCGTCAATGTCACGCATATCTGCAAGCGAAAGTGAAATTCCGGCATTCAGATAGGCGAGGTCTCTGAGTCTGTTTGCGAGAGTAGCGTAGTCATAGACCGTAACGGTGAAAATCGAACTGTCGGGCAAGAATGTGATTGAAGTGCCGGTGTGGTCACTTTCTCCCACCACCATCAGTTCTGTGGTCGGTTTGCCGCAGGAGTATTCCTGGACGTAGGCCTTTCCGTTTCTGTGAATCTCGGCCTTGAGGTAAGTGGAGAGTGCGTTGACACACGATACGCCGACACCATGCAGACCGCCTGACACCTTATATGATCCTTTGTCAAACTTACCACCGGCGTGCAAGACAGTCAAGACGACTTCAAGTGCGCTTTTGTGCTCTTTTTCATGCATATCGACCGGAATGCCACGTCCGTTGTCGACGACAGTTATTGAATTATCGGGATTGATTGTTACCTCAATGTGGGTTGCAAAGCCTGCAAGGGCTTCATCGATAGAGTTGTCGACAACTTCATAGACGAGGTGGTGGAGGCCCTTGATACTTATGTCGCCGATATACATCGCAGGACGTTTGCGCACGGCTTCCAGGCCCTCGAGGACCTGAATGTTACTGGCGCTGTATTCCTCTTTTTCTTCAGCCATAGTGTGATTGTGTTCTTTATATTCCTTTATTGTATTCTGACTACAAAAGTACAAAAAAATATGTTTTAAAGCAAATTTGCAGCCCGGTTATTGCGAACAGATTTCAGACAACAGCTCCCTTGTTGCGGAACTGGCTCGGAGACTCGCCCGTGTGGTGTTTGAAATATTTGCCGAAAAACGACTGATTGGCGAAATTCAGCCTTTCAGATATTTCCTGAATGGAAAGCTGGGTTGACCTGATGAGCCGTTTTGCTTCGAAAATTACATAGGAATCTATCCATGATCCGGCAGTTTTTCCGCTAATGTCCTTGACCAGGGCTGAAAGGTGTTTTGTCGACACACAAAGTGCATCGGCATAAAACGATAGAGCGCGTTGGGTCAGATAGTTTTTTTCAACAAGTACAATAAACCGGTAAAACAGTTCTTCAGTCCTCGAACTCTTCACTGCTGCTGACGAAATGTGGCGCATGCGCTTCATGTAGAGGCCGAGAGTCTCAAAAATGATTGCTTTACATAGGCTGTCGATCACGTTTTTTGTGTGAATGTCAGATTTTTCACCAAGCTTCATTTTTAGCAGTTTGTGATAGAGCAGCTGTTTTTCGATATCGTAGTTGCTGACAGGAATGACAGGATTGGTCGTGAAAACTTTGAAACACATCAATGCACGCGACATAACGGGTAGGAACGCATCAAGATTGTTTACGGTCGAACTTATCGCAAAGCCGGTGAAATCGGCACTGGTTTCAATGGCCTTGATGTCGTGGCCGGGAGCGAGCACCATGAGCGTCGACTGTTTCATAGTGAGACGCGAGTCATCGACGATGCATGTCAGTGACCCACCGATGCAGACCACAGACCAGATACTCCTGTTTTTTATCGGCAGTCTGAGCCCTGAAATCGAATCGACCGAATCAAGAACGACCAATTGATTTTCCTCGTAATTGAAATCAGATTCAGGAAAAGATACACCCATCGGAATGTTTAAATTTTAGTAAGGAGTCCTGTCTCGCTATTCATTATATAGCCCGCGACTGCAACGCTTTCAGGAATCAACGGGTGGTTTCTGATAAGATCGACAGTCTCGCTTACGGCCGTGGCTGTGTCATCGAACCCGTGCAACCAGTTGTCAAGATCTATGCCACAGTGTTTCATCAAATTTATGTGTTCTTCAGATATACCGCGGTTGCGCATCTCTTCGAGCATTTCTGCGGCATTCATGCCCTGCACACCACAGCCGGTATGGCCGATGATCATTATTTCGTTTACTCCGAGTTCATAAATGGCCACCAGCAGAGATCTCACCGTCGAGTCAAATGGATTGGTAATGGTGCCTCCGGCATTCTTTATCATTTTGACATCTCCGTTTTTAATGCCGAGCGCGGCCGGGAGCAATGAGACAAGACGGGTGTCCATACATGTCACAATGGCGATCTTTTTGTCGGGATATTTTGACGTCAGGAATTTTTCATATTCCTTGCGTTCAACAAACTGACGGTTATAACGAAGTATTTCCTCAATCATAAAGATGATATAAAAATTGGTTTTAGACAGGGAGCCTTTCAGACTCCCTGTCTGGCGTTTTATCGGTTTGAATCGGCAATCAATGACTTCAGATGATTGTTGAAGTCGGTTTGTGACAGCAGATTCTCAAGAGTCAGATGCATGCGGTATCTCCAATAGTGGCGTGAGTTGGCCGGCACGTTGATCTGCTCGTCATAGGGATTCTGACGGCGCAGGTCACCGTTTATCGACAACCAGTCTTGCAGAGGAAGAATACACAGCATTGACGGAGATTTCAAGTGGAGATCTACAATGCGCCCGCATATCCAAGGTTCAGCGTAATAAGGAGCTGTGCCATGTTCATGGAGCACGTTGTTGTAAAAATGTTGTGTGGCCTCGCGGTTTTCTTCCCACCATTGTCTTATTCCGCCCATGTCATGGGTCGAGGTAGTGCAGACAGACAGGTAGGGATAGTGCCATGTGTTGCCAAACTCGGCGTGTGGGTCTTTGGGCATGCGTTGAATTTCAAGCGCGAGAATTTTCAATCGATCCATGACTGCAGGCACGCAGGCCGGGATCATGCCGAGATCCTCGGCACAGGTCAGCATGTCGGTGGCATCGATCAGCGGAGGCAATTTCCACATTGCCTTACCGTACCAGAATTCGTTGTGACGGCGATAGAAGAAGTCGTTATACAGACGGTTGAAACACCATTTTTCATAGTCGGTCAACGAACGGTAGATGTAGGTGTTCTGAGCGGCTATACGTGGATGATATTTGCCCTTCTCATTTTGATCTTCAATGAACAACACATCATCGACAAGCCCCATCAACGCGTTGCACAATTTGTCATTCTTATCGTTTTTATCAAGTGTCTTGAAGTAATCGGCGATTTTACGCTGGGTATCGAATTCGGTTTTCAACAGGTAGCGTCCGTCGCCACACGGTTCAAGGAATCTTTCACGTGCCTCGTCGGTAAACTCTCCGAAGAAATCGCCAAGGAACCATTCCATTATGAACGGCTTGGTCTGAACGTCGGGATTGATCCAGAAATCATATGACACCCTCAGTTCATCGGCGGAGAAGGGAAGAGCCGGATTGAATGTGCCGAGTAAGCCATGAATGGCGTTCATCGGAATCTGCCATATTCTGAAAAATCCGAGTACGTGATCAATACGGTAGGCATCGAAGTATTCGCTCATCTTGCAGAAGCGGTTTTTCCACCATTTGAATCCGTCAAGGCTCATCTCGTCCCAATTGTACGTAGGGAATCCCCAGTTTTGCCCAAGCACTGAAAAATCGTCTGGCGGAGCACCGGCCTGGCTGTTCATGTTGAAGAGGCGCGGACTGATCCACGCATCTACGCTTGTACGCGATATTCCGATCGGAATATCACCTTTGATCGCAACTCCATTTGAATGAGCATAATCGCGCACATCTCTCATCTGACGATCGAGATGATATTGCTGGAACAAAACGAAGTTGATTTCATTACTGTTGTTTTCTATGAAAGTCTTGACAGAATCATGGTCATAGGCAGAATATTCGCCCCACTTTTCAAATTCAGAGGTTCCGTTCTGGTCTCGTAATACGCAAAATGCCGCATATGGCATGAGCCAGTCTTCGTTTCGGTGTGCGAAATTTTTGAAGTCCTCGCTTTCGATTGTTCTGGCACCGCAATCGGCAAACAATTCGCGGGTATATTCATTTTTGATCGCATTGACACGTTCGTAGTCAACCGTCGGAAGTGAATTAAGCTCAAGACGGACGGCTTCGTAAAAGTCTTCACGCGCAGGATTTTCAAGACGTCCGATCTCACTGAGCCTGAGATACATCGGGTGGAGAGCAAATGTGGAATTGGCGTTGTAGGGATAGGAATCGGTCCACGTACCTGTCATTGTCGTGTCGTTGATAGGCAGCAGTTGAATAAAACTCTGCTTAGTCGCTACTGCCCAGTCAACCATTTTTTTCAAATCATAGAAATCGCCGACGCCGAAGTCTTCTTCAGAACGAAGCGAGAATACCGGAATGGCAACACCGGCACCATGCCATTGCCGTCCGGCACTGTTGAACCTGAGTCCGTTTATTATGACTGCGTTCTCCGGATTGAATCCATATGGAGCAATATGACGGTTGGCTCCGTCTTCCCACTCCACTACCTCACCGGACTGCTTTTTGACTATGATGAATTTGAAATCGGTGCCGTTTGACAGTCCTTCATTGTCGAGACTTATGCTCCATACCGGAAATTCAGCATCGTTCATGACCGGAGCCAGAGCCGGATTCCATTTACCAAGCATGCTGCAATCGCCTGAAATGGCTAACTGTTCATCACTCCTGACAGTCGGGGCTTCGATTCTTATCAAGGTTTTGCCGGAAGCTTCCGCCGGTAGGGTCTTATTTTTTTGACGTTTGTTGATGCATTTGGTGAAAGCTGATGAATAAAATGGTTTGTCTGCCGGCATGTCTTGCCAATGATCGAAAATGTGACAGCAAGAAGTGTTATCAGGCATATTGAACAGGCGTTTGCGGCCCCACTCGTTTCTGACATAACCTTCTTCGCTTATCACGGCATAACCATATTCAAACGACTTAAGGCTGTCGGGCACTTCAATTTCGACAGTCCATGACTGATCGTCAGACGGAGTCATCTTTATGCCGCAATGGGGATTATTCTCGCCCAATTCTGACAAATCTCCCGTCAGATAGAGCGATTCACCCCAATGGGTGTGGTAGTTGATGTGGAATGTAAGATTCATGAATATGTACTCTAAAATAATTATGTGCTGAAAAATGCTATAAAAGTAACAACTTTTTGTCGAAAAGAAACAATCGCGATTCTAAAAAAAATTAAAAATCGTGATATTGATTTATTACGGTAGTAAAGAAGCAGGAAAATGGCGCATAAAAGGATCTACATTGACGAAAAAGCCGTATCTTTGCCAATTATGATTATGAAACGTATATTCTTATTCGCAACAATATTATTGAGCGGTTGTGTTTTCTCTGAAGCCAAGAAAACACAACTCGCGCCTTCCTATGCATGGAAAGTGCTTCAACCGCTCGGTCTGCATGAGGAATCGACCATCGACACACTTGTTTTGAACTACAGCCGTCAGTCAGTCCCTTCAGAGGTTTCTGACGCATATGCCACTACTGGCAATCTCGGTGCTGAAGGACTAAACCTGATCTATTTTGAGCGGAAACCGATGGGCGATTTCTTTTTCAGCGACGCTCTGTCGGCATGGTTGCCGTCTGATTCGAAAATGAAATTCTATAACACCCGCATTCCGATGACACTGCTGTCTTACAACACCGGCGGTGGCCGAGATAACTCACAAGACCGTCTGTCAACGACTTTCTCCGGAAATATCAACAAGCGGGCACAGGTCGGCATATTGGCCGACTATCTTTATTCGAAGGGAAGCTACGAAAATCAGGCGACAAAAGATTTGACCTGGGGGGCTTCAGGCTCATACATGGGTGACCGTTATGAATTCCAAGGTTTTTATAACCACTATAATTTCCTGAACAAAGAGAACGGCGGAATCACCGATGACCTTTATATTACCGACCCGGCTCAGGTTCAGGGTGGGTCGTCGTCGGTCAACCCCAAGACCATCCCGACACGACTTACACATGCACATTCAAAGATTGTCGGTGGTCAACTGTGGCTGAATCACCGCTATAAAGTGGGATTCTATCGTGAAGATAAGGTTAACGACACGACTACAGTCAAAACCTATGTTCCGGTTTCAAGTTTCATATGGACGATGAGATATGATAATGCCAAACATATCTTTCTCAATGACAACGGGAGCGGTGCCGACTTCTGGTCAAACCGATACCTCAACGCCGATGCCACCAATGACCGTACGAACTACTGGGCGTTCACCAATACGTTTGGAATCTCTCTGCTTGAAGGGTTCAATAAATATGCCAAAGCAGGTCTCGCCGCCTATGTTACATATCAGATAAGACGCTACCACCAGACACAGGACACTGTCACGTCATTGCCTCAGTTGCCCGACGGACTGACACCGAATCCCTATCCGTCCATTCCTGTCAAGGAACGGCAGAATCTGATGTGGGTAGGAGCGCAATTGACAAAACACCAGGGAAAGATTTTGAACTATGAGGCCACGGCTGAGATCGGTATGCTTGGTCCGGCAGCCGGAGAGTTGAAAATCAAGGGTCGCATCGACACACACATTCCTTTGTTTGGTGATACGGTCAACCTGACAGGATATGGACACTTTAACAATGTATCAGCTCCATATCTGATGAATCATTATGTTTCAAACCACTTTATCTGGGAGAACGATTTCGGCAAAATCCGTTCGTTCAGAGTAGGCGGAATCCTTGAAATTCCGTTTACCCGCACACGTATAAATGTCGGAGTCGAGAACATTCAGAACCACATTTACTTCAATAGCGAGTGTCTGCCGACCCAACACAGCGGTAGTGTTCAGGTTCTGAACGCGCAATTGCAACAGAATTTCAAACTTGGCATTTTACATTGGGATAATAATGTGACTTACCAGACTTCGACTGAGGAAGCAGTTATTCCTCTTCCCAAACTGGCAGTGTATACAAATCTATATCTGCTGTTCAAGGTTGCCGGAGTGCTTGATGTCCAGCTCGGCCTTGATTGTGATTACTACACAAAGTACAAGTCGGTGGACTATCAGCCGGCTACAATGAGTTTTTATAACCAGAACGAGATTGAATGCGGCAATTATCCCTACATGAATGCCTATGCAAACATGAAACTGAGCAAAACAAGGTTCTACGTGATGTTTACCCATGTCAATCAAGGTATGACAGGAACAAACTATTTTTCAATGCCACATTATCCGTTGAATCCGCGTCGATTTCTGCTCGGACTCTCGGTTGACTTTGCAAACTGATGAGGAGGCTTGAGATGAAAAACAGACAAATGTCACTCTATGTGGCTCTTCTGTTTGCTGTTGCGGTCGTTATGATGATGTTGAAGCTATGCTCCCGAAGCAAGATAACGACCGACGATGTCAGAGCCGGCGGTGACACGTTGAATATTGCGATTGAGCTGTCTCCGACCGGAATGTTCTGGGACGGTGATACGTTGGCCGGATTTCATTATGATGTGGTTAAGAAAGTCGAAAGGTTATCAGGGCGAAATGTGGTGATCACTGGATTTACGCGTCTTGAGACTGCTTTGAAAAGTTTGTCTGATCACCGTTATGACATTGTGGTCAGCGATATTCCTGCAACGGTGAAAATAAAGAATGAATATATGGTGACATCTCCTGTGGCGATTGACCGTCAGGTGCTTGTCAGACATAAATCATCGGGGCCTGTCACGCAAGTTGAACTTGCCGGAGATACGGTTTATGTTCCTGAAGGATCACCTTATATTGACCGTATCCGCAGTCTGGGCCGCGAAATAGGCGATACGATCCATGTCGTTGAAGATCCTGATTATAGTTCTGAACAGCTTGTGATCATGACAGCGATTGGTGAAATCAAACAAGCTGTGGTCAGTGAGAGACTTGCCCGTCGCATGGCTCTCGATTATGATTCGCTCGACATCTCGACCGCAATCTCGTTCAACCAGTTTCAGTCATGGATTGTCGCACCCGGAGACACCGCTTTGCTTGACAGTGTAAATGTATGGTTGTCAAATATACTCATAGACGAACGGCATTGAAAGACATGCCAGATTGACGGTAACCGCTCTGAAAAATAGCCCCGGCAGTTCTCAATGAATGCCGGGGCCTGATATTTGGTTTTGAAGGGGTGTCGGTTAATCTTTATTCTCTACGGCGGCGCGTTCGATGTTCAATCCGCGTTTGTAAGTTTCGATGTATTTGTTGAAACCTGCAACATCGTCGGGATCAGGCATGATCTCGCTACCTGTCGCGCCAAGAAAGACACAATCGTTGAGCCAGCCGGCCAATGACCTGTTTTTGTCGTTGTTGACGATGAATGATGCGAGTAGGGCGATGCCCCATGCTCCTCCTTCGCCTGCTGTTTCCATTACCGAGATAGGGGAGTTAAGGGCGGCAGCAAGCACACGCTGTCCGACTCCGGGGGTCTTGAACAAGCCTCCATGTCCGGTTATACGGTCAACTTCAACCTTCTCCTCGTTGAAAAGAACATCGTTGCCGATTTTAAGCACGGCTACTGATGCATAGAGATTTGCGCGCATGAAATTGGCGAGGCTGAATTTGTCGCAGGCTGAACGAACAAACAGGGGACGTCCCTCGGCAAGTCCGGTAACAGGTTCTCCCGAGAAATAATTGTAGCTGATCAGACCCCCGCAGTCAGAATCGCCTGTCAGCGCGTTATTGTAGAGCTTGCCGTATATATCGTTCATGTCCACCTCGATTCCAAGCAACTGTTGATATTCCTTGAACAGGCTGACCCATGCGTTGAGATCAGATGTGCAGTTGTTGCAGTGTACCATTGCGACAGGGCTTCCGTCGGGTGTGGTGACCATGTCTATGACTTCATAGGGTTTTGACAGTTCTTTTTCCAGAACGATCATTGAGAACGATGATGTTCCGGCCGAAACATTTCCCGTGCGTTGTAACACAGCGTTTGTCGCCACCATGCCGGTTCCGGCATCTCCTTCAGGGGGGCAGAAGACCGCACCGGGTTTCAGATGTCCCGAGACATCAAGACGGCGTGCACCGTCGGCTGTAAGGTATCCGGCCTTTTCTCCGGCAACAATACAACGTGGCAGAATGTCACTCAAAGTCCAACGGAAACCTTCATGTTTAACCAGCTCGTCAAACTTGGCGACCATCTCCGCGCTATAGTCTTTGGTTGTCGAGTCGACAGGAATCATGCCTGACGCGTCGCCGATGCCAATGACTTTTTCCCCGGTCAGTTGCCAGTGGATATATCCGGCAAGAGTTGTCAGAAACGAAATCTCTCTGACGTGTGACTCTCCGTTTAGAATAGCCTGATAGAGATGCGATATGCTCCAGCGCAACGGAATGTTGAAAACAAACAGTTCAGACAGTTTTGCCGCAGCTTCTGCTGTGTTTGTGTTGCGCCAGGTTCTGAAAGGCACAAGAATCTCGTTATTGTCGTTGAACGGCATGTAACCGTGCATCATCGCGCTTATGCCGATTGCGGCAAGGTTTTCTATCTCGACGTCGTATTTCATGCGCACATCGTCGCGCAGACGTGCATAGCAGTCCTGAAGGCCATACCAGATGGCTTCGATGCTGTATGTCCACAGACCGTCAATCAACTGGTTTTCCCATTCGTGTGAGCCTTGGGCGATAGGTTTGTTGTCGGGATCGATCAGAACCGCTTTAATGCGGGTAGAGCCAAACTCGATTCCGAGAATGGCTTTACCCTCTTGTATGATAGATTTAGAATTAGATTCCATCACGCGGTTTTACTTGTTGAGCGAGTAATAGACCTCGTTGAAGCGAAGTTCTTTCTTGAAGTCTGCGATTGTTGTCGACTTATTGATATGAACCATCTCGATACCGGCCATTTCAGCATAATCAGCCCAATATTCAGCTGAGATATTATAGGCGAAGCAGCTGTGGTGGGTACCACCTGCAAGAATCCAGGCACCTGCACCGGTCTCGAAGTCGGGCATCGGAATCCACAGGGCCGAAGCGACAGGAAGTTTTGGCAGCGGTTTCGATTTGATACACTCGACGTCGTTGACAATGAGACGGAAACGGTTACCAAGATCAATGACTGTGGCTGTTGTGCCGGCTCCCGGTTCTGATGTGAATACAAGACGTGCGGTCTGTGCTTTGCGTATTCCGATACCGAGGAAGTGCACTTCAAGACGCGGTTTTTCCTCTGCTATCATCGGGCAAACCTCAAGCATGTGAGCCTGGAGAATCGCGCTCTTCTCGCCGTCGAAGTTAAGGGTATAGTCTTCAAGGAATGAGCAGCCGCCGAGACCTTGGTTCATGAACCAGAGCGTGCGGTAAAGTGCAGCTGACTTCCAGTCGCCTTCTGCTCCGAAACCATAGCCTTCGGCCATCAGACGTTGCGATGCAAGACCGGGAATCTGGTCAAAGCCTACGAAGTTCGGATCATTGATGTCATCGGTGCCAAGGTCATCGAAGTTGGTTGTGAAAGCTTTCGCACCATGGTCTTTCAGGCAGGCACGTATGGCAAGTTCGGCTTTTGCGGCATTCCATACCGATTTATATTCTACTGTTCCGGGAGTGGTGACTGCTTCGCCACAAACATATGATTCGTGGTAGATCTTGACGAGTTCTGCTGTCTCGGCATCGGTGACTTTCTTGAAATATTCCATCAGCTCGCTGACCGGACAGTAGTCGACATGATAGCCAAGTTGCATTTCGGCAGAGACTTTGTCTCCGTCGGTTACCGCAACATTGTTCATCTGGTCTCCAAAACGCAGAACGAGCATGTCTTGAGCATCATTCCATGCAGCGGCTACACGGCTCCACACAGCTATCTTCTCAAGTGTCTTTTTGTCTTTCCAATAGCCTACGACAACCTTGCGGCGGACATTCAGACGGGCGCATATGTGGCCGAACTCGCGGTCTCCGTGGGCACTCTGGTTCAGGTTCATGAAGTCCATGTCCATTGTCTCCCAAGGAATTTCGGCGTTATATTGGGTGTGGAGGTGGAGAAGAGGCTTGCGGAGTTGCTGCAATCCGTGAATCCACATTTTCGCCGGAGAGAAAGTATGCATCCATGTGATGATTCCGACACACACTTTCGAAGCATTGGCTTCAAGCATTACTTTCTCAATGTCTTTCGACGACATGACGGTGCCTTTGTAGACCACTTTGATTGGGATCACACCCTGTGCGTTGATTCCTTCAACCATTTCTTGAGAGTGTGATGCGACAATGCGCACGGGTTCTTCACCATATAGCATCTGAGCTCCGGTAATCCACCAGATTTCGAGGTTTTTGAATTGTTCCATAGTTATTTGATTTTATAATTTATTCTGTTATTATTTATTTTTTTTGTCCGTAATAGGCATTTGGTCCATGTTTACGGCTGAAATGTTTTTCAACCAGCAGCTGATTCATGGTCAACCGGGGATTGACGGAATATGCGATGCTCGCCATTTTTGCAACCTGTTCGAGAACGACTGCATTGTGAACGGCTTCGTCTGGCGTTTTTCCCCATGTGAACGGCCCATGGTTTTTCACAAGAACACCTGGTGTGTGAATCGGGTTCAGACCGCTGAAGCGTGCGATGATGACATTTCCTGTCTCAAGCTCATAATCTCCGTTCACTTCTTCGGCTGTCATGTCGGCGGTGCAGGGTACTGCATCATGGAAGTAATCGGCATGGGTCGTTCCGATATTGGGAAGATCGATGCCGGCCTGGGCCCATGCGGTGGCATATGTGGAGTGGGTGTGTACGACCCCACCGATTTCCGGAAATGCGCGGTAGAGCGCACAATGAGTCGGAGTGTCAGACGAAGGTCTCAGATCACCTTCAACCACGTTGCCTTCGAGATCGACGACAACCATGTCTGAAGCTTTCATCTCGTCGTAGCTGACACCGCTCGGTTTGATAACTACGAGGCCCTTTTCACGGTCAATACCTGAAACATTTCCCCAGGTGAAAATCACAAGTCCGTGGCGAACCAGATCGAGATTCGCGCGGAATACCTTTTCTTTCAGTTCTTCAAGCATTATAGTTTGAATTTATGATCCCGCTTGTAGTTTTCGCTGTTGAAGCGATAGAGAGATGCACCTCGGCGAGATGTGGTTTTGTCAATTAATTCTGTTTTTTCGATGCAGCTGATGTCTGCGATGCGTTTTCTGAAATTTCGCTTGTCGAGCGTTTCACCCAAAATGGTTTCATAGAGATTCTGTAACTGTGTCAGTGTGAACATCTGTGGTAGAAGGTTCATGACAACCGGTTCATTCTGGACTTTACGTCGCATGATTCCCAACGCTTTTTCAATCATCTTGGGATGATCGAAACTCAACTCGGGCATCTTGTTGAGCGGAGTCCAGCATGCGTCATGTTCCAGTACACACAAACGGTCGTGTTCGTCGAAATCGATCAATGCATAATAGGCAATCGAGACGACTCTTTCACCCGGATCGCGATCTATTTCACCGAATGCGCCTACCTGTTCCATGTAGACATTGTCAAGTCCGGTCAACTCGCGGAGCACACGTCGCGCAGCCTCGTCGATACTCTCGTTTTCCTGAACAAATCCACCCATCAGTGACCATTTGCCCATTTCAGGTTCGAAACGACGTTTGGCAAGCAAAATGTTTAGTTCACCGTGGCTGAGACCGAAGATAATACAGTCTACAGCCACGAAAAATTTCGGATTACTGTTATAGAATTCTGTCATTACCAGAAGTAGTAATAGAATGTGGCAGTGATTGCAAGAATTATCAGTGAGTGGATAACATCCCATTTGTTCCAGCTCGCTCTTGTCGCAGCGAGTTGTTCGGAAGTGGCGGTTCCGAATACAAGTCCTTGAATCTTATGTTCCTCGGGTGCTTTGGTGAACAATGAAACGACAACACCGACAGCGAGGCAGAACAGAAGCATCCAACCACAGAAGAACAGCCAGTTTTCATCGAAGAAAATTGTCTGGAAGAGGCTTGCATCGGGATTTTGACCGGCTTCAATGCCGAGACCGCTGTAATAGATTTTTGCTCCGAGGCGGGTAAGACCGATGATCAGACCTGCCAGCAAAGCCCACATGCCGCCTTGGGCAGTCGCACGTTTCCAAAGAATACCGATAAGAAATGCTGCCGCGATTCCCGGTGCGAGAACCGACTGAACGTCCTGAAGGTAGAGATAGAGCACATCTCCGATCGATCTCATGACCGGAATCCACAGAATGCCGAGAACAACGATGACAATTGTTGCGGCCTGACCGATCTTGACGAGTTTTTTAGGATCTGTATCGGGGCGGAAACGCTGATAGAAGTCGATTGTGAAGAGGGCTGCCGAAGAGTTGAACAATGATGCCAGTGAACTCATGAGAGCCGCGAGAATGCCGCATACGATAAGTCCTTTCACTCCGGCCGGAAGAAGTTTGGCCACAAGGGTAGGGAATGCGGCATCTGAATTAGGATTGCCGTTAGGTAGCATGGGAAGGAAATCGCCCAGGTTCTGATGAAGTGCAAAGGCGATCATGCCGGGAATCAGAAACAGGAATACCGGAAGCAGTTTGAGATAGGCTCCGAAAATCGTGCCTCTGCGGGCTTCACGCTCATCTTTTCCTGAAAGAACACGTTGAACGATGAACTGGTCGGTACACCAATACCAGAATCCGATCACGGCCGATCCAATCAAAGCTCCAAGCCATGGATAGTTTGAATCACGGTTGTCACGTATAAGGTTGGTCATTGTGTCGCCATATTCGTTGACCTCGACTGCTGAACAGATTCTCATCATTTCGTCCCAGCCGCCTAATTCCCTGAGGCCGAGAACGAGAATGATCAGGGATCCGAGAAGAAGAATCGGTGTTTGCAGAACTGATGTGTAGAGCACCGATTTCATGCCGCCGAAAATCGTATAGAGAGCTGTGATAAGAACAAGACCGACGGCTGCGATCCAGAAGAAGTCGATGCCCCATAATTGATCTATGCCGAACACTTGCTGGAATACAAGACCACCGGCATAAACGGTAACGGCAACTTTTGTGAGAACGTAACTGATAAGAGAGATAGTTGCGAGAATAGTACGCGACTGCGGGTTAAAACGCCGTTCAAGAAATTCGGGCATCGTGTAGACCATTGAACGGGTGTAGAAGGGCACGAATACCCAACCCAGAATAAGTATCATCCAACCCTGGATCTCCCAATGTGCCATCGCCATTCCAGATGATGCTCCCGAGCCGGCGAGACCGATCAGGTGCTCAGAGCCGATGTTGGAGGCGAAAATAGATGCACCGATAGCGATCCATGTCGCGTCCTTACCCCCAAGAAAATAGTCGGCGGCATTGTTCTGTTTTTGCCGCATGACCCAAACTATAATGCCAATCAGCGCCAGGAAAAAAATGCCGATGACAATCCAGTCATAGATTTGCATAGAATTTGTGAATTTGTGATTAGTTATAGGTTAACAATTTAGTGCCGTAAAATTAGTGGTTATTCTTGTAGTTGCAATATTTTTTTTTATGTTATAAAACATAAAAGTGTAAATTTTACACTTATGATGCAAAAAAACGCCACCCAACCGTCTGTCTCACGGTCAGGTGGCGTTAAAAGGCTATAAATATGATTATTTAATCAGACCTCTGTGGCGAAGCAGGGCTTCGGGTGTCGGTTTCTGTCCGCGGAATCGTTCATATAGAACCATCGGATCTTCGCTTCCGCCCATTTCCAGAATGTTTTCTTTAAACGAACGGGCTGTTTCAGGATCGAAAGCACCCTTTTCCTTGAACAGTTCATAACCGTCGCAATCGAGGACAGCAGCCCACAGATAGGTATAATATCCTGAAGCATATCCGTCACTGCCGAAGATGTGTTTGAAGTAGGGACTACGGTAACGATACTGGACTTCGGCCGGCATGTCAAGGTCTTTGGCTACTTTCGCTTCAAACGCCATGATGTCGATAGAGTCGGTTGGATTGAGTTTACCGTACTGCAGATCGAGAAGTGCTGCACCGACAAGCTCGGTTGTCATGAAGCCCTGATTGTGGGTAGAAGCGGCGTGGAGCTTCTCAATCATTTCATCGGAGATGACCTCGCCTGTCTTGTAGTTGCGGGCATAGACTTTCAACAGTTCAGGTTCCATTGCCCAATGTTCATTGATTTGCGATGGAAGTTCAACAAAATCGCGGTCAACATTGGTTCCCGACTGGCTGCGGAGTTCGGCACGTGAGAGCATGCCATGGAGTCCGTGACCGAATTCGTGGAACATTGTCTCAACCTCGTCAAGAGTCAGAAGTGCCGGAGTATCACCGACAGGACGTGAGAAGTTGCCGACGTTATAAATGATCGGACGTGAAACTTCTCCGTTGTCAACCCAAGAGCCCTTGAATTCGCTCATCCATGCGCCCTGACGTTTTGACGGACGGGGGAAATAGTCAGTCATGAAGACTGCCACATGTTCACCCTTGTCATCGGTCACGTCATAGACAGTCACTTCAGGATTATATTTGGGAGCGTCGGGCATTTCTGTGAATTTCACACCATAAAGACGTTCGGCAAGTGTGAAAATGCCTTTGCGAACAGAATCAACTGCAAAATATTCGCGAACCTCGCTCTCCTGCAGGTCATATTTTTTCTGACGTACTTTTTCTGCATAGTAATAGTAGTCATAGGGGGCGATTTTGAAGTCTCCGCCTTCGGCATTGACAACAGCCTGCATTTCAGCAACTTCATCTTTGACACGCGCGATTGCCGGACGCCAGATCTGCATGAGAAGGTTTTCTGCGTTTGCTATGCTGCCTGCCATGACATTGTCTGTCATGTATGATCCGTAGTTCTCGAATCCGAGAATTGCGGCTTTTTCCGCACGAGCTTTGAGAATTTTGTTGATGACAGGACAGTTGTCGTATTTTCCCGACGATGCGAGGTTGGTGTATCCCTCATACATCTGACGGCGAAGATCGCGGTTGTCTGCATACTGGAGCACGGGCAGACGGCTGGGTGCATGGAGAGTGAAAATCCATTTACCTTCCATTCCGGCCTTGGCTGCTTCATCAGCGGCAATGTCGATGTTGCTCTGAGGAAGTCCCGACAACATTGCCGAGTATTCAACTACAATCTTGAAGTCGTTGGTCGCGTCAAGAAGATTCTTGTTGAACTGTTGATATAAGGTTGTCAACTCTGTGTTTACAGCTTTCAATCTCTCTTTGTCATCATCATTTAGAAGAGCACCGTTGCGTGCAAAAGATTTATAACTGCTCTCGACAGCGCGGCGGCGTGGACCATCGAGGTTGAGCGAGTCGCGGTTGTCATAGAGATATTTGACGCGTTCAAACAAACGCGGATTCATCGACACTTCGTCGAAGTGTTGTGAGAGCATTGGTTCGAATTTCTCGCCAACAGCGACAAGGTCGTCGTTAGAGTCGCTTTCGCTCAGAGCCATATAGACGTAGCTGACTTTATTGAGTATCTCACCCGCACGTTCGAGAGCGAGAATCGTGTTTTCAAAAGTCGGAGTCTCTTCGTTGTTGACAATTGAGTCTATCTGCGCATTGTGCTGGGCGATGCCTGCTTCAAGAGCGGGAAGATAATCGTCGATGGTGATTGACTCGAAGGGAGGAATCTCAAACGGCGTTGCATAGTCGCTCAGAAACGGGTTCTCATGAGACTGTTTCTGCTGGCAAGATGTAGTGGCCACTGCAAGTCCCAGGCTTGCTACTGCTGCCATTGCTAAAAAACGATATTTCATTAGATTTTGTGGAGAAATGTTGGTTAAAAATGTGATATGGAAAAGGGGAGCATCATTAGTCTGACGCTCCCCTTTTTTATATTGGACAAGGGGAGAATATTATTTCTCGTTTGATTTCTCTACGGCAGCAACTTCAGGATCAACACCCCACTGCTGCTGTGCGAGACGACGGTAGTTGTTGTAACGCCACTGTGCGTTATCCTGAGCTGCGGCAAACAACTCGGCTGCCTCTGCAGGATATTGTTTCATTACTGAAGCGTAGCGAACCTCGCCTTTGAGGAAGTCAGCAAATTTTGTCCAGTCTGGCTCTTTAGAGTCAAGAGTGAACGGATTCTTGCCTTCAGCCTCTACGGCAGGATTGTAACGCCAGAGGTGCCAGTAGCCACATTCAACCGCTTTAGCCTCTTCTTGCTGTGAGTGACCCATTCCTGCTTTCAGACCGTGGTTGATACAGGGTGAGTATGCGATGATCAACGAAGGACCGTCGTATGCTTCTGCCTCGCGGATTGCTTTGAGTGTCTGGGCATTGTCCGCACCCATTGCGATCTGTGCGACATAAACATATCCGTATGTTGAAGCGATGAGACCGAGGTCTTTCTTGCGGATTCTCTTACCCGAAGCGGCAAATTTGGCGATCGCGCCGAGCGGGGTAGCCTTTGAAGCCTGACCACCTGTGTTAGAGTAAACCTCTGTGTCGACAACGAGAATGTTCACATTCTTGCCTGAGGCGAGTACGTGGTCAAGACCACCGAAGCCGATGTCGTATGCGGCACCGTCACCGGCGATGATCCACTGTGAACGCTTGACGAGGAATGCCTTGTGGTCAAGGATGCTGTTGCAGATATCGCATGCGCATGCCTCGCAGAGAGGAATGAGCTTATCAGCGATTTCGCGTGTCTTGGCATAGTCATTTCGGTTCTCGAGCCACTGCGCGGCAAGAGCCTTGATCTCATCAGTGCAGCAGTCGCAAGCCTGGGCTTTGGTCATGAGGTCTTCGAGACGTGAGACCATTTTTTCATTTGCGATCACCATTCCGAGACCAAATTCGGCGAAGTCTTCAAAGAGTGAGTTTGCCCATGCCGGACCGTGACCGCGGTCGTTTGTCGTATAAGGTGTCGAGGGAACCGAACCTGAGTAGATTGAAGAGCAACCGGTTGCATTGGCCACCATTTCGTGGTCACCGAAAAGCTGGCTGATCAGTTTGACGTAGGGTGTCTCACCACAACCTGAACATGCACCTGAGAATTCAAAATAGGGTGTTGCAAACTGGCTGTTCTTGACATTGGCCTTGACGTCGACGAGGGCTTGCTTGGAAGCAACTTTCTTGACACAGTAGTCCCATTCTTTCTGAACATCGAGCTGAGTCTCAAGCGGCTTCATCTGGAGTGCCTTCACGCCCTTCTTGCCGGGGCAGACATCGACACAGTTACCACAACCGAGACAGTCGAGGACATCTACGCTCTGAATGAAGCGCATGCCTTTGAACGACGGACCGAGAGCCGGAATGGTAGCTTCTTCAGCGAAAGGTGCGGCTGTCATTTCGGCGCCGTCGAGAACGAACGGACGGATTGCAGCGTGGGGGCAGACAAACGCACATTTGTTACATTGGATACAGTTCTCTTCGAGCCACTCGGGAACGAAAGCGGCGACACCACGTTTCTCATAGGCAGCGGTGCCTTGCATCCATGTTCCATCTTCGATGCCTACGAAGTCTGATACCTTCAAAAGGTCACCGTCTTGAGCGTTGATCGGGCGAACGAGTTTGTTGATGAACTCGGGATCGTCGTTAGCCGCAGGTGCGGGGATCTCGAGGTTAGACCATGAAGCGTCAACAGGCAGTTGTTTGTATTCACCTCCGCGGTCAACTGCAGCATAGTTTTTGTCAACAACGTCCTGACCTTTCTTGCCGTAGCTCTTGACGATGAATTTCTTCATCTGCTCTACAGCGAGGTCGACGGGGATGACTTCGGTGATGCGGAAGAACGCGCTTTGGAGAATGGTGTTGGTGCGGTTACCGAGACCGATTTCCTGTGCGATCTTGGTAGCGTTGATATAGTAGACTGTGATGTTGTGGTCAGCGAAATATTTCTTGACCTTTGCGGGCAGGTTGGCTGCGAGCTCGTCGCCTTCCCAGATTGTGTTGAGAAGGAATGTGCCGCCGTCGCGCAGACCGCGTGTCACGTCATACATATGGAGATATGCCTGAACGTGGCATGCCACGAAGTTGGGTGTGTTCACAAGATAAGTAGAACGGATCGGAGCATCGCCGAAACGGAGGTGTGAGCAGGTGAATCCACCCGATTTCTTAGAGTCGTATGCGAAATATGCCTGGCAATATTTGTCGGTGTTGTCACCGATGATCTTGACAGAGTTTTTGTTTGCGCCGACGGTACCGTCTGCACCGAGGCCGTAGAATTTGGCTTCAAATGTCGATTTGTCACCGAGGGCGATTTCTTCAACGGGAGGAAGAGAAGTGAAGGTGACGTCATCGACGATTCCGAATGTGAAGTGGTCTTTCGGTTCGGGAAGCGCGAGGTTCTCGAAAACTCCGATGATCATGGCGGGGGTGGTGTCTTTAGAGGCAAGACCGTAGCGTCCACCGACGATTACAGGGGCATTCTCTTTGCCGTAGAATGCGTCCTTGACATCGAGAAGAAGCGGTTCGCCATTTGCTCCAGGTTCTTTGGTGCGGTCGAGAACAGCGATTTTCTTGACTGTCGAGGGAATTGCGGCAAGAAGGTGTTTGGTTGAGAACGGACGGAACAAGTGAACAGAAATCAAACCGACTTTCTCGCCGTTGGCGATCATGTAGTCGATGGCTTCCTGGGCAGCTTGTGTGACCGAACCCATTGCGATGATGACGCGGTCGGCATCTTTCGCTCCGTAATAATTGAAAAGGTGATATTCACGGCCGGTGATGTCTGAAATCTTGGCCATGTAATCTTCAACTATATCTGCGACAGCCTCATATTGTTTGTTGCATGATTCGCGGTGCTGGAAGAATACGTCACTGTTCTCTGCCATGCCGCGTGCTACCGGATTCTCGGGGCTGAGGGCACGGCTACGGAACTCTTTGAGAGCCTGGCGGTCAAGCAGCGGGGCGAGATCGTCTTGGTCGATAGCCTCGATTTTCTGTATTTCGTGAGATGTGCGGAATCCGTCAAAGAAGTTTACGAACGGAATGCGGCTTTTAAGAGTTGCAAGATGTGCGACTCCTGAAAGATCCATGACTTCCTGAACCGAACCTTCGGCCAACATTGCGAAACCTGTCTGACGAACAGACATTACGTCCTGGTGATCACCGAAAATGCTGAGTGCATGTGATGCGAGTGTGCGTGCTGAGACATGGAATACGCTTGGAAGTTGTTCTCCCGCGATTTTATACATGTTGGGGATCATGAGCAACAGACCCTGTGATGCAGTGAAAGTTGTGGTCAGCGCACCGGCCTGAAGTGATCCGTGAACGGCACCTGCGGCACCTCCTTCAGATTGCATTTCCTGAACGAGAACGGTCTCTCCGAAAATGTTCTTGCGGCCACCGGCTGCCCATTCGTCGACATATTCTGCCATGGTCGACGAGGGTGTAATGGGGTAAATCGCCGCTACTTCGGTAAACATGTATGCCACATGGGCTGCAGCCTGGTTACCGTCGCACGTGAGAAATTTCTTTTCTTTACTCATAACGTTTTGTAAAATCTGGTTTTATTTAGAATTTGAAGATTGCAATTTTGGTTAGGCAAATCTTTTCAACGTGCGAAGATACAAAAAAATTCATACTCTACTTTATATTTTAATGAAAAAAAACGGCGGCAGGCTTGAAACCCACCGCCGATAGCAATTTTTTTAACTTGAAACAATCGTCAGATGCCGATTATGATTCCTGTGGAGAATGATTTGAAATCAGGTCCGCAGTGTTTTCTGAAGACTGGTGTCAGAGAATAACGGGCATAGACACCAAGCCACGAATTGATTCCTATGACGCCCATCAGGTCGGTTGAAAATTTTCGTTGTCCGATGTTGTCAGATGATTGTTCCGACTCATTTCCATCGGAATTTACCCAACCCGACTTCATTGAGGCATGGCTGTTCCAGTTGAGAATTACGCCGGCTTTCAGTGACATTGTCCCCCAAGGCGCGTTGAACGGCAGCTTTTGTCTGATCATGATCGGAAAAGAGACAGAGAACATTTTGATACGCGAATATTTGGGTCTCGCTCCGTCTGGATAGGTTCCTGTCGAGATTGTTCCGTTTTCGGGCGTAAAGCGTGTGTCATGTGTCATTCGCCAGTTACGCCAGCCAAAACCGGCTCCTATCGACAATCGTGTGTCATGAAATACAAAACCTACACTCATTACTTCCGGCAACGAGATTTCAAACGATTTGCCCATTTCATTTTCAAAGACTCCGTTGCCTGGTGCGTTTACAAAGCCGAAGCAAATAGAACCTAATGATGCGTCCCAATAGCTTTTCGCATTGTTGCCGGCAAGTTTGATTGACGAAATCTGACCCGATGATGAATTGACAAGCGTGTGTGCGTCATATTTTTTAGAGAATGCTGTCACAAAAGTCGAATCGGAGGCTGTTCCCTCAACTGAGACTTTCATTCCAGATGCGTTTTCAATGATTGTGATTTTGGTGGGATTGTTGACTGACATTATTGTGTCGGGCTTTTCGGCGCGTGCGCAAAAAGCAGAAGCGAGCACTATGGCTGAAAATAATATTGTTCTCATTTCTTATGCTTGTTTTCAATGAGTTAGAATCCGATAGTTAAACCAAAAGATAAGGTCTTGAATTGGGGCCCGTAACCGTTTTCAAACGGTTTCATAGGGCTGTAGCTGACGTAAATTCCGACGGCATCGGGAAATCCTATTTTACCCACTGCGTCGACAGTCATCAGTCTTTGGTGCAAGCCTTTGTAAGTTTCCTTGAAATGAAGTCCGTCGATGTCGCATGAGAAACTTGCTTTGGCATATGTATTGAAATTCACTCTTCCCCCGGCCGATATTGCAAAATGTTTGCCGATGCGCTGTGTCAGCATCACCGGAATGTTGAAAGTCATAATGCCCAGACGGTTTCTGACATTTTCCATATTTTCATCACGTGGTGAGATATTGAGCCGACGGTCTATTGATTCAAATCTGTTTCCTCCGCCCAGGGTATACTGCCTATAACCCATTCCGAGGCCTATTGAAATCGAGAATCCTCGGCCGGTGGGTATGTAACGGGCACGGAACAGATCTGACAGACCGACATCGACTGAACCATGTAATCCCGACGGATTGTCAGATACGACCGAACCTCCGACATACGGGTTAATGCAGACTGACAGATCGTAAACTGCCGCGTTTTTCTTTTTATCACGCAAAAAAGGAAGGCTGAGGTTCCAGTTGTCGTCTGTCTTGCCTGTTTGATCTGATGAGAAAAGATAGCTGTAGGTCGTTTGACCGTCGCTGTCTTTGACAACGATTGCCGTTTCGCTGTTCTGTGTGGTTTTGACTGTGATGTTTGCTGCGTTTTCAATGACAGTTATTGTGTCATTGACCTCTGGTTCTGCGGCATTGATTGCAGCTGGAAACGAAATCAGCGCGAGTATCGCCGAAATGTGATGTCTCATGATGAATTTATTTTTTTAGCATTGATTTCACTTGTTCAGGAGAGGCTTTTCCTTCAAGATAGATGAGTATGGCTTGATCGCCACCGGTTATACAGCGGTTTATGTAGAAAATGTAACGGTTGTTTCTGTTGCGTTGTGTCAGGGTGTAGAAGCCATAGTACAGGTGTCCGTCGCGGTAGTTGACCTCGCGTCTGATCGCATGTGAACCGTCGGCCATGACCGCACGTTCAAGGTCTTCCATATGTTGCGATCCACAGGAAAGAGTCAATCCGTGATAGACCGACAGTTTATATGCGGCAAGACTCCTGCTGCCCGTGATGATGTTTTCAGAGGCTTGTCTGTCGTTGTGGAACCGTCCGTCAAAAAGGTCGTTTATGGCAAGTCCTTCTTGCGCGGAAACAGTAGAGACTCCGGCGGCCAGTAAAACAAAAAATAAATATATACTTTTCATATAGTGGTTGTTTAGTCGATTGAAAATTCAGCCATGATATCATTAATCTGTTCAAGGGCAGCTTTCTCGGGAACGTCATCTTCTTCCGAGATTATCTGCAACTGGATGTTCATCAGTTCGGTCACAGCCTCCGGATCGTAAATTTCCACGCCGTTATGATAAGCGAGATATTCAGGGACGTCCTGACGATTGCTGAACAGCAGGAATGTCACGACCGAAGAAACAAGAATGGTTGCGACAGCAGCTGCCATTTGTGTCAGACCACGTCTTGTTTTGCGTCTGACTATCCGTTTGCGTGAGGCGGCGAACAACCCCATCACAGCCCGGGCTTCATCCAACTCTTTTGTCGACAGAGATGTCTGCGACAGCCTTCTCTTGAGTTCTCTTTCTTCTGCGACAGTCGTTTCTCCTTCAAAGTATGCTCTGATGAGACGGCTGGTTTCAGAAAGTTCGGCTTTGGTGTCATATCTGTTTGTTGCCATGTGCTCTCATGTTAAATTGTTCTCTGATAATTCGGCGTGACCGGCTTATGATAGCTCTTACATTGACGACAGAGATCGAATGATATTCGGCAATTTCTTCATATTCCCATTCGTCACGGTCACGCTGATAAAGAATCGTTCGGTCACGTTCGCTTAATATATTATCGATTAAGGTCGATACTTCATCATAGATATCGTCTTCAGTATCATCGACGGTGTCGTCAGACGTCATTTCGCCGGTTTCTGATGCAGAATAACGTGAATATCTTCTCAACCGGTCGATCGACAGGTTTCTGACAGTGGAAATCAACAGGCCTTCGGCATGGTTGTCAGATTGTATCATATCACATCTGGACCATAGTCTGACAAACGCGTCCTGCAGGGCATCGTCTGCATCATCATCGCCAAGCAGTCTGCCGGCAATTGACCGGAGGCGGGTTCCGATTCTAAGATAAGCTGATGTGAGTAGATCTGATTTCACTGTTTTGTTGTTCAAATTCAACTATGATACGAAGTGGTATGCGATTTGTGACATAAATTTTTTAAAAAAATTATGCGGTCTTAAACATGGGTATATGAAAAATAACTGGAGATGTTTCACAACATCTCCAGTCCTTAAACCTTTATCTTAATCTAATACTATGAAAAACACACATGCAAATGTAGGCATAATATTTGACCTGTGCAATATTTTTTTTATTTAATTGAAGTGAAAATTAACTTTTTCGGGTAAAATGCACACTCAATTGTTAAAATGAGATTGTCGGTGAGGCTGATCAGCACTTTACAGGCCATGAAATTCCTATAATATATTATGCCATCAAACGCATTGATGTCATAGCGTTCCGAAATTATATTTGTCAGACATGTCTAAGGGAAGGGGTGCCTCAGGCTTCAGATTGAGAGGGTAGATTGACAATTTTGAATCGGGTTCTCTAATTAAAGAGAGGGCATGTTCACGTTCAATTCGCACCCATTCTGATTCGGCGGCATTTTTTGACCAACAAAGCACAAACAGGTCTGCATTATTGATGTAATTCAAAATTTTATCTTTGAATAAATCGCCGGGCTGCAATGTGTGCCGGTCGAAAAAATAGTCAGTACCGATAGCACGGCAACATTCTGCAAATCCGCGCACTTGCATTTCGTCGGCATGGGAGTATGAAATGAATATACGTGAATATCTTCGTGACTCAACCTTTGTGAAAAGGCTTTTCTCCAGGGTATCCACAACGTCAATCGTAAAAAGCAGCTCTCCTGCAGGAACGCCATTTAAAAAAATGTAAGCCGTTCCAAACACGTCATTGATCGCCCGATCGGTCAACTTTGCCATGAAACAACATTCGGTGAAATGATTTTTCCAAATGACCGTCTTCGATTCTGCATCTGACACTATGCCTTCTGACATTTTAAGCTGAACCGTCAATCTGTCATTCTCTTTTACAGGAATGTCAAGCGGTTTATAATCTTTCTTTGTGGCCCCGGGATCAATGCTGCTGACTTTGGTTTCGATTTCGTCGGCCTCTTCGGGTTTATAGAGATAAATTCTTATAATGAAGGTCTTCATCGGCTGTATCTGTGCAGGTGCATAGACACATGCACTGACCTCGTCAACGGTTTCAGTTTTGTGATCATCGTCTTCTTTCCAGAAATGCCACCACTTTCTCTTTCTTGATGTCGGGGATGATTCTGTTACCGTTGATTTTTTCTGCGGTTGATAAGAGTCATTCAGTTCTGAAAACAGCCGGCCGGAGTTTCTTCGTTGGGTAGTTGTGGATGCGAAGAGGTCGTTGAGAAGCCTATTGTCAGCACAACGCATTTCAAAACACGTAGAGGCAAAAGTGTCTCTGTCTGGCATACGCTGATCAGCATGCATCGAGCGACAGGTGGCGGCAAAATCATCACATAGGCGCAGTGTATCGTCCGGGCAGGAAATGTTATGGGATTCAGAGCTCTCTACAGATGATATTTCATCTTGATTTTTCTTAATCACGTCTAACAACGATATGAACTCTTCAAATGAGTGAGGTCTGTCTGCCGGTGAAAAAGAGAGGGCTTTTTCAATCACTCTCCATAAATTGCTATATTTATCGGCAAATTCAGGTCTTGATATTTGTTTGCCGGAAAAACGTTGAGCCAAGGCTTCGTCTGTATCGGCCCAAAATGGCGGACACATGCCATTCATCGCAAAATAAGCGAGCATCGCGATTGAATATATCGCTGACGACTCGACATAGATTCCCTGATTATATGTTTCAGGTGACATAAACCAATGACTTCCTTTGGGTTTGCCGTCTGTGTCAATTATGACAGGAGGTAGGTGATCGTCATTTCGGCTTGGAAAGGCAAGACCGAAGTCTCCCCATTTATAAATACCTTCGGCAGTGACAAAAATATTGTTATAGTGAATATCATATTATGTGACGCCTTTATCCCTGAATTCTCTCAACCCATCAGTGAGTTGTCTGAGAATATCGGTTAGATCAGATTCTGACGGATCATAATAGTGGGAATTCAGCAACTCGCCCCAAGGAGTAAGCTGTTCCAAAAACAGCGCATCATCAGCAATGCCATAAGACTTGACCACATGCACGGACGGGGAAAGAATCTTTAAAATTTCCGCTTCATTCCTGATCACTTCTGCGTGGCCCTCTTTCGGAACCTTCGCTACGATGCTTTTATTGTTTGAATCAAGGTAAACTAAAGATGATGTTCCGGAAGCTGATCTGCAACATATCAGCCGCTTTTTTGACGGCCGCAGCTTTACTTCAGGAATATGTACCAACGAATGCTCACAGGGTGGTACGCTGTCTTCGAGTTCAATGCTCCGGTTATCGAGAATTGTTTTCGTTGACACTCCGAAATAATTCCAAAGCAGTGAATCTCTAATGACAGGTTTTTCGTCTCGGATCAACAGATGCTTTAAAGATTTATCGGCGAGACAAAAATCGACATGAAGCCAAACACCATGTATTTTAACGACGTTCCATGCATGACGCCCGTACTCAGACATGTCAGAATGGAATTTCCCAAATAAAATTTTTGATTCTATGCCTACAAGTCCGAGAAGAAATTGCGCAGTCCTTGCATAGCCCGCGCACACAGAATTGCGGTTTATCAAAACGCTGTAAATGCTTTGATTAAATGATGAAAACTCGTTGTAGGTAGTTCTGTTGGCTATCCAGACATAGACATATTCCAACCTCTCTAATTCAGAAAGAGTCTTGACATAATCAACCTGAAAATCGTCAGCCACTACTTTTTCAATCTCCGACTTGATTGTGCATGCATTCTTTTCCGTGAAATTATATCTGAATGTCAGCAGTCCTGACTTTTCATCGTATATGTATTGTTGAGAAAACCAGAAAAGTTCAGGACGGGTATTCATTATGCCGCTGATACATTTTCTGACAATTTCAGCACTTACCGGTTTTTCAAATGTGATCGTTTGATTAAAATTGGATATGGCCGATTCGATCAATCGTGTTATATTTTGCATCTGTTTCGAAGTCATGATGTTATTGTTTGGATACAGCTCATATGACATTTGTCTTGAATCACAAGGGAGAGCCAATTAATCACTATCTTCATTGATCAGAGACATAAAACTCTATGATCTTTCGAATGGCACGTTGGCAAACAGGGCAGAAGGACGGATATTCGTTGTCTCTCATTCTGCATCTGTCAAACGGACGGAAAACACCTCGGGTTGAATAGGCCGCACCTTCATACACGCCAACTTTGGCAGTGTCGACAGAGACCGAAGGCACGGGTGAATCATCCGGGAGCATATCGGCCCATTTCGAACTGAAATCGACAAGAGTCGTGACATTTTGTTCCCATGGCTCGGAGTGTGTGGCGTAGGTGTCTGTCATTACGTCATCAGTATAGAAATATTCATCGGCAAGACCTGCAAAACTGTGTCCGAACTCATGGGTCACAACCGGACGGAAGTTTTTGTGACGTGACGTGGTCAGAGTATATGAGTTGTAGATGCCGCCTCCTCCATATTCGTCTGTATTGGCAAGAATGATCAGATGTTCATAGGGAATCCCTGACAGTTTTTCGTGAATGGCGTGAACACGAGATGTCGTAAGATAGCGATCGGAATAGAATGTGCTGAAATTTGAAGAAAAAGCCGTGTTTTTCCAATCTTTAAGTCTCGGGATACTTACTCCTGAATCTTCAGATTCTGTCGCTACGGCGACAAAATTAAATCTGTCTGACAGTGATCTGAACGGCTCATGGGAGAGTATGCTTTCAACGGCTCTCCGGGCATGGACATAGAAAGAATCGATCTCTTCCCTGGTGTATCCTTCGGCGAGAATCGCGACATCGATTTTTTCGCGTGGAGATCCCGATTTGTGGATATATTTGAACTGCGGTTTGCTCTTTACCTCTTTATGTCTGATCAGAATGTCCCGCGGATCAATCAGGTGTGAGAATGAAGCGGCAGGCTGTCCGGCACTGTTGTCAAGCGTGACATTGATTTCGACAGTCGCTCGTGGATATGGGATCAGCATGGTCGCTTCCATTGCCCGTCTGTTGTCGCGGGCCTCGTCGGTGGCGAGCCATTCAAGAAAAAGATCTGAAAAAGAATGCCGGTAAATTGTTTTTCCTGTTTTGTGATCTCTGACATCAATGCGCCCGTTCCCTTTGAGAGGCAGTGAGTCGAGATTATGACGCCGTCCGGCCCACATTTCGTGGAGACTGATTTCTGAAAGTGATATTTCCTGTGTGGTTGCGTCTCCGGAAAAAATGTAATTCACTCTCAGGGTAGAGTCCGCAAAGTTTCTGTCGAATGAAATCTCGTCAACGGCATGGGTGTTTGCAGCAAAAAAACATATTGCCGCCAATGTCAGTAACGTGTTCCTCATTCTGAGATCATTTTAAGGAGCCTGTTGTGCAGGGCTTTTGAAGAAGCCACGACGCAATAGTTCCTGTCGGGTCTGAAACGGGTGACCATACCCCCGGCTTCAGACACAATGAGCTGCCCGGCGGCTATGTCCCACTTGTGGAGGTTTATTTCCCAATATCCGTCAAGGAATCCGGCCGCGACATAACACAGGTCGACGGCAGCCGATCCGAGCCGTCTGATTCCTCTCACTTCGGGCATCACTTTGCTGAACGGTGTCAGGTTGTTGTCGTTGGTTGTCTTTTTGTCGACAGGAAATCCTGTAGAGATAACGGCCTTCTCAAGTGAGTCATTGCAGCTTGCGGAAATAGGACGGCCGTTCAAGAATGCACCTTGGCCTTTGACCGCATGGAACACTTCATCGAGATAGGGTGCGTACACGACTCCGATAATGGTCTCGCCACGATACTCGATTGCGATGGAAACCGAAAACAGCGGCAGCCCGGCATTGAAATTGGTTGTTCCGTCAAGCGGATCAATGATCCAGCGATATTCACTCTCCTCTCCATGAGATTCCTCTCCTGATTCCTCTGACAGAATGGAGTGGGTAGGGTAGACACGGTGGATATTGTCGATCAGCAACTGTTCCGACAGTTTATCGGCCTTGGTGACAATGTCGCTTTCGTTTAATTTGGTCTCGACCTGAAGATTTTCAGATCTGAAATATTTCAATTGGACCGCACCGGCTTGGCGCGCCCAAGAAATTGCATTTAAAAGAAGAGAATCAGTCATGATTTCCAAAATTAAAGAAGCCGGCTTATGCCGGCTTCAAACATTGTTCAGTTGATGTGTGATTCTTCAATCGGCAATTGGCGGTTGAACACCTCTTTAAATGAGATTGTGGTCTCGGTGCGACCCAGATCAAGAGAGTGGAGCTTGTCGTGAATGACACTGAGAAGATGTTCGTTGTTGCGTGCATACAGTTTTATTATCATGTCATATTGACCTGTTGTCAGATGACATTCGACCACTTCGGGAATTTGCTTGAGGCCTTCGAGAATCTCATCATATTTTGAAGGGTCTTTAAAAAAGACTCCGAGGTATGCGCAAGTGGTATATCCGATTGAAGCTGGATCAATGATTGTTTCCGAGCCACGGACAATTCCAAGTGCCTGCAGTTTGGCCATGCGTTGGTGAATCGCGGCTCCGGATACTCCGGTTTCGCGTGCAATTTCAAGATAGGGCTTGCGTGCGTTTACAGAAAGCATACGCAACAGTTTGATATCTAAAGAATCCAATTGTTGTGACATAGTGATAAAGTTGATTTGTGCGTTGCAAAGATAAAAATAAATGACCAAACGGGCAAATTATGCTTATGAATTGTAACATCAATGCCTTTTTGCGCCTATATGAATTCCATGATCGATTTATGCCTGCGGTTTTGTTCTCGACTTATTCGTATCTTTGACTTCGTCTTTGATACTCTTGCTCGGCAAACCGCAAATAAATTTGCATTTGCTCTCGACTTATTCGTATCTTTGCATATAAAAATGAATCGACTGATTGACATGGAAAGAATTACATTAAAAGATATAGACAGATCCGATGACATAATGCTTGATCGGGTAAGGGGTCTTTACGAGACGTCTTTTCCTGAGGAAGAGCGCAGACCCTGGAGAAGTATACTTGACATGATTGACTCACGATCTCCATTTTTCCGTATGCGTGTGATTTTGTCGGATGAGAAAAAATTTCTTGGATTTCTTACAACATGGAACTTACCGTCAACACTTTATATCGAGCATTTTGCAGTTGAAAAAGCGGCGAGAGGATCGGGCATAGGCTCACTGGTTCTGTCGGCATTGAAGGTATCGGAGGCAGAGACGCCCATAGTTCTTGAAGTCGAGCTTCCGGGCGATTCTCCCGAAGCTGAGAGACGCATCGCGTTTTATGAACGGAACGGCTTCGAGGCAATGAGAGACTATCCTTATTATCAGCCCCCGTACAGACCCGATCTTGAGTCTGTTCCGATGATGCTCATGACCACGTCTCCACTTCCCGACGCAAATTCGTTTGTTATCATGTTGCATACTTTAGTCTACAATCAGTGATGTTTAAATCGGTCAGAATATCACTTGCGGTTTCGTTGGCGGTGTTGGCTTCATGTGGTTCCCGCGAAAGAGAGACGGGATCACTGATGGTCAGTATACCCCCCGAGCAGACGCTTGTCGAGCAGATAGCAGGAGACCGCTTTAAGGTCGAATGCCTCATGAAATCAAATGCCAACCCTGAGTCATTTGAACCGTCAATGGGTTCGCTTGTGTCTTTGGAAAATAGTGATGCATATTTTGTCACCGGAACTCTTGATTTCGAGCGGAATCTGATTGCGCGTCTCGGGTCTTCAGATGTAGTTGTCGCAAATCTGTCTGAAAATGTGGATTTGCTGTACGGTACGCATGGTGATCACCATGAACATGGTGGGGCCGATGAAACGCACAGGCATGGTCACCATCATGGATCTGCCGATCCTCACATATGGAGTTCGCCACGAAATCTGAAAGCTATGGCCCGTCAGATCAAGACAACTTTGGTCGGGATTGATCCTGAAGGAAAGGAAATATATGAAACCAATCTGAAAGTTGTTGAAAACAGGCTTGATTCGTTGGACCGCGAGATCGCAGCGCGTCTTGACACAGTCACCACGCGCACTTTCGTTGTCTGGCATCCGTCACTGAGTTATTTTGCCCGTGACTACGACATGGAGCAATTGACCATAGGGACACATGGCAAGGAGCAGTCGGTGAAGCAGCTTCACGATAGGTTGAGCGAGGCTGACAGACACGGTGCCCGGGTGTTTTTCATGCAAGATGAATTTGATTCGCGACAGTCAGAACCGGTCAAAAGTCATCTTGGCTTGAAAACGGTGTCAATCAATCCGATGAATGCCGATTATGAAACAGAATTAATCAAGATCGCCGATGCCTTCTGCCGATGAAAAAATAATCAGTCTCCAGAATGTCTCCATGAAGTGGGACATGCTGGAAAGACTTCACGAAGTGGATCTGATTGTGAACAAGGGAGACTTCGTGGCCATTACAGGTCCGAACGGAGGTGGTAAAACCACATTACTCAGAATAATGCTCAGACTGCTTCGCCCGTCGTGTGGCAAAGTCTCCTATTTTGACAATGGCAGGGAGGTTGACAGACTTCCGATCGGATATCTTCCACAGAAAAACGTGATTGACAGCCATTTTCCGATCACTTTGTCGGAAGTGGTTGCCTCGGGACTGCTTTACCAACGAAATTTGTCAAAAGAAGAGATCTCGCAACGTGTCAGTGAGGTTCTTGAGACCGTGCAGCTTGAAGAACATGCCGACAGAACAATTGGCGAACTGTCGGGCGGCCAATTACAACGCGGTCTGCTTGGCAGAGCTATCATAAGCCGTCCGGAAGTGTTGGTCCTTGATGAGCCTCTGAGCTACCTTGATAAACATTTTGAAGCACGGATCTATGAGATAATCAGTGATATAGCCAAGAGAGCGACAATAATTCTTGTTTCTCATGAAATGTCTAACATAGCCTGCATGGCCAACCGTCATCTGATTGTCGACAGAACGATTCATGAGTGTGGGGCGGCGCACCATTATATCAAAACCGAATGTGACTGATGATGAGACAGAAAATAGCAGCTGTTGCAGGCATATTTGTAATTTTCGCCCTATTGGGCGGTTCAATCGCGCTTTATGGACACACGTTGGTCAATCCGGTTCCGGTCATATGTGTCGCCGTGGCCGTGGCATTGGTTCTGTGCCCGGTGTCGATTAAGTTGTTCAAAAGAATATCGCCGACGTTGAATCGACTCGTGGCATTTCTGATTCACATGGTGACATTGACTTCTGTCACTCTGTTTGCAATATTCGCACTGAATTATTTTTGCGCAAATGAAGATTCGGCAAAAGATCATGAAGCGGTTGTCGTCTCACGTTATTCTGAAGAGCATACATCGGGTTCTACCGGACGCCGTCATCATCACACCCAGCGGAAATACAGGGTTTATTATATCAGACTTCGTTTTGACAACGGTCGGACAAAAGATGTCCAGATAAGCCTTAACCGTTACAACCGAACCAGAATCGGAGAGAAATATACGATTAAGGTCAGCGACGGACTTTTCGGCATGCCCGTCGTCAAAGCATTTCCTTGACAAGCCCTTTTCTATAGGCACTGAGCAGTTTGTTCAGATCTTCAACCTGGCTTATCAGTTCTTTACCCTTGTCGGTGTCACGCACTTTAAGACGCTTGGCCTTGAATTCAGACAACACTGTGTTCGATATGATATCCTGGCCTTCTTCAATTGCTTTCTGTTGTGATTCGAACGGTTCGTGTTCAACGAGCTGAAATCCGCGTGAATGATATACAAGGGTGTATCCGGCGATGCCGGTTTCAGATTGATAGGCTTTTGAAAATCCACCGTCGATCACAAGAAGTTTGCCGTCGGCTTTCACCGGATTCTCACCTTTCAACGTTTTGACGGGAACATGTCCGTTAATTATGTGGGAGCCTTCAATAGGTAAACCGAATTCTTCAAGAATGCGGTCGCAGATATCGGCGCGGTCATTCAAGATGTAGTAATTGCCTTTTTCTTCGTGATGTGTTTTCTTATCTGCGATCAGGTAGCGTTCAAAAGTTGCCATTTTAGACTTGTCAAACAGAGGAGAGTCCGCTCCACACCACAAATACCACATATAATCTACTTCATAACGGTTGTCATCGGGATTATCTGATCTGCGGCATGCCGTTTGAATCAGTTCGTCAAGGCGGTCAAACAGTGCTTTACCACTGTAGAACGATCCTGCGACTGAAACCTGTTTGAAAGAACCGTCGGCATTCATCGGTAAAGAGGCATGGAACATCAGATTGTTGTTGCGCGCGAGATACAAAGACCCGTGGCGAAGGAGACAGTTCATGTGTTTATGCAGTTTCTCGCTGTTGATGAATGAATTTGTCAATTGCTGGACTACTGCTTCCTCGCGTCTGGACAATCGGTTGGGATCGGCTGGGTCTATTGTAGGGAAGTCGGTGTCGTTCAATGGATACTCGACGCCATCGATATTGACCGTGTTTTTCTCATAATTGATTCTGTTCAACATCTGGCGATCGCCCATGGCATATTCTGGATTCCGCTCTATGATCTGTCCCTCGAGTTTCCATTGAATCACCGTGATCGCTTTCTGCATCCGCGCGACTGCCATAATCTCGCTCTCGCTGAACAATCGTCCGGAGAATTTTATGCGGGGCCGATAGATGTCGAGATTCACATCGGGATATGTCTCCATTGCGAAAGTCGTCAACGGGAGCAGGTTGATTCCGTATCCTTCTTCCAATGTGTCAAAATTTCCGTATCGCAAAGAAATTCTGAGAACGTTAGCCATCGAAGCCTTGTTGCCGGCATAGGCTCCCATCCACAAGATGTCGTGATTTCCCCATTGAATGTCGAAGTTGTGGTAGTCACAGATCGTGTCCATGATTATATGCGCTCCCGGACCACGGTCAAAGATGTCGCCGATGATGTGGAGGCTGTCAATCGCGAGTCTTTGAATCAGGTTGCACATTGCCTCGATGAAATCATCGGCACGTCCCGTTGATATTATAGTCGATATGATCTGGTTGAAATAGGCATGCTTGTTAGGGTCTGCCTCCGTCTCATGCAGAAGTTCCTGAATTATGTAGCTGAAATCTTTCGGCAGAGCTTTGTTCACCTTTGAACGGGTGTATTTTGAAGAGACACTCTGGCTGACTTTGACTAGCCGGTTGAGAGTTATCTCATACCAGTCGGTCATGTCAGGCTCAGTCTGTCTTACCAACCTCAGTTTTTCGACCGGATAATAGATCAGCGTACACAGATCTTGTTTGTCGGCCTCACGCAATGTGTTTCCGAATATCTCGTTGACCTTCCGTTTTATTGTTCCCGACGCATTTTTCAGAACATGCTGGAACGCCTCATACTCACCGTGGACATCGGTAAGGAAATGTTCTGTGCCCTTGGGCAGATTGAGTATCGCCTCAAGGTTTATGATTTCTGTACTCGCTGCAGCTATCGTTGGGAATGATCTCGACAACAGTTTGAGATAGCGCAGGTCTGCACTGAGTTCAGCGGTGGAATAATTAACGTAATGTGTCATTCTTGAGGTTGTTTTGTTCTGCTGATAGTTAGGAGAATTATTTCAAGATAGTTCTGCCGCTTATTCAAAGCTTGAACCGTCGAAGCAGTGGGTACATATACGCTCCTTGGGCAGTCCTATTGCAGCGACAAGATCTTCTATCTTGTTAAATTTCAAAGATGTGAGTCCAAGCCGTTTTCTGATCTGCTCAACCATCGCGTTATACTCCTTGCTGCCGGTGGTCGCATATTTCTCAAGGTTACGATCGGCATCGCCTTCAAGATCGGCGATCACGCGGCGGGTGATCAGTTCCATGTCACTCTTGGAGTTCGTGAAATTGATGAAACGGCACGCATAGATCAACGGCGGGCAACTGATTCTGACATGGACTTCTGTCGCGCCGGCATCGAGAATATCTTTCACGTTGTCGCGCAACTGGGTGCCGCGCACGATCGAGTCATCGCAAAAAGCCACTTTCTTGCCTTTCAAAAGAGTGCGGTTTGGAATAAGTTTCATTTTCGCCACCAGTTCTCGCCTCTCTTGGGTGCTCGGGGTAAAGGAACGCGGCCAAGTGGGGGTGTATTTCACGATGCTCCTTTTGTATGGAATATTGTGTCCCTGTGAATAGCCGAGAGCCATGCCGATGCCCGAATCTGGGATCGCACTGACGAAATCAATCTCAGTGTCATCGGCTTGTCCCATTTTGAGACCTGTCTCATAGCGCATCTGATCGACATTGCGTCCCTCATAGTCACAGGGGGGATAGCCATAATATGTCCATAGAAATGCGCAGATCTGCATTTTGTCAAGAGGCTGCTGTAGCACTTCGATTCCATCGGCGGTCATCATTACGATTTCGCCCGGTCCGAGATCACGTACCACCGAGTAACCGAGGTTAGGAAATGAACAGCTCTCGGAAGTCGCGGCCCAACCAAGTCCGTCTTCATGTTGTCCGAGAATGATCGGGGTTCGGCCGAGTTTGTCGCGTGCCGCTATAATCGCGCCATTGTCAAGCAACAGCAGCATCGAGCATGAGCCTTTGACTCTTTTGAAGACGTTGTTGATTCCGTCAACCCAGTCTTTGCCATCTGAGATTAGGGTAGCTATTATTTCTGACGGATTGATGATGTCGTAAGAATGCTCGCTGAAGTGATGACCATTCTCCATGAGCTCTGTTTCAAGTTCCTGTATGTTGTTTATCCGTCCGACCGTGACAATAGCGAATTTACCGAGACGGCAATTTATTATAATCGGTTGCGCATCGGTGTCGCTGATCACACCTATCCCGGAGTTGCCTGTGAAATCGTCAAGGTCGCGTTCGAATTTTGTTCTGAAATAAGAATTCTCTATGTTGTGGATCGCACGTGTGAATGTGCCTTTTGAAACACATGCCATTCCGGCACGTTTGGTGCCGAGGTGTGAATTATAGTCCACGCCATAGAAAAGATCGTTAACGCAAACGTCGCGTTTAGTTACTCCAAAAAAACCTCCCATATATGTTCTGTTTGATTTTTGATCAAAAATAAAGATGAGAGTGAACAACCGGCCTTTAATGTTGGAGATTGCTCACTCTCAGTTTCCTGTATTCTTATGATTTCTTATTGGCCTCGATCCACTTTCGTGCATTGATGAATGCGTCGATCCAGGGGGTCACTTCATCGTTTCGGTGGCTGTCGGGATAGAATCCGCATTGCCAAGGGAAGATTGCTCGTTCGAGGTGGGGCATCATTGCCAGGTGGCGTCCGTCTGCTGAACAGATTCCGGCGACAGAAGCTTTAGAGCCGTTGGGGTTTCCCGGATATTGCGCGTAGTTGTATTTTGCCACTACGTTGTACTTGCTCATGGCCTCAGGCAACATGAAACGTCCTTCACCGTGTGCGACCCAGATTCCGAGTTTCGAACCTGACAGTGATCCGAGCATCACCGAGTTGTTCTGCGGAATCGTCAATCCGAGGAACTGTGATTCGAACTTGTGGCTGACGTTGTGTTCCATGCGGGTCTTGCGGTCATGGTCGGGATTGATCAGGTTGAGCTCGATCATCAGCTGACAACCGTTGCAGATTCCAAGGCTGAGGGTGTCGGTGCGTTCATAAAACCGTTTGAGGGTGTTTCGGGCATTCTCGTTGTAAAGGAATCCGCTTGCCCAACCTTTGGCCGAGCCGAGAACATCGCTGTTTGAGAATCCGCCGCAGAACACAATCATGTTGACATCATCGAGAGTCTCGCGTCCGCTCATAAGGTCAGTCATGTGAACGTCTTTCACATCAAATCCGGCCAAATGGAGCGAAAATGCCATCTCACGGTCTCCGTTGACACCTTTCTCTCTGATGATGGCCGCTCTGACGCCACTCTTCTGGCGACGGCTGAGCGAGATCTCGCGTGCCGCGAGTTTTCCGTTATATTTCGACGGGAAACGATATTTGACAGGTTGCTTCTTATAGTTGGCAAAACGTTGCTCTGCCTGAGCCTGACCGCTTTGCAGACAGTCGAGCAGGAACGATGGTGCGAACCAGACATCGCGCATTTCGTCTATGTTGACCGAAAGTGACTTGCAGGCGAGTTTGATGTCGATGCTTCGGCCTGACGAGGGTTGTCCGATTGCAAAGAATCTCACTCCGGCTTTCTCAAGTGTGTTTTCGACAAATTCTTTCCAAGTGTCGGAAATCTGCATCACGACTGCCGGATTTTCTGCAAACAGAATCTTGACAAGGTCTGTTTCGTTAAAGTTGTCGAGATTGACATCAAGACCACCGTCGGTGTTTGCAAATACCATTTCAAGCAGCGTTGTCACAAGTCCACCTGCCGACACGTCGTGCATGGCAAGAATGGCCTTGCGTGATGCGAGCTTGTTGATTGTGTTGAATGCTGTGACAAATTTTGCAGCATCTTTCACTGTCGGAGCCTCGCGGCCGATGCGGTTTTGAGATTGAGCGAACGCCGAACCTCCGAGTTTTAGTTCATCGCTTGAGAAATCGACGTAATAGAGTGTCGATTTCTGACGTTTGATGACAGGCGAGACAACACGTCTGACATCAGACACTTCACCGGCTGCCGAAATGATTACGGTTCCGGGTGCGTAAACCTTGTCGGCTCCATATTTCTGTGTCATCGACAGCGAATCTTTACCTGTCGGGATGTTGATTCCGAGGGCGATTGCAAAGTCGCTGCATGCTTCGACGGCACGGTAGAGAGAAGCGTCTTCGCCCGGATTCTTGCACGGCCACATCCAGTTTGCTGAAAGAGATACTCCCGACAAACCTTTTTTCATCGGTGCACCTACAATGTTGGTAAGGGCTTCGGCAACTGACATGACTGAACCTTTTGCAGAATCGTTCAGGGCGACCTGGGGCGCATGTCCGATTGATGTCGCGATTCCGGCTTTTCCCTTGTAGTCAAGTGCCACCACACCACAGTCGCTCAACGGCAACTGTATCTCGCCCTGGCACTGCTGGCGTGCGATACGTCCGGTAACCGAACGGTCGACTTTGTTTGTGAGCCAGTCTTTACAAGCTACAGCTTCGAGCGACAGAACCTCACGAAGATAGTCGATCGCCTTATCTTGCTCATAATATATATCATTATATGACAGGTTGACGGTCGTGTCGGTCATGGTAGTGCGTGGCGAATTGCCAAACATGTCGGCCAGCTCGAGATCGATCGGTTTCACACCTTTTTTATCTTCAAAAACAAATTTGGCATCATCGGTTGTCTCACCGACAACATACATCGGGGCGCGTTCGCGTTGTGCGATGCGTTCTACCAACGGAATATCCTGAGGCTTAACCACCATGCCCATGCGCTCCTGGCTTTCGTTGCCGACAATCTCTTTATAGCTCAGAGTCTTGTCTCCGACAGGAAGAGCGTCTATGTCGATATGTCCGCCTGTTGCCTCGACAAGTTCTGAAAGGGCATTGAGATGACCGCCCGCACCGTGGTCGTGAATAGAGACAATCGGGTTGACACCGCTTTCGGCAAGTGCCCTTATGACGTTGGCGACACGTTTCTGCATCTCGGGGTTCGCGCGCTGAACGGCATTCAGTTCGATTGCGTTGGCATATTGGCCTGTCTCAACCGATGAAACTGCTCCGCCTCCCATTCCGATGCGGTAGTTGTCACCACCCATCAGAACAACTTTCTGTCCCGGTTCCGGCTCACCTTTTATAGCGTCGCGTTTGGCTGCGAATCCAACGCCTCCGGCGAGCATGATGACTTTGTCATATGCGTAAAGACGACCGTTCTCGTCATGCTCAAAAGTAAGCAGCGAACCGCAGATCAATGGCTGACCGAACTTGTTTCCGAAATCACTCGCACCGTTTGATGCCTTTATGAGGATTTCGGCGGGAGTCTGATAGAGCCATACACGTGGATTGGTCATCAGTTCCCAGCGGTGTTCGGGCGAGAGCCGGGGATAAGAAGTCATGTAGACCGCTGTGCCGGCAATCGGCAGACTGGCCTTACCGCCGCCGAGACGGTCGCGGATCTCACCGCCGGTTCCTGTAGCAGCACCGTTGAAAGGTTCGACCGTGGTCGGGAAGTTGTGGGTTTCGGCTTTCAGCGAGATGACGGTGTCGAGGTCGGAGATCTCAAAGTAGTCGGGACGGTCGGGGTTGACCGGCGCAAACTGCTCGACACGCGGGCCTTCGATGAATGCCACATTATCTTTATAGGCCGAAATCAGGCCGTTGGGATTTTCCTGTGAGGTTTTTTTGATGAGTTTGAAGAGCGACAATGGTTTTTCTTCGCCATCGATGATGAAACGTCCGTTGAAAATTTTGTGGCGGCAGTGTTCGGAGTTGACTTGTGAGAAACCGAAAACCTCACTGTCGGTCAGCGGACGGCCGAGCTTGTCGGCAAGCTGGCGTAGGTAAGATTCCTCGTCATTGCTCAAGGCAAGACCCTCAGATTCGTTATACTCTGAAATGTCAGCGATTTTGACTATCGGATCGGGCTTTTTGTCGGTGGAGAATATGCGGCTGTTAAGTCCGTCATAAAGCCGTTGGAGCATTTTGTCGAATGCCGGATTCTCATCGCGGGTCAATAAAAACTGCTCGATGCGTGTGATGCCTTCAAGGCCCATGTTCTGGGTGATTTCCACCGCGTTTGTGCTCCACGGAGTGATCATTTCTTTACGGGGTCCGATGAAACGCCCGCGCACTGATGTGGAAGACAAGGGTTTTGCACCTCCAAAGAGCCATGTCAGACGCTCTTTTTCTGATTCAGAAAATCGATTGGTTGACTCCACCGCATAGATCAGGTCGGAGCCCTTTTTGAAAAATGATACCATAGTTTCCTTTTACCTTATAATAAATAGGGTGGGAGCTAAGTGTTTTGTAACTCACAGCCGCTGCAAAATTACAAAAAAACAATGGTGTCGTGAAATTTTTTGAGCTATTTATATTCAGTTTATTTAAATTTGTTTAACTTTGTGATGCAAACAGATATTAACACTAAAAAAGTAAAACGGTCATGTATCAAAGACAAGTTTCTTTCGTTGAAGCCATTAAAATGGCAATTCAGCAAAACTACTGCAATTTCAGCGGTCGCTCTTCACGTTCGGAGTATTGGTGGTTTACACTGTTCACATTCATTCTCGGTGTTCTCCTGACTCTCATTTTCGGTGACGGAACGTTGGGAAGCGTGATCTCTGGAGTTGTCAATCTCGCACTTCTTCTTCCCAGCCTCGGCGTGGCGGTCCGCCGTCTTCATGACATCGGCAAGTCTGGCTGGTGGTTGTTCCTCGCTTTTCTCCCGATTGTCGGGTGGATCATTCTGATTGTCTGGGAGTGCAAGGAGAGTCAGCCTGTGCCCAATGAATATGGTCCGGTTCCCAACCTCGCCTATTGATTTATAAATTATAAGATAAGAAAAAGCGATCTGAACAAGGTCGCTTTTTTTGTTTCCGTATGTCGCGAGGCCTGAAAGGGTGGCGTGTGCGGCCTGTTTCGGTTGGGTGGTGAGATTTTTTTGAAAAAATAGAAGAAAAAGAGAGGTAAAATTTCTGTGGTAGTGATTTTTTTTGTAATTTTGAATAGAAAACTATTAAGAAAGAATTTTGAATATGAATAGAGATTTTAGAAATTACGCTGTAAAGCATCTGGGAATGAACGGCCTGGCTTTTGATCAGGCTTCGGCCGCGCTTTCGTCGAAGGCCGCCGCATCGGGGATTGTCTCAAGCTATATATCACCAACAATCATAGAGGAACGTCAGCTTAATGTCGCGCAAATGGATGTGTTTTCGAGATTGATGATGGACCGCATCATTTTTCTCGGTACGGAAGTCAATGATTACACGGCCAATGTGATTCAGGCCCAGCTTCTTTATCTTGACTCGACCGATCCTGGCAAAGATGTCTCGATATATATCAATTCACCCGGCGGATCGGTTTATGCCGGTCTGGGTATTTATGACACAATGCAGTATATCTCGAGCGATGTCGCCACCATTTGCACGGGTATGGCGGCGTCAATGGCCGCAGTGCTGCTTGTGGCCGGGGAAAAAGGCAAACGCTTTGCTTTGAAACATTCGCGCGTCATGATTCATCAGCCGATGGGCGGAGCCCAGGGTCAGGCAAGTGACATCGAAATCACCGCGCGTCAGATTCAGATGTTGAAAAAGGAACTTTATGACATCATCGCCACTCATTCGGGTCAGCCTTTTGAAAAGGTGGAGCAGGATAGCGACCGCGACTATTGGATGACAGCTACCGAAGCGAAAGAGTATGGCATGATTGATGAAGTGTTCGTCAGAGCGCGTCATTAACAGAAAAATGCAGCAATGGCAAAAAAACAACAGACAACATACGCTGATAAATGCAGTTTCTGCGGGCGTCCGGCTTCGGAGACTGAGGTTCTTGTCCCGTCTCCTTTTGATCAGAATGTTTCGGTGTGTGCCTCATGCGTCGATCAGATTCATCAGTTGCTGAGTGACTACCGTGGCACGTCTGAGAAAAAGAAGCCCGCTCCTAAACTTGGCAAAATACCCAAGCCGGCTGAGATCAGAGATTTCCTTGATCAATATGTGATAGGTCAGGATTCGGCCAAGAAATATCTGTCGGTAGCCGTCTACAATCATTACAAGAGGCTCGCACAACCGACCGACGATGAAGTCGACATTGAGAAGAGCAATATTATTTTAGTCGGGCCGACAGGCACCGGAAAAACCTTGTTGGCAAAGACGATAGCCCGTCTTCTGAATGTTCCGTTCACTATTGTCGACGCGACGGTTCTCACTCAGGCCGGTTATGTCGGTGAAGATATCGAGTCGTTGCTGACGCGTCTGCTTCAGGCGGCCGACTATGATGTCGCCGCGGCTGAGCGTGGCATTGTCTTCATAGATGAGATAGACAAGATCGCCCGCAAGGGTGACAATCCGTCGATCACACGTGATGTGAGCGGAGAGGGTGTTCAGCAGGGTTTGCTCAAACTGTTGGAAGGTTCGGTTGTCAATGTGCCGCCGCAAGGTGGCCGCAAACACCCTGAACAGAGAATGATTCCGGTCGACACGAAAAACATACTGTTCATTTGCGGAGGGGCATTCGACGGAATTGAACGCAAGATAGCGCAGCGCATGAACTCGCATGTCGTGGGATATTCCAATGACATTGCCCGCCGGAATCTTGAACGTGAGAACTTTCTGCGTCATGTCGCTCCACAAGATTTGAAATCGTTCGGACTCATACCGGAGATAATCGGTCGTCTGCCGATATTGACGAGCCTTGATCCGCTCGATCGTGATGCCCTCAGAAGGGTGTTGACAGAACCTAAAAATGCAATTGTCAGACAGTATGTTAAATTGTTCAGAATGGACAAAGTGGAGCTTGAATTCACTGAAGATGCCCTTGATCTGATCGTAGACAAGGCTATTGAATACAAGCTCGGCGCACGTGGACTGAGATCGATAGTCGAGACTATCATGATCGACGCTATGTTTGAAGTTCCGTCATCGAAAGTGGCGAAATTTACTGTCGACAGTTCATATGCGCTTGAGAAACTCCAGAAAGCAAATTTCGAATCAACCTGCAAATAAAATCTGAAAAATACTTACCGTCAATCTATTCACCAAAGCCACAATCTGTTATGATAACTAAAACTGAACTCGCCGCCGCCTTGAAACGACATTTCGGGTTTGAAAAATTCAAAGGCAATCAGGAGGCCATAATGATGTCTCTCCTTGAGGGACATGACACCTTTGTTCTGATGCCTACCGGAGGGGGGAAGTCGCTATGTTATCAGTTGCCCTCGCTGTTGACCGAGGGTACGGCGATTGTGATTTCTCCTTTGATCGCGCTGATGAAAAATCAGGTGGACGCAATGAGAAATTTCAGTGAAGATGACGGGGTGGCACATTTTCTGAACTCATCGTTAAATAAAAGTGCCATTGATCAGGTTAAAAGTGATATAGTCTCCGGAAAGACAAAATTGCTCTATGTAGCACCGGAGTCATTGACAAAAGAAGAAAATATTGAATTCTTAAAAACAGTTCCGATTTCATTTTATGCAGTCGACGAAGCCCATTGCATTTCGGAATGGGGTCATGATTTCAGACCTGAGTACCGGCGCATCCGTCCGATCATAAATGAAATTTGTCCACGTCCGGTCATAGCATTGACAGCTACGGCGACACCGAAAGTTCAACATGACATTCAAAAGAATCTCGGGATGCAGAACTCGCTGGTGTTCAAGTCGTCATTCAACCGTCAGAATCTCTATTATGAGGTCAGACCAAAGACGTCAAACATCGATCGCGACATAATCAGGTTCATCAAGAGCCAGGAGGGTAAGTCGGGCATCATCTATTGTCTCAGCCGAAAGAAAGTCGAGGAGCTCGCAGAGCTGCTTAAGGTGAACAACATCAAGGCATTGCCTTATCATGCCGGCATGGACGGCGTCACACGTTCAGAAAATCAAGACGCCTTTCTGCTTGAGAAAATTGATGTGATCGTAGCTACGATCGCTTTCGGAATGGGCATTGACAAGCCCGATGTGAGATATGTCATCCATTACGACATGCCTAAGTCTCTCGAAGGTTATTATCAGGAGACAGGGCGTGCGGGCCGTGACGGTGGTGAGGGAATATGCCTTACTTTCTATGCAGCCAAAGATCTGCAGAAAATGGAAAAGTTCATGCAGAGCAAACCTGTGGCAGAGCAGGAGATCGGCAAGCAGCTGCTAATGGAGACAGCATCTTATGCCGAGTCATCGCTATGCCGCAGACGGTTGCTGCTGCATTATTTCGGTGAGGAATTCGGCGAGGATAATTGCGGAAACTGTGATAATTGTTTAAACCCTAAGAAAAGAGTGGAAGCAAAAGAAGAATTATGTGCGGTACTTGAAACCGTTTCAGCTTTAAAAGAAAAATTCAAACCCAATCACGTCTTAGATGTGATGCTCGGGAAATCAACAGCCGATGTAAAGAGCTATCAGCATGACGAGCTTGAGGTTTTCGGCTGTGAGCAAGGATCGGACGAACGGTTCTTGAACGCAGTCATCAGACAAGCTGTCATTGCCGGATATCTGGCACGTGACATTGAGAATTACGGGATATTGAAACTGACGCCAGCGGGTGAGAAATTCATCAAAAAGCCAGTCTCATTCAAAATCGTTGAAGACAATGATTTCCGCGAGGAGGAAGAACCTGTCTTGGTTAAAAGCGGAGCGGCCTGTGCCGTAGATCCCGAGTTGTACTCCATATTGAAGGATCTGAGAAAGAAAACGGCAAAGAAACTTGACTTGCCGCCATATGTGATATTCCAGGATCCGTCACTTGAAGCAATGGCGACGACCTATCCGGTCACCATGGAGGAACTTGCGACAATTCCGGGAGTCGGCATCGGCAAGGCAAAGCGATATGGCGAAGATTTTCTGAAGGTCATCAAGACCCATGTCGAGGAGAATGAGATCGAGCGGCCTGAGGACCTGCGTGTGCGCAGCGTCGCCAACAAGAGCAAATTGAAGATCTCGATAATCCAAGGCATCGACCGCAAGATAGCCCTTGACGAACTGGCAAATTCCAAGGGCCTTGAATTCAGTGAATTGCTCGATCAGGTCGAGGCAATTGTCTATTCAGGAACGAAGATCAATATCAGTTATTTCATTGACGAGGTTGTCGACGAAGATCATCAAGATGATATATTCGACTATTTCAAAGAAAGTGAGAGCGACGATCTCGAGGCTGCGATCAACGAACTTGGCAGCGAATGCACTGAAGATGAGATAAGGCTTGTCAGAATCAAATTCCTGTCAGAAATGGGAAACTGATGCTATATTGGATACACCTGCCCGGCAAATCGCAAATAAATTTGCATTTGCTCTCGACTTATTCGTATCTTTGTACACAAAATAACAGAACAACCACAACTCAATCAATCACGCAATGGCAGAAATGAATGAAACAGAAAGCTCCGAGAAGAAAGGACTGAATTTTGTTGAGCAGATTGTTTTCGACGATCTGCAAGCCGGCAAGAACGGTGGCCGGTTAAACACCCGTTTTCCACCGGAGCCTAACGGATATCTGCATATCGGTCATGCCAAGGCTATCTGCATGGATTTTGGCGTAGCTGAAAAATTTGGCGGAACATGTAACCTGAGATTTGATGATACAAATCCGGTGAAGGAAGATGTGGAATATGTAGACTCTATCCGCGAAGACATACATTGGCTCGGTTTTGACTGGGGAGACCGCGAATATTATGCGTCAGACTATTTTCCTCAGTTGTTTGACCTGGCGGTGAGGCTGATCAAAGAGGGCAAGGCCTATGTCGACGATCAGACATCGGAAGAAATCGCCTCACAAAAGGGGACTCCCACAGTTGCGGGTACCGAGAGCCCTTACCGTAACCGCACACCGGAAGAGAACCTTGACTTGTTCATGAGAATGAATGAGGGCGAGTTTGAGGAAGGATCACGTGTGTTGAGAGCGAAGATCGACATGGCATCTTCAAACATGCACTTCAGAGATCCGATCATGTACCGCATCATCAAGCATCCGCACCACCGCACCGGAACGAAGTGGAAGGTTTATCCGATGTATGATTTCGCACACGGTCAGAGCGATTATTTCGAGGGTGTGACCCATTCGATATGTACGCTTGAATTCGTGCCTCACCGTCCGTTGTATGACTACTTCGTCGATGAGCTTGCCGATGAAAGCTATCGTCCGCGTCAGATCGAGTTCAACCGATTGAATCTCACATACACTGTCATGAGCAAGCGCAAGCTGCTTCAGCTTGTAAAAGAGGGCCTCGTGGCGGGTTGGGACGATCCGCGAATGCCGACAATATCGGGAATGCGCCGCAGAGGCTACACTCCGAAGTCTGTCAGAAATTTCATTGACAAGATCGGGTATACGAAATATGAGGCACTCAACAGCGTTTCGCTTCTCGAACATGCCGTTAGAGAAGATCTCAATGCGACGGCAACCCGTGTCATGGCGGTTGTCAATCCGGTGAAAGTCGTCATCGTCAACTATCCCGAAGATAAAGTCGAGACGGTTGAGATGGAAAATAATCCGGAGGATCAGACTTCAGGCACACATCAGATGTCGTTCACTCGCGAACTGTTTATCGAACGGGACGATTTCATGGAAAATCCGCCGAAAAAATTCTTCAGACTTGCTCCCGGCGGAGAGGTGCGTCTCAAAGGTGCCTATATAATAAAATGTGAAGAGGTTGTCAAAGATGATGACGGAAACATCACAGAAATCAGGTGCACCTATGATCCGGAGACACGCAGCGGACTGCCCGGAGCTTCGAGGAAGGTCAAGGGTACGCTCCACTGGGTTTCGGCACCGAATGCCGTGAATGCGACAGTGCGTCTCTATGACCGTCTGTTCAACGTGGAAAATCCGGCTGCGGAAACCGAACGTGATTTCCGTGAGATGCTTAATCCTGAATCGCTGAAGGTTGTCGAGAATGTCAAGGTCGAGCCTTACATTGCCGAGAACGCCACACGAGGAGCTAAATTCCAGTTCCAGCGCGTCGGATATTTCACTCCCGATTATGACTCCACACCCGAACATCTGATCTTCAACCGCACCATTGCATTGAAAGACAGCTGGGAGAAGGAACAGAAAAAATAATCTGTAGTTACTGAATCGAGGCTAACCCGGCGGTTTCTGCCGGGTTAGCCTATTGTTTAACACCGAGCTTGTCAGCAATGAATGAAGACCGCATACTGTATGAGAATTATCTGAAGTTCAAGAACTGTATAAAAGACCGCAGCTTCCCGCGCTATGAGGAGCCTGATCTGATCGAGATCTTTGATGTGGCCGGCGATAATTCAGACTATTATGTCCAGGCCGAGGTTTTGTTGCTGGGTGTCCGTCTGTTTCCAGAGAGTGAGGAGCTTTTCCAACGCAGGGGTTATCTGTACAACCGGCTGTCGCCGACGGCATTACATGATTTTCTTCAGAATTATGAAGAAGGTGAGGGGCTGACGTGGGAGATTCTCAAATTGCGCGACCGCGGATTGACTGCCGAGGAGGTTGAGATTGAACTTGACCGTCTGCTCGATGAGATAGACAGGTTGAGCGATGAAGAGATCATCAGGTTGTCGGAGTATGCCCGTGATCAGTTGTGTGACGAATGGTTTATCAGAAACAGACATAAGATCGAGAAGAAAGCCGAGTATCGCGACACTGCTCTTTATGAGATCGCCTCGGTCGCACACGACAGTGCCGAAGATGTTCTGGCTCTTGAGATTCTCGACAAACTTACCCGCATCGATGCTTTCAGGGCTGAGAACTGGCTTCTTATGGCCGAGTGTCATTACTCGCTCAAGCAATATGACGAAGCGTTGAAAGATCTTGAATATGCAAGGGCTATCAATCCAGACGATGTCGAGACAGACTACATTGAGGCGATGAATCTTGTGGCGCTTGGCGGAAATGACGAGAAGGTCATTGAACTGTTCGGTCGTTTTCTCAAGACAAATCCGAGATCTCTTCAGGCGATACATCAGACAGCCTGTGCGCTGACCCGGTTGGGGCGCAAGGAAGAGTGTGCCGCTTTTCTGATGAGCAAATTTCTCGAGGATGTGGGTGACCGTTTTGTCCTGGAGGAGCTTCTGAGCCATGACTGCGACTGGAACACGCGTGACATAGTCGCGAGATTCAGGGAACACAGTAAAGAAGTCGAGTCGTTTGACAGTTTTGTAAAAGATAATCTCGACTACATGTTCAGGTGCTGCAACTATGAGTCAGTGATAAAAATCACCGATCTCTATTATGATGTCGCGAAGACCCCGCCCCTGATCGACCACTATCTCTATTCGCTGGCGATGTGCCGTAATTTTGACAGGTTGAAAGAGTTGTATGACAGGGCAGTAGCAGAGAGTATTTCTGAATTGACCAACGCTCCCGACGGGCTTTTGTATTTCGCTTACGCGATGCTAAAGACCGGTGAAGCCGATCGGGCGGTCGCCATATCGGAATCGGGACTCGCACTCGGCGGTTTCTGGGCAAATTCGACCGAACGGCTCATGGTAGTCTCCTGCCGCTTCATTTTCAGGGAGATTATCAGGCTTGCGCGGTCGGGCGACAGAGATTCGATCGCTTCGTTTGAACCTTTTGAACCTGAATTGTTCAGGAATCTATAGAAAAGGATTGAATCGTTTCTCGTTGCCGATTGTTGTCTTGTCGCCGTGACCGGGATAAACGACTGTCGCGTCGGGTAGGGTCAGCAGTCTGTCGGTTATGGATCTGATCAAGGTTGCATAGTCTCCTCCGGGGAGATCGGTGCGTCCGATGCTGCCGTGAAACAGCGCGTCGCCTGTGATCACAAAACCGTCTTCAGGAGAGTAGAGCGCGATGCTGCCCGGAGAGTGTCCCGGCACTTTGATGACCGAAAGGGTCGAGTGTCCAATGACAAGTCGGTCACCGTCGTGCAACTCGTGTCTGATCTCAACCTTGCCGAGTTCGACCGGCAGATGAAACATCTGGATTTGCTCCGCGATGCGGCTGCCAAGAAAACGGTCGTCGGGATCGGCCGACACTCCTATGCCATATTTTTTTGAGTACCTGTTTGCCCCCATGACATGGTCGACATGGAGATGAGTGCTTATTATGTGTCTGATGTCAAGGCCGTTTTGCCTGATGAAATTGTCGATGATATCTTCCTCACGACGGTTCATCATGCCCGGATCAACAACAGCTGCGTCACGTGTGTCGGAGTCATAGACAACATATGTCATTTCTCCAAACATATTGAATTCAAAAGGTTTTACCTGTAGCATGGCTATACTCGGGAAATATTCAGAGGTACATATATCAGTTTCTTGGTCTCAAAGAACGGTTCTTTGAAATAGTCGCTGAGCGAATGCTCTATGACGGTGGCGTCTGTGGCGGAGATCTCTTCCCGGAGATCTCCGCCTTTGAGACATATCAGTCCGTTTTGAAGTCTGTTGCGGTTTACGGGCGAGATGTTTTTCCTGATGAGAGGAACAAGCTGGTCAAGGCTCATCACGGCACGGCTGACAACGAAGTCAAACCGGTCGCGGCACTCGCCGATGTCGCCGTGTTGGAATGTCACATTTCCGAGGCCGAGTGATTCGGCAATATTCTGTGCCACCTTGATTTTTTTGCCAATACGGTCAATGAGGTGAAATGAGGAGTCGGGAAACATTATGGCAAGAGGTATGCCGGGGAAGCCTCCGCCGGTTCCCATGTCAAGAAACGATGTGTCTTTGACCGGATCGAGATATGGGGCCACCGTGAGCGAATGGAGAATGTGGTTAACGTAGAGGTTGTCGATGTCTTTGCGCGAGATCACGTTAATCTTCTGGTTCCATTCGGGATAGAGAGTGCCGAGGGCTTCAAACCGAGACAGTTGCGTGTCGGTCAGGTTTGGGAAATATTTGATAATTTGATCAATCATGCTACTCCAGGACGATGTTTTAAACTACAAAATTATCGATTGTTTTCAAAAAAAGATGAAAAACTTAATGAAAAATTCATAAATTTTGGTGTTATTTGCACTATTAAACAATTATAACTTATCGAATATGCTTAAAATAGGAAATTATAATACGTTGCCGGTTGTCAAGATAGTTGACTTCGGAGTCTATCTCGACGGAGGTGAGGGGAGAGAGATATTGCTTCCCCGGCGTTATGTCGGGCGATTGCCGGAAGTAGGTGACAAGCTTGATGTTTTTGTCTACACCGACTCTGAAGACCGCCTGATAGCCACGACCGAGCATCCGGTGGCTACTGTGGGTGAGTTCGCCTACATGCAGGTCACCCAGGTGAACCGTGTCGGTGCGTTTCTCGACTGGGGGTTGTCAGGCAAGAATCTTCTTGTTCCGTTCAGGGAGCAGAGGAGCGCGATGAGGGATGGAGGCATATATCTGGTCTATGTCTATCTTGATGATGTCACCGGACGTGTCGCCGCGTCGGCCAAGGTAGACAAGTTTCTCGGAAATGTCATAGCCGATTACAAGAGGGGCGACAAGGTCGACGCCCTTATAATCGAGCACAATGAGTCGGGCTACAAGGCCATTGTCGACAATCTTCATAACGGACTGTTTTACAACAGCGATATCTATTCGCCGCTTGTTCTTGAACAGCACATCGAGGCAAGTGTGAAAAATGTCAGGCCCGACGGTAAGATCGACCTGGTTCCGGTGAGAAACATGTTGGAGAGAACCGATGAGATCGCCCGTCTGATAATGAAAAAGATCGAAGCAGACGGAGTGTTGCGTGTCACTGACAAATCGTCGCCCGAAGAAATCAGAGAACGATTCGGGTGCAGCAAAAAAGATTATAAGAAGGCAATAGGGTCGCTCTATCGCAAAAGACTCATTTTACTTGAAGATGATGCGATAGTGATGGGTGAAATGAAACGGTGATACCCTTAAAAAGCCTTGATATGCCATTTTGTGGTCTTAAAACCGTGGAGAATTGGAAAATTCTTTGCATCTTTGTATAATGTTTTTAGTAAACTATGCAATTTCTAAAAATCACCATCAACAAATGGAATTTTCAGCAAATCAAATAGCGTCACTTGTCAATGGCACCGTTGAAGGAGACGGTGAGATTGTCGTAAGCACAATAGCTAAGATAGAAGAGGGGCGACCCGGGGCAATTTCGTTTCTCGCGAATCCCAAATACACTCATTTCATTTACACGACCGAATCGTCGGTCGTTCTTGTGAAGAACGATTTTGTGGCGGAACAACCTGTAAAGGCCACACTGATAAGGGTTGAGGACCCGTATGCCACGGTGGCGAAGCTTCTTGAGATGGTCTCTAAGATGATGGAACCCCACAAGACCGGCATCGAGAATCCGGTTTATATTTCAGAAGGGGTAAATGTTCCCGACGATGTGTATGTCGGGGCATTTGCCTATATCGGTTCCAACGTCGAGATAGGCCGCGGTGTCAAGATCTATCCCCAGTGTTATATCGGAGATGGGGCCAGAATCGGCGAAGGCACGACACTTTATCCGGGTGTCAAGGTCTATCACAACTGTGTTGTCGGCTCACGTTGTATATTGCACTCAGGAGTTGTGATCGGAGCCGATGGTTTCGGGTTCGCGCCCGATAACGGCCACTATGACAAGATACCCCAGATAGGCAATGTGGTGATCGAAGATGATGTCGAGATCGGGGCCAACACCTGTGTCGACCGTGCCACTATGGGATCCACTCGAGTTCACAAGGGTGTGAAACTAGACAATCTCATTCAGGTGGCGCATAATTGTGAGATCGGTCATGACACGGTCATGGCCTCACAGTCGGGCATTGCCGGATCGACTAAAATCGGCAGCAACTGCATGGTCGGAGGTCAGGTCGGATTTGCCGGGCACATCACCGTGGGCGACAATGTCCAGATCGGCGCACAGTCGGGAATACCGAAAAATGTGGAGTCGGGCAGACTCCTGATGGGCTATCCTGCCGTCGACTACCGCACATTCGCACGTCAGACCGTACACATCAAGAATCTCGAGAGACTCTATAAACGGGTTTCTGAGATTGAGAAAGAGATGAAACTTGCGGTTGGTAAAAAATCATAATTAACAGAAAAACAAAAAAAGTAATAAACCATCATTACTGTTATGAAGCAACAGACACTAAAAGAATCTTTCACACTCTGTGGAAAAGGATTGCACACCGGGCTTGATATCACAGCGACATTCATGCCTGCGGGCGACAACCACGGATATAAGTTCCAACGTGTTGATCTTGAAGGCGAGCCTGTCATAGAGGCATTGGCCGAGAATGTAGTTGAGACAACACGCGGAACCGTTCTGGCCAACGGAGACGTCAAGGTCGGTACGATCGAGCATGCGATGGCTGCTCTTTATGCCGCCGGAATTGACAACTGCCTTATTCAAGTAAATGCTCCTGAAATGCCGATTCTTGACGGCAGTTCATTGAAATATAGCGAGAAGATTGCCGAGACGGGACTTGTAGAGCAGAAAGCTGACAAAGATTATTATGTTGTAAAACACAGAATCGAGGTTCGTGACGACTCTACCGGATCGTCAATTCTGCTTTTGCCTGACAATGAATTCAGCATCGATGCAATGGTGAATTTTGAATCGCCGGTTCTGAACAACCAGTATGCCGCGCTTGATTCGCTTGACGATTTCGCGAAAGAGATCTCACCGAGCCGGACATTTGTGTTTGTCAGGGAAGTGGAACCGTTGCTCAAGAACAATCTCATCAAAGGGGGTGATCTGGACAACGCCATTGTCATCTATGACGCTCCTATGGGACAGGCTGAGCTTGACCGCCTTGCCGATCTGATGAACGTTCCCCACAAGTCAGTCAATGAGTTCGGCTATATCAACAACAGACCGCTGGAACATGAGAATGAGCCGGCCCGGCATAAACTTCTTGACGTCATAGGCGATCTCGCCCTTATCGGACGCCCGCTCAAAGGCAAGGTCATCGCCACCAAACCGGGACATTCGCTCAACACCGCCCTGGCGAAGAAAATCAGACAGGAGCTGCGCAAGACTCCGGTTCAGGCCCCGAGCTACAATCCGTCGGTAGCCCCGATCATGGATGTCAACGAGATCAGGGAGCATCTTCCCCACCGCTATCCGTTCCTGTTGGTCGACAAGGTCATCGAGAAGGGTGACAGCCACATTGTCGCAGTCAAGAACATCACTGTAAACGAGCCATTTTTCCAGGGACACTTCCCTCAGGAACCGGTCATGCCCGGTGTGCTCCAGATCGAGGCTATGGCACAGACCGGAGGTCTGCTCGTTTTGTCGAGTGTAGAGGAGCCAGAGCGTTACTCTACCTATTTCATGAAGATTGACAATGTCAAATTTCGCCAGAAAGTAGTTCCGGGCGACACATTGCTGTTTCATGTGTCGTTCATGACACCGATGCGTCGAGGCTGTGCGATCATGAAGGGTTATGCGTTTGTAGGCGAGAAGGTTGTCAGCGAATGTGAATTCATGGCACAGATCATCAAGAATAAATAATCGAGAAAGCTTGCAAAAATGAAACAACCGTTATCATACATACACCCCGCTGCAAAGATTGCGCCGAGTGTCATCATCGATCCGTTTGTCACCATAGACCAGAATGTCGAGATCGGGGAGGGAACCTGGATCGGCAGCAATGTGACGATCATGGAAGGAGCACGCATCGGCAAGAACTGCAGAATTTTTCCGGGTGCTGTCATCTCGGCTATCCCACAAGATCTGAAGTTCAAGGGTGAGGAAACCTATGCCATTATCGGCGACAACACGACTTTGAGAGAGTGTGTCACCGTCAACCGTGGAACGGCGGCACGTGGCAAGACCGTTGTCGGCAACAACTGCCTGATCATGGCCTACAGCCACATTGCCCATGACTGTATTGTCGGCAACAACATCATCATTGCCAACGCGAGCCAGATTGCCGGCGAGGTGGTAATAGACGATTATGCCATTATCGGCGGCGGAACGATGATTCATCAGTTCTGTCATCTGGGATCACATGTGATGATTCAAGGTGGTGCCTTGATCGGCAAGGATGTTCCTCCGTTTGTCAAGGCAGGCCGTGAGCCGTTGGTCTACTGCGGTGTCAACTCGATCGGTCTGAGACGCCGGAATTTCACAAATGAGCAGATCAATGACATTCAGAGTGTCTATCGCTTCCTCTACATGTCGAAATATAATGTCACCGACGCTTTGGAGCAGATCGAGGCCGAGCTCCCCGCCACTCCCGAGCGAGACGAGATCATTCTTTTCATCAAAAATTCAAAAAGAGGTATAATTCGCGGATACGTGAAATAATCTCACATTTTTCAGGCCGGACATAGCCGTTCAGCGGCAATTATGTCCGGTTTTTTTCTGTTTAATTGAGAACAAAACCGTTCCCGATTGTTATAAGAGTTAAACAAGGCCTCATCAAAGAGGGGTTTAAAACAAATTATTATGAATAAGATATTATTGACTACGGTAGTTGCCGGAATTTTCTGTCTCTCATCGTGTTCGGTCTTCAAAAATCCTTCAAAGAAGGTTGTCGCAACCGATCAGAATGTCGAACAACCTGCAAAAGTGAAGAAAGACAAGAACAAGGCTGATCGGCAGAAGCCGGCCAAGACCGGAAATGTAAAAACAGAGAATATGGCCAATGACAAATCAAAGCAGGCCGACGCGATGCAGATTCTGAATGGTGAATGGACCATTCAGGAGGTTAACGGCAGCAAGACCACCGGTGATGAACGTCCCTACATCTATTTTGAAAGTTCGACGGGCCGGTTCTACGGTTCAAACGGGTGTAACACCCTCAACGGCTCGTTTACGGTCAAGGCAGGTGGCAAGTTGAGCTTCTCAGAGGTGATCAGCTCACTGAAAATGTGTCATGACGCGCCCTTTGAGTTCGCCATTAACGGAGCGATTGATCAGGTCAGGGGCTTTGCCGTTGAGAAATCGGGTAACGAAACGTTGCTAAGCCTCAGATCGGAGACAGGCAAGACGGTTATGCTTCTCCGCCGTCATAATCTCGATTATCTCAATGGTGCCTGGAAGGTTATCTCGCTTAACGGTCAACCTGTTGACAATGACAATGTTAAATTTGTTATCGACATACCCGAACTCAAGCTTCACGGCAATGCAGGCTGCAACATTGTCAACGGTTCGATTCTCATCGATCCCGACAAATCAGATGCCATTCAGTTTCAGCAGCTTGCGACTACGCGCATGATGTGTCCTGACATTCAACTCGAGACCCAGATTCTTGTGGCTCTTGAAGAGGTCGGAAAGAGCGAGCGAATGAAAGATAACAAAGTTTTGCTGACCAACAGCGACGGCAGCACGAAAATTATTCTTGAGAAAATGGATCTGAAAGCGGCTCAGGACATCATGGAGTGATCACAATTGCAGCAGACGGCTCAGTTCGTCGCAGATGATTTTCTTGACCTCGGTGACCGGGACGTCTCGTTTGAGTTCTCCCGACATCGAGGTCACTCCTTTATCTTTGAATCCACATGGGTTTATCATTGAGAACCAGCTGAGGTCGGTCGATATGTTGAGGGCGAAACCATGCATTGTCACATAGTGGCTGCATCTGATTCCGATAGCGCAGATTTTGCGTTCACGCTCACTGCCGGCTTCGATCCACACACCTGTGGCCCCGTCGACACGCTGTCCTCTGATATCAAATTTGTCGAGGGTTCTTATCACCGCTTCCTCAAGCAGGTTGACGTAGGCTTTGACACCGAGGTGGTGTCGCGACATGTCGATTATCGGATATACGACAAGCTGTCCCGGACCATGGAAGGTTATGTCTCCGCCGCGCTCAATTTCAACGCAGTCAACCCCGAGCTTGTCAAGATAGCGGTTCGAGACGAGCATGTTGTTGTGGTCGGCATGCCGTCCCATTGTGAAGACCGGTTCATGCTCGACTAACAGAACGGTCTCTTTGTCGACCGTCTTGCCTTCGCGTTTCAGGCTGATCATCTGTCTGAACAGTCTGAGCTGCAAATCGCGTGTGCTCTGGTAGTCTTTACGACCCAGGTCAATGAAGTTCAGCATGACCGGCAGGCGTGACGTTCGGCATGGTAGCTTGATCTGACAAGAGGCGCGCTCTCGATGAACTTGAACCCTTTGCGGAGTCCGATCTCACCATACTCAGTGAAGATGTCGGGGTGAATGTATTCCTGCACGGGATAGTGATTTTCGGTCGGTTGCAGATATTGTCCGATCGTCATCACCTCACAGCCACATTCAAGCAGGTCGTCCATTGTCTGAAGTACTTCATTGAAAGTCTCACCCAGACCGAGCATTATTCCTGACTTAGATCTGATGCCCGATTCGGCAATGTGGCGTATGACACCGAGCGAACGGTCGTAGGTCGCCGAGCACCTGACTTCGGGAGTGAGACGTCTGACTGTCTCGAGGTTATGAGATATGACGTCGGGACGTTCGTTGATAACCATGTCGACAAGGTCATGTCTGCCCTGAAAGTCGGGAATAAGCACCTCCATTGTCACCCCCGGACAACGGTCTTTCAATGTTCTGATCATCTCGGCCCAGTGAGCTGCCCCGAGATCGGGCAGGTCGTCGCGGTCGACCGAGGTTATTACGACGTGCCGCAAGCCGAGGTCTCTGACCGATGAGACGATGTCGTCGATTTCTTTGCGGTCGAGAGGCAGCGGCCGTCCGGTCGTGACATTGCAGAAACGGCAGTTACGGGTGCAGATGCTGCCTCCGATCATGAATGTCGCGGTTCCGTTACCCCAGCATTCTCCACGGTTAGGACACATTCCGCTTGTGCAGATTGTGTGTAGACAATGTTCATTCAGCAGGCCTACCACATGCATGGCTTTCTGGCCGCGGGGAAGTTTGATTTTAAGCCAGTCCGGCTTTCGTCTGAAATCTGCTGACATTGTATCACAAGGAATGGCGTTACCCGAATTTGCTGATTTTTCTGAGCAACGGTTCGTTAAGAATCTTTATGCGTCGTCCGTCGACGGTTATTATCTTCTCGGCAACGAATCCTGACAGGGTCCTGATCGCGTTGGAGGTTGTCATGTTCGAGAGGTTGGCGAGGTCTTCACGTGCCATGAAAATGTTTATGGTCTCCTCGTCGGCTTCATAGCCATAGTTGTCTTTGAGCAGAATCAGAGCTTCTGCCAGGCGTCCGCGTATATGTTTCTGGGTCAGGTTGACGATTTTAGTGTCGCTGCCGCCGAGATTTCGCGAAAGCTCATGAATGAAGAACCATGCGAGCCTGATGTTGTTGTTGATCAGATCTTCGACCAACGACATCGGGAGTGCCCCGATTGCCGACGCTTCAAAGGCAGCCGCACTCGATACGTATGGCTCGCGTGCGAAGTATGCCCTGTAGCCGAAATACTGAACAGGTCTGATCAGTCTCAAGATCTGCTGTCGTCCGCCGACACCGTCTTTGTAGAGTTTCACTTTTCCTTTCAGCAGACACCATAGATTCTCAGGGTCATCTTTCTCGGCATAGATGATCTGATTTTTTTTGAAATTATGTATGGTGAACGCCTCGGCCACCCTGCGTTTCTCATCAGAATCGAGAATCGACCAGATAGCGGCAAGGTCTTCGCTGATCACCTTTTCTAAGACGGCCTTAATCATTTCGGTTGCTTTAGATTCATGTTTTATAACACAAAGGTAATAAATCAAATTAAAATTGAGAAAGTTTTATTAAAAAAAAGAATTAACAATGTGTGAATTAGATCATACATGGAATAGAATATAGGTTCAAAACCTGTTTGACAGGGATATTTTGATAATTAGTAGCAAATGGTTACCTTTGCGCGAAGTTTACGGCAATGGCAGATATCACACAAATACAGAACGGAGAATCGATCTCACGGCGACAGTTGCTGTCGCTGACGCTCAAGCTTTCGGCTCCTGCAATCATCGCTCAGCTCTCGAGCATTCTGATGCAGTATATCGACGCGGCTATGGTCGGGCATCTCGGTGCCGACTCATCGGCGGCGATCGGGCTTGTGTCGACAAGTCTGTGGTTGTTCTGGGGCGTATGCTCGGCCATGACAGTCGGATTTTCGGTGCAGGTTGCCCATAAGATCGGTGGAAAGAACCATGTCGAGGCACGCGACATATTGCGTCAGTCGATCACGTCATCGCTGATTTTCAGTCTTGTTATAACAGCGACGGGTCTTTCGATCGCCGGATTTCTGCCCCGGTGGCTCGGCGGAAACGATGAGATCTGCCCAATGGCGAGTTCCTATTTTTTCATTTTCATCTGTGCATTGCCCGGATTGACAATGAATTTCCTTGCCGGAGGAATGTTGCGCAGCGCGGGCAACATGAAGATTCCGAGCATTTTGAACATCATGATGGCCTTTCTTGACGTTGTGTTCAACTTTGTTTTGATTTTTCCGTCGCACAGCTATGAGGCCGCCGGGTTTCACATCACTGTTCCCGGTGCCGGTCTCGGAGTTGCCGGAGCCGCGCTTGGCACAGTCGCGGCCGAATTGGTCACGGCGTCGCTGATGCTTTATTTCCTGACCTGCAGAGAACCGGGTCTGAGGCTCAGTGGCACGACCGGATCTTATCGGCCGACCCGGGCTGTGATAAAAAAAGCTCTCCGCATTTCGGCCCCAATGACGCTCGAGCATGCCGTCATCTGTGGCGCGCAGATCATGATCACAGTCATTGTTGCTCCGCTTGGAGTGATAGCCATAGCAGCCAACGCTTTTGCCGTCACAGCCGAGAGTCTGTGCTACATGCCCGGCTATGGAATAGGAGATGCCGCCACCACGCTGATAGGGCAGAGTCATGGAGCCGGCCGGCCGGCTCTGGTCAGACGGTTCGGCTATGTCACTGTCGCCACCGGAATGGTCGTCATGTCGGCCATGGGTGTGTTGATGTGGCTGTGCGCGCCTCTGATGATGCAACTGATGACACCGGTTGAGGCTATCAGTGAGCTGGGAACCGAGATTCTGCGTATCGAGGCATGGGCCGAACCGATGTTCGCGGCCTCGATCGTTGCCTACGGTGTGTTTGTCGGTGTCGGCGACACGTTGATTCCGGCATGCATGAATTTCGGGAGCATCTGGCTTGTGCGCATTCCGATCGCCGCGTGGCTCGCCCCCGTGATCGGTCTCAAGGGAGTCTGGATCGCAATGTGTGTCGAGTTGTGTTTCAGGGGCGTCATTTTTCTGTGGAGGTTGATCAGCCAGAAATGGAACAAGGACCTCGGCAGCAAACGAGATCAAATAGAAGCTTATGAAGATAATATTAATGTCCGTCGGCAAGACCTCGACTGATTACATTGCCACGGGTGTATCGATGTATGTCAAACGGTTGACACACTATGTGCCGTTTGAGTTAAAGGTGATTCCTGATGTGAAGCTTCCCAGAAATGCCGACACCGAGCGTCAGAAACAGATTGAGGGAGAGAGCATGTTGAGGGAGATCTCACCGTCCGACCGCGTGGTTTTGCTCGACGAGCGCGGGCCGGAGATGACCTCACGCGAGTTCGCCACATATCTCGACAAAAAAATGGTGTCGTTGCAGGGCAGGTTGATTTTCATCATTGGCGGACCCTACGGATTCTCCAAAGAGATGTACGGGCGTGCCGATGAGAAACTGTCATTGTCTAAAATGACGTTTTCCCACGAAATGATACGTTTGTTCTTCACCGAACAGATCTACAGGGCGATGACGATTCTGCGCGGTGAGCCTTATCATCACGACTGACCGGCTATCAGGCTGTAGAGATCGTTGACCGAGATGCCGTCCGGGAGTGATGACAGCGGAATCTGAACCGGGCGATAGCGTTCACGGGTCGAGAATGTTACAAACCCGAAGCTGATCTCCAGGTCTGTCAGCAGGTCTGCCTCAATGTGTCGAACGGCAGTCACGGCAGGTTGCTGGCCGTCGTCATAGAATATGATTTCAAGGCCTTTGGCCGAGATCGTGATCTGTCTCGGAGAGATGACCTCGCGTGCCTCGGGTGTGAGCGCGTAGTTGAAATAGACAAACATCACGACTGTAGGCAGCAGCAGAAACAAGATCATCGCCGAGACATAGAACATAGCATATGTCCACACCGCTCCTGCGATCGCCGACATGATGACAGGCAGCAGGAGCCACAACGCGTTGTGGCTCAACCACCGCCTCATCACTTCTTTTACGAAGTCGGAAGGAGTCAGTCTGAATATTTCGGTCGTGACCTGATTCAACTCAGCGTCAGCACTCGTAGTCGACGCATGCGCGTGCTTCCTTGTTTTTGCCGAGAATTGCCGCGGCGGCCACGTGTGCCGGGTGTTTTGCGTAAATCTCGACCTGATCCATGTTGTCTACGACAGCTGTCAGCACGACGTCCCACGATTCAGACGGGTTCTGGTTGATGCCGACTTCGATCGAACGGAGCACGTCGATGACGTCAGGCAGCTGGAGCAATGCGTATTTGAAACGTGTGGCAACTTCAAGACGCTCCTTGTCTGAGCCGCTGAGTTTGAATGTGACGATATGTTTTACCATGACATTTATGTGGTTAGGCGTTTGCTGAATAGAGTTTCTCTCGAGCTGCCATGACCTTGTCGTCGACAATGAAGTCGTCATAGTCCATCATCTTGTCGATGATTCCGTTAGGTGTCAGTTCGATGATGCGGTTGCAGACGGTCTGAATGAATTCGTGGTCGTGGCTTGAAAGCAGAATGTTTCCCTTGAAGTTCTGCAGGGTGTTGTTGAAGGCCTGGATTGATTCGAGGTCGAGGTGGTTTGTCGGAGAGTCGAGCACCATTGTGTTCGCATCGCGGAGCATCATGCGGGCGATCATGCATCTCATTTTCTCACCTCCGGATAGAACCGAGGCTTTTTTGAGCACTTCCTCGCCCGAGAAGAGCATTTTGCCGAGGAAGCCTTTGAGATAGATCTCGCTTGAATCGTCGCTGAACTGGCAGAGCCAGTCGACAAGGTTCATGTCGGTGTTGAAAAACGCCGAATTGTCGAGTGGCAGATAGGCTGTTGTGATTGTCTGTCCCCAGTCGTAAGATCCGGCATCGGGTTTGCGGTTGCCGGTTATGATCTCAAACAGGGCTGTCATCGCACGCGGATCGCGGCTCAGGAACGCGACCTTGTCACCTTTCTCGATCTGGAAATTGACATCTTTGAACAGAACCGTTCCCTCGACCGAGGCTGTCAGACCCTGCACCTCGAGAATCTTGTTGCCTGGCTCACGCGACGGGGTGAAGATGATGCCGGGATAACGGCGTGACGAGGGCTGGATCTCCTCGACATTGAGTTTCTCGAGCATCTTCTTGCGCGAGGTTGTCTGTTTCGATTTGGCGACATTGGCACTGAAACGCTGAATGAACTCCATGAGTTCCTTACGTTTCTCCTCGGCTTTCTTGTTCTGTTGCTGCTGCTGCCTGAGGGCGAGCTGGCTCGATTGATACCAGAAGCTGTAGTTGCCTGCGAAGAGCTGCATCTTGTTGTAGTCGATGTCGAGGGTGTGGGTGCAGACCGAGTCAAGGAAGTGGCGGTCGTGGCTGACCACCAGCACCGTGTTCTCGAAATTCGAGAGATAGTTCTCGAGCCAGGTGACGGTGTCGAGGTCGAGGTCGTTGGTCGGCTCGTCGAGCAGAAGGTTGTCGGGATTGCCGAACAGGGCTTTGGCCAGGAGCACGCGCACTTTCTCGTTCGCGCTCATGTCTTTCATCAAGGTGTAGTGCTTCTCTTCCTTGATGCCGAGACCGCTGAGCAGGGCTGCCGCGTCGCTTTCGGCATTCCAGCCTTCGAGTTCAGCGAACTTTTCCTCGAGTTCCGATGCCCTGATTCCGTCTTCGTCGGTGAAATCGGCTTTGGCATAGAGGGCGTCTTTCTCTTTCATGATGTCCCATAGCACGGTGTGGCCCATGAGCACGGTGTCGAGCACGGTGAATTCGTCGAATTTGAAGTGGTCCTGTTCGAGCACGCTCATTCGTTCGCCCGGGCCTTGGGTGACGGTTCCGTGGGTTGGAGAGAGCTGGTCGCTCAAAATTCTCATCAAAGTTGATTTTCCCGCACCGTTAGCCCCGATGATGCCGTAACAGTTTCCCGGGGTGAATTTCAGGTTAACGTCTTGAAAGAGCACGCGTTTGCCAAACTGCATGCCCAGATTGTTGACTGCTATCATTAATTTCTGATGTTTAATTCTTTAAATTGCGAGTGCAAAGTTAAGAATTAAGAGCCTGTTCCACAAAAAAAGTTAATGCCGGGGTGGCATATTTTTGAAATCAAGTAGCCGTTATCTTTGTCCCGGAATCTGCATTGTCATGCAGTGGAGCGAGCCGTGTTGTCTGATCAGCGCACGGCAGTCGACGGTCTCGATCGTATGGTCGGGAAATGCTATTTTCATCATTTTCACGGCGAGATCGTCGTTGGCCGGCTGATTGTAGACGGGCATCAGGACAGCGTCGTTCAGAATCAGGAAATTGGCATAGGTCGCAGGCAGACGTTCGCCGTCATCCTCGATCGGATCGACCATCGGGAGTCCTATCAGATTGAAAGGGTTGCCCCGTGACGTTCTGAAGTTGCGGAGTTCTTCTTCCATGGCCTTGAGTTCATCGTAGTGGACGTCGGACGGATTGTCACATCTCACATATATTATCGTGTCGCCGGGGGCGAGGCGTGCCAGGGTGTCGACATGGCTGTCGGTGTCGTCGCCTTCGAGAAATCCGTGGTCGAGCCACAGCAGGTGGTCGACATGCAGCTCACGTTTGAGATATTGCCCGATCTGGTCGCGCGTCATCTCGTCGTTGCGGTTCGGCGACAGCAGGCATGTAGAGGTCGTCAGCAGGGTGCCGTGTCCGTCAGATTCGATCGAACCACCTTCGAGCACGAAGCCGCGTCGGTTGACATAGGTTCCTTTGAGGTGTCCGAGCGATTGGAGGCGCATCGTGACCAGATTGTCGTGGTTGGCGGCGAACTTCAGCCCCCAGCCGTTGAATCTGAAATCGAGCAGAGTGGGGTGTCCGTCGCGGTCTACCAGGGTCACCGGCCCGAAATCGCGGGCCCAGGTGTCGTTGGTGTCGATACCGACGATTGTGACCCGGGTCATGTCGACGAGGCCATTCCGGCTCAACGCTTCGTGAATTTCATTCCGATCGGGTCCGACTACCATTGCATTGCCGTGGCGTGAAACGGCAGCTACTATCTCGATGAAGCACTTCTGAACTTCGTCGAGCATGTATGACCAATCGGTTGCGGCATGTGGCCATGCCAGCAGCACTGTGTCGCAAGGTTCCCATTCGGCAGGCAATCGCAGTTTGTCCATTGTTTTCTGTTGTTGTTTTGATTTTCACATATCGTAGTCGGTCAGTGAGTCCCATTTCTCCTCACGCGACCTGACATATTCCTCGGCATATTCGGTGAAGCCGTGACGTTCGCTCGTTCCGGTTTCCTCACACCATTCCTTGTAGGCGGCGCGAAGCTCAGGGTCATCGGCAATCATCCGTTTGAATTCTGATACAGCAATGTCAAGAGCTCCTGTCTGATCAATGATTGAATTAAAAAGGTCAGTTATATCATTCATGATGTAGATTGTGTAAATGACTGTAAAATTGTAGCGTAGTTAGACTGATATGAAATGTGTTTTTATCAAAGTCGCGCAAAAATAGTCAATTTATATCAATTCTGCAAATTTTTTCATCACAATGATGTCAGACCTTTTAGCTTCAGACAGTCATTTTGTAAGATCTCACACCGATTCCGTCGGCAAAGACCGTGACGACATACACTCCGCGTGTTGCGGGCAGGGTGATGCTGCCTGTGTTTTCAAACTCCGATTCAGACAAGACGCGGCCCGAAAGCGATGTGACCGTACATCGGAAAACTCCCCGGCATGCTATGCCGACCGTGTCGCCGGTGCGTCTGACAACCGGGTCTGAAGAGTGGTCGGCCGTGACATTGCCGACAGCCGAGTTCGCCAGGGCTTTCGTGACTGCGGCATGAATGTCGATGCAGCCCGACGATCCCCATTGCCGCGAGGCGTTATCGGGTTTGCGGGCGGTTGACATCAAGATCTGTTTCGCCTCTGCGGGGGTCAGGTCGCCATTTGCCTCGAGCATCAGGGCTATCGCTCCGGCGGCATATGGCGACGACATCGAGGTGCCGCTCATTCTCGCCCAATAGTTGTCGCGGTCATGGACGTGGCAGCGGGCAGACAATGGAACTGACTGATCGCCGCTTTCGACATTTGGGGTCGAGACCGATGATATGACCGAATTTCCGGGAGCCACAATGTCGGGCAACATGCGTCCGTCTGTCAGTGTGGCATATTCTGAAGTCGCGGTTATCTCGCCGACGGTGCCGCTGTTGTCAACCCGGCCTCCGTCGAGCAGGGGTGAGTGGGTGCGGGTGGTAATCGAGCCTACGCAGATCACCCCGACGGCACATGCCAGGTCGTTGATGCAGCCGTCGTTGGTGCCGCCAACATATCCGGGAGTGCCCGATGTCCTGAAAAATAGTTCCTCACCGTAGCAGTCGACACGTTGTCCTTTCCGGCCTTTGACCCTGAAGCCGATCTCCTGGTTAGCCCAGCCGTGTGGCTCGGTTGTTGAACGCACGTCGACGTCGAAGTAGATTGTCAGGTTGCGGCGGTTGTTCCAAGTGTTGACTTCCTGCGGAATCTCGACGGTTCCATTGAAGAACGTGTTGAATGTCTCGTTTTTCGTCATGTATCCTTCCTTGTAATGCTCGTCTGAGGCAAGGGTGAAGTAATCGCCTGTCACCGGAATGGTTGCCACCTCAGTCCTGGAGGGTTTGTCGAAGATGACGAGCTCGAGTTCGACAGGCGAGTCATCGCTGCCCCAGATGTCGACACAGCCGTGGATCGGCATTCCGGTCCATGTCTCGAGATCCATCATCAGTGTCGCGAAAGAGCCGTCGCTGTCAAAGCTCCGTCCGACATACATGTTTCTGGCACCGTTGTTCCCGGCTGAGATGCATATCGGAATCTCCCGGGCCAATTTAGCCAGATATTGTCCGACCAGGGTTGTACCGTCGCGTGGTCCGGAGGCGTTCGACAGCGATATGTTGGCCACGGCGGGCATCTCGTTCTCACGTGCGTAGTCAATGATGTCTTCTATTCCTGACAGAAACTCGCATCCATTCAGCTCGCTCACGGTGGCGACGAGTGTAGAGCAGGGGGCCACACCGCTGTAAGGCAGCCGGTTGAAGCCTCCGGCAAGTATTCCGCCTACATGGGTGGCATGGGTCTCGCCTGCGTTGTCGGTGACGTAACCGCCGATCTGTGCGGACTCGACCACGGTGCGTGTGGACTGAGACGATTTATACTCCACAAGACGGCCTATGCGTGTCGTCCCGTCGTCGTTTCTGAAGTTGGCGTGGTTGGGGTCGAACCCGATGTCGGCAAATCCGGTGACGACGCCACGGCCTGTATAGACCATGTTCAGGGCCTCGCTTTTTCTTACCCTGTCGAGACCTGTCCACTGAAGCGAGAGGTCCATTGCGGGCGATTTCACTGACGAGAGTTCGGCACGGCTGATCAGGTTACTCCGTCGAGCTTCAGCCAACACATCGGCAGACATGGTGACAATCGCTATGTCGTCGCGGCGGTGACTGACGGTCGCGCCAAGTTTTTCCAACTCATCGCAGGCCGATTCTGATGCGAGTCTGACAACGAGTGGCAGACAGGTCTTTTCTCTGTTGCATGACATCGGCAGTCTTTCGTCCGCCACGCCGGGTTGTTCGAGACGATGCAGTTCTCTGGTCAGAGCGGGGTTGTAGATATCGGCGGGGCATGTCGATGAGACCAGCAACGCCATTGCGGCTAACAGGGTGTGACGGTCCATGGGCTGTTATCTGATTGTGATTTTACGTGTGAGGGTCTGTTTGCGGCCGGTCACCGACAGCAGGTATAATCCGGCGGCAGACGGAACGTGCAGGGTTACAGCGCCGGTGACATTGTCGGCCTTGTCGGCCAGGCGTCCCGACAAGTCGAAGACCGCCGCCGTGAAGGGGGTGTCGTCGATGCAGCCCACAATAACCTCATTGCGGCAGGTTTCTATCGTGAACATGTCAGGACAGCCGGCGGCGACATCGCTTACACCCGCCATTCTGACCGCGCTTCTGAGTCCCTCGAAGGCATTCAGTTTTCCGGCTCCCCACTGGGGGTTGCCGTCTGAAACCATGTCGGCGGTCGAGGTTGCGATCTCACCGATCTGAGAGGGGGTCATCGACGGTGCGGCCTGAAGCCACAGGGCTACGGTGCCGGTCACAAACGGAGTAGCCATTGACGTGCCGCCCATAGGTGTCCAGAAATAGTCCTTGCCACCGACTTTCTCGGTCAGTGTCTTCGGCGTGTCATATGAGCTGTAGTATCGGCTGCGGGCATGAGGCGATGACAGGGCGGAGACCACGGCGACTCCGGGTGCCGAGATCTGAGGAAGCTGACGTCCGTCGACAAGCGTACCCCATGATGTGAAATAAGCCGCTTTGCCGACTGTGAATCCTGCGAGATAGGGGGCGAGACGTTTCGTGACAAAAGCACCGACCGAGATCGTGTTTCGGCCGCATGCCATGTTTGAGACCGTGCCGTCGGCTGTCGTCGGGTCATAGCCCGGAAATGAGCGGTCGCTGAAGTCGGTGTACCAGCCGTCGTTGTAGATTCTGATTGTCTGTCCGGCCGAGCCCTCGACAATGAGGGCGGGGTAGACCGTGGGCGACGAGGTGCGGTTGCTCAGATCGAACGACAGTTCGCAGTGATAGCGGTTGTTTTCACGCGACAGGCCCTGTGCCATTGCGAAATAGCTGTCGGCAAAGTTCTCTGAGAGCGTTTTCAGGTAAGAACCCGACACCTCGGCATCGCCGGCCGAGAAGACCTGTGTCGTCTCTGAGGCTTCGGCTCTGTCAACGACCTCACCTGTCGACTTGTTGACGAACGCGACATAGGCCTTGAACGGGGTGTTGTCGTCTGACCAGATCTGAACGTCGCAGTAGGCCTGATAGAGCGAACTGAAAGACTTCAGTTCAGAATTGGGCATCAACACGGTCCTGACGCAGCGGTCAGAGGCGGTCAGGCTTTTTTTGACAGTGATGTCGTAGTTTCCCTCGTTTCCGGCCGCCACACAGATGACGGCATCTTCGGCCAGGTCGTCGAGCGACGATGTGAACGCGTCGGTTCCGTCGTGGGGTCCGAGGTTATCGCCTATCGACATGTTTATGACCAGAGGCTTGTCGACCGACCGCGCGTAACCGATCATCTTCGACACCGCCGACAGAACCATGTCGTCGCCAAGATCTCCGGCGGCCATGACGATGTCGGCACCGGGGGCGACCCCGGCATAAAGGTTGTCATATGATCCGGCGGCGATGCCGCTGACATGGGTGGCGTGACACTCGCTGATGTCGTCGGAGGTGAATGTCGAGATGTCGCCGGCTGTATATTCTGTCACATTTCCCGAGGAGTCGTAGTTCCAGAACCGTTTGACTCGGGCTGTGCCGTCGGCGTCGCTGAATGTTATGTGGTTCGGATCGAAGCCGGCGTCGATGATGCCGATGACAACATCTTTTCCGTCAAATCCGGCATAGGCGGCATCGTTCCTGATCTTGTCTACTCCTGAGGCCTGCCGGGCTTTGTCCATCAACAGCCGTTTGCGTCTGACGGCCGAGACACGGGTGACACTGCCGAGAGTGTCGAGAACAGACAGCTGCGACGCGGTGACAGTGGCCGTGACGTTGCGCCCGACGGTCAGTTCGGGTGTGATTCCGAGATCTCTGACAAGGCCGGTGTCGGCCTCGCTGTCGAGGGTGATGATGACGCGGTGGGTCGTGGTCGCGGTGGTTGACAACGGTTTGATCGCAGTCTTGCGCGGAGCGGAGACGGCCGACAGATGTGTCGACAGGTCAAGGTTGCGGCCTTCGAGGCCAAGGGCTATGACAAGCATGCCCGATATGATGATTGGTCTTGTTTTCATGTGAAACAGGTGGTTAGTCATTCAGTTTCCAAAGATAATCATTTTTTTTGAGATAGCACATCGCTCTTGCAATCCGTTCCTCTCCCTGCGGTGCTTTTCTGTGCTTTCCGGCTTTCAAACGGGGCTTTCCCCCCTGAAGCGAAAAGTGAAAGTAGTCTAAGTTTCTGATATTGGTGTGATTAACCCTCGAAAAGGTGCTTTTTTATAGAAAAGCGGTGTAGTGAAGTGTCTTGAAATTTGTGTCGGGAGGCTCTTGTGGCGCTGTAATTTTGTCGTGTCAACAAATCAATAAACTAATTAAACAACACACACATCATGACACAGACAAACAACCCGACACCGGAGACCAACCCCGGAATTCATGCCTTAATAGGCAGATGTCATGACACCCCGGCCGCTATGATCGTCCGTCAGGACGATGATTTAGCAGTAACCGGGTATGCCCTTTGGCATGCCCGGATAGTCATGACAGAGATCGTGGCGTCCGGTCAAGGACGCCGGTTAGATCTCGTTTGCATCGCCCCTGCTTGATCTCGACCGTGCCACAATCGGCGTCCTCAGCCGGACGCCACTGAGAGAGATCACGGCTGTCCGGGCACGCTTATGGCGTACCCGGTTACTCGGGAATCATCGTCCTGCCGGACGATTGTGACACGCTTGCGCACGCGCCGCTGTTTTGAATTTCGCGCGACTTTAATTAATTTTGCAAAAAAATCAACGATATAACCATGCATAGTATAAAAGATAAAGAATTCGGAGGAGAACGTCCGCTGTTCGCGTCTCATAATCTCAAACTTGAAAACGTGACAGTCCATGCCGGTGAGTCGGCCTTGAAGGAATGCTCCAACATAGAGGCTGTAAAATGCCGTTTTGAAGGTAAATATCCGTTCTGGCATGTTGATAACTTCAAGATCTCGAGCTGTCTGTTTACCGAAGGGGCGAGGGCCGCACTGTGGTACTCGCGCAACCTGACGATGACCGACACCGTGGTCGAGGCACCCAAGATGTTCCGCGACATGGAGAATCTGACACTCGAGCGTGTCACCATTCCCGATGCCAAGGAGACCCTGTGGCATTGCCGCAACGTCGAACTCACTGAAGTCGAGGTCAGAAATGCCGACTATCTGTTCATGCACAGCGAGAACATCAAGATCGAGAACTATCGTCAGCAGGGCAACTATTCGTTTCAGTATTGCCGCAACGTCGAGATCAGAAACGCCGTTCTCGACACCAAAGACGCATTCTGGAACACAGAGAATGTCACCGTCTATGACTCGGAGATAACCGGCGAATATCTCGGCTGGCATTCCACGAACCTGCGGCTGGTCAACTGCCGCATTGCCGGAACACAGCCGCTATGCTATGCGAAAGGGCTCGTTCTCGAGAACTGTACCTTCGCCGACGACGCCGATCTCGCATTCGAGTGCTCAGACGTGATAGCCGACATCAGGGGCGCGGTCACCAGTGTCAAGAATCCTGTCTCGGGACGCATAACGGCCGATTCGATCGGCGAGGTCATCATTGACGGAAACGTGAAGGCTTCCGCCGACTGCATCATCACGACACGCCGATGAGCCGGTTTGACTTCGACAAGATCGTGAACCGGCGCGGCACGATGAGCGACAAATGGGATTCGGCAAAAAATGAACGCGTCATTCCGCTATGGGTGGCCGACATGGATTTCACGACCGCGCCCTGCATCATCGAAGCCCTGGAAAAGAGGGTGGAGGCAGGCACATTCGGATACACTCTCGTGCCTGACGAATTCTACAACGCCACGATCGACTGGTTCGGCTCGCGCCACGGGCTCGGTCTGAAACGTGAATGGATAATCTACACCTCGGGGGTTGTCCCTGCCATTTCGGCATGCATAAAGGCATTGACACGCCGGGGCGACAAGGTGCTGGTGCAGACTCCGGTCTACAACTGCTTCTTCTCCTCTATCAGAAACAACGGCTGCGCCCTGCTCGAGAACGAGCTCGTCTATGGAAACGGCACCTACTCGATTGATTTCGACGACTTCGAGGCGAAGGCGGCCGACCCCATGTGCAAGGTTTTCCTTCTGTGCAATCCCCACAATCCCGCAGGGCGTGTCTGGAGCCGCGACGAGCTGGAGAGAATGGGGGAGATCTGTCTCAGAAACGGGGTGACGGTCATTGCCGACGAGATTCACTGCGAACTGGTCTACGAAGGCTATCGCCACACTCCGTTCGCTTCTGTTTCCGACAGACAGCTTCTCAACTCCGTTACCTGCGTCTCGCCGTCAAAGGCGTTCAACACGGCCGGACTTCAGATCGCCAACATCATAGCCGCCGATGAATCGGTGCGCCGTAAAATTGACCGTGCGATAAACGACAATGAGGTCTGCGACGTCAACCCCTTTGGCGTGACCGGTCTGATAGCCGCATACCGCCACGGAGAGCTATGGCTCGACGAACTGAAAAGCTATCTGTGGGGCAACTACATGTTTCTGAAAGATTTCTTCGCCGGTGAGCTTCCCGGTTTTGAAGTGACACAGCTCGAAGGTACCTATCTGGTCTGGGTCGACTGCCGCAAGACAGGAATCTCATCTCAGGAAATAGCCGACCGGCTCTACGACAATCACGACGTCTGGATCAATCCCGGCACACTCTACGGCAAAGCAGGCGAGGGATTCATCAGAATCAACATTGCCACCCGACGCGCTCTGCTGGCCGAGGCACTCCGGCGGATTGCCGACGGGCTGAAAAGCATGATCTGAGCAAATTAACCGATAAAACAACAAGGGGGCGCACCGGTGAATGAGTGCAGCCCCCCTTTTCGTGTGTGTGGCCGATGTTATTTTGTACGTGCGAGAATGTAGGCCGATGTCGGAGCGATATTGGTCACTCCGCCGCGGGTCGTGGCGAGTCCGTCGGCCGAGATTTCTCCGTCGGCAGCTATCACGGTCCAGTCGCCTTTGGGAATCTTGACCGTGCGGGTCTCGCCAGAACCGTTGAAAACGATCTTGATCTCTTTCCACCGGTCGCCGTTGGCATTGTTCTTGATCGAGTAGGAGATCAGATTGTCACCGTCGACCTTGTCAAAAACAATGTTGCGGGCAATATCTTCTGCCGTGGTCATTCTGAACGCGGGGTGCCGGCGGCGCAGCTTGATCAGCTCGCGATAGTAATTGAACTGGTCGGCATTGTCGTGCTTCAATCTCCAGTCAATGGCGTTGATAGAGTCGGGCGACTTGTAGGAATTGTGAACCCCCTTCTTGTCGCGGAAAATCTCCTCGCCGGCAAACATGAACGGTGTGCCCTGCGAGGTGAAGACAATCGTCTGGGCCAGACGTGCAGCACGCTTGCGTTGGTCGTCGGTTGAGCCGGGCATCGATTTTCTGAGCTTGTCGGTCAATGTCAGATCATCGTGACAAGAGACATAGTTTATGATCTGCAACGGCGATCCGGCATATGCGAATTTTGAGTTATTCCCTTTTGTGTAATCGACCTGCGGGTGGGCTGTGGCAGCCACGATGCCGATCTTGACCGTCTCCTCATTGCCCGGCTTGCCGGTTGCGAACCCGCGGTCAGCGGCGTCGCTGTAGTGTCCTTTGACAGCATCGCGGAGATCATCGCTGAACACGGCGATGCCGTTCATCTTGTTCACGTTTTCCTTGAGTGCCCTGCGCCCGACCGGCAGGGGCGAGTCGCCGGCGGTCCAACCCTCGCCATAGACAAAGATTGACGGGTTGATCTCTTTCAGCTCACGGGCGACACGGTTCATCGTCTCGGTGTCGTGAATCGCCATGAGGTCAAATCTGAAACCGTCGATGTGATACTCCATCGCCCAGTATTTTACCGAATTGACAATGTAGTTCTGCATCTGCCGGCGGTCTGACGCTGTCTCGTTGCCACACCCCGAGGCATCGCTGTAAGACCCGTCGGGCCGGTGGCGATAGTAATAGCGCGGTGCGGTGAGCGAGAAGTTTGAGTCATCGTTGTTGGCCGTGTGGTTGTAGACCACGTCCATGACCACACCGATGCCTGCGTCGTGCAGCGATTTTATCATCTGCTTCATCTCTCTGATGCGGGTCGACGGATCGGCCGGATTGGTCGAATAAGACCCTTCGGGCGCATTGTAGTTGTAGGGATCATATCCCCAGTTATATTGATTGGACGGGAGATTTGACTCATCGACGCTGTTGAAGTCATATGAAGGCAAGATGTGTACATGGGTCACACCGAGCTCCTTGAGGTGGTCTATGCCTGTTTTGTCACCGAGGCCCGACACGACGTCTTTCTCAGTCAGGGCGATGAATTTGCCTTTGTTCACGATCCCGCTCGAGGGGTGAACCGAGAAATCGCGGTGGTGCATCTCGTAGATGACCGCATCGGTGATGTTCTTCAACTCCGGACCGCGGTCTTCTTTCCAGCCTTCCGGATCGGTTCCGGCAAAATCGATTATGGCAGCCCTGCGGCCGTTGACACCGACAGCCTTGGCCCACACACCGGGGGTCTCATCGAGCCAGCGTCCGCCATGACTGACGTTGAACGTGTAGAATTTGCCGTATGCCTGTCGGTCAAGACGGGCGGTCCATGTCCCGTCTCCCGATTCCGTCATCGCGATCACTGACGCAGGGTGCGGCGAGTTGGCTGAATCATAGATGTTTACCCTGACCGAATCGGCCATTGGCGACCAGAGCTTGAAAACCGTACCGGAGCGACCTACAGTAACCCCGAGGTCTGTTCCTTCATATGCAGGCATCGCGGACAGTGTCGACTCGTCAATCATTGTCTGTGCCTGAATTGTTTGTTCGCAGATCATCGCACTGAAAATCAAAGGCAGAGCGCATAAATTCGATAGCTTTAAATTCATGTAACAAATTTGAGGTTGTTTATTCCTGTTGACAGGTGTGGTGTGAATAATGTAGTATTTCTTTACAAAAATAGAAAAACAGACCTACTCATGCAACTAATTTTCGATTTATTAGGGTTTGTTTTGGCTTTTTCCATATAGACCGAATCAATCAGCGCGTCACCGACCTCGACCGTGAAGTGGGTCTTGTCAAAAAATGTCATTTTACCGGTGAAAGCCGGTCTGAATCTGCTCATATCATAAATGTGCTCCTCTCCAAAAATAGACTTCAGTTCATCGATGTAAGCCTGAGGCAAAACCATGTGGTCGGGCGACGGACCGAGAATAATGCGGTAGTCTGTGCCATGCCGGTCGAAAATCTCTTTCATAGCCGTGAAGCTCGATCTGTCAAAATTTCCAGGCTTGGACGGCTTGAACAATGAGTCGGCGAACAGAGGGCTCATGCCAAGCTTTCCGCCGGCTGCAAGAAACCGTCGTTCAGCCATGTCATAGCTCTCTTCGTTGGTAACGGGATCATATCGTTCGGCCGGATACTCCGCGAACAACAATCCGACGCCGTGACCGGCCTCAGGAACGGCACCGGTCATCTTATAGTCGAGAACCGCCTTGAAAAGGCTCCAATGGAGAAAGTCTTTGAGATAAGAAAACTGGAATGACGGATAGTCTATGGCCGGTGTCAGTCTCCAGGGCTGTCGGTAGGGCAATTTTGCAAACGGTTCATGAATTGAATGGGGCGACAGTTCAATCAATGCGTTTCTGATTGTGTCTCCCATGCTGTCGATGAATCTGAGCTTGAGATATATGCCCTCGGGTGAATCGTCTGATGCGTCGAAATGAAAAGGAGACGACTCTTCTCCGATATACTGCTGCCATTTGGCGGTGCGGAATCTGATTGTTCTCGAAGATCCGAGAATAAAAGAGTCGTAGCGGTTTGTCACGCGTCCGTCAACATATGCTCCGGTCGAGAGATTACCTTTATTATATGGGAGCCGTGAACCGACATGATGACCCGTGCGGTTGAATACGACGCCAAACGGGTCGATCGCTACATAGACGGCAATCAGAAGCAGAAGAGGCCAGCAGGCAGCGAGCGACCTGAAGATGAAATGCAATATGCTGCGGCTTTCTTTATTCATCAGAACTGGAAATAAATGAAATCTGTCGGATCAGATGAATCGACGGCAAAAACAATTGAATAGAAAATCGCCGCATAGAGCAACCACCTTGCCCAGACCGGCTTCATCAGTCTCTTCAGCGGAAATTCTTCGTAACGGCCGAGCAATTCGGCAATAAGCATCGGAACTACTGTCATCAAGGGTGTCAGTCCGGTAGGCATCTCAAAAATCGACGCCCTGCAGACCGACCGGAGAATCAAGGCTGAATCGGCCAATGTCTCCGGCCTGAACAACACCCATGAGGCGGCCAGCACGATGTTCACACACAGGCAGCCAAACAGACGGGTAGGGTGGAAATGAATGTCGGCAATCCGTTCAATATTCATGATAACCGCCCAAAACAGACCCCACATCACGAAATTGAACGATGCTCCGTGCCACAGGCCCGACAACAGAAACACGACCGTGATGTTGACAGCGGTGTTGACAGTCCCGCGACGGGATCCTCCCATCGGAATGTAGACATAATCACGAAACCAATTCATCAGCGTGATGTGCCACCTGCGCCAGAACTCTGCGACAGAAGCTGACCATAACGGATAGCGGAAGTTAGGCGTTAGTCTTATGCCGAGCAGCTTGGCTGTGCCGATTGCGATGTCTGAATATCCCGAAAAATCGCCATAGATCTGAAACGTGAACAGAAACAATGCGAAAACGATTGTAGATGCACCATAATAGCCTGTGTTGCCGAGTATGCGGTCGACATACAGTCCACACAGGTCGGCCACGGCAAGTTTCTTGAACAATCCCCACAGAATCTGCCTCATGCCTTCGACCGCGAGCGGGTAATCCCACGCCCGTTTTCGCTGTAATTGTCCGATCAACTGCTGCGGTCGTTCAATTGGACCGGCAACAAGCTGGGGGAAAAAAGAAAGATAGGTAGCCACGACAACCACGCTTCCTGAAGGTAGGGTGACTCTTCGGTATACATCGACAAGATATGAAATGGATTGAAGTGTGAAAAACGAGACACCGACCGGCAACAGAATGTCAATGGTCACCCAATCGGCGGCAAATCCGGCGAGTGACAGCAATTCGCTTAATCCGTGAGAGAAGAAATTGAAATATTTGAAAACGACGAGTATCGCCAGATCGACCGTGACGCCTGCGACGAGCCAGAGACGACCGAAATGCGAATCACGTATCCTTGATCCGACAAACCATGTGACCAGGCATGCGGCCATGAGCAAACCTGTGAAACGCCAGTCCCACAAACTGTAGAAACATAGGCTTGAGAGAAGTAGAAACAAGTTCTGCAACCGCAGATTGCGCCTTAACGGAAACCAGTAGACGACAAACACGATTGCGACGAAAAAAGCGTATGACAATGAGTTGAACCCCATTTTGCAAGCTCTATTATCTGAATTCTCCTATATGGTTGGTCTGTGTAATAAGAGGTTTAATAAAATGAGCACGCAATTTAGGAATTTATTGTGACTTTACGTCATCAAATGTGTTGTTTTTTAGTTTTGTGATGGAAAAAAAGATTGAAAACTGTTGTCGTTGTAGAAAACGACTATGTTGGTTATCCGTTTATTGGTGTCTGCCGACGCCTGAATTGCCGGACGTATCGCGTCGTATATTTTCGTCTGATCAGACGTGTCAGTGAAATCTTGCGAAGGTTCATCAATCGAATCCATACATTCGTCCTCTGATTCGTCATGATGCTCGGAAGGTTGAACCGGTGACGAACCGTTGATCATTTCACCCTCACCAAAAAGAAGCCACGTAATTGAAAGAGCAGGGTAGGCGTGATGTATCTTGGCTATCACCTCGTCGCTGATTTTCTTATTCCTGCCGTTTAAAACCTGAGATATGGTGGGACGTGGAATTTTACAATTGTCAGCGAACTGGCTGTTGGGTATCCCGTTCTCATCAAGGAATTTTTTAATGCGTGAGACGATGTCCATTCTGTTTTCAATTATAAATTTTTGGATGTGCAAATGTAATCAACAAAATTGGATTTTCAAAATTAACAGAATGAAATTGATTGAATTTATCTATTTGCAAAAACAAATAGCATGTAATTTACAATTTAAACCAGATATCCATGTCATGGATGTAATCAATCACTGAATCAGCAGGTTGTGTGTCATGTAATCACATAAGAGGTTAGAGGGGTGGGCCTGCATCGCAAACTTAGGTGTAAATATTAAATAATTAATTTAATTATTCACGTTAAAACGTGACATTTCAATTAGATATACATGAAGTTAAATTATGTTATATGGATTTTATGGCGTAGATTAGTGTTTGTAAACATTGTGTGAATACAAATTATGAAGTTTACCGTGGTTATCGGCAGAAATAACCTCAGATGCTAAATTTAAACAGATTTCAATGGAACGATCTATCTGAAAAATAATATTGATGTTAATGTAAATAATAGTCCCTGTTCTCTTTTCCGATAGACATTTGGGAATCCTCTGATACTCTTCACCTGTTTTAAACTATAACATATTCGCTCGGCGAAAAGGTTATTGAATAAACAATTTTTAAACTTTATGACCCTATTCCGGTCGGCTGCACATTCAAGAAACTGTTTTTCTATTCTTGTCTCGATAAAGACCGGTTTGAATCATCTTTTCTGAAATATCCATGATTTCTCTCTCATTCTCCTGTAGCTTTAACAAGGGTTGGGTGAGAAAGGCAGAGGCATGAGTTAGTTTACTCAGTTATGAGACTATGACACGGGCAGATCTATTATACTATATTTTACATAATACATGTTATAGGAAATGATGTGAGGTGTAAAAAATATGTTTTTTCTATATTTCAATGTCTCATTATTTATAAAATCACTATCTTTACAGAAAGAATCTATAATACTTACATTACTTTATTTTTATGATGAGATTATTATCCTGTTCATTGTTGGCGACAACGCTGGCAACAGCCGGCGTTCAGGCGCAGGAAGTCCAGCAATCTAAAAAATCTGCGCCCAACGAAGTTATTTTGCACGCATGGTCATGGTCCTTCAAGACCATAGCCCAAAACATGGAAGAAATATCAGAAGCTGACTATGATTACGTTCAGACATCTCCCGCACAGACCTGTTACGTCGGTGAGAACGGCGGAATGGCATTGTTCAGCACGCCTGACGACGAATTCAAGGGTAAATGGTACTATTATTACCAACCTACTGACTGGAAAATAGGTAACTATATGCTCGGCTCACGCGATGATTTCAAGGCAATGTGTGACAGCGCATATAAATATAATGTGAAAGTCATTGTCGATGTTCTTCCAAACCACACCGCGATTGACCATACATCTGTTCTTCCGTCGCTTGATAATGCTGTCGGAGGTCATGAAAATCTCTATCATGCCAACGGTTTCACCCCCATAACCCAATGGAACGACCGATTTGAGTGTACCACAGGCGAAATGGGTGGTCTTCCTGATGTGAACACCGAGAACCCCGATTTCCAATACTATTATATGCAATATGTGAATGACCTTATTAATTTAGGAGCACGTGGATTCAGGTATGACACGGCAAAACACATCGGATTGCCCTCTGATCCACTTGACGCAAAGGCTAAAGTGAACAATTTTTGGCCGATTGCAACCGGGCGCGAAGCTGTAAAAGGGTTGTCATTGCTGATGCCCGACAGCATATTCATTTATGGAGAGGTGCTGCAGGATAAGAATGTCAAGGAGTCGGAATATGCGCAATACATTGGTCAGACAGCGAGCAATTATGGACACTTTCTCAGATCTGCCATTGAAAATCAACGGTTTGACGCTCAGACACTGATCTCATGGCATCACCCGGCATCACCCGATCAGCTTGTCACTTGGGTTGAATCACACGACACATATTGTAACGCACACGAATCTGCAGCCCTGACCGACGAACAGATCAGAATGGGTTGGGTGTTCTTGACCGCACGCCAAGGCGGCACCCCCCTGTTCTTCAGCCGCCCCGAAGGCAGCACCCGCGACAACTATTGGGGGAACAATCGAATCGGAGAACGGGGAAACTCTGAATTCAAACATCCCGAGGTCATTGCCGTCAACCGGTTCCGCCACGCTATGGCAAACCTCCCCGAAATGATTAATTCCGGCAATAATGGCACTGTCGTTCAGGTCGCAAGAGGCGACAAAGGCATTGTTATTGTGAATCTGAGCGGGAAAAACCAGAAGCTGAATCTGGCGACCACTCTTGCCGACGGCATCTATAAAGACCGGGTCTACGACGAGACATTTCAGGTTTCTGACGGACGGATATCCGGAAATCTAAAGCCGTTTACATCCTATGTCATAATGCATTAAGTTTGCCGACACAAACACACGACAGTTTTTTAAAGTGCGTGACATTGTTTATTGGCCTAAAAGTGTTATTTTTGTAGTATAATTCAAAACAAACTACAACCTAATATTTTTTATGTTAAAACGAATTCTTTCAATAGCCGGCCGCCCCGGATTGTTCAAACTGGTCAATCAGGGTAAGAACATGCTGATTGTCGAATCACTGCAATCAGGTAAACGTTGCCCTGCATACGCAAGCGATAAGGTAATATCTCTTGGCGATATCTCAATCTACACTATCGACGGCGACACTCCCCTCTCAGGTGTGTTTGAGACCATCAAAGAGAAAAATGGAGGAAAACCTGTCGATGTAAAAGCGTTCAAGAACGACGCTGAGATAAGGGCCTGTTTCAAAGAGATACTTCCCGATTTTGACGAAGACCGTGTCTACACCAATGACATTAAAAAGGTGTTCAACTGGTACAACCAATTGATCGCAGCCGGAATCGAACAATTCAAAGACAACGAAATTGACGAAGACCAGGCTGCTGAAGCAGCCGAACAGGCCGACGATGCCCAGACTTCAAAATAAAATTTATCATGTGCGTCAGTGGCTCTTTTGCTGGCGCACTTATTTTTTTAATCAAACACATATTGAACCATGAAACTGCGCAGTATCACATTTCTATTCTCACTATTGATGACATTTGTTGCTTTTTCTCAAAAACCGGAGCCTATTTCTTTTGATGATCCTCTGGTAAAAGTTTTCCTTCCTGAAAAATCAAAATCGACCGGACGCGCTGTCGTGATATGCCCGGGAGGTGGCTACACACATCTCGCTGGAGGTTACGAGGGATTTGATTGGGCACCGTTCTTCAACGACCGTGGAATCGCGCTTATCGAACTCCGGTATAAAATGCCCGAAGGCAATCCCGACATTCCGATGAACGAACTGAAGTCGACCATAAAAATGGTTCGTGAAAATGCCGCTCAATGGAACATCGATCCAAAACAGGTCGGTGTGATGGGATCGTCGGCAGGCGGACATCTTGTGTCTCTGATCGCTACCGAATCTGAAGACACCACTGCCCTGCCCGATTTTCAGATTCTTTGTTATCCGGTCATCTCGATGGACAAGGCAATCACACACATGGGCAGCCACGACAAACTCATCGGCAAAGACGCTTCTAAAGAACTCGAAGAAAAATTCTCTTCTGAAAAGCGTGTGAACAAGCTTACTCCAAGGGCATTCATCGCTTTCAGCGACGATGACAAGGCTGTGCCTCCCCACAACGGCACATTCTATTATACCGCCCTCCATAACCTCGGAATTCCGGCCTCGCTTCACATTTACCCTACAGGCGGACATGGCTGGGGCTGCAAAGATTGGAAATACAAAGCCCAGATGCAGGCCGACTTGAGCGCGTGGCTCGAAAGTTTCTGAGTAAAGAATGAATAATTGAAAGAATAGACAGACCCGATTTCCGGACCTGTCTATTCTTTTTTTACCATGCTGATTTCTTGATCAAAGAGCGAGAAGTTCCTCTATCTTGGCCTTGATATTGGCTTTTGGCTGACCACCGGCCAGACGTATTGAGGTCTTTTTGCCGTCTTTGTAAAAAAGTATTGTCGGCAGCGACATGATTCTGTTTGATGTGGCGAAGTCTGACTCTTCATCACAATTATACTTGCCGATCAGAACCCGGTCTCCATACTCTTCCGCCAATTCATCAACCAGCGGTGCCATTGCGACACAGGGTCCACACCATGTTGCCCAGAAATCTACCACGACAGGACGCCCGGAAGCGATTTCCTGCTTGATGTTCTCATCAGTGAATGTAAATGCCATAGTTTAATTATTTTTGTTAATAGAATTTATATGTCAGTTTCATTTCGTCTAATATATTGACAACCGATTTACTTATCGCGACCTGCTTTTTTGAATCGAGCCTGATGTGTCGGTTAAGTTTGTTGTCATACAGATTTATAGTCAATGTTCCGGTCTTCTCTTCGGGTACATCAAATATTGTCTTCAGCAATTCGACAGAAGCAGGTGTCAATGAGTTGGTGTCGATGTCAATGGCGAGCGAATTGAGCATCTTGCCCTTTACTTCATTGAGATGACACATTGAGTTTATCGTGAACCGGAGATCAGAATTGGCAAACCGTCGCGTGAATGTTCCGGTTACATATATCGGAGTGCCCTTCTCGCCATAACTTGAGAACTTGAAATAATCATTGTCAAACAGCCGCAACTCAATTGAGCCTGAAGAATCCTCAAGTTTCAAAATGCCGAATTTGTTGCCTTTCTTCGATGTCCTTGACACGAAATCGGTAACGAGCCCGCCGAAACTTACCGACAGGTTGTCTGACGGTTCAATCTCTGAAAATTCTTTGAGCGAGATGCTCCCGAACTTGAGTTCCATGTAGTACGGGTCAAGCGGGTGTGCCGACAGATACATGCCGACAAGCTCTCTCTCACGTTCAAGCCTCTCAATCAACGGAACATCGACAGCAGGCTTGACTGTTGGGCGTCCTGCCGTATTTATCGAGATATCCTCGTCGCCAAAAAGAGAGGCCTCCTGGTTCATGGCCGCCTGTTGATAGAGCTGGCCATATTTGAGCAGCTGTTCCGAGAGAGATTCATCTTTGATATTTTTTACAAGATAGTCCTCACGCTTGATGTCTGTGAAACAATCAAACGCTCCGGCCAAGGCAAGCGCGTCAAATGTTTTCCGGTTTACTGCCTGCGGTGGCACTCTTTCGACAAAATCATAGATAGAGACAAAATCACCACCCTCCTTTCGGGTCTTTATGATCTGCTCGACGACATTCTCTCCCACCCCTTTGATAGCCGACAGCCCGAAACGAATGTCTCCGCTGCTGTTGACACCGAAGTTACTGAAACTTTCGTTTATATCAGGTCCTTTGACCGGAATTCCCATAGCGGCACATTCGCCCATGAAGCCGGTCAGTTTTCCGATGTCCGAACGGTTTCGGCTCAACACGGCTGCCATATATTCAGCCGGGTAGTTGGCCTTGAGATATGCTGTCTGGAAGGCAACCCACGAATAGCATGTCGCATGGCTCTTGTTAAAGGCATAGGAAGCGAATTTCTCCCAGTCGGCCCAGATTTTCTCAAGCACCTTTTCGTCATGGCCGTTGGCCTTTCCTCCTGCAAGGAACTTACCTTTAAGGTGGTTCATCTTGTCAATCAGCTTTTTACCCATAGCCTTTCTCAAGGTGTCACTCTCGCCTCGGGTGAAATTGGCAAGTAACCGCGACAGCAACATGACCTGCTCCTGATAAACGGTCACACCATAGGTGTCTTTGAGATATTTCTCCATTATGGCGATATCATAGACGATAGGTGACTTGCCATGTTTTCGGGCGATGAAATCAGGTATATAGTCCATAGGCCCCGGACGATACAATGCGTTCATCGCAATAAGATCTTCAAAAGTCGACGGTTGCAGTTCGCGAAGATATTTTTGCATTCCTGCCGATTCAAACTGGAATGTCCCTGTCGTGCGTCCCTCGCAGTAGAGCTTGTAGGTCTTGGGGTCGTCGATCGGAATCGCCTCCATATCAATGTCTATGCCGCGGGTATTCTTTATGTTGGCGACAGCCTCCTTTATGATAGAAAGTGTCTTCAGTCCGAGAAAGTCCATTTTAATCAATCCGGTCTCCTCGATGACACGTCCCTCATACTGGGTCACAAGCTGCTTGCCGTTTTGCGGATCGCTCTTGTCAACCGCTGTCGATACCGGAACCCAGTCGGTGATCGCATCACGGCAGATGATCACACCACACGCATGAACTCCGGTGTTTCTGACATTTCCCTCAAGTTCCTGGGCATATTTCAGCGTCTCGACCAGCAACGGGTTGTTGCTCGACAGCTCAGGCCTGAATTCCGGAACATATTCATAGCAGTTTTTTAACGTCGGCTTCAGCTCCTTGCCGTCTTTCTCAGGCATGTGGGGTGGAATAAGTTTTGTCAGACGGTCGCTTTCCGATAACGGCAGTTGCTCGACACGGGCGACATCTTTGATCGCTGACTTTGCTGCCATTGTGCCATAGGTGATGATATGCGCCACCTTCTCCTCTCCATATTTTTCCGTGACGTATCTCAGAACGTCGGCACGTCCGTCATCATCGAAGTCAATGTCGATATCTGGCAGCGAGATTCGGTCTGGATTTAGGAAACGCTCGAAAAGAAGATCATATTTGACCGGATCAATCTGTGTGATTCCAAGGCAATAGGCAACAGCCGATCCTGCTGCTGAACCACGCCCCGGGCCTACGCTCACTCCCAACTTTTCTCTTGCGGCGGCGATGAAGTCCTGCACAATCAGGAAGTATCCTGGGAAACCCATAGTTTTCATGATGTGCAACTCAAAATTTATGCGTTCGTCAAGCTCTTTAGTCAACGGTTCGCCATAGCGTTTCTTAGCTCCCTCATAAGCGAGTTTCCTAAGGTAGTCGGCTTCAAACTTGATGCGGTAGAGTTTGTCATATCCACCAAGCTTCTTGATTTTGGCTTTGGCGTCTTCCTCGCTCATGACAACATTTCCGTTCTCGTCACGGGTGAATTCGTCGAAAAGCTCCTGTTCGGTTATGCGTGCGCGATACTCCTCCTCTGTGCCAAAATCTTCAGGAATAGCGAAGTTTGGCATGATTGGCTCATGATCGATGCTGTATGGTTCAACCTTATTTAATATCTCGATCGTGTTGTCAAGAGTCTCAGGAAGATCTGAAAACAACCTGCTCATTTCTTCAGTCGTTTTCATCCACTCCTGTTTGGTATACAGCATGCGTTCAGGATCGGCAACGAATCTGTTGGTCGAGACACAGATAAGCCGGTCATGGGCTTCGGCATCGCTTTCGTTTACAAAGTGGACGTCGTTGGTACAGACAAGTTTAATATCATGCTTCCTTGCCAGATCAATCAAAATCGGATTGACCCTTTCCTGAATCGGATAAGTGTCATGATTGGCTCTCTGAACTGTTGCCTTGTGTCGTTGTAACTCGATGTAATAGTCATCACCGAAAACTCGTTTGAACCAGAGAACCTGACGTTCTGCCTCTTCGATTTCACCGTGGGCTATCAACTTCGGAACCTCACCTCCGAGACATGCCGAACAGACAATAAGCCCCTCTGAATGGCTTTCAAGCTCATATTTGTCAGTTCGCGGGTGATTATAGAATCCGTCTGTCCACGCACGTGACACAATCTTTATCAAATTTTTATAGCCTGTCTTGTTCTTTGCAAGCACGACAAGGTGACGGCCAATGTCTTTTTTATCAGTGTGCGTGGTCAATCTGTCATTGGCCACATACATCTCACAACCGAAGATCGGTTTGAAAATTTTTGTTTTCAGGGCTGCTATCTCCCCCTCGAGTTCCGATTTCTTCTCTTCGTCCTCGTTCCTGACCGCATCGGCAAGTTGTTTCTCCAGATCTTTGATAGACCCTTTGATTTTGCCGTTTTTCTTCTCAACATAATTGAAAAATTCTTTGATTCCGAACATGTTTCCATGATCGGTCAGTGCCAGTCCGGGCATACCGTCGGCAATGGCTTTGTCAACCAACGCGGGAATTGATGCCTGGCCATCGAGCAAAGAATACTGTGAATGGACGTGGAGATGAACGAATTGTGTCATTTGTCTGATGCTGCTTTAGTCTTTGTTTTTTTCTCTTTCTTTCTGATTATTGCGATGACCGAAATCTGGATAATCCACAATAGCAAAAGAAATCCCGCGAAAACCGATGTGATCTCAATGAGTGTTGCTGATAGCGGTTTGGTCATGTGAATGGGGAAATCACACCCGAAACGGTTTTTCAAATAGGTCAGCTCACTTGTCTCAAACGATGACACGGTCCGCTTCCAGATGATGATTCCGTTATCAACATAGACTATCGACACATTTCCTCTGACAAGCTCTTTGAGTGAGGTGTCTTCAACCGTATAGCAAGGATAGTCGGCAAGAGAGATATCTTTCCACCTCTCGATGCCGACCATGTCAGTCGCCAGAAGCCCGACAAAGTCGATGTCGCAATCCTTTGATAGACGTGACAACTCATTGATAAAATATGAATTGGAGATGTCGGCTCTCAGCAAATCGGGAATGACAAGCAGAAACTGGCGGCGATCGACATCGACAACATCTTCTGTGACATCTTCATCGTCATCATAGATCCCCAACCTGTTGCTACCTGAATTTTCTCCACCCGATCTTCTGACAAAGACCCAGGTAGTGTCTGACGGAAGATTGTCAGCTGAAAACTGGCGGACCTCATCACCGTTGCTGTAGATGAACATGATTTCGTCATCAGACTCCTCATCATGGGCAAACATCGCCGAACCTTCCGGATAGGGCCTGAAATCAATCAACGGCTGAACGTTATAGCATACAAGTCCGAGAACAACAATATAAACCATCGATACTGTGGCGACAATCCACTGGATATCAGGCTTGAATATGGCTTGTCTGACTCTGTGGTTCCAGTATATCAGAACAACCAGTGCAGCCGTAAGCACGACATTCTTCAGAAATGTCACACCGTTGGAGATGACAATTGCATCGCCGAAACAGCCGCAGTCCTCGATCGGATCCGCTATGTAGAGATACAGTGTGAGCGGCAACATGACAGCCATCATCGACGTCAGCAAGATTGGCACACTGCGTTTATAGCAACCGCATAGCAACAGCAGACCGCATATGAACTCAAAACCAGATGTCAACATCGCGAAGGTCCACGTCACTGACCTCGGCAACGACAGACCACAGATGCTGAAATATTCCTCAAGCTTGTATATGAATCCCCACAGGTCATCGGCCTTTACAAAACCTGAATATATGAACACAACACCGACGGCCACGCGAAGAATCCACACCGCGGCTATTTTTAAACGATCGTCAAATTCCGGTTGCGTCTTCACAGTCAATGGGTAAGCTTGATAATGGCAAATATCGAATAGTTGACCATGTCCATGTAGTTGGCGTCGATTCCTTCCGACACATTGGTCTGACCGCAATGATCTTCAATCTCTTTTGTACGTTGCAATTTCATCAAAATCAGATCGACGTCACTTGAGACCCGCATCATGCGCCACGCCTCGCCGTAGTCATGGTTTTTGGCAATCATCAGAGATCTGATTTTAGCCATATATTCGTCATATAGGCTCATTGCCTTTTCAAAACCGAGATCTTTTTCATCGCTGAAACCGTAATCAAGTTGTATCAGTCCCATTACACCATAGTTGACGATCGCGATGAATTCGGGCAATATGCCTTCATTGACCATTGCCTCGCCCGTGATCTGAAGTGTTCTGATGCGACGTGCCTTGATCAGAATCTGATCGGTTATCGATTGAGGTCTCATGATGCGCCACGACGCACCGTAGTCTCTCAATTTAAGTTCATACAGATTGCGGCATAAGGCAAATGCCTCGTCAAACTGTTGTATCGTATCTGGAAAATTGTTGTTCATATATCAATTTTCTACAAAGTTAACGAATATAATCCAATTGAAGCTCTTTCAACAGGCTATTCAATGGTGAAATTTGATGAGAATCGCTCCATCATTTCATCAAACTGTGGCTCAGATCTCAGTGACGAAAGATTTATCCGGCCCTCATCACAGTCTTTCAGCAATCGCTTGTCGCCGAATCCGAGTTGAAGTGATTTCTCCAGACACTCGAACGCACGGTCATGATCACCCGTGAGACTATAGAAACATGCTCCATAATAATTGACGCCTCCGTCGCTGTCGCTGTCCTTCGACAGAATATTCTCAATCCAGGTCGTGGCGTCCTGCTCTTTGCCTGTGAACAACAATGCGAAACCTTTGAGCGAATACACATTGTCATCGGGTATCTCAAGCTCGGTCACACGACGGTAAAACTCATCTGCGGCCGACGACTGTCTCAGAAAATCATACTGTATCCACGCTCTCAACATAAAGTATTCGGGCTTTGAAGGATTGACAAGAGATGCCTCCCCAAACAATGCCGATGCCTTTTCATAATTCTTCATAGCGGCCATTGCGAGCCCCTTGGCAACCATCGCACGGGTGTCGTCGCCATTGACAGACAATGCCTTGTCTGCCTCCTCGACAGCTTCTTCAAAACGGCCCGATGACCTCAGTATATTTGATTTGACGACATTTGAAACCCCGGCCCGGTTTTCCATTGAGATAGCCTTGTTGATGTTTTCAAGAGCTTCATCATTTCTGTCAAGAGCCAGATAGCATTCTGCCATTGAACGATAGATGCCGGGGTAGTCATATAAGTTTTCAGCCACTATATGACGATAGTCGTCAAGTGCCTGGACAAAATGAAAATGATCTTGGGCGACATTGGCGCGGATATAATAGAACATGCCCTGTTCGGGAACCTGAGAGATGACAGTGCTGATTCCTGAGATGACAGCCGGATAATTTTCTCGTCCTATTTCGGTCAACAGACGAAACGCACGCGAGTTCGAACTGTCAAGACTGATAGCGACAAGAAGATCCTCAACCGCTCCATTCAGATTCTCCAGCTCACGTCTGACTGTGGCTCGTCTTACATAGATCTCACTCGAATTACGATCGAGATCAACCGCCTGGTTGATATAATCGTTGGCAAGTCCGAGATTACGCTCTTTGATCGCCACACGCGACAACCCGACCAAAGCCTCAACACTGCGTGAGTTGAGCCGGAGCAATTTTCTATAATCATTCTTTGCTGCGGTGTAATCGCCAAGCTCATATTCAAGATTGGCCTTCAGATAAACGATACTGTAATCATCGGCCTTTATCACATTGGCTGCATTCAAATCTGAAAGTGCGTCCTTCTTCCTGTCGGTCATCTGATAGATGTTAGACCGTAGACACAACTCCTGAAACCGCAATTCTTTCTCAGTTTCGGGCGTGAGTCCCAATGCTTTGTCTATATCTGACAGTGCTCTGAGATACTGGTTACGCCGGTAAAACTCGCCCGCACGTCTGAAATAAGTCTCATAGTCATTGGAATCTTCCTTCAATAACTTTTCATAAACTCCCATGACAGCCTCTGACATTTTGTCCGCACTTGTCTGGGCATGCATATTTGCGGCACCTGTAATAGCGGCTAATGACAGCAGGAAATAACTGATTTTTTTCATCTCTACTAAACAGGCTCTTGTTTGATTTCGTTTACCGCGCGACGCAGAACCGTAAGATTCTCGAGCAATGAGGGCAGAAGGTCAAGCTTGAGCATGTTGGCACCATCGCTTTTTGCCACTGACGGATTCGGATGAGTTTCGATGAAAAGCCCGTCAACGCCTACGGCTATGCCTGCTCTGGCAACCGTCTCTATCAGATCTGGACGACCGCCTGTCACACCTGCCGATTGGTTAGGCTGTTGCAACGAGTGGGTTATGTCAAGAATCACCGGACAACCGTTCTTTTTCATTTCGGGTATGCCACGGTAGTCAATGATAAGATCCTGATAGCCGAATGTTGTACCGCGTTCGGTTATCGCCACTTTGTCATTTCCGGCCTCCCTGACCTTCTCAACAGCAAATTTCATTGAACCAGGTGACAGAAACTGTCCCTTTTTGATATTGACCATTTTGCCTGTGGCGGCAGCTGCAAGCAGCAGGTCGGTCTGACGACACAGAAATGCCGGTATCTGGAGAATATCGACATAGGCTGCAGCCATCTCGGCTTCGGCCGCCGAGTGAATGTCGGTCACTACCGGAATGCCGAAAGTGTCTCGAACCTTCTTTAAGATTTCCAACGCCTCGATGTCTCCAATACCTGTGAAAGAATCGAGTCTGGAACGATTGGCCTTTCGGTAGCTGCCTTTGAAAACATAAGGGACATCGAGTCTGACCGCTATTTCACTTACATAACCGGCGATGTCCATCGCCATCTGCTCTCCCTCGATCACACATGGACCGGCAAGCAGAAAGAAGTTGTCTGTTTTTGATGAATTTAGATATTGTGTTATTTCTTGCATTTGGGTTCTGTTTAAATTGAATTCATTATATGTATGGTGTCACATGCCACCAATGCGGCTGTCTCGGTACGCAACCTGGCTTCGCCCAACGAAATCGGCTTATATCCGGCATCAAGAGCCATTTCGATCTCCTCGGCCGAGAAATCACCTTCCGGCCCGATCAGAACGGTTGTCGACAAACCGGGCTGAAACACCTGAGTAAGCAACCGACGGGGTATCTCGGGAGCACAATAGGCGATGAAACGTTGTTCCGATGTGTCGTTCTTGCAGAAATCTTGAAACTTCATCATTTCTGTGACTTCAGGCATATTGGCTTTCAATGACTGCTTCATTGCCGATACGGCGATCTTTTCAAGTCGGTCTACTTTGATCTCCTTCCGCTCCGAATAGCGGCATTTGAGCATTACAATCTTGTCAACTCCTATTTCTGTCAGTTTTTCAACAAGCCACTCAATACGATCCATGTGTTTGGTCGGGGCTACAGCTATTGTAATCTTTCCAGACCAATAAGGCTTCAATTCAGCCTTTTCGATAATTTCCACACGGGCTCTCTTTGAATGGGCATCGGTCAGACGACACCTGTATCTGAAACCGTGACCGTCGACAACTGACAACTCATCGCCGGTCTGCATTCTCAGAACCTTGACTGCATGTCCGGAATCACTTTCAGGCAATGTCAGGGTCGACTCTATGTCAGGTGCATAAAACTGAATCATGACAAACCAGATCAGCCGTTGATGAAACCTTCAGGTGCAGACTCTGTGTCTTCTTCAACTTTCTTCATGTCGTCATTTCCTTCAATTCCGTTTTTCGGATTTCTGAAGCAGATCATGAACAAGACTGCCACGACAAGAGCGTATGCAGAGAAGGTGAACCATGAAACTCTCCAACCTTCGAGTTGCTGAACCGCATCCAGGCCGGTGGCAAAAACATTTTTGTTTATGACAAACGTCCCGGCGATCCATGTTCCAAGAGAAGCCCCGATTCCGTTTGTCATTATCATGAAGAGACCCTGGGCTGAAGATCTCAATGATGCAGGTGTCTGTTGATCCACGAAAAGACCACCAGAAACGTTGAAGAAGTCAAACGCCACTCCATAGACTATACATGACATCATCAGCAGCCAGACTCCTGAGGTACTTGTGTTTCCGAGACCGAAAAATCCGAATCGTAACACCCACGCGAACATCGCGATCAGCATCACACCCTTGATGCCGAACTTTCGGAGACAAACCGGAATCAATAAAATGCACAATGCCTCGCTACACTGGGAAAGCGATATCAGAAATGTCGGGTTTGAAGCGAAATAGTCATTGGCATATTGTTCCACAAATTTGAAATGCTCGATAAACATCGTTCCATAACTGTTGGTGATTTGAAGCGACACGCCGAGCAACATACTGAAAATGAAAAATATAGCCATTTCTTTGCGCTTGAATAGTTTAAATGCGTTGAGTCCGAGCGACTCTGCCAGAGACTTTGAGGCCTGGCGGTTTATCGGACACTGCGGCATTGTCAACGAGTAAAAAGCCAACACGACACTGACGATTCCGCAAGTGAACAACTGGCAATAGGTATTCTGTATTGCCACACCGTCGATCTTGACAAAGTTCACGAACAGTTCTGCAACGATGAATCCCACCGTACCAAATACCCTGATCGGTGGAAAAGCCTTGACTGTGTCAAGATTAGCTTGCGACAAAGCGTTGAATGCCACCGAGTTGTTCAACCCGATCGTCGGCATGAAAAATGCGACCGAAACCGTATATAGTGTGAATAGCGGTCCGAACTCTATTTCACTGCCTGCCCTCATCGCATACCACCCGGCTGCGAACATGAAGCCGCCTGCAAGAATGTGACAAAGGCTCATCATTTTCTGTGCGGGAACATACCTGTCTGCAATGATACCGACCAACGCCGGCATGAACAGAGAGACAATGCCTTGAACTGTGTAGAACCAGAATACATAGTCTCCCAGTCCGACTGATCCCAGAAATAGACCTAATGATACGAGATAAGAGCCCCAGACTGCAAATTCAAGAAAACCTAATGCAGCAAGACGGACTTGAATACTTTTCATAATCAGAGTTTTAAGGTTAGATTCAACTATTCGTTTTTATTTTCATTTTTCTTCCGGTTCAGAATATCGCTGATACGTGCCGCCTGTTCATACTCCTCCATCTCGATGTGTTGGGCAAGCGTGCGTTCAAGTTCCTCAATGGTGTAATTTTCAAGTTTCGGTTCCTTTGAAAAAATATCTTCTGTCTCAGCCTCTGATGCCGGTGTGGTTTCTTCTTCAATGGGTTGACCATCATCTAAATGCTCCTCTATGACAAAGCCTGTTTCCTCGAGGATTTCGGGAGTAGTATAGATAGGGGCCTTTGATCTGATCGCGATCGCGATGGCATCTGACGTGCGTGAGTCGAGAACGATCTGACGGCTGCCGTCGGTAAAAGTCAGTTCCGATGAGAAAATGCCATCTTCAAATTTATAGATGAAGACATCTTTCAACGCGACTCCGAAAGCATGGGTGAAACTGACAAACAGATCGTGTGTCATCGGGCGCGGAGGTATGATCCCCTCGAGTTTGATCGCTATAGACTGGGCTTCGGAGGCTCCGATGACAACCGGAATGCGTCGCGGACCGTTCACTTCGGCAAGAATCAATGCATACGCTCCCGACTGAAGTTGGCTGTAAGATATGCCGAGAACTTTTAATCTGATGCGTCTCTCCATGGTCACAGTTTGATTTTTGACGGATCTTGTCCGGATATGACACCGCTGCCGTAACACAATTTCGATTTACGGTCATAAATGACAGCGAACTGACCCGGGGCTATTCCCTGCACCGGAGTCTCACTGTCGATGACATATTGACCTTCACCGATACGTGTGAGTGTAGCCTTCATGAAATCAGGCATGTGACGGTTCTTGAATGTGATCTCCACACTGTCACATTGCTCAGCCCACGGATCTTTTGTGATGAAATGCATTTCATCAAGGTGGAGCAAAGTTCCGTATTGTTTCTCTGTATGATACCCGTTGGAGACATAGATCACATTGTCTCTGACGTTTTTCTTGACAACATACCATGGACCGCCACTTAGTCCGAGCCCCTTGCGCTGTCCTATCGTATGGAACCAGAAACCGTTGTGCTCACCAATTTTCCGTCCTGTTTCAATTTCGATAATCGGCCCTTTTTTAATTCCGAGATGACGTCTGATGAAATCATTGTAGTTGATTTTGCCGAGAAAGCAGATTCCCTGACTGTCTTTTCTGAATGCATTGGGCATATTTGATTGAATGGCAATCTCCCTGACTCTCGATTTCGGCAGATCTCCGATAGGGAACATCAGATGTGACAGCTGCTGGTAGTCAATCTGCGCGAGAAAATCGGTTTGATCTTTCACCTTGTCTGCTGCTGTCGAAAGATAGATGAGATCATCTTCGACAGTTGTCGTCGCATAGTGCCCTGTCGCTGTCTTGTCAAACTCATGACCCCACCTGCGTTCAAAAAAACCGAATTTGATCATTTTGTTGCACATGATGTCGGGGTTGGGAGTCAAACCCTGTCTGACAGTACGCAATGCATATTCCATTACGTTTTCCCAATATTCCTCATGAAGAGACACGACATCTAACGGCAGACCATATCGACGTGCTATCAACTGACACATCTCGATGTCTTCATCGGCCGAGCAGTCTCCTTCGTCGGTGTCAAGACCTATTCTAATGTAAAAGAGATGCAGATCATGGCCCTCCTCTACAAGACGGTGAACCGCGACCGCACTGTCGACACCGCCTGAAATCAACATAGCGATTCTCATGACCCGGCTTTTGTCTTTGAATTGAGTATCCTGATCATTTCGAGCAATCGCTCATGGTCAATGTCTTTTGACAGAATCTTGTGGTCGGGTGTCAGATAGACAATCACCGGAGTGCTTTCGAGATCAAATAATTCATCTACATTTGCCGACGCTCCGACAACCCAGTTCTCTGGATAGTCCATGACACGGTTTTTCCATTCTTCATCGGCTTCTCCCGGATAAATGCTAACAAGCGTGAGATAGCCGCGTTCATGCAGCTGTTTGAGATTATAATCGGCACTCAGTCTGACCATCAACATGTTGCACTCATCGCAATCAGGGTCGTTGAAAAACAAAATTATCCGTCCGGCAACATCGTTAAGATGACCTTTGCTGCCGTCGCGACGGGTGAACTCAATGTCGGGTGCGATCATTCCTACCTGAGAGTTGCTCAGAATCTTTGCCTGACGGGCAAACCGTGCACGGTCAGCCGACGATAATTTCCGGCAGTCGGCCACAGCTTGAGCAAATGGCAGATACATTTGCTCACTCTTGAACTGCGCACTGTCGGAATACAGACACTCCTCGGCAATCTCCCCCAGCGTGAGAAGGTTCTTTGGTGTTTTTGACACCTCCTTGATAAGTTTGTCAAACGACATCATGACCGTGTCTACTGTCGCATGAGCCGCGATTGAGATATAGTCCTCAAACGCACCTTTCATTTTAACGCGCGACGAAAACGCAGATTTCAAGTTGCAATTGTCCCAGAACCGGTCTGTCATGAAATTACAACGCTGATAGAAATTGGTCATCGACTCTGGAGGTGACGGATATAAGAAATATGTGCGGTTGGTCTCTTGTGACACAGACGCAAGTGATATCAAAGCCAATAATACGGCTATTATACCTATCCTTTTCATAATTGTTTCATCATTTATATTGCAAAGGTACGAAAACAGGTTGACTTTTCAAACGTCAGAGTGATTTAATTTTTCATCAGTGGCAGCATGACATTGATGCTGTTTTTTTTGACTTGACTGTGAAAGGTCTCTTTATTTTTAGTAATTTTGTATTTGAATATTAGAATCACATGACTACAATAACCATCATATTGACACTGGCCGTCATCGTTTGTGTTTTCATCGCTTATTCTTTGGCGAAAAAACAAACTGTCTTACAGCAGCAGACCGCTGACTTTCGCGAAGAGAATGCCCGTCTGAGAAGCGAGATCCAGTTCGCACATTCAGTGAAAGAAGAAAACGACCAGCTGAAAGAGCAACTTGCGACACTGAGGCAGGTTGAAGCAGAGAATGCGTCTTTGAAAACACGGTTGCAGATGAGTGATGAACAAAAGGTTAAAGCCGAACGTGAAAATGAGCTGCGGTTCAAGAGCTTGGCCGATCAGATATTGAAATCAAACTCTGAACAGTTCAGAACAGCCAACGAGTCGCGGCTTGAAGAAATTCTCGCTCCATTGCGTGAAAACATCGACAACTTCAAAAAACGAATCGAAGACAACTTCATCGAAGAAACCAAGCAGAGGGTCACTCTTGAGACGCGGATTGCCGAACTCAGGCAACTTAACGAATCGCTTAACACCGAGGCTCGTGATCTCACTCAGGCACTCAGAGGTAAAGCTAAGATTCAGGGTGACTGGGGCGAGATGATTCTTGAATCGATACTTGAGAGCTCCGGATTGCAAAAAGGCGTGCACTTCACTGTACAGCAGACTGCCGACGGGTCTGGCCGAACCTTGAGAAACGATGAAGGACGCGGTCTGAGACCCGATGTCGTGGTGAATTATCCCGGAAACCGGTGTGTCGTCATTGATTCCAAAGTCTCGCTCACCGCTTTTGTCGATATGGTGAATGCCGATGACGCCGATGAGCAGAAACGCCGTGCCAAAGACCACGTTCTGTCGGTCAGAAAACATGTCGACGAACTTCAACGCGCGAGATATCAAGATTATATCGGTGACAGGCAGATGGAGTTTGTTTTCATGTTCATTCCAAACGAACCGGCCTATATTTCGGCCATGCAAACCGACACATCTCTATGGCAATATGCATTTGACAGAAAAGTCATAATTCTTTCCCCGACTCACCTGCTTACTGTTCTCAGTCTGGTTGCACAGATGTGGAATCAAGACAAGATAATCAGGAACAGTACAGAAATCGCGCTCGAGAGCGGACGTATGTACGACAAGTTTGTCAGATTTCTTGACGATATGGAAAGTATCAGAAAGGCTCTTGACAAAGCTCGCGACGCTTATGACAGCGCGATGAGCAAACTATCTACGGGACGTGGAACGTTGACCGACAAGGCTGAGAAAATTCGCAAACTCGGAGCCAAAGCCACAAAATCCATTCCACAAGATTATTTGCCGGATGCCGATGTCACTGAAAACGACCACGAACAATAGCATCTCCCTTGACGTTTGACACAAACGACCCCAAAATAAACGAAGATATGAAGATATTCACAACAGAAGAAATTCGTGAAATAGACCGATATACGATTGAAGTGGAGGGCGTGCCGTCGCTTGAGCTCATCGAGCGCGTGGCAGAGGGTGTCGTCGCTGAAATCACAGAGCGATGGCTCCCGTCTAAGCCAATGGCGATTTTCGCAGGTCCGGGCAACAATGGCGCAGATGCGCTTGCTGCAGCCAGACTGTTGATTAACAAAGGGTTCAATCCTAAAATATTTCTGTTTAACATTGGAGGTGACAAACTCAGCAAAGACTGCGCTGCATCGCGCGACCGTCTGCTTGAACTTCCGGAAATAGATTTCACTGAAATAGTCACCAACTTCTCTCTCCCCGATTTGCAGAAATCTCATCTTGTCGTTGACGGTCTTTTTGGCTCTGGACTCAGAGAACCTCTCTCAGGAGGGTTCATGGCTCTGGTCAGGTATATCAATGAGTCGAAAGCGACAGTCATTTCAATCGACGTGCCCTCAGGTTTGTTTGGCGATTGGAATTCAAACTCGATAAACCGAAATATAATTCATGCCGATCTGACACTGGCAATTCAGTTTCCGCACATAGCATTTTTCATAAAAGACAATTTTGAACTCGTCGGTGAATGGAAAATACTCGACATTGGGCTTAGTGCGAAGGCCATAGCCTCCACATTCCCGTCATTCTATCTTGTCGAAGACGAAGATGTGAGACGAAAGCTGAAACGTCGCAATCCGTTCTGTTCAAAAGCTGACTTCGGATCAGCGGCCATTGTGTCCGGTTCCTACGGAATGATGGGTGCTGCTGTCATAGCTGCCAAGGCTGCTGTCAGAGCCGGAGTCGGAAAACTTACGGTAGTCTCGCCAAGATGTGGATTCAACATAATCCAGACCTCCGTTCCCGATGCCCTGTTCGACTACGATAAAAATGATTTTGTAACCAGCCGTATCAACCTGAAACATGAATATAACGCCATTGCGATTGGCCCCGGTCTCGGAACTCATGAAATGACAGTTGCCGCACTTGAAGATTTCCTTGTCGCTACAAAAAGGCCTGTGGTACTCGATGCCGATGCGCTGAATTGTATTTCAATGAGGCCCGGAATGCTTAACAGTATTCCCGTTCTTTCAATTATCACTCCCCACGCTGGTGAGTTCGACCGCCTGTTCGGAGTGCAGCCGTCGGCAGAAGCACGTTTGAAAAAAGCTATCGAAATGGCCAATGCCTACAATATATTCATCATTCTAAAAGGTCATTTCACCGCCATAATCCGTCCTGACGGAAAGGTCTACTTCAATTCCTCTGGCACACCGGCAATGGCGACGGCAGGATCAGGAGATTGTCTGACCGGAATTCTCACAGCTTTCCTTGCCCAAGGCTATTTGCCCGAAATCGCGTCGTTAATGGCCGTTTTCATTCATGGACGGGCCGGAGAACTTGCCGAAGAGGAAAACGGAATTTATGGCGTGACTGCCACCGACATCGCAGCCAATGTCGGAAAAGCCATTAAACTAACAATGTGCTAAATCTTTGTAAACATGAAAAATAGAACATCTACCATTGCAGCTCTGCTTGCTTTGACAAGCATAACCGGAGTGGCACAGACTACACAAAAGCTTTCAGCCACAAAAGCAAACGACTATGGCATTGTTTACACATTGCCCAAAACACTGCTTGATATTACTGTTGAGACCGAAACAACAGTAAACACGCCGGGCGAATATTACAAATATGCAAAACGCTATCTCAACATTGAAGATCCCGTAACCGCTCCGTCAAGTTCGGTGAAGGTGAAAAGCGTGACAATCAAAACGCGAGGAATAGCCGACGCCGACCGCCGTTATGTGGTTCAGTTCAAACCTGGAGCGCAGGTCTACATGACAATCAATGATGAGAATCTACCTATGGCAATAAATACCGATAAGATATTCCAGAACGAAACGGTTGAATTGCCCGAGGCTGTCGAAGCCTCTCCCACTCCGCTTGAAACCCCTGCCGCACGACAAGTGATAAGCGAGGAGATGCTTCAGAGTCAATCAAGTGCAAAAAGAGCCGAGCTTGCAGCTGCCCAGATATACGCGCTCAGACAGTCAAGAACCGATCTCATAACCGGACAATCGGAGACTATGCCGCCCGACGGAAAGGCTATGCAGATTGTAATGGACAATATCGCCGCACAAGAAGCGGCATTGGTTGCCATGTTTGCCGGAACGACACAAGTGTCTACGGATGTCACGACAATCACATACGATCCGACCGAAGATGTGACCGATCAGATCATAGCCCGTGTATCGGCAACCGAAGGGTTGGTCGACGCCGACGATCTGTCTGGTGCTCCGCTGACTTTATCGCTTGAAGTTACTGAACGAGGCAAAATGCCGGTCAATGAAAAAGGTGTCGAGTTGCCGTTTCCTAAAAACGGATTTGCTTATTGCATTCCCGGAAAAGCCGACGTCACAATTTCGTTTGACGGAGATCCAGTCGCCGACAAACGGGTCGATATTGCCCAGTTCGGCATTGTCTATGGACTGAATCCCAACTCGTTTACCGACAAAAAAGAACCGATATACCTCATTTTTGATCCCACGACAGGTGCTGCGGCAGAAATTGGCATGTCTGAAAGATAAAAGCGACAAAACCTGGTCATAAAAAAGCGGCTTCCATCACAAACATGACGGAAGCCGTTTATTTTAGCGGATTGATGAAAAATTAGGCATCATTTCCACGGGTCTTGGCTTTTGATTTTGATTTGGTCGCTGAAGTCTCGAGGTCTTTCTCCTCCTTGATGTCAACTTCGTTACGGTCTTTGTCAACTACGCGATATTGGAGATATGCCAATGATTGATCGGGAAGAATCTTGAACTTGCCTCCAAGCGCGAAACGCCATTTTGTGGCAAGTGAGATCAACCCCTTTTTGAGAAACGCATCGACATAGGGGTGGACATAGATGATGAAATCTTCCATCGCAAGATCTTTCACCAGATATTCGATTTTTTCTTTCAGGGTGTCGGTGAATAACAGCGACGGCTGAACTTCGCCCTTTCCGAAACAAGACGGACATGCCTCTGTTGTGATTATGTCAAGTGCAGGTCTTACCCTCTGTCGGGTTATCTGCATCAGTCCGAATTTGCTTAGTGGCAAAATGTTGTGACGTGCCCTGTCATTGGCCATGATCTCGCGCATGTGCTCATAGAGCTTCTGGCGGTGTTCCGCCTTATTCATGTCGATGAAGTCAATCACAATGATACCTCCCATATCTCGTAATCTCAGTTGGCGGGCTATTTCATCTGCAGCTCTGAGATTTACCTCGAGGGCATTGCTTTCCTGATCATTCGTCGCTTTTGCCCTGTTGCCCGAGTTGACGTCGATGACATGCAATGCTTCGGTGTGCTCAATGATTATATACGCCCCAGATCTGAACGACACGGTCTTTCCAAACGATGATTTGATTTGTTTCGTTATGTTGAAATGATCAAAAATCGGCTGATCGTCGGTGTAGAGTTTTACGATATTTTTTCGTTCAGGGGCTATCAGCGAGACATATTTGACAATCTGTTCCTTGATTTCAGAATCATTGACTTGAATCTCTTCAAATGTAGGACTGAAAATGTCGCGTAACACGCCGACAATGCGGCTTTCTTCCTCAAAAATGAGTGACGGTACTTCTGCTTTCTGCGCTTTTGCAATTGTAGATTCCCAACATTCGACAAGCGTTTTCAACTCATGGTTGAGCTCGGCAACTTTTTTACCCTCGGCTGATGTTCTTACGATCACACCGAAGTTTTTTGGTTTGATAGACTCGATCAGCTGACGTAGACGCACTTTTTCTTCCGATGTCTTGATCTTCTGTGAGATCGAGATTTTATCGCTGAATGGAATCAGCACCAGATATCGGCCGGTAAATGTAATTTCTGTTGTCAGCCTCGGACCTTTAGACGAAATAGGTTCTTTTACAATCTGAACCAGTAGTTCCTGACCCGCCGTCAATTGGTCTGATACAGTGCCGTGTTTGTCTATATCAGGCAGAAGTTTGATTTTCGAGAGCTGGGGAATCTTTTTTTTGTCTTCGAGCAACTCCTTGATGAATTTGGAGTATGTCGAAAATCGTGAGCCAAGATCTAAGTAGTGGAGAAATGCGTCTTTCTCATATCCGACGTTGATGAACGCGGCGTTGAGACCGGGCATCAGCTTTTTCACTTTTGCCAGATATATGTCTCCCACCGCATAGGCAAGATTACGCGACTCTTTCTGCAACGAGACGAGCCGTGAATCTTCAAGAAGTGCTATTGACACTTCCGATGATTGTACGTCTACTATAAGTTCGCTTCTCATCGGGCTTAGATCAATTGATTAAACAATAGGGTTGATTGATAAACGCAAAGAACAAACTTCAACGGCAGAGAGTCGAAACATTCACTTCCCCGTATGAAAGTTTGTTCTTGTATAGCGTCATTGGCCGTTTATTGAAGATTATTTCTTCTTGTGGCGATTCTTTCTTAAACGTTTCTTACGTTTGTGTGTTGCCATCTTATGGCCTTTTCTTTTCTTTCCGCTGGGCATTTTGGGTGAAAATTAAAGGATTAATATTAATGATGATTATTCTCGTCGGTGCAATGTTTAACGAACCTCGTTCTTGAAAGCATCAGAAGGTTTGAAGGCGGGTATGCGATGCTCGGGGATGATGATCGTTGTGTTTTTTGATATGTTGCGAGCAGTTTTCTCCGAACGGGTTTTCAGAATGAAGCTTCCGAAACCGCGGAGATATACATTTTCACCTTTTGAAAGAGAATCCTTTACTACTTCCATGAATGCTTCAACAGCCTGAAGGACCATTTCTTTGGGAAGACCCTTGGTCTTGGCTATTTCGTTAACAATGTCAGCTTTAGTCATTTCTTTTTTTATATTTTATATTGTTTGCAATAAACGTGTGATTGACAATTGGATAAGACGGCAAATCAAGGCCGTTTAATTTTGCAAGTGCAAATATCGCACTTTTTTTTTAATTACGAACAATTATCAAGCTAATTTTTTTAGAATTAGAGCAATAATGAGTCTGCAATCACGCGTTTTGCCACTTTTTCATTCATTTGGCAGCTTCTCCGGTCAACAGCGACGAGTAACGCTGTTTATCATTGATGAGGCCGAGAGCTTCCCTGAATACAGGGTTGATTTTGTTGACAACACGTGAATATGTCGAATTATCAAACACTCCACGGCCGATAAGTCCCTTCATTATGGTCTCAATCGTTTCTCTCGAGCGGCTGAATTGTTCGGGATCATATTTTATCGAGTCTCCCGTTGCCATTTTGATCAGGTCGTCGGTCATTTGTCCACTGACTTCAAATTGATTGATGAAAGCCTCTTCTGTCTTATATGTCTTCCGCAGTTGTTCCCTGTGGTTGTCGACATATTCGATGCAGTAGCGGTTAAGGATGCCTTTTGCCACAAGATCACGGTAATATCTGCTGTAGCCAGTCGTGTCGACCGGAACAAAAACATCGGGCATTATGCCTCCCCCACCATAGATCGTGCGTCTGTTGCGTAAGGTCTCTGTCTTCAGTGAGTCAGCGAAATGAATGCTGTCGGCGTTCATGAACTCACCTGATTCATAACGGTTGAGCATGTCAAGCTCATATTGGTCTCCCTCTCCTTTTGTATAAGGTTTCTGTATCGTGCGGCCAGAAGGAGTGAAGTATCGCGCGACCGTCAGTCTGATCATCGAACCATCGGGAAATGGGAAAGGACGCTGAACCAAACCTTTGCCGAATGTTCTGCGTCCAACTATCAGGCCACGGTCATTGTCTTGTATCGCGCCTGAGAGTATCTCTGAAGCAGAGGCGCTGTACTGGTTGACCATAACGACCAAACGTCCGTTTTGCATGACACCTGGTTTTTTCACGTCATAATCAACTTCCGAGCCCATTCTCGGAGCTTTGGTCGAGACAACCACATCTCCTTTCTTGAGAAACTCACTTGCGAGGTCTACGGCTGCACCCATATATCCGCCTCCGTTATCTTCAAGATCGATGATCAGATTGGACATACCCTGCTTCTTCAGTTTCTCGAGGGCTCTTCTGAACTCCTCGGGTGTAGTCTCCGCAAATCGCGTTACCTTGATATATCCGGTCGTTGGATCAGCCATATAGGCGACATCGACACTTTCCATCGGAATATCATCTCGTATTATTCTGAAATCTATCGGTTCTGCCTCTCCACGTCTGAGCACTCTCACATTGACCGGAGTGCCTTTTGGACCACGCAAAATGCCCATAACCGACGAATTCTGACGTTTGACACCTGAGATAATCGAGTCATTGGCCGAAAGTATGCGGTCACCTGCTCTGAGTCCCACTTTTTCAGATGGACCTCCGGCAATTGTCTGAATCACATAGAGTGTGTCGTTAAGCATATTGAACTGTATGCCGATGCCGCTGAAATTACCTTGAAGCGGAGTCGTGAGCTCCTTGGTCTCCGCCGCATCCGAATACAACGAGTGTGGATCGAGAGTCTTGAGCATCGCGACAATCGCCTTTTCGACCATATTTGATTCCGGTATTGAATCGACATAATATGAATTGATCAGACGCTCGGCCATGATCAGCTTCTTTGCCGGATCAAAGTTTTGTCCTGACATGAAAGGCATTGACATGATTGCCAAAGCCGCTGAAAATACAATTTTTTTCATCAAATATATAAAATCTTATCTGTTCTGCAAATCAGGTAAATATTTCGATACATCAACGCCATAGCGTCGCAACTCTCTCACCATTGAAGAGCTGACCGACGAATGTTCGGGAAGAGAGTATAGCAAAACTGTCTCAATCCCGGCGAGATCGCGGTTGACATCAGCCATGTTACGCTCATACTCATAATCAGAAATGGTTCTTACTCCACGCAAAATAAACTCAGCCCCATATTTGCGGCAGGCTTCAACGGTCAATCCGTCATATGCGGCCACTTCGACATTACTGAACCTTGACACGACTTCCTTGATTGAGCTGATGCGGTCGTCAACATCCTGTGTCGGAATTTTCACACTGTTGACCCCCACCGCTACAATAATCCTGTCAAACAGCCTGGAGCCGCGCTCCACTACCGAGAGATGCCCGAGAGTGAACGGATCGAAGCTCCCCGGAAATAATGCGATGCGTTGTCTGTCCATTTTCAAGAGATTTGTGAATCGTCTTCTATAACGAGATTCTCAATGATAAAGTTCTGACGCTCCGATGTATTTTTACCCATATAAAATTCGAGCAGACGTGCCACACCGTCATCTCTCCTCAGAGTGACTTTGTCAACCCTCATGTCAGGACCGATGAAATCGCGGAACTCCTCGGGAGATATTTCGCCAAGACCTTTAAATCGGGTTATCTCTGCGTTTGTTCCAAGTTTGTTGATGGCCGCCACGCGCTCTTCATCGCTGTAACAGTAATATGTATCTTCGGGAATACCTTTACTCTTGTTTCTCGCACCGCCCTGACGTTTCGATGTTTTTTTATTCCTGACTCTGAAAAGAGGAGTCTGGAGAACATACACATGTCCCATTTTGACAAGTTCCGGACAGAATTGCAAGAAATAAGTCAGCAACAAAAGCCTTATGTGCATGCCATCGACATCGGCATCGGTCGCTATGATCACATTGTTATATCGTAGATCATCGATTGAATCTTCGATGTTGAGCGCGGCACGCAACAATGCAAACTCGTCATTCTTATAAACCTCACCCAGAGGCATGCCATAAGTGTTCAGAGGTTTGCCTCGTAACGAAAAAACAGCCTGGGTCTCCACATTCCTGATTTTTGTGATCGAACCTGCAGCCGAGTCGCCCTCTGTTATGAAAATGGAGGAGGCCATGCGTTTCTCAGAGTCGCCCTTGGTGTCACTTAGGTGAACGCGGCAGTCAAGAAGCTTGCGATTGTTGATGGCAAGTTTCTTTGCTTTCTCCCGCGCCTGCTTTGTCACACCGGCCATTGACTTGCGGTCACGCTCGTTCTCCTGAATTTTCTTCAATATAGCATTCGCTATGTCGAGATTTTTATGCAGATAGTTGTCAAGTTCGCGCTTGACAAAATCGCCTATGAATTTCGCCACCGTCGGACCGTCGGGTCCTATGTCGCGCGATCCGAGTCTTGTCTTTGTCTGGGATTCGAAAACCGGCTCCTCGACCTTTATCGCAATGGCAGCGACGATTCCGTTTCGAGTGTCGATGTATTCAAATGATTTGCCATAATAATCTTTCAACGTGCGCCCGAATGCATCCTTGAATGCGGTCAGATGTGTACCGCCCTGTGTGGTGTGCTGGCCATTGACAAACGAATAATATTCCTCTCCATACTGACTTGTGTGGGTGAATGCGATCTCGATATCCTCTCCTTTGAGATAGATTGGCGCGTAAAGCGGGTCGTTCGTCATATTCTCTTTCAACAGATCGAGCAAACCGTTTCTGGAAACAAATTTCTTTCCATTGAAGACAATCGTAAGCCCGGTGTTGAGAACGGTGTAATTCTTGAGCAACGGCAGAATCAGATCTTCACGATAGCGGTAATCGACAAAAATCGAATTGTCGGGGGTGAACTGAACGAATGTGCCGTTCGGCTCATCGCACTCCGTCACCGGTGTCTCTTCAGTGACTTCACCCTTTACAAAAACCGCACGTTTCATCTGCCCGTCTCTGAATGACGAGATAATGAAACACTCTGACAACGCGTTGGCCGCTTTCAGGCCGACACCGTTAAGACCTACCGATTTTTTGAATGCTTTTGAATCATATTTACCTCCGGTATTCATCTTTGCTGCGACTTCAACCACTTTGCCTAATGGAATGCCGCGGCCGAAATCCCTTACCGTAACCGTCGTTTCAGTCACGTCAACGACAATCTGCCGTCCGAACCCCATCATGTATTCATCAATAGAGTTGTCAAGCACTTCTTTCAGCAACACATAGATGCCGTCATCGCTGTTGGTTCCGTCGCCAAGTTTGCCGATATACATGCCGGGGCGACGCCTGATATGTTCTTTCCAGTCAAGCGTGCGTATCGCATCTTCGCCATATTGAATATCGTCGGGAGTGTCAAGTGTAGATTCGAGGTCTTCTGTCATTTTTGAAGTTTTATTTCGCAAATTTACTAAATTTTATTTATCTATCAGACGATCCTCGCCGATTTTGTTCTACAAAAAACAAAACTTCTTGCAGATTCATCATAAGATTCATATCTTTGTATGCAGTTTGAACGCTGCTGACAACAGCTGCCTTTCATGAGACTTGCCCGACATTCAAGACCGGGACACTCCAACTTTTTAATTCAAAAGCTCGCAAAAAGCTCCAATACGTTAAAAATGACTATTCCAGAAATCATTGCAGCCCGAAAGGGCAAATCATTTTCATTTGAAGTCTTACCTCCGCTCAAGGGCAAAGGCATCGATCGGTTGTTCAATAATGTAGACAGTCTGGTAGAGTATGATCCGGCATATATCAACATAACGACTCACCGTAGCGAGATGCTCTACAAATCGACTTCCGATGGTCTCTATCGGAAAGTCACCGAGCGTTCCCGTCCGGGCACCGTGGCCGTGGCGGCAGCCATTCAACACCGTTATCACATTCCGGCTGTTCCCCACATAATTTGCTCGGGATATTCAAAAACCGAGACTGAGTACGCGTTAATTGACCTGAATTTTCTGGGAATAAACAACTTGCTTCTGCTCAGGGGCGATAAAGCGAAACATGATCCGCGGTTCATTGCCAATCCCGATGGCCATGCCCACGCGAGTGAACTGCAACTTCAGGTAAACGCATTCAACAAAGGATTGTTTATTGACGGAACAGCAATGGATATAGTCACCGGTGAACCGTTTTCATATGGCGTGGCCGGTTATCCGGAGAAACATGAAGAGTCGCCAAACATGCAACTTGATCTGATGTGGCTCAAGGCTAAGGTCGATTCCGGTGCCGATTACGTCGTCACGCAGATGTTTTTCGACAACAACAAATATTTTGATTTTGTCAGGCAAGCCCGCGAAATCGGAATTGACGTGCCTATAATTCCTGGCATCAAGCCTATAATCAATCTCAATCAGCTCACTCTTTTGCCCAAGGTGTTCAAGGTTGACATCCCTCTTGAGCTGGCAACTGAGCTATTCAAATGCAAGACCGACGATGATGCGAAATCAGTCGGAGTCGAATGGTGTATAGCGCAATCGAAGCAACTGCTTGAGAACAATGTGCCGTCAATACATTTCTACTCCCACAACGCGACCCAATCGGTCAGGAACGTAGTAGCAAAACTCTACTGACAAATGAAATTCTCAGACATACCAGCCCACGATTCTGTAAAGAAAAGGCTCACTACGCTTGTTGATATCGGAAGAATGCCCCATGCCCTGCTTCTTGAAGGCGGTGCTGGCATCGGAAAGTTTGCTCTGGCACGTGCCCTTGCCCAATACATACATTGCACAGACAAGCAAAACGGAGACAGTTGTGGAAAGTGTCCCTCATGCATTCAACATCAGACATTCAACCACATTGACACTCATTTCAGTTTCCCAGTCATAAAAAAGAAAAATTCTTCGACACCGCCAATTTCTGACGACTATATCGAAGAGTGGCGTGATTTTCTGAACAAAGACTTGTTCATGGATTATGACCAATGGCTTGCTGCCCTTGGTGACCCGACCACAAAACCTACCATGTATGTGACCGAGAGTGATTCTCTGATCTCCAAACTCACATATACGGCACATAATTCAAAATACAAGATTATTTTGATGTGGTTGCCTGAAAAAATGAATGAGCAATGTGCCAACAAGCTGTTGAAATTGATTGAAGAGCCGTTTGGAGACACGATCTTCATCATGACCTCAGACGATCCGGGGGCGATATTGCCTACGATATACTCCAGATGTCAGCGCATTCAGATGAAACGTTTCACTGATGACGAAGTTGCAGGCTACCTGATGTCGCGCTACGCATGTGACAGTAAAAAAGCATATGAGACCGCACACATCTCGGCCGGGTCAATGACCGACGCGATCAAGCAATTGAGTGTGTCTGACATGGGACAGAAATTCCTGCAATGGTTCATCACTCTGATGCGTCTTTCCTATCAGAGAAAAATCGTTGACTTGAAAAAATGGGCTTATGAGATAGCAGCTACCGGACGTGAGCAGCAACTCGCTTTTTTGAAATACTGCGAGAGAATGATGCGAGAGAATTTCATTTACAACCTCAACGAGTCATCGTTGATCTATCTAAACAACGACGAGTCGGCATTCTCCAGGAATTTCGCACGTTTCATAAACGAGAGAAATGTCATGAAACTCAGACGCGTGTTTAATGATGCCATTATTGATGTCTCAGGTTATACAAATTCAAAATTTGTATTTTTCGATGTCGCAATTCGAGTAATCTTGCTTCTCAAATCATGACCCCGTTTCTAAAACAGATTGCCGACGCGTTTGTTGCCAGCCGTAGTGAGTCTTTGATTGACTACTGTTTTGTATTTCCCAACAAACGGTGTTCTGCTTTCTTCACCGAATATCTGACACAATCGATGCCGGCTATGTCGGTCATGCCGGCTATGACCGACATCGAATCGCTTGTGCTTGATATCACTCATAGCGTGACCGCATCACGCATCGAGCAGCTGTTCATGCTATATGACTGTTACCGAACGATTGCCCGCGATTCCGGCAGTGACGATAATCTTTATTTCGATTCATTTCTGACTTGGGGTGAATCTGTCCTCTCTGACTTCAACGATGTCGACCGCTATCTCGTCAACGCGTCAGAACTTTTCTGCAATATCGAACGGTTTAAAGAAATTTCGGCCAATTATCTGACTGAAGAACAGGTGAACATAATAAACCGCTATTGGCACGATCCGATTAAATTCAACGCCGAAAGCCGCATGTGGAATCACATTGACAAGGAAACCACGCCCGGATTCACCGGATTCATGCGACTTTGGAATGTCTTGTACAAACTCTACCGCCTGTTCAGGGAAAGGCTCATCGGGCGCGGACTGTGTTATTCGGGAATGGCTTACAGAAGAGCTGTGGAGATGTTGAAAAGTGGTGAAGCGAGGCTGACATGCAAACGTTATGTTTTTGTCGGTTTCAATGTTCTGTCTACCTCTGAAGAGCAGATTTTCACTTGGTTCAAAAACAACGGTAAAGGTGATTTTTACTGGGATTATGATTCACCGGCATTCACCGGCAAAAATTCGCCTGCCGCAGAGTTTGTCGGCAAGTATGTGAAAATATTCCCTTCAGATAAATCGATCGGCTATGATTTCGCATCGCATGCCCCGTCAGATTTTCCGGAAATCAGTGTCATTGGGGTGCCTTCTGCACTCGGTCAGGTAAAAGAAGCGGGGAGACTTCTTGCAGAGTTGATTGGAGAGAACCCGGAGGAGTTCAAAGGCGATAAAGCTCGCAGAACGGCTTTGGTTCTGCCGGATGAAAATCTTCTTGTCCCGTTGCTTTACTCACTTCCGCAGTCGGCCGGCCGGCCGAATATAACAATGGGTTACCCGATGAAAAACACACCGGTAGCCTCATTGATCAAGAATCTTATCAAACTGCAAGATCGCACCCGCACAGTCAAAGGTGAGCCCGCCTATTATTTCGAAGACCTCAAGTCTCTTCTCGCCCACCCCGTTCTGTTGGCTTCTTTTCCTACCGAATGTGAAGAGATTGTCAGACGCATTAACCGGTTTCATATCTTCAACTTCAATCGACGCGTTTTAGTAGACGATTATCCGTCACTTGCTGATTTTTTCATCATTTTCGATGAGATGGATCTCGAACAGTCGATGCGCAATATTGAAAAGATGCTCAATCGCCTGAAAGAATTGACAGCCGGACGTGACGATAAACTCGAACATGCCTTTGTTCTCAATTACATAAAATCATTTGAACGGATAAGAGAGCTGTCGCTGAACTACGACATCATTTTGTCAAGGTCGTCCATATTTCAGCTGTTACAGCGAATGGCAACCGGCGAAGTGGTCCATTTTGCCGGAGAACCGCTGAAAGGCATTCAGGTGATGGGTCTTCTTGAAACCCGTGCTCTCGATTTTGAGAATCTGTTCATATTGTCGATGAACGAAAAGGTTTTCCCACGCAAAATTCACTCCCGTTCTTTCATTCCGGGCGAAATGCGCTCAGCCTACGGAATGTCGACGATTGATCATCAAGAAGCGATTTTTGCATATTATTTCTACCGGTTGCTCACGCGCTGCAAACGTGTGAAACTGATCTATGATGCCCGAAGCGGAGGTGCCGTCGGTGAGATGTCACGCTATCTCTATCAGCTTCTGAACATTCATTCGCCTGCCGGAATCTCACACGAGGTCAAATCATATGCCATAGGGGCACAGACCGAACGCATGATCAGTTTTGCTAAAACTCCCGATATGATCGAAAAGATAAACCGCTTCAAGACTCGTGGCAGCGGTGCTTGGCTTTCACCAAGTGCCATTAACCGCTACATAGAGTGTCCGCTCGGTTTCTATCTGCAATATGTCGAGAACTACCGGCCCGATGACGACTTGAAGAATTATATCGATGAAGGTACGTACGGCACAATTTTACACGATGTGGCCCGCAGGCTGTATAACCGTTTTACTGAAAACGGTAAAATCAAAGTTACACCGGCGTTGATAAATGACATTATCGGACGCTTCAGTGATGTGATCGAACATGAAGTCGTAGCCTCGATTCTCACACAGTATTACAAACACGACAAATCATCGCTGCCGACTTCCGGCCTGAGGCTTTCCTCTCTTCCGGGTGACAGTGAGGTTCTTGCCGAGATCATGAAGAATTTTGTGATAAAAATGTTGCGGCGTGAAGCAGAAAGCGATGAATTCGGAAACTTTGAATATCTCGGTGGTGAGGAAGACTTCCATGAACATCTTGTCATCTCTGATCGTCTCGCGATCAATTTGAAAGGATCGATTGACCGCATTGACCGCATAAGTCCTGAATGGTCAGACTCTCCCGTAATCAGAATTGTTGATTACAAGACCGGTAGTGATGACGTCGCCGTTCCGTCAATAGGCTCGTTGTTTGACATCAACGACTCCAAGCGGTCGAAGGTGTTATTGCAGCTCATGCTTTACTGCAATGCCTACTCAGCCAAACACGGTCATGAAGGAGTGATAGTGCCTTTCGTCTACAGGCTCAAGACCCTGTCTACAGATCCGTTCGAATACATGACTATCAAGGGCGAACCCATACATGACTACCGCACTCACCTCTACAGCGACGAAACTCATGACAGCATCGGGTTGAACGAACTGTTCTTGTCTGAACTTGATCGGGTCCTTTATCCGCTGTTTGATCCGGAAACCCCGATTTCGCAGACAAAAAATGCGGACAAAGCATGCAAATATTGCAAGTTTTTTGGCATATGCGATAAAAAAATCAAGCAATTCTGATGATATATATACACATTCCGTTCTGTCACTCCAAGTGCTGTTACTGTGATTTTTATTCGACGCCGAATTCCGCATCGAGCATGGACACTTATGTTGATGCACTGCTGAAAGAACTGGATCTCAGAGCAGAGGAATTAACCGGAAAGCCAAAGACAATATATATCGGCGGCGGAACTCCTTCAATTCTCTCGCGAAACACATTGAGTCATCTGTTCAATGGGTTAAGAAATCGTCTTGATTATGATTCTTTAGAGGAATTTACGATTGAGGTCAACCCTGAAGATGTCACAGACGATCTGCTGTCATTTTATGCCGACAATGGCGTAGGGCGTGTCAGCATGGGCATACAATCGTTTGACGATGGAATATTAAAAACAATTAACCGACGACACTCTTCAGCAGACGCCTTAAACGCAATTGAGTTGATCAGAAACCATAAATTCAACTTCAGTTGTGATCTCATATACGGATTACCCGGACAAAATTCCGACATATGGGCAGATTCCTTGAAACAACTGTTGAGTTTCAATCCAAACCACCTCTCAGCCTATCTGCTTTCATATGAACACGGCACAAAACTTTATGCCATGTTGAAACGTGGAATGATCTCTGAGGCAGACGAGAACCTGATCGAAAGCATGTATGCGGAATTATGCCGGCAGACAGCCAATGCCGGCTATGACCATTATGAGATATCCAATTTCGGAAAACCCGGTTTTCATGCGATTCATAATTCCCGCTATTGGAAGGGAGACAGATACATCGGTCTCGGAGCTTCCGCTTACAGTTTCAACGGTCGCGACAGGCTTTTCAACCCGGCAGACTTGAAGAGTTACCTCTCTGCCATAACGTCAGAAAAAACCGCATATATCATTGAAGAGGAAGATGAATCAGACCGATATAATGATTTGATTGTCACATCACTACGCACGTCCGAGGGAATATCGCCCGATGATGTGCCTGAACTGTTTCATGACCATTTCGACAAATGTCTCAAACCGCTTTTAGCCAACGGATTGTTGATAGCCAAAACTGACGGTAACATCGCTATTCCTGAAGATAAATGGCTTTTGGCCGATTCGGTGATGAGAAGTCTCATATTTGTCTGACCCTAAAATTACCATAACAGAAAAAAGGAGGCCGTCAGACCTCCTTTTTTCTGTTATGGAATTAATTCGTTCAGGCTATCGATTTGATAACCGATTTGATTGAATCAGCCAACTTTTCAGCTTCTTCCATTGTGTGGGCTTCAGAATAGATTCTGATGATCGGTTCTGTGTTTGATTTGCGCAGATGCACCCACGAATCTTCAAAATCGATTTTCACACCATCGATGTCGGTAATCGTTTCATCGGCATATTTCTGTTTTACAGCTGCAAGAATCGCGTCAACATCAATTTCAGGTGTCAGTTCTATTTTGCTTTTGGCTATTGCATAGGCCGGATATTGCTTTTTCAGCTCAGAGACCTTCTTGCCGCTCTTTGCCAACAGCGTCAGAAACAACGCTACACCGACGAGTGCGTCACGACCGTAGTGTGATGCCGGATAGATGACTCCGCCATTGCCTTCTCCTCCGATCACTGCACCGGTCTCTTTCATCTTTGCCACGACGTTGACCTCTCCTACTGCCGCCGGTGTGTAGGTACACCCGTGAGCTTTGGTGACATCTCTCAGTGCTCTCGAAGAACTCAGATTGCTGACTGTAGCACCCGGAGTCTTTGAAAGAATATAATCAGCCACGGCGACCAGAGTATATTCCTCGACAAACATCTCGCCGTTTTCCATCACGATTGCCAGGCGGTCGACATCGGGATCGACAACGAATCCGACGTCAGCGACACCCTTTTTCATCAGATCGGCTATGCCGGTAAGATTTTCAGGAATCGGTTCGGGAGTGTGCGCGAATTTTCCTGTAGCCTCACAATTAAGTTCGATGACATTTTTAACACCAAGTTCACGGAGGAGTTGTGGAATTACAATGCCTCCTACAGAGTTGACAGCGTCGACAGCAACTGTGAAATCAGCCTTTTCGATAGCATCTTTATCGACAAGATCAAGTGAGAGCACCTTCTCGATATGATGGCGTGTGTATGTCGTATTTGTGAATTCGTGACCGAGATCATCTACTTCGACAAAACTGTAATCGCCCTGATCGGCCATTCTCAAGACTTCCTTTCCTTGTGCATCATTTAGAAATTCGCCATCTTCGTTGAGAAGTTTGAGCGCATTCCACTGTTTGGGATTGTGTGAGGCCGTGAGTATTATTCCTCCGCAAGCACCTTCTTCGACAACAGCGATCTCTGTAGTCGGAGTTGTAGCCAAACCGATGTTGACAACATCAAATCCCATGGCGACCAAGGTTCCGACAACAATATCATTCACCATTTTTCCGGAAAGCCGCGCGTCCCGTCCAACTACAATCGTACGCGACGTTTTTGTTGTGTTCTTTTTGATAAATGCAGCATAAGCAGCAGTGAATTTAACGATGTCAAGCGGACTCAGACCTTCCCCTTGACGGCTACCGATCGTGCCTCTGATACCGGAGATTGATTTAATTAATGACATGATTTAAACTGTTTGTTATATCGGACTTTTGAAATATCTAACATTGTATAGGAACGGAATCACCATCGAAACTTCAGATGTAAAACCATATTGCGATTTAATGACCATGTTCACCTCACAGCCCATTCCGAAATAATTCATCGGCACCTGAATTCCCGCTCCATATTGAGAGGAGGCCGAAAGAGAGTAATTGTTGAATCGGAACCATGTGGCGTCATATTCCATATCATTTGCATTGCCCATCGCAACGCCAAGCGTATCAGTCGCGGCGTAATTGCTGAGATCATAACGAAGATATCTGAAATAGACCTGAGCATCATCTTTAGGCTTGTTGCCGTCACCCGTATTCAACACCTGCATGTAAACGTTTCCCTCCTCGTCCATTCTGTAATAGGGCGCGTTTGGTCCAACCTCGAAAACAGAGTCTTCAGGTACAGAATTGACAACTCTCTGATTGGCCAGGAATGCATTGGTATTTTTGTTCTCGTCGGTGAGCAGCTCGGCATAACTCTTCGAGTCATTGCATGAGACCGCCAATGACCCGATTGAAGCTGCCGCGATTGCATACAGCAGTATGCGTTTGCTTGATTTCATTTTCTATTATTTTTATTTACGTATTTATCCATTTCAGGAAGTGCTTCCACAAACGCCTTGACGCAATCGTCAAGAGTTCCGTAAAACTCACCTCCGGCCGCATTTTTGTGGCCACCTCCGTTGAAGTGATTTGCACACAATTCATTGACAGGAACCTCTCCCTCGCTTCTTGTCGACACCTTGACATAGTCTTTACCCTCTCTGAGATACCCGACATATTCCACATCGGGCATGGCAAGCGGCATGTTGACCAGCCCTTCGGTGTCTCCCTGCTGATAGTTGAATTCTTTCAACTCATCGAGCGTAAGAACGATCATCGCTGCGCGGTGTTCTGGAAATACAGTCATTTTCTGACTGATCGCGTAGGCGTTCAATCTCATCTGAGACTCGCTCTTGGTGTTGAATGCAAGTTTGTATATGCGGTCTTTGTCAACCCCCTTTTTCAGTAGTTCGGCCACGACAATGTATATGTCAGGGTCAATGCTGTTATATTGGAAGTTTCCTGTATCGGTCATCATTCCGGTCAGAATACATGTCGCTGTCTTGCGATCCATGATACGGGCATAGCCAAGCTGGCATAACACTCTGAAAAGAAGAAGACATGTTGACGACTGCTCAGGGTGTGATATTGTTATCCCGGCAAAATCCTCCGGATTGATGTGATGATCTATAAGCACTTTCTCAGCCGGCGATTGTTCAACCAGAGGCCTGAGTCGGTCTATTCTGTGAAGTGCGTTAAAGTCAAGGCAAATCACCAGATCGGCCTCACGGAAGAGTTGTCGGGCAAAATCCTCAAAACGGGTGAATGGAATGATTTCTTTAGCTCCGGGAATGAACATCAGATATGATGCCGGAACATCTGGTGTCACTACATGCACTTTCTTGCCAAGAGCACTCAGCATGTGATACATTGCCAACGACGACCCCATGGCATCTCCATCGGGAGTAAGGTGACAGGTGACCACTATCTTTTCGGCATTGTCTATCAGCTTCTTAAGCCCGTTTATCTTATCTTCTGATATAAGTCTGTTAAGCATCAAAAAGTTTTTTAAAATGCAAATGTAGCGATTCTATGCCAAATCTCATGTTTGTACCTAACTAAAAATACTTAAAAAGAATATCACAGTGTCACAGCATCTTTTGCCGGTTCGTCAGTTATGGCAAAAGAAATGACTTCTTCGGCGTTTTCTACAAAATGGAATGTCAGACCGGCAATGAAATCTTTATTAATCTCCTCGATATCCTTGCGGTTTTCTGAAGAAAGGATAATGTCAGTTATTCCCGCACGCTTTGCCGCAAGTATTTTTTCCTTGATGCCACCCACCGGAAGTACTTTTCCACGCAGCGTCATCTCGCCGGTCATCGCAAGATTGGCTCTGACTTTCTTCTGGGTGAACGCCGAGACGATCGATGTGGTGATTGTGATTCCGGCCGAAGGACCGTCTTTTGGAACCGCACCTTCTGGTGCGTGTACATGAAGGGCATATTTTTCAAACAGAGATTCATCGATGCCGAATTTCGTGGCATGTGATTTGACAAACTGATAGGCGATCATCGCCGACTCTTTCATCACATCACCAAGGTTACCTGTCAAAGTCAGCTTCTCCCCTTTTGCTTTTGACAGCGACGACTCGATGTAGAGCATCTCCCCTCCGACCGATGTCCATGCGAGACCGGCCACAACACCTGCGTAATCATTGTTCTCATACATGCTGCGCGAATACTTTTCCACACCCAGCAAATCTCGTACTTCTGATTTCCCGATATGTTGTCTATCTGTAGCTCCGGACATTATTTTTCTGACAACCTTGCGCATAAGAGCGGCAATATTCTTGTCAAGCTGTCTCACACCGCTTTCGGCTGTATATGAATCGATAATGGTTTTGAGCGCATCATCGCCCACCTCGACATTGTCGGGCGTGAGAGCCGCGGATTTCATCTGACGTGGTAAAAGATGTCGACGTGCTATTTCAAGCTTTTCCTCGGGAAGATAGCCGGAGAGTTCAATGATCTCCATACGGTCAAGAAGAGGTTGTGAGATTGTCGACAGTGTGTTGGCAGTGGCGATAAACATGACATCAGACAGGTCATAATCGACGTCGACATAGTTGTCATGGAACCGGCAGTTCTGTTCAGGATCAAGCACCTCGAGCAATGCGGCAGCCGGATCACCTTTGAAATCCTGACCGATCTTGTCTATCTCATCAAGAAGCAGTACCGGATTGGAGTGCTCACAACGTTTCAGTGCATCAATGATGCGGCCCGGCATCGCGCCGATGTAAGTTCTGCGGTGACCGCGAATCTCGGCCTCGTCGTGCAGGCCACCGAAAGAGACACGTTGATATTCGCGTCCGAGAGCTTCGGCTATCGATCTGCCCAATGATGTCTTTCCGACACCCGGTGCGCCTACAAGACAGATTATAGGGGCGTGTCCGGTCGGATTGTGCATGACCATGGCGAGTTGTTCGAGAATTCTTTCCTTGACCTTCTCAAGGCCGTAGTGTTCGGACTCAAGAATCTCTTCCGCTTTTCTGAAATCGGTCGATATTTCCGACGGATTGCACCACGGCAAATCAAGCAGAGTCTCAAGATATCCATAAAGAAGCGAGTAGTCTGGAGTCTGTGGATTCAACCGCCGCAACTTATTGACCTCGCGTTCAAATGTTTGTTTTACTGATTCGGGAAAATTCACTTTTTCAGCTCTCACAAGCAATTTCTCCGCATCGTCTTCATCGCCATACAATTCGCTTCTTATCGCCTCAAGCTGATTTTGCAGATATGCACTCCGTTTCTGCTCGTCCATCGTTTGTCTGGCACGTTCTTGAATGGAGTTTTTAAGTTCCACGAGTTCAAGGTCCCGTTGCAAGACAGACAATAGAGACAATGCTCTGTCGGCAAGTCTCGATTTGTTGAGTAAGTCGATTTTCTCGTCGGTGGTGAATGGAAAATTTGTAGCGATCATGTTTACCAACAAAACCGGATCGGCAATACTCTCAAAGCTGAAAATGAATTCCTGACCGCCATCCATTCCCGACCCTTTTATCAAGTTTATCGCAGTCTCTTTGACCGCCTGCGCTGTCAGCTCAAACTCCTGCATTGTCGTTCTTGGACGACGGTCGGCGACAGGTTTGATCTTGGCTGTCAGAACTGAAGCGGCAGATGAGTTGGAATCTCCGGGCTCGAGTATTTTAAATTTCTCACGTGCATGGACAATCGCCGCCTTACCGCCATCGGGAAGTGGAATCAGCTGCAAAACATCAGCGACGACACCGGTGTCATACAGGTCATCTATCGACGGAGTCTCAACCGACGAATTTTTCTGACACACTATGCCCAGTGCTTGTTTTTCCTTTATCGCTTTTTCCACCAAATGGAGAGCGTTGTCTCTGACGATTGTGACCGGAATTGTCACTCCCGGAAACAGCACCAGATTGCGTGTGGGCAACAACGGCAAGTCATTTTGATTTATCTTACATTTCTCTTTCAGATCATCTTCACCAATTTGTCCCACTTGGACAAGATGTGTTCTGCTATCTTCATTTTTAGAACTCATATCAATGGATTCTGTCTCTTTTCAGTCTATAATTAATTAATGTGTATAGTGTTCTATGCAAAAGTAATGCCAAAGTTACGAATAATTACAGTTTCATCGAAATTTTTAGCTCATTAATGCCTATTGACATAAAAAAACACAATCATGTTGTTTAACATATCACGAAATGTTTGTCAATTCAAAAATTATTCCTATTTTGCGGAAAATTTCAATTAACCCTTGAATTAAAATAAATTCCAATAACATGAAAATCTACCAGACAAACGAAATCAAGAACATCGCCTTGCTTGGAAGCAAAGGCTCGGGTAAAACCACACTCGCTGAAGCAATGCTTTTCGAGTGTGGAGTTATAAAACGTCGCGGCACCATCGAAGCGAAAAACACTGTCTGCGACTATTTCCCTGTTGAAAAGGAATATGGTTATTCAGTCTTTTCAACAGTTTTTTATGCTGAATTCCTTGGCAAAAAGCTGAACGTGATCGACTGTCCCGGAGCCGACGACTTTGTCGGTAATGCAATTACGGCACTCAATGTGACCGACACAGGAGTCATTCTCATTGATGCTCAATATGGAGTTGAAGTCGGCACTCAAAATATTTTCCGAACTGCCTCATCGCTTCATAAACCCATCATCTTCGCTATTAACCAACTTGACGGTGAAAAAGCCGACTATGACAACGTCATCGAGCAGATGCGAGAGATTTTCGGTAAGAAAGTCGTCGCCATACAGTATCCTCTCGCATGCGGAGCCGGCTTCAATTCAATGATCGACGTGTTGCTGATGAAGAAATATTCTTGGGGACCCGACGGTGGCGTGCCGACTATTGAAGATATCCCGGCCGATCAGCTTGAAAAAGCACAGGAACTTCACCAACAATTAGTTGAAGCTGCTGCTGAGAACGATGAGACTTTAATGGAGAAGTTTTTTGAGCAAGGACATCTTTCTGAAGATGAAATGCGCGAAGGAATACGCAAAGGTCTGATCACTAACTCCATCTATCCCGTATTCTGCGTCAGCGCACTCAAAGATATGGGCGTTCGACGCATGATGGAATTCCTCGGCAATGTCGTTCCTTTTGTAGAAGACATGCCCGCCCCGGTAGATACCGAAGGTCAGGAAGTCAAACCCGACTCAAACGGACCGCTCAGCATCTTCATGTTCAAGACAACAGTTGAGCCCCACCTCGGTGAGGTGCAGTATTTCAAAGTTATGTCCGGAACACTTACTGCCGGCACCGATCTCGACAACATCACACGCGGCAGCAAGGAGCGCATCGCCCAAATCTACTGTGTATGTGGCCAGATTAAGACCCAGGTCGACAAACTGTGCGCAGGTGATATCGGCGCGACAGTAAAACTGAAAGATGTGAGAACCGGCAATACTCTTGATGAGAAGGGATGTGAAATCGCATTTGATTTCATCAAGTTCCCGGCTCCGAAATATCAGCGTGCAATCCGTCCGGTGACGGAAAGTGATGCGGAAAAACTCAGCGGCATTCTGACCCGTATGCATGAGGAAGACCCGACATGGGAAATCGTGCAGTCAAAAGAACTGAAACAGACAATTCTGTCAGGTCAGGGTGAGTTCCACCTGAGAACACTCAAATGGCGTGTCGAGAACAACGATAAATTGCCTATAATCTTCGAGGAACCCAAAATTCCATACAGGGAAACAATCACGAAAGCGGCCCGTGCTGACTATCGTCACAAAAAACAGTCGGGCGGTGCAGGCCAGTTCGGTGAGGTACATCTTATCATCGAACCATACTACGAAGGTATGCCTGCACCCGATTCATATAGATTCGGTAACCAGGAATTCAAGATGAATGTGCGCGACACACAGGAGATTCCTTTGGAATGGGGTGGCAAACTCGTTGTATGCAACTGTATTGTCGGTGGTGCCATCGATGCACGTTTCATTCCGGCTATCGTAAAAGGCCTCATGGAACGTATGGAGCAGGGGCCGCTCACCGGAAGTTACGCACGCGATGTCAGAGTATGTATCTATGACGGAAAGATGCACCCGGTTGATTCAAATGAAATCTCATTCAAGCTTGCCGGCCGAAATGCCTTCAGTGAAGCGTTCCGCAATGCCAATCCGAAGATTCTGGAACCTGTCTATGATGTCGATGTCATGGTTCCTGCCGATGTCATGGGCGATGTCATGAGTGATCTCCAAGGCCGTCGTGCGATCATAATGGGTATGTCGAGCGAGAACGGTTTTGAGAAGATCACCGCCAAAGTCCCTCTCAAAGAGATGTCGAGCTACTCCACGGCCCTCAGTTCGATAACCGGAGGTCGTTCATCTTTCACAATGAAATTTGCCTCTTATGAACTTGTTCCGGGCGACGTGCAAGATAAACTGCTGAAAGATTACGCAGAGAAAAACACAGACGAATAACTTTATGATTCTTCTATAAATTCTTTCTTTAACAGAAAAGAGAACCTCACGAATCTTGGGGTTCTCTTTTCTCATTTTATCAAAGGGTCAATCACCCCGGTCAATCTCGCTTATCTCTTTCATCTCGCGATATTCATTCCATTCCGGATCATTTTCGGCATAAATCTCGATTGGCAGAAGAGCGAATTCAGACAACGCCTCATTAAGCTTTCTTCCGAATATGTGTGTGCTGAGCGTGTAATAGACCCAGTTGCGCTCATTGTCGCCAGTGTAGATTCCGGTCAACACAGCGACCGGATCCTTGATAAACATTGTTTGTAGTGCGTCCTGCACCTTTTCCATGGTTTCTGAAGTTGTCTTGTCGGGCATACCCGACGCATCTCCGTCATATTTCCATGTTATCTCGATTCTGATATTGAATTTGGGGTTGCTCATGAACAGATCAACGTCTCTGCGTCCGGTGACCATTATCAGTTTTCCACTCTCACTCTCGGTTGGTGATGTCCACCAGTCTTCTTCTTTAGCCATTAATCTAATATTTGTTGGAAAAATTGTGATTAATCAATAAATTTTGTTTAATTTTGAACTCTAATCATCTATATAAACCATATGAAAAAACAACTGCTCATCACACTTGCTATTCTACTGCCATTTTTATGCGCCGCCCAACCGCCTAAAGCTGAAGTACGGGCAATCTGGCTTACAACCAACGGAGGTTCTGACTGGCCTACCGGAAGTTTTGACAAAGCCAACCAGACTGCAAAGCTAACGAAAATTCTTGACAAATTGCAAGAAGCTAACTTTAATACCGTAATTTTACAGGTTCAGGTGAAAGGCGATGTCGCATGGGTCTCGACCAAACAGCCTGCAATGAAAGAATTCACTGGCGACGGCTCGAAAGGACTTTCTTATGATGTATCGGAATATGTCATTAACGAATGCCATAAACGCAACATGGAATGCCATGCATGGATCGTGCCCTATCGCATCGGCTCCCTGAACGAGGCTAAACGTTATGTGAACAATCAGTTCAAACACCCATATTACTCCCATCCCGAGTTGTGCGTGCTCTACAGTGGAGCGTATTATCTCGATCCCGGAATTCCCGGAACAAGCGACTATCTGCTCGATGTCTATAAGGAGCTAATTGAGAACTATGATTTTGACGGAATCAGTTTTGACTACACCCGTTATCCGGGTTCGGACTTTAATGACGCCGATTCTTTCAAAAAGTACAACCCAAATGCGATGTCTAAAGATGACTGGCGCAGAAATAACATCAACACATTCATCGCCCGTTTCTATGAAATGGCTAAATCAATAAATCCGCGTATCAAAGTAGGTGCCGCACCCATCGGTACATATAAAAACGTGCCGGGTTATGGAAATATGACTGCATATGGAAGCGTCTATCAAGATGCATGTCAATGGATGAAATCAGGCAACCACGATCTTCTGATTCCTCAGATGTACTGGAATGAGAAATATGGATTCTCACCCAACATGACTACCTGGGTTGACAACTGCGACGGTCGTCAGCTTGTGGTCGGACTGGCACCATATAAGATGCTTGACAGCAACGACTGGCAACCAGAGGTCGTCACCGACCAAATTGAAAAAGTCCGCGCCAAGAAAGGAATGTCGGGTGTGTGCTTTTTCCGCACAGAACATGTGATCGGATCAGAGTCTCGTGTCGTTGCACTCTACAATCACCTTAAGAACAACTATTTCAAATATCCGGCACATATTCCTTCAATGGACTACAACGGAGTCACCCACCCTAACGCTCCACGCAATGTGACCGTCGGGGAGTCTAACGGAAAATGGTCGATATCATGGGATGCTCCTCAGCCCGATGAACTCAACACGCCGATCAGATACTACACCATTTACCGTAAGAAATCGACAGGCATCAACATGCACGACATCTCAGAAACTGTGCTGGCAAAAGTCAATGCATTGTCAGCTACAATAGATAAACAATCTGATGATGACGAGTTTGTCGTAACCGCGTTTGACCACAACTACTATGAAAGCGCACCTGCCGGAGTAGCATCAGTAGATGTGGTACAGGCTAATGAAATCTCAATGTCGTTGAACGGATTCTCTCTCCAGATCAATGCGCCTGCTGAAATCGCCAATGTATCGATAGTTGCGACCGATGGAAGGACAATATCAAATGACAATGTCGCTGATTCATCGATCACATTGAATCTGTCAGATCTGTCACACGGCATCTATTTCATCAAAGCTACTCTTGCCGATAAATCCATTCATGTTAAAAAAATTATTCTTTAAAGTTTGCCACGGTCAAAATCAATGATTAAATTTGTTGGCTAAAACGAAACAATCACAATTTATATAATGGAAATAATCGGTAAAATTACCCACAATCTCGGCGAGACATCCGGAGTCTCCAAGGCCGGAAATGCCTGGAAAAAACATGAGTATGTTCTTGAAACACTTGAATCATATCCCAAGAAAATATTTTTTGACTTTTTCGGCGAGCGGGCTGATCAATATCCGCTTGAGGTCGGAAAGACAGTAAAACTCAGTTTTGATATCGAGAGCCGTGAATACAATGGAAGGTGGTTCACGAGCATCAGAGGCTGGAAGGCGGAACCGGCCGATGCAGCTGCCAGCCAGCCACAGTACAATCCTGCCACTCCCCCGGCCGCTTCCACCTCAAATTTCACTCCGGCAAACACGCCTGTTTCTCAGCCGAGTGATATCGGTGGTGGTGCCGACGATGATCTCCCCTTCTGATTACAGAAAAATTTCACTAATTCTTTAAAAAGCGCGTTTTTATTGATGAAACGCGCTTTTGTTATTCACTGACATTTCGTATCTTTGCAGCAAATCATCAACTGCCTAAATGAATAAAAGTGACTGTCTCAAGGGAACCGTGATAGATCGCAACAACGACATGATCGTCATTGCGGTTAACCCTGATTCAAGCAAATGCGAAGGTTGTGCGGCATTCATGCTATGTCAGACCAGACAGACTGTTGAAATTACCGTTCCAGACAAATGCAACAGGTATGATATCGGAACAGAGATTTCAGTCAGGCCTGAACGGAATTCCATCATGAATGCGGCAATGCTGTTTTTCATTTGCCCGCTCGCAATATTCGTGATCACACTATTGTCAATGACAGGCATCGGCGTGAAACAGATTTTCTCCGCGCTGGTTTCTTTCGGAACTACCGCTCTATACTTCGCAATTTTATTCTTGACGAGACAACGATTCAACACAGTGAAATGGATAATAACCGATATGTAACCACAACGTTATGTCAATAATTCTTTCTTCTACAATATTGCTTGGAACATTAGGCTTGGTCAGTGCTGTTGTCTTGTATGTGATTGCCAGAAGGTTCAGCGTTCAGGAAGATCCGCGCATCGATCAGATCGTTTCACTTCTCCCCGGAGCAAACTGCGGAGGGTGTGGCTACAACGGATGCCGTGATTTTGCTGTGGCATGCTGTAACTCAACGTCGCTTGACTCAATGGTGTGTCCTGGGGCAGGAGATATAGCGATGTGTAAGATCTCATCGATTGTCGGTCTTGCATCGTCAACAATATCCAAACGTGTCGCGACCCTCAGATGCAACGGATCTATTGACAGACGCAAACCGGTTGCAAACTTTGACGGCATCGTGTCATGCCGCTTCCAAAATACTATTTCGGGAGGCACATTAAGCTGCGTATACGGCTGTCTCGGTTGTGGAGATTGCGTCTCGGTTTGTCGTTGGAACGCAATTTCGATCAACAATCTGACCCGTTTGCCTGAGATCAATAATGCGGCATGTACCGGTTGTGGGGCCTGTTCAGATATATGCCCGAGAAACCTGATAGAGATAACACCTCTGAAGCGACAGAGCATATATGTGGCATGTTCCAACTGCGATAAAGCGAAAGAGGCGATGTCGGCTTGTAAATCGGCTTGTATCGGGTGTGGCAAGTGTAAACGGACATGTACCTTCGATGCAATTGTTATCAGAGACAATCACGCATGGATTGATCAGAGCAAATGCCGGTCATGTGGCAAATGTATTGACGTATGCCCTACCGGAGCAATTCATGTCTCAGAGCTTTACTCAGATAATCAAACTGTCACGACACAAAGATGAAACTATTTTCGTTCAGAAAGGGTGGAATTCACCCGCCGGAAAAGAAATTGACAGCCGGTACGGCAATCATAGAAGTCAATCTGCCGCGGCAGGTCTCAGTTCTCCTGTCGCAGCACATCGGAGCACCGGCAGTTCCATGTGTTGCCAAAAATGATGTTGTTACACGCGGACAAAAAATTGCCTTCGCAAATGGTTTTGTCTCGGCACACATTCACACACCGATCTCTGGTAAAGTATCATCTATAGGCAAAATAACCAGACCCGACGGTACGGTGGCTGATGCTATCACTGTCACGGCTGAGGATAGTGATCATTTTTCCGACCTACAGATGATAGGAGATGCCGCTCCGGTTAGAACCGACAGAGAGATAGATGTTCTTACCTCTCACGATTTGATTGACATAATCAAAGATGCCGGTATTGTGGGGCTTGGCGGGGCTGCTTTTCCAACTCATGTCAAACTTACGCCCCCGACGGGTATATCATTTGACACCCTGATCATAAATGGAGCTGAATGTGAGCCTTATCTGACATGTGATGATGCGATAATGCGAACTCAGGCCAATGATATTATCGACGGTGTTTATTATCTGATGAAAGCAGCCGGAGTCTCCCGTGCCGTCATCGGAATCGAGAATAACAAGCCTGAAGCTATCAGAGCTATATCGTCAGCGAGCCACAGACATGACGGAATCGAAGTCGCCGTTTGCAGAACCAAATATCCACAAGGAAGCGAAAAACAGCTCATCAAGGCATTGACCGGCAAGGAAATTCCGTCGGGCACGATTCCATCAGCTTCAGGTATCGTCGTTGACAATGTCGCGACCGCGCTTGCCGTCTACCATGCAGTAAAATGGGGTATTCCGCTTATAGAGCGTGTTATCACTGTTTCAGGCGACAAGCTGCAGCGACCGTTGAATGCCAGAGTTCCTGTCGGCACACTTCTGTCGCAGATTGTAGAGCTTGCAGGCGGCATTCCTGACGATACGGGCAAAATTGTGATCGGGGGACCAATGATGGGCAAAGCTGCTATAACACTTGACTCACCCCTTGTCAAGGGGCACTCGGGCATAGTCTTTTTTGATAAAGACGAGGCAATCAGAAAAGAGCCCTGTCCATGTGTGAGATGTGCGAGATGTGTGGAGGTCTGCCCAATGGGGCTTGAACCTTATCTGTTGTCTCTATGTGGCTATCACGGTGAGAAAGAGTTGGCTGTCGAAAGTAATATTTCTGATTGCATAGAATGTGGCAGTTGCACCTGGATTTGCCCGTCAAGCTGTCCGATACTGGATAATATACGCCTTGCGAAAAGCCTAATTAAAAATTCAAAAAAATAATTGAATATGAAGCTTACGATCTCAGGCTCACCACACATACATTCAGGCCGAACCACTTCAGGCGACATGTGGCGCGTTGTCATAGCCTTGATTCCCGCCTTTATTGCCGGACTCTATTTCTTTGGTATTGGAGCCGCGATAGTGTGTGCTACATCTGTAGCGACATGTGTGCTGACAGAATATCTTATAACACGTTTCATGCTCAAGAGGCCATCTACGATAAAAGATGGGTCTGCTGTCATTACCGGCATTCTGCTGGCCATGAATCTACCGTCGAACATACCGTTCTGGATTGTTATAATCGGAGCCGTCTTCTCAATCGCCATTGTGAAAATGGCGTTCGGAGGACTTGGCTGCAATATTTTCAATCCGGCTATTGCCGGCCGCGTATTTCTGCTGATCTCATTCCCGATGCAAATGACCTCATGGCCGTTGCCCGTTGTCAATCAATGGAACTACACCGATGCGGCAACCGGAGCGACTATTCTTTCGAAAATCAAATTGGGAGAAATGGCAACGGAACAATTTGATATAGTATCAAAAACTCTTGGCGAAGCAGGCGGCTCAATCGGAGAGATAAGTTTCGCGGCAATCATTGTAGGTTTCATATTTCTTCTTGTCACGAAAACAATAAAATGGTACATTCCGGTTTCTATTGTCGCGACAGCTGCTTTCTTTTCATTACTGGTAGGTGGGAATCCGATAATAGAAGTAATGTCAGGAGGCCTGTTGCTGGGTGCGGTTTTCATGGCAACGGATTATGTCACCTCGCCAATGACAAAAGGCGGAATGTTTTTTTACGGAATAATGATCGGATTGATAACGATAATAATAAGACACTGGGGTGTCTATCCTGAAGGCGTTTCATTTGCCATTTTGATCATGAATGGATTCACTCCGCTTATCAACCGAATGTTCAAACCGACACTCTACGGCAAAAGGAGGGCCGTCGGCGCATGAAGAAGCTTGAATCGAATTTGATCAACATGACATTGTCACTCGGATTAATAACAGTTTCAGCCGGTCTCGCGCTTTCTGCGGTTTACTCTGTCACCGAGATTCCGATCGCTCAAGCGGAAACCAAGGCCAAAACCGAAGCTATCAGCAATGTATTGCCACAATTTGACAATGATCCTATTGCTGACATGACCGAAGTTAAGATAGCGGACATTGATGGCGTTTTCAAAATTTATCCTTCTTTTTTAAACGGAGAGATGACAGGTGCTGCGGTCGAGAGTTTCTCTCACGACGGTTTCTCAGGAACCATAGTCATCATTTTCGGATTCAGCAATGACGGAGACATCATCGACTACCGTGTGTTGCAGCATGCGGAGACTCCCGGTCTGGGAGAAAAAATGGGACAATGGTTCAAGGACGAAACCGGCAGCAGAAGCATAATCGGCCGAAATATGCTCAATGACGACCTCAGAGTCACAAAAGACGGAGGTGAGATTGACGGCATAACAGCCGCAACAATCACGTCACGGGCCTTTCTTGGATCTCTTGACAACGCTTACAAGGCTCTTCAAATTTATATTCAGCAGCAGAATCATGAAATTCACTGATACAATATTCAACGGAATAATCAAGGAGAATCCGACCTTTGTCTTGCTCCTCGGACTCTGCCCCACCCTCGGAACCACCGGAAGTGCGATGACCGCATTGAGCATGGGACTTGCAACGACATCAGTTCTGGTGTGCAGCAACTGTGCGATTTCCGCAATCAAAAATCTTGTACCTGACAAAGTTAGAATTCCGGCATTCATCGTTGTCATCGCTTCATTTGTGACAATTCTCCAACTATTGATGAAAGCATACCTGCCTGCACTCGACAAAAGTCTCGGCATCTTCATTCCTCTCATTGTTGTCAACTGTATTCTTCTCGGCCGGGCAGAAGCATTCGCATCAAGAAATTCGGTCATTCTGTCGCTTGCAGACGGAATCGGCATCGGTGCCGGTTTCACCATTGCTCTGACACTTCTCGGTTCTGTAAGGGAATTACTCGGTTCGGGACGTATTTTCAACCTGGAAATTTTTCCTGAAACTTTCGGATCACTGATTTTTATTCTCGCACCTGGTGCTTTCATCGCCCTCGGATTACTCATCGCACTTTTTAACTTCATAAGAAACGGTAGAACATCATGATGACCTATCTTGCAATCATAATCACTGCGATTTTTGTAAATAATATTGTTTTCGCGCAATTTTTAGGCATTTGCCCGTTTATCGGCGTATCGCGCAAACTCGGCTCAGCTGTCGGAATGGGAGGAGCTGTCACATTTGTCATGACGATTGCCACAACCGTAACCTGGATTCTTCAAAACTATTTGCTGGTGCCCCTTGGTCTGCAATATATGCAGACAATCGTTTTTATTCTCGTGATCGCCGCATTGGTTCAGATGCTTGAACTGATTCTGAAAAAGATAGCCCCCGCACTTTATCTTGCATTAGGAGTCTTTCTTCCGCTGATAACAACCAATTGTGCCGTTCTCGGTGTCGCTATCCTCGTCACACAAAAAGGCTTTGACCTTATGCAATCGGTTGTTTATGCAGTAGCTACCGCAATCGGATTCACTCTCGCACTGGTTATTTTCGCAGGAATCAGAGAACAGCTTAATTTCACATCGGTTCCGGTTCCGTTCAGAGGAGTCCCGATTGCATTGATATGTGCCGGCCTTCTTGCCATGGCATTCATGGGATTTTCCGGAATGAATTTCAATTGATGTTACGATACATTTCCCTGAAATTCTTCATACTTCCGAAAACAGTGATGACATCACCCTCACACACTTCGGCATCGCCGGCTCCGAAGTCATAGACCATTGCCTGCATGTGGCCTATGCCAATCTTATTGGTCTTTTTCTGCAAGCGAGCGACTGAGACAAGTTTGAGTCCATATTTTTTCTCAAATTCAAGACCCGAATACTTCAACCCATAGAAGTAAGACGGAATTTTAAACTTCATCACGTAGTGTGTCTCATCTATTCTTAAGGCGTCGACCTTGGTGCCGAGTTCGAGTTCATGGGCCAGATCACGTGCCGCACGCTGTTCAGGCGTCAAAATCCGGTCTATGTTGAAACCCTGAAGAATTGATTCATGAATCGGATCGATCGCCCGTGCATAGATATGTTCCACACCGAAATGTTTCAGCAGCGCTACAGTCTTTACGCTTGCACCGAAGTTCTCGCCTATTGCCACTATGACAAGATCAACTCCTTTTATGGGGAGCACGCCGAGCGATTGCTCGTCAGTCGAATCAATTATATAGGCAGTCGAGATGTAGTCTTTGACAGCGTTTACCCTTGATGAATCAACATCCGCGCCAATTACCTCATGGCCCATATCTGTCAGGTCCGTAGCCAGGTTAGATCCATAAATTCCAAGTCCAATTATCAGATATCTCATAGTAAAATCAGTTTATGATTATATTTTCTTCAGGAAATTTCACTTGATGCATTGATGTTCGGGCAAAGAAGCCGATCAATAATGATAAAATTCCGACTCTACCTAAAAACATAGCCGTGCATAGCAAGACTTTAGATGATGAGGATAAAAGCGGGGTGATTCCAAGCGATGAACCAACAGTGAACAGAGCCGATGCCGATTCAAAAAGGAGTCCTTTCACCGGTAGTGCGGGCTCCATGGCGACAAGTATCATGGAATATACCACATAGACCATGACAGATATGGCAATTACAGCATAGGCACGCTGAATCGAACCATGAGATATCATCCGGCCATAAACTGTCGAATATTTTCCTCCCGTTACAATTGTTTTAAGACTTATCAGCATTGTCGCGAAAGCATTGACCTTTATACCGCCGGCCATTGACTGCGAAGCTCCTCCGATCCACATCAGAAACATCATCATCAAAACAGTTATGTTCAGAAACGAACACGGATTGACTGATGAAAAGCCTGAGCTACGAGGAACGAAAGAATTGAACACTGACTGCACGCATTTTTCGTAGAGTGTCATTCCCGCCAATGTATTGTTATACTCGAAGACAAAGAAAAGCGCACTGCTCACAAGAGCGATAGTCATTGTCGTGACGACTGCAACTTTTGTGTTGACATCATAGACATGAAATTTTTCTCTCCTCTTTCCTTTTCCACTTATGAACTTCCAGAAACGCCGCAGATAGCGGTTGAGTGCATCCTTGAAATTGACAAGAACAGGAAACCCTATTCCTCCGGCAATCACAAGAATGGTGATGACTAAATATATTGCCTGGTTTCCGTACAGCAGAATCGGATTAGAGAACCCACCCTCATAATTTGAAAATCCGGCATTACAGAAAGCTGACATCGAATGGAACGCTGCAAACGCAATTTCATCTCCGGCCGTCAATCCAAGCTGATCATGGATGCAAAAGAATATCGCCAGGCCTCCTATAAGTTCAATGATCAGAGTAAAGCCTAAAATATAGAGCAACGTCGGGAGTAATGAGTTGATTGACTTCGTGTAGATCATGTCTTTGACCATCAACTGACTGTAAATCGATGTGCTGCCACTGAAAAACAAAGCGAAAAAACTTGTAAAAGTCATCACTCCAAGTCCTCCGATCTGGGCCAGGAGCCCGATTATGAGAATGCCGAACGGGGTGAATGTTGTCGACAGATCCACTCCGGTCAAACCGGTTATACATACCGCACTCGTTGAGACGAAGAGAGAATCGACATAACTGATGCCGTAATAGGTGCATCGAGGCATCATGAGCAAAAATGAACCGGCAACAATCAGGAACAGAAAACTGCACGATAAAATCAACGAAGGATTGGTTCTTTTACCCAACAGTCTCACTATGCCGAAAGATATTGTCAGAAGCGCGTACAGAGCAAGAACCGGAAACAGAAATTTGTTACTGTAGAGAATTTCTTCGAGCACAGGTATCCAAGGATGAATCGGTCTTGGATAGGCAAGAGGAAGAAGCGAGAGCAATATCAGTGAATCAGAGATCCATTTGATGATTTTCGAATCTTTGAGGGTGCGACGGAAGTTGAAAACCAGATTAAATGAAACATTCACCACAAACACAATCTGAGACGCGCGCAGCAACCGGTTAATCAGCATTGATTGTGACACTGAGTTGTCAAACCCGATATAAATAAGCATCGCGACAATACACATGATTGAAGCGGCAACAGTAGCCACCGACAGAATCGAGGTCACAATTCGTATGGCTGCACTTAAATGTCTGACCAGACGGCCCATGCTGTAACGTGTCCGTCTGAACGATTTGCCTATTTTACGTAATATCTCGCCCATGTATCTCTATTTCAGACTGTCACAAAGATAACTAATTGCCACGGTTCGTGCAAGTCGTCAGAGATGAAACGTAACACCACGGTCTGTTGTTTACCAAAAAAAGGAAAGAGGGGCCGATGCCCCTCTTTCCTTTTTTAATGTCTTTGATTCCGTGATCAGAAGTTCTCGATGCGTTTCATGTTTTCGTCATCTCCGAGATTGTAGTAGATGTTGCGAAGATATGTGCGAACGTCCTGACTGTTGTCCGGATCAACCTTAAGAGCGATCTCAAGGTGCTCAGCAGCTTGCTTGAACAACGGGTTGATAACCTCTGTGCGCAGTTTCATGAAGTCGTTGTTCGACAGATTTTCTTCCTGAGCCTTGTCGCTTGCAGCATAAGCCTCATTGCAGATAGTACGTCCGAGGTTGTATTGTGCCTGAGCAAGATTGGGGTTGGTCTCGACAGCCTTTTCATACATAGCCTTCGCTTTTGCCGTGTCTTCCATGCTTTCATAGAGAATGCCCTTGATGTTGTAGAGCTGTGCGTCACCCGGATTAGCGGCTATTGCCTCGTCAAGCATCTTGTTTGCAGCTTCATATTCCTTCTTCTCGATTTTTCCGTTGATCATGAGCTGAAGATAAAGCGGGTTCTGATTACCAAAACGTTTGTAGGCAATTTCGGCAAGCTCGAAAACTTTATCATTATTTCCGAGACGGGCGGCATGGTTGATGGCATATTCGAATACCTGGGGTTTGTCATAGCCTTTGGCGATAGCACGCTCAAATGCCGCGAGAGACATAGCCAGGCTATCCATTTGCCATGCGGCGAGACCCTGGTTGAACATGATGTCAGTCATAGTGGAATCGGGGAATGCCTCGGGGGCATTTTTTCCGAGCACCGGATTTACAGGCATGTCGATCACGATGTCCCATGCATCGTAAGCACCCTTGAAATCTTTCTCGTCCCACATGAATACTGCTGCATTGTTGAAGTCAGAGTACTGTGTCTGGAGAAGTTTGATGATGTCTTTCGAATATTTTGTCTTTGCTTTTCCTTTCTCGTTGATGACAGTGTCGAGAGGAAGAGCTGTTATAAGATAATGATATCCGTCGATGAGGGCGTGACCCATTTTCTTTCCGTCAGCTTCTTTGCCGATTGTCTTTTTCAAATATTCATCTTTATAGTAGTCAAATCCGGCTTTACCCGCGATGTACCAGGGTTGCGCCGATTTGGCTGTTTCAGGATTGGTGAGTGCCGGTTGAACCTTGTTGATGGCATCAAGATATTTTCCGGCCTTGAGATCACGTTCGGCTTCTTTCACTACAGCTTCCTGTGCTGTGGCAGCGAAACCTGCCAAAAGGCAAACGCCGATAAATGCTAATTTTTTCATGATTTGATAGTTTAGCGTTGATTATTGAAATAGATTAAAGTTTGTTATTCATTTTCTTCAGACAGATTCTCCTCGCCTTCATCATCGACAATTTCATCGTCAAGATCAGTTTCATCATCGACTTCAAGCATAGGAAGTTCATCTTGCTGTGCTTCGATCACCTCGGCTTCAGCCTCATTATCGGCCGTCACACAACATACAGAAGCAATTTCATCGTTGCGTTTCTCAAGATTTATCAGTCTGACACCTTGGGTCGCACGACCCATTACGCGCAGATCGGCTACATGCAGGCGCAATGTGATTCCGCTCTTGTTGATTATGACAAGGTCATTGTCGTCATTAACACTCATCAAGGCTACGACCGATCCGGTCTTTTCAGTGACATTCATTGTCTTGACACCTTTGCCACCGCGGTTTGTGATTCTGTAATCTTCAAGCAGCGAACGTTTTCCGTAGCCCTTCTCAGAAATTACCATCACATTGTTGTGAGTGTCTTCATTCATGCAGACAAGTCCGACAATCGCGTCGTTGTCATCGTCAAGCCTCATGCCTCTGACACCGGTCGAGACACGACCCATTTGACGTACAGCTGATTCATGGAATCTGATCGCACGGCCGTTGCGGTTCGCCAATAGAATCTCTGAGTTTCCATCGGTGAGATCCACGCCGATCACCTGATCACCATCACGAATGATGATCGCTTTCTTGCCTTTGACATTGATGCGGGCATACTCTGCGAGCGATGTCTTCTTGATGATTCCGTTGCGGGTGGCGAAAATGAGGTTGTGTGAAGAAGTGAACTCCTCGTCGTCGAGCTGTTTGCATCTGATCACGGCATTTACCGTATCGCCCTGTTCGATGTTGAGAAGGTTCTGAATTGCACGTCCCTTGGTGTTTTTGCCGCCTTCAGGAAGTTCATATACTTTCATCTTATAGACAAGCCCCTTCAGGGTGAAGAACAACAGGTCGTTGTGCATCGAGGCAGGATATATGTATTCGATGAAATCTTCCTCACGGGTGTTGCTTCCGCGCGAACCGACGCCACCACGGTTTTGAGCACGGAATTCTGCCAAAGCCGTACGCTTGATATATCCCAGATGAGAAATTGTGATGATCATCTCATCATCGGCATAAAAATCTATCGCGTTGAAATCACCGGCGGCATAGTCAATGTCGGTCTTTCGGTCATCACCATATTTATCTCTGACCTCAATCAGTTCGCTCTTTATCAATTCGCGGCAGACGTGGTCGTTGTTCAGAATTTCCTCAAGGTGAGCTATGAGTTGCTGCAATTCTTCGTAGGACTGACGCAGTTTTTCCTGTTCAAGACCGGTCAACTGCTTGAGCCTCATCTCTACGATTGCCGCCGTTTGAGCGTCAGTCAGACCAAATCGGGCGGTAAGTGTCTCGCGGGCGACCTCGGTCGACTCACTGTGGCGAATTATTTTGATGACTTCATCGATGTTTTGCGATGCGATGATCAGCCCCTCGAGAATGTGGGCGCGTTCCTGAGCCTTTCTCAATTCAAACTGCGTCCGTCTGATGACTACATCATGCCTGTGATCGATGAATGCCTCGAGAAGGTCTTTCAAATTCAGGGTGCAAGGACGGCCGTTGACCAATGCCACATTGTTGACGCTGAACGACGCCTGCATCTGAGTCATTTTATAGAGCTTATTGAGAACCACATTGGCATTTGCATCGGTTTTCAGCTTTATGACAATGCGCATTCCCTTGTAGTCGCTCTCGTCGTTCAGATCGGCGATTCCGTCAAGCTTCTTCTCGTTGACCAGAGTCGCTATGTACTTGATCAGCTCCGCTTTGTTCACGCCATAGGGAATCTCATGCACGACGATTAGCTCATGGTCTTTTTCCTGTTCAATCTCCGCTTTAGCCCTGATCACGATTCGGCCGCGACCGGTCTCATATGCGTCTTTCACACCTTGATACCCATAGATCGTACCTCCGGTGGGAAAATCAGGGGCCGGAATGATTTTCATCAATTCCGGAATCGTCATGTCGGGATTGTCAATCAACGCGACACATGCGTTGATCGATTCGGTAAGATTATGAGTGGGCATGTTTGTCGCCATACCTACGGCGATGCCCGACGCTCCGTTGACAAGAAGGTTCGGGAAGCGGGTCGGAAGCACTGTCGGTTCCGTTCTCGAGTTGTCGTAGTTAGGCTGAAAGTCAACGGTCTCACTGTCAATATCGCGCAACATCTCTTCGCCGATTTTAGACAACCTTGCTTCAGTGTAACGCATTGCAGCCGGGCTGTCACCGTCGATAGAGCCGAAGTTTCCGTGTCCGTCAATCAGCGTGTTTCTCAATGACCAATCCTGAGCGAGACGGACGAGGGTGAAATAAATAGACGAGTCACCGTGGGGGTGATATTTCGCCATGACCTCTCCGACACAGTTCGCTGACTTTCTGTGTGGCTTGTCAGAGGTGTTTCCGGTGACATTCATACCATAGAGAACCCTGCGGTGCACAGGCTTGAGTCCGTCTCTCACATCGGGAAGGGCTCTTGAAACGATAACCGACATCGAATAGTCGATGTATGCCGATTTCATTTCGTTCTCAATATTTATCTTTAAAATGCGGTCTTCTTCTATCATGTTTGATAATGACGTGTTAATTAATCCATTAAAGTGTAGCCCTAAGTGAAAGTGAACTTTCAGGGCGTTCACTATTGTTAATTATTCATGCAAAGATACGAATAATTTCAGAATTAATTGTAATTTTGAAGCATGCTTTTACTTTTAAAAAAAATTAATGCCGAAAAAAGTTTTTTGGCACGCAAATTGCATTAAAGCAAGCATAGTAACCGAATAAATAATTTCATCATTATATATGGATACGAACTATTCAAAAGAACTTAAACTCGTTCTTGACCGAAGCAGACGTGAGGCAATGAGGCTTTACAACAATGTCATCACGCCGGCACATCTGCTGCTCGCCATTATGACAGACACACATGGGAAAGGGGCACAGATAATGGAGAAAGTCACCGACGGCATTTCTCTTTATGACCTGCGCACCCACCTGTCTGAAAGCCTTGTCAACAAAGAGCGCACCGAAGGAGAGATCACTGTCAGCGATCTTGCGAACCGCATAATCAAACTGAGCGTCCTTGAAGCCCGTATGCTGAAGAAAAACGTTGTTGACGTCGAGCATCTGCTTCTGGCTATATTCCACAATTCTGAGGTACAGAGCATGGAATTCATGAAACCGTTCAGAGAAGCCGGATTAACTTACGATGAACTTTATCGCGTGATCTCCACAGTTTTAGATGAGCCGGTCTCGAGCTACGATGATAACGAGGAGAGCGAGGAGATTGAAGAGGAAGAGGAGGACGAGGAACCCCGTCAGGCCCAACGCAACGAAAGAGCTGACAACATAAGAAAAGGGAATGCGTCTACCAACGACACCCCGTTGCTCGACAAATTTGGCAACGACATGACAAAGGCCGCCGAGGAAGGCAGACTCGATCCGGTTGTCGGACGAGATGTCGAGATAGAACGTCTTGCACAGATTCTTAGCCGGCGCAAGAAAAACAACCCGGTGTTGATCGGCGAACCAGGTGTCGGTAAATCGGCGATAGTCGAAGGCCTTGCACTGAGAATCGTTCAGCGCAAGGTGTCGCGTGTGCTCTTTGACAAACGTGTAGTCTCTCTTGACATGGCATCGATTGTCGCCGGCACAAAGTACAGAGGACAGTTTGAGGAGCGAATCAAAGGCATATTGACAGAACTCTCGAAAAACCACAATATCATTCTTTTCATCGACGAACTCCACACTATTGTCGGAGCCGGAAATGCCGCCGGATCAATGGATGCCGCCAACTTGCTCAAACCTGCTCTTGCCCGTGGTGAAGTTCAATGCATCGGGGCTACCACGCTCGATGAATATCGCAAGAACATCGAGAAAGACGGTGCCCTCGAACGCCGCTTCCAGAAAGTGATGGTCGAGCCCACGACTGCCGATGAGACGCTGCAGATCTTGAACAACATAAAAGACAAGTATGAAGATCACCACAACGTCACATACACAGGAGAGGCTCTCGAGGCATGTGTGAAACTGACAGAGCGTTATCTCAGCGACCGTAATTTTCCCGACAAGGCGATTGATGCGCTTGACGAAGCGGGATCTCGAGTCCACATAACCAACATATCGGTTCCTGAAGAAATCGAAAAGCTTGAAAATGAAGTTAAAGAGGCGGCAGCATCAAAACTTAAAGCCGCACAAGATCAAAATTTTGAAAGTGCTGCCTCATTCCGTGACAGGGAGCAGAAGTTGAAAGAAAAACTGGCTGACGAGAAACTCAAATGGGAACAGCAGCTCTCAACACTCAGAGTGACGGTCGACGAAGACAAGGTCGCTGAGGTTGTCGCGATGATGACCGGAGTGCCGGTGCAGCGCATAGCCCAGGCGGAAGGTGCCAGGCTCCGTGAAATGATTCCCGTGTTGAAATCACAGATAATCGGTCAGGATCAGGCGATTGAGAAGATTGTAAAAGCGATACAACGTAACAGAGTCGGTTTGAAAGATCCAAACAAACCTATCGGCACATTCATGTTCCTCGGCCCGACAGGTGTCGGCAAGACTCATCTTGCAAAGAAACTGGCAGAATATCTGTTTGATTCAGCTGACACTCTGATCAGAATCGACATGAGCGAATATATGGAGAAATTTACCGTAAGCCGTCTTGTCGGTGCGCCTCCGGGATATGTCGGTTACGAGGAAGGTGGACAACTGACAGAAAAAGTCAGACGCCGCCCCTACTCTGTCGTGCTGCTCGACGAGATCGAGAAAGCACACCCAGATGTCTTCAACCTGTTGCTGCAGGTTATGGATGAGGGTCGACTCACAGACAGCCTCGGACGTCGCATCGATTTCAAGAACACCTTGATCATCATGACATCAAATATCGGAACCCGTCAGTTGAAAGATTTCGGTTCGGGAGTCGGTTTCTCAACACCGTCCAAAGCTGACAAGGAATTCAGCCATGGCGTATTGCAGAAAGCCCTTAACAAAGCTTTCGCTCCTGAATTTCTAAACCGCATCGACGACATCGTCATGTTCGAGAGTCTCGACAAAGAAGCGATCTTCAAGATTATCGACATCGAACTCAGTGGTTTCAGACGTCGTATCAAATCACTTGGATACGAACTTGAGCTCTGCGACGAAGCAAAAACGTTCATTGCCGAAAAAGGATATGATGCCCAATATGGGGCACGCCCGTTGAAACGTGCGATCCAGAAATATCTTGAAGATGAACTGGCCGAGATGATCATCAATTCAAAATTGTTGCCCGGAGACACCATAAAGGTTGACTTTGACAAGGAAAACAATAGAATTGCAACATCAATTGTCCACATTCCGTCGCCTGAAAACGGACTTCCGTCAAACGACGATCTGCCAACTGATTTGACCGACGATGTTAAAACAACTGACTGAAAAGGTTTTACCTGAAAAAATCAGAAACGAACGGCTCACGGTTGCGTGGGTCGTTTCGGTTCTGATTTTTTTGTTCTTTGACGTGCTGTGGTGCTCGTTGACAACATTCAGATCAATGAGCTTCGTGTCGACATATATCTATGCGCTATTGGCCGGTCTGGTATTCGCGGCTCCTACAGCATTATTTCCACGACGCATCTTGATTCAGTTCATTGTCTGGCTGATACTGGTTTGTCTTCTGACTGCCAACATGATGTATTTCAGAACCTATTTCACGGCGATTCCGGCGTCGAGCTATCTTCTTGTCGGCAATCTTAATGACTTTAAGGCGAGTGTCGCTGACTCTATCGCCATAACCGACAGTCTACTTCTTTTACTGATCATCGGCGGAACTGCCGTGCTTAAACAGATAAGAACTTCCGGCGAATCATTTCTGAAGTTCTACATGGCAATGCTGTCGGCTCTGACACTGGCCGCCATATTTGTCACTCTCCCATACGGTGGACTCAACAAGCATGTCAAACATCTGACGCAACAGTGCTACTACACCAACTGTCCTCCTGTCGTATACACCGTATTCGGGAAAATTGGCAGCGATCTGCTGACGGCAAATGAAAAGTTGTCTTTGTCTGATTCTTTGCTTGTTGACAAATGGTTTGTAGATCATGATGCATTGAAGAATGAGAAAGCGGCAGCAGACTTGACAGGTGACAAAATGAAGAGCATTGTCATGATTTTTCTCGAATCATTTGAATCATGGCCCATTGGTCAGAAAGTCGAAGGAAAGGAGCTGACTCCGTTCATCAACTCACTAATCAACGATTCAACAACATGGTACGCTCCAAAAGTTTTGACTCAGGTTGGCAACGGACGGTCAATTGATGCACAGCTTCTCTCACTTTCAGGAATGTTGCCGATGAGAAATGAGGTCTACGCCATGACTCGGCAAAACAACCTGTTTCACACGCTCCCAAAAGCGATGAAGGCTTCTGATCGACACACAAGAACATATCTTCTGTCTGGAGACAAAGGGACCGTCTGGAATCAGATTCCGGTAGCCCGTGCATTTGGCATTGATACCATACTCGATGCCGGCAATTGGAAAATCACCGATAAAATCGGCAATCCGCCAAAACTCAGCGACGAAGCCTTGTTCTCTCAAACTGTTGAAAAGATGAAAGCGGGCGAGATCTTTCGTGAAGGAGAGAAGGCGTTTGTCCAGGTGATAGGTTATTCGAGCCACAATCCGTTCAGAATACCGGATGAGAAAAAAGCGATCACTTTTGAAAAGACCTATCCAGACAAGCTTGCCGATTACATGACTGCAGTAAACTATGTCGACAAATCATTGCGCATTTTAGTCGATTATATCAGGTCTCGTAAAGACAGTGAGGATATTTCCATTGTCATTATCGGCGATCATGAGGGATTGGCCAACTACCGTAGCGGCATAATCGCAGACCCTACCGGTCGCACGATTGTTGATGGCGGACAATATACACCGTTTATTGTCGTGAACGCTCCTGTCAGCGGCCGTTTTGACTCAATTATGGGTCAGGTTGACATCTACTCCACCCTCATCGACATGTTCAGACTTGATGAGAAATATCAATGGACCGGCATGGGATTCAGCGCATTGTCTTCCGGACATCCGGCGGCCGCCGTCGCTCCCGACGGAAGTCTTCATGGCGAGACATCGGCCGAAATGGCAAGACATCTTATCGATTCCAGAGATGTCAGCGACATCATTCTCAGATTTGATCTTCTGAACAGAAACTGACAATGTGTCAGCGATTGTTAACTTAATTTCAAAAAATGTCACATATTAAATGTGGCATTTTTTTTGCTTTGATTGTTATAATAGAATATCAGAAAATCTTAAATAAATATTATGAGCCAACAAAAAGGAACAATCGGGGTAACTACCGAAAACATTTTCCCCGTGATCAAAAAATTTCTTTACAGCGACCACGAGATTTTTTTGCGTGAACTGGTGTCAAATGCGATCGACGCTACCCAGAAACTGAAAACATTGTCTTCATTCGGCGAATTCAACGGCGAACTCGGTGACCTTAAGGTCAGAGTCTCGGTAGATAAAGAAGCAGGAACTCTGACTGTCAGTGACCACGGAATCGGAATGACAGCTGAAGATGTCGACAAATATATCAATCAGATAGCATTCTCCGGTGCTGAAGAATTTCTTTCCAAGTATAAAGACACTGCAAACTCTATCATCGGCCATTTCGGACTCGGTTTCTACTCCGCGTTCATGGTTGCAAAAAAGGTGGAAATCAAATCTCTGTCTTACAAGGAGGGAGCCACGGCAATCATGTGGAGCTGTGACGGTTCACCCGAGTACTCAATGGAACCGACTGAGAAATCAGAACGCGGAACAGATATCATATTGTATATCGATGACGACAGCAAGGAATTTCTCGAGCAACCGCGCATCGACACACTGCTGAAAAAATATTGCCGGTTCCTGCCAATTCCAGTAGTGTCAGGTAAAAAACAGGAATGGAAAGATGGAAAATATGTCGACACTGATGAAGACAATGTCATTAACAGCCTTGAACCGGCATGGATGAAAAAACCGGCGGAACTCACCGATGATGACTATCTGCACTTCTATCACGCACTCTATCCCGGACAAGAAGACCCTCTTTTCTGGATTCACCTCAATGTCGACTATCCGTTCACACTGACCGGCATTCTCTACTTCCCGAAGATCAAGAATAATTTTGAGGTAAATAAAAACCGCATTCAGCTCTACTGCAATCAAGTTTACGTGACCGACTCGGTTGAAGGAGTCGTTCCCGATTTCATGATGCTGCTTCAAGGTGTCATCGATTCTCCCGACATTCCACTGAATGTATCGAGAAGTTATCTGCAAAGTGATTCTGCAGTGAAGAAGATTTCGACATACATAACAAAAAAAGTGTCTTCACGTCTTGAAGAGATATTCAAGGAATCACGTTCTGATTTTGAAGCGAAATGGGACGACATTAAGATATTCATCGAGTATGGAATGCTGACAGACGAACGTTTCTGTGACTCGGCAATGAAGTTCGCCTTGTTGAAAGACACAGACGGTAAACACTACACTCTCGATGAATACAAGACTCTGATCGAACCTGAACAAACAGAGAAAGACGGTAATATCGTATGTCTCTATGCTACAGACCCGACGACACAGTATAGTTTCATCAAAGGAGCAACAAACCGTGGTTACAACGTACTTCTAATGGACGGACAACTTGACAGCCATTTTATCGGATTACTCGAACAAAAGCTCGAAAAGACCCGTTTTGTCAGGGTAGACAGCGACACGGTCGATAATCTCATTCCAAAAGACAGCCACAAGGAAGTCAATCTGACCGCGACTCAAAGAAACATCTTGACCACCTTGTTCCGGTCACAGCTGCCCGAAATCAAAGACGCCCAGTTCCTCGTCTCGTTTGAAGCGATGAACAGCAATGACGCGCCGGTGATCCTGACGCAAAATGAATATATGCGCCGAATGAAAGACATGGCTGCACTTCAGCCGGGAATGAATTTCTATGGCGAACTTCCCGACAGCTACAATTTCATTGTCAACACCGAACATCCGCTGATTGTGCGTCTCCGCGACAAGTCTGAATCTGCGGTTGGCGAGAAGATCGTGCCGCTCGAAAACACAGTCACCGAAAAGAACAATGAAATCTCAACCTTGCGTTCAAATGCCAAAGACGGCAAACTCGATGACGAACAAGAGAAAAAATCGGCCGAACTTGAATCGGAGGTCAACAAAGCACGAGAGGAGCAAGAGAAAATCATTGGCGAATATGCTTCTGAAGAACCGCTTGCAGGACAACTCGTCGACATAGCCCTCCTGTCGGCAGGATTACTCAAAGGCGAAAATCTGAGTCGTTTCATTGACCGCTCAATCAGCCTGCTCTGATAAATTTTTTCCATAAAAACAAGCCTGACATTTGAACCGCAGAATGTCAGGCTTGTTTTATTATAAACCATTTTAATAAACAGACTATGAAAAAAGATACTGAAAACAAAGCATGCGCTTCTTGTTGTAACACATCGAATCAGACAGTTGAAACACCCGGGCAGGCTGTTGATATCGCCGACAGCGGAAAAGTCAGTGAAAAACGTGTTGACGCTTACACGAAATCACTCAACAACAATCCACGCAACAACGATTAGGAACTGTTCCCATACAGAACCTTATAACCAAAGTGCTATCTGATAGACAACAAATGCACAGATCCACGCAACCGCGGTGTTATAGAGAACCGAGAACGCTCCATATTTCAGCTTCCCGGTTTCTTTTGTTATGGCAATAACCGTCGCGATACACGGACAATAGAGCAGCACGAAAACCATGAACGCCAACGCTGATGCAGGTGTGAAATCTGGTTTACCTGTTGCTGGAGAAACCTGCGTCAGACGTGCGGACAGCGCATGATCAGAAACTTCATCATTTCCGGTGTAAAGAACGCCAAGCGTAGAAACCACAATTTCCTTTGCCGGAATACCGGCGACAAGTGCTACAGTGCCTCTCCATTCCACACCGATGGGCTTTAAAACCGGATTGATTGTCTTACCGATCATTTCAAGATAAGAATCATGCTGAGCGTCTATTTCATCTGTTTCGGCAATTCGCTCTCCTTCAGCTAATTCATGACGATCTGAAGGAAAATAGTTCAACGCCCACACAATAATGCTTGCAAACAGAATGATTCCCCCCATTTTTTTCAGATACTGTTTTCCCTTGGCCCACATATGGCGCAGACACGATTTCAATGTCGGCAGCCTGTAGGGAGGTAATTCCATGACAAAAGGAGTCTCATCTTTCTTAAACAGAAAACGCCGCAACATGCGGGCTGTCACAACGGCTACGAAAATGCCGGTAGCATATAGTGAGAAAAAAACGAGTGCGGCATGTGCCTCAAAAAATGTTCCGATAAGCAGTACATAGACTGGCAGACGTGCCGAACACGACATGAAAGGATTGATAAGAACCGTTATAATGCGGCTGCTCTTGCTTTCAATAGCCCTCGAGGCAGTCACAGCAGGAACATTGCAGCCAAATCCCATCACCAAAGGTATGAATGACTTTCCGTGAAGTCCGATCTTATGCATCACACGGTCCATTATGAATGCGGCTCTTGACATATAACCTGAATCTTCCATAAAAGAAATGAAAAAGAACAGAATCAAGATATTGGGCAGGAACACTATCACACCGCCTACGCCGCCGAGAATGCCATTTGCAATCAAGTCTTTCAAAGGTCCGTCAGGCATATTGCCTCTCACAAGGTCGGCAAGAACCGCGATTCCGGATTCAATCCATTCACCCGGATAGGCACCGATATAAAATGTCGTCCAGAAAATAAACAGCATGATAACGAAAAAGATCGGAAATCCAAACAACGGACTCGTCACCAACATATCAATCACCCTGGTTGACGAACGCGAATCTTTATCAGGACGGTCAAGCGTCTCGGCGAGTGCGCCGGCGATAAATCCATATTTCTCGTTAGCGATCATTGACGAGATGTCTTCACCGTGCAGCATTTCTACTTTTTTCACGGCTTCATCCCTGGTAGCAATGATAGTGTCATAGTTCTTGACATGTCTCAATGTCGATTCCGTTTCTTTATCGCGCTCAAACAATTTGATCGCAAGATATCGCGGAGAGAAATGCAGTCCTGCTGTCGGATCTCCCTTTATCAGATCTTTGACTTCAGTCATTGCGGTCTCAATGTCGTTACCGAGTGACACATGAACGTGTCTGACAGTTTTCTCCCGTCGCTCATAGATATCTATGATCGTGTCGAAAAGCCGGTCGACCCCCTGCCCTGTTCGTGAGACGGTCGGGACAACGGGAACACCGATCATTTTTCCAAATGTCTCATAATCGAACGCGGCACCCGAGTTTTTCAATTCGTCAAACATGTTCAACGCAATAACCATCGGACGGTCCATGTCAATCAGCTCGGTGGTCAGATAGAGATTCCGTTCAAGGTTTGAGGCATCTACAACATTTACTATTATATCGGGATTTTCATCTCTCAGATATCGTCTGACATAAAGTTCCTCTGGCGAGTAGGCCGACAGTGAGTAGGTTCCCGGCAAATCAATTATGTTGAAATTGTAATCACCATGTTTGAAATGACCTGTCTTGGAGTCAACCGTGACACCACTGTAATTGCCGACATGTTCCATTGCTCCGCTGGCGATGTTGAACAGCGATGTCTTGCCACAGTTTGGGTTACCGATTAAAACGACATTGATGGTGTGGCTCCGTCCCTTGAATTCAGAAATGACACCGGCTGTTTCTTCGCTTATGGTCTTTATCTGGTTTATGTCGTCGGTCTGCAGATCATCAGCCACCGGTATAGTCTCGATCAAAGCGGCCTCACTACGTCTTAGAGAAACCTCATAGCCCATTAATGTATATTTTACCGGATCTTTCAGTGGAGCACTGTTCAACGCCGTTATTTTGCGTCCTTTGGTAAATCCCATTTCGATCACGCGCTTTCTGAATGCGCCGTGACCATGGATTTTGACAATGATGCCTGTCTCTCCGGTTTTGAGTTCGTTTAGTGTCATTACAGCTTTTCTTTTGAGGTTGCAAAGTTCGCAATTATTTTTTGTAATTTAGACTCATTTTAAATAAAAACAGTCTCAGGCATGGTAAATGTTAGTTAACGGCTATTGTCAGACGACCGTTAGTTGCCCGGCAGTCACAGTGAATACAAAAAAATCGGCAATATCAAAATATCATTTTTCCAACCGAATACATCATAAAAGCTACATAATAGTCGTTTTAGGCATCATTAACCATTTATTCACTCCACACCATATGTCATTTTGTCAAACCGCAACTATTTTGCGTGCAATTTTTTTTCATTAATGTTGCATTTATTAAAATTATAAATATTATATTTGCCATGTAAAACAACATTAATCTTATTTCTAATCTCATTTAAGATGGATATTAATAATATCATGACCGCTCTGGAAGCCAAGCATCCGGGCGAAAAAGAATATCTTCAGGCAGTTCGTGAGGTTCTTCTCTCAGTAGGAGACATCTACAATCAGCACCCTGAGTTTGAACGCAACAAAATCATCGAGCGCATGGTTGAACCCGATCGCATCTACACATTCCGTGTGACATGGATCGATGACAAAGGTGAAATCCAGAACAATCTGGGATACCGTGTTCAGTTCAACAATGCAATCGGCCCGTATAAAGGAGGTATCCGTTTCCACGCATCAGTGAATCTTTCAATTTTGAAATTCCTCGGTTTCGAGCAGACATTCAAGAATGCGCTTACCACACTTCCGATGGGTGGTGGCAAAGGTGGTTCAGACTTCTCACCCCGTGGCAAGAGCGACCGTGAGATCATGCGTTTCTGTCAGGCATTCATTCTTAACTTGTGGAAATATCTCGGCCCCGACACTGACGTGCCTGCCGGCGATATCGGCGTAGGCGGACGTGAAGTCGGTTACATGTACGGCATGTATAAAAAACTCACAAACGAGTGTACCGGCACATTCACCGGAAAAGGTCTTGACTTCGGAGGCTCACGCATCCGTCCTGAAGCAACAGGTTTCGGTGCCCTCTATTTTGTTCAGAATGTTCTCGCACGCAACAACGAGGACCTCAAGGGTAAGACAGTAGCAATCTCCGGCTTCGGTAACGTTGCATGGGGAGCTGCTCTCAAGGCCAACGAACTCGGTGCGAAAGTTGTCACCATCTCGGGTCCTGACGGTTATGTATTTGATCCCGACGGCATCAGCGGCGAGAAAGTTGACTACATGCTCGAACTCCGTGCTTCAGGCAATGACATTGTCGCGCCCTACGCAGAGAAATATCCTAATGCGACATTCTTCCCCGGCCGCAAACCATGGGAACAGAAGGTCGACATCGCCCTCCCCTGTGCTACTCAGAATGAAGTCAGCGGAGAAGATGCAAAACAACTCGTTGCCAACGGAGTGAAACTCGTTGCAGAAGTTTCAAACATGGGTTGCACACCGGAGGCTATCGACACATTTATCGAAGCCCGAATCACTTATGCACCCGGTAAGGCCGTCAATGCAGGCGGTGTTGCAACCTCAGGTCTCGAAATGACACAGAATGCAGAACATCTGCAGTGGACCGCCGAGGAAGTTGACGCCAAACTTCACCAGATCATGAAAGATATTCACACACAGTGTGTGAAATATGGTATGGAGTCTGACGGATATCTCAACTACATGAAAGGTGCAAACATCGCAGGCTTCATGAAAGTTGCGACCGCAATGATGGAACAAGGCGTGATCTGATCACCAAACCATATTGAAATGAAAAAGAGCCGCTCGAAAGCGGCTCTTTTTCATTTCTGTTTCTTACTTACTTTTGCATATCTGTCAACATCGGCAGAGTCAACAACAATTTCAGCTTTTACTTTTTCTTCTTTCTTATCCATAGTCGCAATAGTTTTTCATATTAACGACATTATAACGTCAATAGTTCATCTGATGTTTTCACGCACTTTCTCGAGATAGATTCTCATCGCTTCGGAATCGCGTTTTTTCACAATTTGTTGCAATTGATTCAATTTTTCCTGAATAAGTTCCAGTTGCGACGGAGTGTGGGGATTGAACAATATTTCGCTGAGAAGATAGTCATCTTCACTCATCACCCCACGGGCGATTGCCATATGTCGCTTGAATGTGGTGCCCGGAGCATCCTGATGTTTCATCACACTTCCGAAAACGAGAGTCGAAGCAAACGGAATGGCGATTGAATAGGCTATCGTCTCATCGTGTTGACTGAACGTATATTCCTCGATGTGGAGATGCAACTGATTGTAAAGATCTCTGAAGAAAACTTTTCCAAGATGATCTCCCTCGGAAATTATGATCGCATTCTCACGGCTAAGATCGCTCATCGAGGCAAACGTCGGTCCGAACATCGGGTGAGTTGACACGAACGGGTGTCCGGCTGATTCATAGAATTCGGGCAGACCGGTCTTTACCGATGCGATGTCAGAAAGGATTGCAGACGACGGCAAATGGGGTAACACAGCCTCAAAAGCCGGAATCGTAAACTTTACGGTCGCGGCATTGATGACCAATTGAGGCTCAAATGTGTCAATCTCATCAAGATTGGAAAACCTCAGTGCATTGAACGTGAAACGCAATTTCTCACGGTCGGGATCATATACGGCGACTTCATGGTTGAATGACAGCAGATCGCAGAAGAAAGTGCCCATTTTTCCTGCGCCAAGAATAAGTATTTTCATGATTTACCGACGGTTGAAAATTTCAAGTTGCTGTCTTACCGATTCCTCATGTATCGAAGATAGTACCGTTCTCATAAAATCGGCACTCATGCCCATTTCCGTGGCGAGTTTTACACGTGATTGCATAATGTCGTCATAACGCCCGGTCTGGAGCACCGTCATGCCGTGTTCTTTTTTGTACTGTCCGATCTCACGACACACTCTCATTCGTTTATTCAATATTTCAAGGAGTTCGTTATCGACCTGATCGATCTGCTGACGAAGCAAGGTAAGATTTTCAGTTGTATAGTGCTGATCACGTGTCACCAGTGAATTTACTACAAAATTCAGCACCTCGGGAGTTATCTGCTGTGCCTTGTCGCTCCAGGCACAGTCGGGGTCACAGTGGCTCTCGATTATAAGTCCGTCAAACCCCATGTCGTATGCCTGCTGGGAAATAGGTGCGACCAATTCACGCCGGCCACCGATGTGGCTGGGATCACATATTATCGGCAACTGAGGCAAGCGGCGACGCAATTCAATTGGAATATGCCATTGAGGCAGATTACGGTACAGGTGTTTGCCATAGGTGCTGAAACCTCGGTGAATAGCACCGAGATGTCTGATTCCGGCATTGTAAAGACGCTGAATGGCACCTATCCACAATTCCAGGTCGGGATTTACCGGGTTTTTCACAAGAACATGAACATCGCTGTTTCTTTCTGCCAATGTATCCGCGATTTCCTGCATTGCAAACGGATTGGCAGAAGTGCGGGCACCGATCCAGATCAGATCTATCCCGGCATCAAGAGCCTCTTCGACATGGTGTTTGTTGGCAACCTCGGTAGCGACCTTCATTCCGGTTTCATCCTTGACTTTTCTCAACCATTGCAAGCCTTCAGATCCGACGCCTTCAAAACCACCGGGTTTGGTGCGTGGTTTCCATATTCCGGCACGGAACAGTTTAACGCCATAAGAAGAAAGTTCTCTTGCGGTTGACAATACTTGTTCCTCTGTTTCGGCACTGCATGGGCCGGCAATCAATATCGGGCTATTCTTCGGCGTATCTTCAAAGCCGACAGGAAGTAAATCAGTCATTATTCATTATTTTAATTCGTTGTAGTGCTTCATTTAATTTCTCTTCGGTGGCGCATAGCGAGATGCGTATATAACGCAAACCGTTGGAGCCGAAAATAAATCCGGGGGTCACAAAAACACGTGCGCGGTCAAGTATTTTGTCCGCAAGGGTTTCTGACGATTTTTCGCTGTCGGGAATCCGCCCCCACAGGAACAGTCCTCTTTGCTCCTGATCAAAACGACAGTTCAGTTCATTCATGATCTGCTCCGCCACTTTTCGGCGACGGCCGTAAACCTCATTGAGTTCCTCATACCAACTGTCGGGAGCCTCGAGTGCCTTCACCGCAGCAAGCATCATTGGCTTGAACTGCCCTGAATCTATATTTGATTTTACTTTGAGAATCCAGTTGATGAATGTCGGATTTGACGCAAGCATCGCAATTCTCCACCCGGCCATGTTATGGCTTTTGCTAAGAGAGTTCATCTCTATCACGACCTCGCGAGCACCCGGAATTCCAAGCAGGCTCTGCGGATTGTTGTTAAGAATGAAACTATAGGGGTTGTCATGGGCAATGACGATCGAGTGGCGTTTTGCGAACTCAACTATCTTTTCGAACATCTGCCGGGTGGGCCGGGCACCGGTCGGCATGTGGGGATAGTTTATCCACATCAACTTTATTTTCTCAAGCGGCATCGATTCAAGCTGTTCAAAATCGGGCAACCAGTGATTGTCTTCCACGAGATCATAATAAAACGGTTCGGCACCGACAAGACGTGTGACAGAACTGTAGGTGGGGTAACCCGGATCAGGAATCAGAACACCGTCTCCCGGATTCAGAAATGCCAGAGAGGTGTGGAGAATTCCCTCTTTGGAGCCTATCAACGGTTGAATCTCGGTGTTTGCATCAAGTTTGACACCATAGTGACGGTCATACCATTTTGAAAAAGCACAACGCAGCTCCGGAATTCCGACGTAAGGCTGATAGCTGTGGTTGGTCGGTATGCGTGCCTGCTCACACAGTGTGTCAATGACATCTTCCGACGGCTTACGGTCAGGACCGCCGATGCCAAGTGAGATTATATCATAGCCTCTGGCATTGAGATCGGCTATCTCACGCAATTTTTTTGAGAAATAATATTCCTGAACATCAAGTACCCTGTCGGCAGGTCTGATTTCTTTAAGACTTGAATTCGACATATTCTCCGAGAATTTTTAAATCGTTCAACAATGGTCTGATTGCATCGATCGACTGGCGGTAGCGCACAAAACTGTCGAAAGTCAAATCAACATAGAATCTATATTCCCATTCCCGGCCAACGATAGGCATAGATTGAATCTTTGACATGTTTATGTCGTAAAAAGATAAAATCGTGAGCACTTTTGACAATGCGCCGTTGGTGTGGGGCAATGTGAAGACAATCGAGGCCTTGTCAAGTTCTGATTCACGTGGTCTCATCTCTGCCGCAATCAACGGATCAGCCAAAACCAGAAAGCGGGTGGAGTTGCGTTTGTTTGTCTCGATGCCTTTTTCAAGAATGTTCAAGCCATAGAGATTGGCGGCATATTCACCGCACACGGCAGCATGTCCCTTCAGTTGATCTCTGGCTATTTCCATAGCGCTACCGGCTGTGTCAAACTTCTCGATCATTTTCAAATGTGGGTGTTTGCGCAGAAAATTCTCACATTGCATCAGTGCCATAGGGTGACTGTTCACCTCACACAGTGTCTCAATAGTCTCACCCGGCAGGGCACACAAGACATGAGAGATTTTCATCTTATATTCACCAATAACGGTCAGAGAACTTTGTCGGAGAAGCTCATGGTTGGCAAGGAGACTTCCGGCGATGGTATTTTCTATCGCCATTATGCCAATCAGCGATGCATCGTAAGATAGAGTCTCAAACATATGCTGGAATGTGTCACACGGCAATGTCTCGATCTCCTCATCAGCGAAATAGTTTCTTGCCGCAGCGTCATGGAAACAGCCTGCTATGCCTTGTATTGTTACTCGTTTTGTTGACGGTGTCATTATCGTTGTTTTTTAAAAATGAATCCCGAGCATTGCTGTCCGGGATTCCTATCATATTTCAGATCATTTTCATCAATTGTTCATAAGCACAGAATCCCGTTTCTATTTCTATCAAAATAAAAATACGAAAAAGAATAATATGCGTAAAATCGTGTCATTTGTTTTGTGTCTACGCTGCAAAATTACCAATTATTTTTGACTTTGCAAGAAAATGACCTGATAAATTTATAATTTGCCACTTTCAGAACCTGTTTGCGATCTCATCGACAGATATAATCGAGACCACAGTCAATCCGTCGGGTGTATAGGACGGAGCCGGAAGAGAAAACAACTCACTCATCAATGACTCCATTTCGGCAGTGGACAGAACCTTGCCATGCTGAATCGCCGATGCCTTTGCCATTGACAATGCGACATGGCGATTTATGTCATCTTGATCGACATCACCACCGTCAGCTACATTTTCTATCAATTTCATCAATGTGTCGACAGCATTCAGTTTCCCCATCAGAGACGGAACTCCATTTATCGCCCAACTGTTGTCTCCGAGAAAAGATAACTCAAATCCGAGCTGAGCGACACTGTCGATCATGCTGTCAAGCAACACATTTTGCGAGGCCGACAATCTTATGACCTCGGGAAAGATCACTTTCTGAGATCCGCAGGAACCGTTTTTCATGCCTGCGAGATATTTCTCAAATAAAATCAACACATGTGCACGGTGTTGGTCTATCACCATGAGCCCCGACTTCGCGGGAGAGACTATGTAGCGACCCTTAAGCTGCATGACATCGTTTGTCTGCTGAAAGGAATCGTCTATATCAAGAGTTGAAGGTTGGTTGTCAGCAAGTCTGAATTCTGAATCATCGGCATGATTCAGACTGCTGCCTCTGACAATGCCGGTATCATCAGGGAAATGACCGACCGACGATTCTTTAGAAAAGCCTTCATAGAGTTTTTCCCAATCAGATGATGTCTGCCTCAAAACATCGTTTATCGAACTTGATCTGACAGATGTGGATTTTGATTGGACTGCAAATGGATTGTAGTTTTCATCTATGTCAAGACCATGTGAGGCACCTGCATCGGGGTTGAATACCGGAATCTCAGGACTGTCCTCAATATCAAATTCAATGGAAGGGACTGCATTGAATTTACCCAACGACTCCCTGACAGCAGCTCCGAGAATCTGCCATATCGACTGTTCGTTCTCAAACTTGATTTCGTTTTTGGTCGGGTGGATGTTGACATCGATGGTCGACGGGTCGACTGTGAAACTCAAGAAATAATTTGGTTGCGCATCGGCAGCGATCAACTGTTCGTAGCATGACATCACCGCTTTATGAAAATAGGGATGCCGCATGTTTCGTCCGTTGACAAAGAAATATTGCAATGCATTGCGTTTACGTGCATTTTCAGGCAAGCCAATGAAACCGTTTATTTTCACAATCGGCGTGTCTACCTCAATCGGAATCAGCTGACGTTCCACCGTTTTGCCAAACAACTGCCCTATTCTCTGTTTCAACGAACCTCTCAGCAATTTGTGAATCAACGTTTCGTTGTGAATGAGCTCAAAGTCATGATCGGGATTCACAAGTGCCAGCCGTTCAAATTCATGCACTATATTACTCAGCTCCACTGAATCTTTCTTTAGAAACTTGCGCCGGGCAGGAACATTGAAAAAGAGATTTCTGACGCTCATATTTGAACCCGGAGTTGAAGCACACGGCTCCTGCAGCTCGACTTTAGAACCGCTTATCACCAGTTTCGTACCCAACGATTCACCTTTCTGCATCGTGATGAGTTCCACTTGCGAGACCGCACAGATAGAAGCCAGTGCCTCTCCTCTGAATCCCATTGTGTGAAGAGAAAAGAGGTCGGCCGCATCAGTTATTTTGGAGGTCGAATGTCGTTCGAAGGCAAGTCTTGCGTCAGTGGCCGACATGCCTGAACCGTTGTCAACGACCTGAATCAAGGTGCGTCCGGCATCCTTGAGAATGATCGATACCGACATTGCCCCGGCATCAATCGAATTTTCCACCAATTCCTTTACTACCGATGCGGGGCGTTGAATCACCTCGCCGGCAGCAATCTGATTGGCGACCGAATCTGGCAAAAGTCTTATTATGTCACTCATCTCGCTGTCTATTGTCAGAACTCAGACGTGAAGTGGAATCTGATTTTAGGAAAATCGTTCTGTGCCATTTGAAGCACATAGTTTGAGTCGGCGAGGAATACATCACGACCTTCACGGTCAATCGCCATGTATTGATGTTTACGTTTTTTGAACGCAGACAAAGCCTCGGCATCATCACTCTCGATCCAGCATGCCTTGTAAAGCGAGATAGGCTCCCACCGGCACTGCGCCCCATACTCATGAAGCAGACGGTACTGAATGACTTCAAACTGCAGCTGACCGACCGTGCCGATGATCTTGCGCCCGTTGAACTGATTGACAAACAACTGCGCCACGCCCTCGTCCATAAGTTGCTGGATGCCCTTCTCGAGCTGTTTAGACTTCATGGGATCGGTATTCTCGATATATTTGAACATCTCGGGAGAGAAACTTGGTAACCCTTTGAAGTGTAATTCCTCTCCTTCGGTCAGAGTGTCACCGATCTTGAAATTGCCGGTATCGGGAATGCCGACGATATCACCCGGGAAAGCCTCGTCTACTATGTTTTTTTTCTGAGCCATGAATGCAGTTGGAGCCGCAAACTTCATCATCTTTCCCGAACGCACATGCCTGTAATTTGCATTACGTTCAAATTTGCCTGAGCAAACTTTCACAAACGCGATGCAGCTGCGGTGGTTGGGGTCCATGTTGGCGTGAATCTTGAATACAAAACCTGAGAATTTTTCTTCTTCGGGCACGATTTCCCGTTCCTCAGCCTTTACTGATCTCGGCGACGGGGCGATCTCTACAAAGCAGTCGAGCAACTCCTTGACTCCGAATGTATTCAATGCCGATCCGAAAAAGACCGGAGCAAGTTTTCCGTCGAGATATTTACGGACGTCGAAATCGGGATATACTCCTTCGATCAGCTCCAGATCCTCACGCAACTTCGCGGCATCGGTCTCGCCAACAGCGTCATCTACGGCCTGATCATTGACATCAGCAATCTCGACACGCTCAGAAACTGTCTGTTTGTTAGGCGTGAACAAATCGAGCGAATGCTCATAGATGTTGTATACACCCTTGAACTTAGCACCGATGTTGATAGGCCAGCTGAGTGGGCGGACATTGATCTTGAGTTCTGACTCAAGTTCGTCAAGAATATCAAACGGATCACGTCCCTCACGGTCAAGTTTATTGACAAAAATAATCACCGGAGTATTTCTCATGCGGCACACCTCCATCAATTTGCGAGTCTGTTGCTCGACACCTTTGGCAACGTCAACGACAATGATCACAGAATCGACGGCAGTCAGAGTGCGGTAGGTATCTTCAGCAAAATCCTGGTGACCGGGTGTGTCAAGAATATTGATTTTGTAATCACCATAATTGAATCCCATCACAGATGTCGCAACCGAGATGCCACGCTGCTTCTCGATCTCCATCCAGTCTGATGTCGCTGTCTTCTTGATTTTATTTGATTTCACAGCTCCGGCAATGTGAATAGCACCACCGAACAGAAGAAGTTTTTCGGTCAAAGTAGTCTTGCCGGCATCGGGGTGAGAGATGATAGCGAAAGTTCGACGGCGGCTTATTTCGTCTGTAAGAATTGACATTATAATATTTTATCTGTTTTTATTCATAAAATCTCCATGCACTTCTGAAGGCTTTCCTCCCAATGGGGAATCGTGACACCATAGGTCGCCTTGATTCTTGTACGGTCAAGGACGGCATAATATGGTCTCGGTGCGGCATGGGGATAATCCTCTGAAAGAATAGGAGTGACATTACACTTACGGTTTCCGTCGATCCTCAAAATAGCTTTGGCGAAGTCGTACCACGAACATGCCCCTTCGTCAGTGAAGTGATAGATGCCTGCCACCCACTGGTGGCACTTCAATATTTTCACTATAGCCTCAGCCAGATCACGGGCATAGGTCGGTGTGCCGATCTGATCACACACCACTCTCAGTTCATCTTGCTCTTTTGAGAGCTTTAAAATCGTTTTCACGAAATTCTTGCCATAGGGGCTGTAGAGCCAGGCCGTGCGTATAATGATGCTTTCAGGAGCAAGAGCTATGAGAGCGGTTTCTCCCGTTCGTTTCGTTGTGCCGTACTGTGAGATCGGATTCACCTTGTCTGATTCCTTATAAGGTCTGTGGGCGGTTCCGTCAAAGACATAGTCAGTCGAGATATGGATCACCTTGGCACCATTAGCGTCGGCAGCGTTTGCGATGTTCTTGACTGCCGTCACATTAAGCGACGCACATTCGAGTTTTTCATCTTCGGCAAGATCTACGTTGGTGTAGGCCGCGCAATTGACAATGTGTGTGATGTCATTGTCAATTACGAAAGCTTCGAGAGCTTTGCCATCGGTCAGATCCAGCTCTTCCTTGTCTGTATATAATGAGATCCCGGGCATCTGCTGCTCAAGGACATTGCGCATTTCATGTCCGAGTTGTCCGTTTGATCCAGTCACTAAAATCTTCATTTCAATCTATAATTTTTGAAATGCAAATTTACGCATTTTCTATGAATTTCTGCGAAGAGACTCGACATACTCATCGATTTTATGCAATCGGTCGGGAATTCTGATGTCCTGGGGACAGTGAGGAAGACACGTTCCGCAACCGATGCAATGGGAAGCCTGACGAAGTTTCGGAACGCTGCGGTCATATCCGATCAGAAACTCACGCCGGACTTTGGCATATTCAGGCGAACGATTGTCGGTCTCAATGCGACCCTCGTTTATACATTGGTTATAGTGAGCGAATACCGTCGGTATGTCGACGCCATAGGGACACGGCATGCAATATTTGCAGTCAGTACACGGCACAGTCGGGAATTCGAGCATCAATGTTGCCATTTTCTCAAGAAAGGCATCTTCTTCATCTGTCACCGGCTGTAGTGGAGAGTATGTCTTCAGATTATCCTCAAGATGCTCCATATATGTCATTCCGCTCAACACGGTCAGGATCCGGTCTGGAGTACCGGCATATCTGAACGCCCACGAAGCTACGCTGTCATCGGGTCTGCGTTGCTTCATCATAGCCATGATGTTGTTCGGAACTGAAGCAAGACGTCCACCCAACAGTGGTTCCATGACAACAACCCCGATTCCGCGTCTGTCAAGTTCATTGTAAAGATATTCCGCATCAGTATTGCGCTTGTTTATCTGTTTGGCATGCTTCCAGTCGATGTAATTCATCTGAATCTGGGCGAAATCCCACTTCACCTTACCCTCATCGTGCAGTCGGAGCAGATAATCGAACACCTCGACATCGCCGTGATATGAGAATCCGAGATTTCTCACACGCCCTTTTTCGCGCTCCCCAATCAAATGGTCAAGAATGCCGTTGTCGATATAACGGCCGTTGAGCGACTCCATGCCCCCCATGCCGATGCCATGCAACAAAAGATAGTCTATGTAATCTGTCTGTAATTCCTTGAACGACTTTTCATACATCTCGAGCGATTTCTCTCTCGACCACGTGGCAGGACTGAAGTTCGACAATTTAGTCGCGATAAAATAACTTTCACGGGGGTGACGTGCAAGAGCAATCCCGGTTGCTCTTTCAGAGAACCCCTTGCAATAGGCAGGCGAGGTGTCGAAATAGTTGACACCGTGTTCGAGAGCATGATCAACCAACCGGTTGACAGCTTCCTGGTCTATATTGTTGCCCTCAGCGTCTTCTTTTCCTCCTTCAAGAGTCGGGAGACGCATCATGCCATATCCGAGAACAGACACACGGTCGCCGGTAGATCCATTCATCCGATAGGTCATTTCTCCCGTTTTTTGCTGATCCCGGGCCTCCGATTCAGAATCAGATGTCCGTCCGCAGCCAGCCAGCATAACTGCCGATCCGGCACCTGCCAGTTTCAAAAAAACGCGACGATCAAACTTTGCCATATATTCTTTTTTCATAGTCGTAAAAATGAGTTAAGCCGTTCTAACTTGAGTATGCGTCATTCTGCCCTCGACATGAATGGCACTGACAGGGCTGACGGGACAAAGATTCTCACAAGCACCACAGCCGATGCAAAGACTTTCGTTGACAACGGGCATTTTGTTTCCGTTGTCATCATCGGCATCGACCGGTATCATCACAATCGCGTCAGACGGACAGTGACGGCTGCAATTTCCGCAATTGACTCCTTCCGAAGCAGAAATGCAGGCGTCGCGATTGACAACGGCAAGTCCGATCTGAATAACCGATTTCTCACCCGTGTCCAATGGTTTGATCGCCCCCACAGGGCAAACATCGGAACAGGCCGTACATTCCGGACGGCAATATCCTTTGTCAAACTGCATTACAGGTTGCATGAATGTTTCAAAGTCGGCGGAGGGCCTGAGCACCTCGTTCGGACAATTGTCAATACACAACTGGCAGCCGGTGCAATGGTCTGTCAGATTTTTAACGCTCACAGCACCCGGAGGCACAATACGTTTTCTATCGTCAAGAGGCCTTTTCTCAACTACAGGGGCAAGGCCGCCGTCGCTTAGCTTATCCTCGACCGCCTTGGCTGTCATCGCGCCGACAAGTGTCACACCTGTAAGGATTGCCGCCCGTCTCGAACCGTCTGTATCACGTTCGGGTTTATGCGTCTCCCCCCGTGTCTGACGTCTGAGACCATACCGCAGCGCATGAGTCGAACAGTTGCCGATGCAGTTCATGCAGGCCACACAACGTGTGTAATCGATCTCATGTCTCACCGGATCTATGCAACTCGCCTTGCAGTTTCTCGCACACTTGGTGCAACCATTACATTTCGAGGTATCAATCCATGGTTTCAAAATCGAAAAACGGCTCAGGTAGCCGAGCAGAGTTCCGACCGGACAAATTGTGTTGCAATAGTCGCGGCCAAAGAAAAATGCGGTTCCCCCTATGACAATCAATGTTGTCCAGGCTATGACAGCGATCAATGTCGAGGAGTTGTTTCTCGACACATCGCTCATGGCGTAGCTTCCATGATTGGCTGCGATTTCCGCGCCTATGTTGTTGGCGGCGTCATAGACAGGTGCCATTATTGAAGAAGCTATGCGACCATATGCACTGTAAGGTTCAATCAGAGAGGCAATCATGTGGGTCACCGGCATTGCGAGCAATATCACAAACAAGCCAAAAACGAGCCACCTGACTGCGGTATATGCTTTTTTGAAATTATAGAGATTGTGTTTGCGTCTATTAATTTTGACATGCCCTCTGAGCCATGTGAAAAAGTCTTGCATGATTCCGAGCGGACAGATCACAGAACAATAGATTCTGCCGAAAACAAGCGTGACAGCCAACAGAAAGAGGATGGCCAACAGATTGACGGACAGGATTGCCGGAACCAATTGGATTTTTGCAAGCCACGACCAGTGTTCACGGGCAAATCCGGTGAAATCAAGAAACAGTAATGTGACGGCGAAGATGCTCAGCATAGCGAGCGTCACTCGTATTCTCTTCAGCATAGATAGTTTGGTTGGAATTTTGACATATCGGTTTATGGAATGCAAAATTAATATTTTCAGAAACCCTTTGGAGAAAGGCCAAGCCATTTTAACTTTCATTAGCACAATTAAACTGCCGTTGCGGGAAAATGTTTGGCACATAATTTGTTATACTATTGAAAACGAAATTGTTTCATTCATTTCATTGACTGCATTATGATTGATCTTGACAATACATTGTTTAACATCAACGTAGCCTCGGCTATTCCGTCGGCGGGATCATTTCTGGTGGCGGAACCTTTCTTGCGTGAGCAACATTTCAATCATGCTGTCATCTTGCTTCTTGATTATTTTCCCTACAAATCTGCCATGGGTATTGTCATGAACAAACTGTCGGGCTACAAGCTCAGCGAACTGATGTCGGAGTCAAATATAAAAAAAGATGTTGATGTCTATTGCGGCGGTCCGGTCTCCACCGACCGGCTGTTCTACATTCATCGTCTGCCGCAGTTCATCTCAGGATCGTCACACATTGTCAACGATCTGTATGTCGGAGGCGATTTCGATGATGTATGCTCCTATATCTCACAAGGTTTGCCACTCGAGGGCAATATCAGATTCTTCATCGGATACAGCGGGTGGGATGACGGACAGCTTGATGAGGAAGTTAATGACCATGTATGGGCCACGGCACCAGCACTCAAGACAAGCCGGTATCTCACCGGTGACGAAGACGCATATTGGCACAGTGTTGTCAGGGAATTGGGATCGAGATATCGCGGTTGGCGTTACCAACCTATGGATCCCAAAAACAATTGAAAAATTCATAAATAATCGCAAACCTCCCGATAATCTCGGAATTATTTCGTAATTTAGTGGTTTGAAATAAACCGACTACTTTATGGAATACGACGAAACGATTGCAATAAAGCAAATGAGACGAGCTGTCGCACCCGAACGTGCGGCCACATACAGCGATGACGAGCTACTCAACATAATCGACATGATCTGGGATTACTACGAGGAAAACGGCATGCTTGAGATTGATCTCGAAGATGACATAGAAGATGAGGATCTCAACGGTGATCTGGTCGATTATGTCAGACGAATGCTGAAAAAGGACAAACGCGCCAAAGTAGATCCCGAGGATGTTCCTGCATTGGTTGAAGCCGAACTTAAATATGAAGATTCTATTTTAGACTGACACCATGACCATGCGCCACGTATTGGCGACAGTGATGCTGTCGCTTTCATTAGCTTCTTTTCATTCGGCTGCCGTTGAGCAATCAAAATCGGGCAAAAACGCTCAACAAACCAAGTCACCCTCGGAAATGACTCTTGAGGAAAATCTGCTGACCCCAACTGTGCCTGACAAACAGCACAACAGCATAGCCGGTTCAATGAGACGCGAAGCGGAGTCGCTTCACCGTCAGGGTTATCATGTCGAGACAATGAGAAAAGGCGAGATCGTCATTGTATCTATTCCGACCGACAACCTGTTTTCACCCAACGACACTGCCCTCATACATGCATCTGCCGACAAACTGCTCAAACCATTCACTGTCTACCTTGATCAACCGGGAAAGTACAAGGTGCTGATGGCGGTCCATACCGACGATACCGGATCGGCAAGATATACATTCGATCTTTCGGAAAACCGTATTCTGTCTCTTTATGACTGGTTTGACACACATGTCGCAAACGATGACTCATTGCTTGGCTTTCCGATGGGAGACACTGCTCCGGCTGTAGACAACGACACACGCGTCAACAGAGCCAAGAACCGCCGTCTGGAGATTTACATCGTGCCGGATGAGGGACTGATTAACGCGTCAAAACGAAAACGATGACACCAGATACAATATTTTCAACCGACATCAAGGTTATACGGCAAAATTATTGTAATTTTGCAAAACAAAACCAACAATCACTTAAAAATGGCAATTGAATTGAAAGGTCTCACCAAACGCAGTGAGAATTATTCACAATGGTATAACGAACTTGTGACCAAAGCCGATCTCGCCGAGCAGTCGGCCGTGCGCGGTTGCATGGTCATCAAGCCTTACGGATATGCAATCTGGGAAAAAATGCAGCAGCAACTTGACCGTATGTTTAAAGCCACCGGAGTTCAGAACGCATATTTCCCCCTGCTGATTCCTAAATCATTTCTCTGCCGGGAAGCAGAGCATGTCGAAGGCTTCGCCAAAGAATGTGCCGTAGTCACCCACTATCGTCTCAAAAATGATCCTGACGGCAATGGTGTCATTGTCGATCCTGACGCACGTCTCGAAGAGGAACTGATTGTTCGTCCGACATCAGAAACCATCATCTGGGGCACATATAAGAATTGGATTCACAGCTATCGCGACCTGCCTGTTCTGTGCAACCAATGGGCAAACGTGATGCGTTGGGAGATGAGAACACGCATGTTCCTCCGAACGGCTGAATTCCTGTGGCAGGAAGGCCATTGTGCCCATGCCACGGCAGAAGAATCTGAAGCACGCACAGTTCAGATGATAAACCTTTATGCCGACTTCGCCCGCAAATACATGGCTATGCCTGTCATCATTGGTGTCAAATCGGCCAACGAGCGTTTTGCCGGTGCTCTCAACACCTACACCATCGAGGCAATGATGCAAGACGGCAAAGCCCTGCAGTCGGGAACGAGCCACAATCTGGGTCAGAATTTCGCGAAAGCTTTTGATGTCACATTTGTGAACAAAGAAAATCAACCCGAATATGTGTGGGCAAACTCCTGGGGTGTGTCAACACGCCTTATGGGCGCACTTATAATGAGCCACTCCGACGACAACGGCCTTGTTCTTCCGCCTCACCTCGCTCCGATTCAGGTTGTCATCGTGCCTATTTTCAAAAACAACGATCAGCTACAGAAAATAAACGAGACCGTGGCACCGATTGTCGCAGAACTTGAAAAACGTGGCATCAGTGTCAAATATGACAACAGCGAGACAAAGCGTCCGGGCTTCAAATTTGCAGATTATGAGCTCAAGGGTGTGCCCGTGCGTCTGGCAATCGGGGCCCGTGACATCGAAAACGGCACAGTTGAGGTCATGCGCCGCGACACTCTCGAGAAACAGGTCGAACCGCTTGACGGAATCACCGGTTTCATTGCGAACCTGCTTGAAGAGATCCAGGAAAACATCTACAAAAAGGCCCTTGATCATCGCAACGAGATGACCCGCACCGTCGATACATATGAAGAATTCAAGGCAGAGATCGAAAAAGGCGGCTTTATTCTTGCCCATTGGGACGGAACAACCGAAACCGAGCTGAAGATCAAAGAAGAGACTAAGGCTACGCTGCGTTGCATTCCGCTTGACGGCGACAAGACACCCGGAAAATGTATGGTCACCGGCCGGCCGTCGGCCCAGCGTGTAATCTTTGCCCGCAACTATTGACATGGCAGACAGGCTATCTAAAATAGCTGTCGTCATTCCCTGCTATAACGAGGAGGAAGCTCTGCCGGTGACGGCAGAACACCTCCTCGCTTTGCTTGACAAAATGACTGAACAGCAATTGATTGCCCCAGACAGTTACATTCTCTGCGCAAATGACGGCAGCCGAGATGACACATGGGGAACCATTGTCAGATTGCATGACCGCGACAACCGCGTCAAAGGAATTTCACTTGCCCACAATCGCGGACATCAGAACGCCTTGCTGGCCGGATTGATGTCGGCGATGGACAATTGTGATGCCGCGATTTCAATAGATGCCGATCTCCAGGACGATCCTGAAGCAATCGTGGAAATGGTGAAACTGTTCAACCGTGGCACCGACATCGTCTATGGCGTCAGATCGTCACGCCATACCGACACATGGTTCAAACGGACAACCGCCCATGCATTCTATAAATTCCAACAGTTGATGGGACTCGAGACCGTATATGACCATGCCGACTACAGACTTATGAGCAACCGGGCGCTGCACATGCTGAGCCAATATGGCGAATCAAACCTGTTCTTGCGAGGCATCATTCCGCAGATCGGGTTGCCTACCGCCATAGTGACATATGCCCGAAACCACCGCGTGGCCGGAGAATCGAAATATCCTCTCAGCAAGATGCTGAGTTTCTCGATCGACGGAATCACATCGTTTTCGGCACGTCCGATGAGGTGGATTTTCATGACCGGGCTGATTCTGCTGTTTGTCGACATCGCCGTGGCCCTGTATGTTCTCGGCAGCTACTTTTTCGAGCAACATATCTCTCCCGGGTGGACCTCGATCATGCTGTCGGTCTGGTTTCTCGGAAGCCTGATTCTGATGTCTATCGGCATCGTCGGTGAGTATATCGGCAAAATTTTCATTGAAGTGAAGAAGCGTCCGCGTTATGCGATAGCTGAAACCCTGCTTGATTGATTGTCATGGGCGATTTCAGTCTCGACATATTCAGTGCCGACACCTCGTCTCACATTTCGCTACCTTTTGCCGAAGATGGTATTCAGGCCGGTTTTCCGTCACCTGCACGCGATTATATAACCCAATCGATCGACCTGAACCACGAACTGATACAACACCCGTCGGCCACATTCTATGGTCGGGTGTCGGGTGACTCAATGATAGAAGAAGGCATTTTTGAAGGTGATATAATTGTCATCGACAGATCATTGGAACCGAGAGAAGGAGATCTGACTGTGTGTTGCATCGACGGTGAATTCACACTCAAACGGCTGCATCTTGAAAAAGATCGGGTCTGGCTCATTGCCAGTAATGAATCATTCGATCCCATACTTGTCACCCCCGATGACCGTTTCATCGTGTGGGGGGTAGTGACCCACACAATCCACAGCAACAGACGACGCAATAGATGACGACACGATGTTTGCCTTGATTGACTGCAACAATTTTTTCGTGTCGTGTGAACGTGTATTCAATCCGAAACTCGTTGACCGTCCGGTAGTCGTTCTCAGCAACAACGACGGTTGTTGTGTGGCTCTGTCAAACGAAGCCAAAGCCATTGGGCTGAAACGTGGCGATCCGTTTTTCAAAGTGAGGAATGTAATTGAGCGGAACAGCGTGGCAGTCTTGTCGGGTAACCACCGGCTCTATGGCGACATGTCGTCGAGAGTCATGGCCACAATTTCATCTCTCGCTCCTGAAATTGAGATTTATTCAATCGACGAGGCTTTTATCAACCTATCGGCATTCAACAGAGATACAGTCGAAGAGACTGCAAGAAAAATAATCAGGACTGTAAGAAGAAACACCGGCATACCGACATCCATAGGCATAGCCCCGACAAAAACGCTTGCCAAAGTCGCCGCCAAGTTTGCGAAAAAATATCCCGGATATAAATCGGTATGTCTGATCGATAACGAGTCAAAAAGACTGAAAGCCCTTGAATTGTCTGATCTGTCAGATGTGTGGGGAATCGGCCGTCGGCTTGGCAAACGGCTGAAGTCTGAGGGCATCACCACTGCGCTACAGTTTGCCTCGCTCACGCGCCGGCAGATTCGCGAGCGTATGAACGTCAACGGCGAGAAGACATGGCTTGAGCTGAACGGACAACCGTGTAACGGCATCGAATTTCACGAACCCGACAGAAAACAGATGTGCACCTCACGGTCGTTCTCACCCATGATCCAAGACTACGAACGGCTTGTCGAGGCGATATCTTCGTTTGCGACCATAACATCACGGAAGCTCAGGGAGCAGCACGGCTGCGCATCAACTATAAATGTGTTTCTGATGACCAACCATTTCAGAGAAGATATGGAACAATATTGCGCCACCGCGACCGTCACACTCGATGAACCCGCCTCTGACACGATGTCGATATGCAAGGCAGCGATTGGCGCACTCAAGCAAATTTTCCGCAAAGGTTATTGCTATAAACGCGCCGGTGTGACCATTCCTGAAATCATACCTGAGAAACAAGTCATCGGAAATCTGTTCACCGACCAGTCTGAGAGACAGAGACGCAACGATGTCATGGCAGTTGTCGACCGCATAAATTCATGTGGCGGAATGCGTGACACGGTCCATGTCGCGACTCACACACCCGTGGCAGATTTCACTCTCCACCAATCCTGCAGTCCCTCCTACTCCACCGTTCTCGCCGACATCATAACCGTCAGGACGAAGTGATGTTACCATGTTACCGGTTACCACGTTACCCGAAGACCGGTCACCTGAAGACGGCGCGGTAACGGCGTCAAAGGCAACAAACCGGCTCTTATGTTTGTTTGTTTGGAGTAATAGAGGTAACTTTGTGGAAACTTAGAAACATAAAACATGCTCCAATTCATAACAGACAACAAATCAAAATATTCGGCTGCCGAACAGGCACAAATGGCCACTGAAGGCGGTTGCCGCTGGATCCAACTCAACATTGACGAGGCCGATCCCGATCAAATCAGGACTGATCTTGACGAGATCACTCCGGTCTGCAAAGAGACTGACTCGTTTCTTGTGATCGAACATGACGTGGATCTCACCGATGAATTGAAAATTCATGGCGTGCATCTTAAAATCGGTGATAAACTGCCGCGCGAGGCCAGAGAGGCCCTCGGTCCGCATGCCGTAGTCGGAGTTACCGTCAGCACTGCCGAGGAGATCATCGCCCTACGTTCGGCTGACATCGACTATGTTCAGATCGGACCATATCCTGTCGTCTCGACCGACACCTATGGAGCCATTGTTGCAAAAGTTGCCGACGCAGGTGTCAAGATTCCGATCGTGGCATTCGGCGACATAACAATCGAAGACCTGAGACCGCTAATGGCAACCGGAATCAGCGGAGTCGCTTTCTCTAAATCGATTCTTGATGCCGAAGATCCGGTTGATTATACCCGACGTTGCATCGCCACTCTCTACAACTCATGAAACCTGGCAGCAGCCATAGTTCTCTGATCTGGAAAATAGCCCTGCCGGTGGTGATAGGGCTTGCTGTTGTGTTATGGCTGTTCAATAACGAGTTCAACGTCGAGGCAATCAGCGAAATCAGATTCACGCCATATGTGTGGTTGTGCATCGGTCTCGCGTTGCTTGCGGTGGCAGGACGTGACGGAGGCATGGCGTGGCGATTCAGGATATTGACCAACCGCGACCTCAGGTGGAGTCGCGCCGTCAACGTTACCATGCTATGCGAATTCACATCGGCCATAACACCGTCGAGTGTCGGGGGCAGCGCGTTGAGCATGTTCTTTCTGAACCGCGAGGGAATAAACATGGGGCGAGCGACAACGCTGACAATGACCACATTGTTTCTTGACGAACTGTTTTTTGTCGTATCGACCCCTTTGATATTCCTGTTTGTGCCATATGACGACCTGTTTGGATTCGGTGGGAAAAACATCACCGAGGGAATAAAGATCGCCTTCTGGATCGTGTATGCCCTTATCCTGGCGTGGACACTGATTCTTTTTTTCGGTATTATCGCAAAACCTAAAGGCATCAAGTGGCTGCTTGTCAAAATCTTCAGCTGGAAACCTCTGAGACGTTGGCATGAAAACATCGTTGAGCTTACCGACAACATGGTCGAGACCGCACGCTCGATCAGATCCAATGACTTAACCTGGTGGATAAAAGCATTCGCTGCCACATCGTTGTCATGGATCAGCAGGTATCTCGTCGTCAACGCGCTGTTTCTCGGTTTCGTTCCCGAAGCATCGCAGACTATTGTCTTCGGACGCCAGTTTGTCGTGTGGGCACTCCTGATGTTTTCCCCTACACCCGGTGGCAGCGGTGTCAGCGAATGGCTGTTCAAAGAATATTACTCAGATATGATAACCGGAGGCGGCATAGTGATGATTATCGCGTTACTATGGCGTTTATTGACATATTACATCTATCTTGCTATAGGAATCTGTCTTATACCCTCCTTTATCAGACACAAAAAGAAACCAATCATCTCACACAATGACTGAATTTATCGGAATCATTCCGGCCCGTTATGCCTCCAGCCGTTTCCCCGGCAAACCTTTGGCCGACATTTGTGGACAAACAATGATAGAACGCGTTTATGAACGTGCTTCCCAAGAGTTGCAACAAGTCTATGTCGCGACCGACGACGACCGTATTGCCGAGGCTGTCAGAAACTTCGGTGGAAACGTAGTCATGACCTCAGCAAACCATAAAAGCGGCACTGACCGCATTGCCGAAGCCTACACCCTTATCGGAAGTGAGGCCGATGTCGTGATCAATATTCAAGGTGACGAGCCGTTTATCGCGCCGTCACAAATCGCGGAACTGAAAAACTGTTTCAGCGACGAGGCAACCGACATTGCCACTCTTTGCCGCGAATTCGACAAGTCTGACGGATTTGAAGCTCTTTTTGATCCCAACAAAGTGAAAGTGATTTTCGGCAACAACAGTAATGCGATCTACTTCAGTCGAGCTATAATTCCATATATCAGAGGCAAACAGTGGACCGAGTGGCTCGACCAACGCAAGTACTTCATTCACGTGGGCATGTATGCCTATCGGGCAAAGGTGCTCCAAGAAATCACACGTCTGCCGCAATCTTCGCTTGAAATTGCAGAATCGCTCGAACAATTGCGTTGGCTCGAAAACGGATATAGAATAAAAGTCGGCATCACAGACGCTCCGACAATCGGCATTGACACACCAGATGATCTTGAGCTCGCCCGTGTATTCTGCATCAAAAACAATCTGTGATATGACATTAGACAGAACCATAGCTCCTTCTGTTTCTGATTTCGGTCATCTGACCATACCCTCTCCGACTGAAATTATACTCGGCAACGGAGTCAGACTTGTCGTCATCAACAATGGAGAGCAGCCGGTCAACATGATCGCAGTGACATGGAATGGCGGTTATGACGATGTTGAGAAACCTGAGGCATTGAAGTTGATGTGTTCCACGCTCAATGAAGGATGTAAATCATTTGACTCAGAAACCATTGCAGATATTCTTGATTTCAACGGTTCGTGGCTCAAAATAGGTTCATCAGGGCATCATACATCCATAAGACTCTATTCGCTGAATTCACGTCTGAAAGAGGTTCTGCCCGTAATTCGCGAAATCATCATCTCCCCTACTTTTCCGGTTGAGGCTGTTGAGGCCAAAAGAAAAAAATTGATTTCGGCACTGAAACTTGACCTTGAAAAAGTAAGTTACATAGCCTCAAGATTGTCAGACAGGCTGATTCTCGGAAAGAACAATCGCGGGGCGAGAACCGAGACTTCCGAACAATACGAAGCCATAACAGGCATCGATCTCGAACGGTTGCACAGTCAGATCATTGTCGGAAACCGCCCGACGATATATCTCGCCGGCAATATATCAGAAGAGACAATCAGAATTGTTTCAGACACTTTTGGCAACATTGCTTTTGGTTCTGACGGATGTGTCATAACGCTTTCTCCACCTTCTCCCGACCTGACTCCGTGCAGAGAAGACGCCATTATGCCTGACAAACTGCAATGCGCGATAAAAACCGGATGTCCGGCGATCAGCCGTACACACCCCGACTATGACTATCTTCGCATTGCCGTGACCGCACTCGGAGGCTATTTCGGAAGTCGGCTATCAATGAACATAAGGGAGGAAAAAGGGTTCACCTATGGAATCTCAGCAGGTTTGCTTGGCACCCTCGACGGCTCGATGATCAGAATCGGGTGTCAATGTGATAACGCGTTTGTCGAACCGGTTCTCGATGAAATCTCCAAGGAATTGAATCTTTTGGCATCAGTGCCTATGGAGAAAGAAGAGCTTGACGCCGTGAGACGCTATCAGATGTCTATGCTTGCCTCGACGCTCGACAACCCGATAAACATTGCCGACTACTACATAAACATGAAGACCGTCGGCACTCCCGATGACTATTTCTATCGTCAGCAACGCGCCTTGAACAGCGTGACCCCGGAACAGATCATGGAACTTACGGCCAGATACATGAGCCCCGAGTCAATGTATACGGCCGTCGCCGGTTCGCTATAGTGTCGGTGTGATCATGGCGCGAAAGTGTTTTTCAGTGCTTTTCGTGCTTCAAAAGTGCGCTTTCCCCCGAAATCGAAAAGCAAAAGCAAGCTATATCGCTAATCCACAAGATATTAACCTTTAAAAAGGTGCTTTTTTATAGAAAAGCGGCGAAGTGTTACACATACAGAAGTGATATATAATATATATACTCACACCTTATGGCACTGACAAACAACGACCCGACACCGGTGTCGAGGATCACAGCGTTACCCGTTACCACGTTACCGGGGAGCACCCCCCTGTGGATAACATGGTAGCGGGTAACACGGTAATATGCAACTGTGTCACGATCATTAAAGCACTCTTTCGAGGGTTAATCATGCTTTTCGCTTTTCACTTCAGGGGGAAAGCCCTGTTTGGAATGTCGGAAAGCGTAGGAAAGTGCCTTGCCACGACAGGGACACTCTTACCGCAAAGATTCCTCAGCCTCGGCCAACGATTCGGGCTTGCCGATGTCGTGCCAATGATAATCGGCCGCAGGTTGAAAACCGCCGATTTTCAGGTGACGGCATTTGTCGACATAGAACGGCACTATCGGAAAAGCTTCATCGGGAGCATAGCCGCTCAACACAGGCAAAACCGACGGAGAGATCACATGAACGCCGCCGAAAGCCAATTGTGACATCGAGCTGTCGGGAGTGAAACCGTCAGGCAAATGCTCGCCGGTCGATATGTTTCCCCACCCCGCCAATCGGTCGTCGCGATCAAAATAGAGATAACGCGAGGTTTTGCGGGCAGCCACCAACAGCGACACGTCGTTGCCGCGACAGTCATGGAACGAAATCATTTCGTCGATCGGGAAGTCGGTCAGAATATCGGCATTGTGAACGATAAACGGAGCGTCTTCACCCAACAGCGGAGCTGCTTTCAGAATGCCTCCCCCGGTGTCGAGAAGGTGATCGCGTTCATCACTGACAACAAGGTCGAGTCCGAACCGTTGGTTGGCGTTAAGAAATTCTATTATCTGATCGGCGAAATGGTGGACATTCACAACGACCCGCCCTACGCCGGCATTCTTAAGTTTCAACAACACCCGCTGAAGCATAGGCATTCCCCCCACCTCGACCAACGCTTTGGGGTGATGGAGTGTGAACGGACGCAAACGTGTTCCGAGTCCGGCAGCAAAGACAAGCGCGTTCATCTCAGTCCCGCGGATTGAACTCCTGCTCTATGTTCTGCTCACGATGCATGAGTTCTACTTTGACATTAAATTTCTTGTAGAGATGTTCAGCCATGTGTTGTGCGCAGTAAACCGAACGATGCTGTCCGCCTGTACACCCGAAACTGACCATCAGATTAGAGAATCCCCGCTCAATGTAACGTGACACAGACGAGTCGACCAATGCATAGCAATGATCAAGAAATGTCAATATCTGACCGTCATCCTCAAGATATTTGATGACATTGGCATCAAGCCCGGTGAACGGTTTATAGCGTTCATATTTGCCCGGATTGTCAATCGCACGGCAATCGAATACATATCCGCCACCATTACCCGTCGCGTCATCGGGAATTCCTTTCTTGTAGGCAAAACTCATGACCTTGACCGTCAACGAACGTTTACGGAAACCGTCGACAAACTGCTTCATGTTGACAAGACGGTCAAGCAGGGAATTCAGATAAGGATACTCGACGTATGGAATCTCAAGCAACTTGCGTAAGTTGGCGATTGCATATGGCACACTCTGCATGAAGTGAGGTTTCTTTTCAAAATAGCCTCTGAAACCATATGCTCCGAGAACCTGAAGCGTGCGGAACAAGACAAAGTGGCGCAAATGACGGTTGAACTCATCGTTGTCGACCGGAATATATTTTCTGAGCGACTCGATGTATTCAACAATCAATTCCTGACGCAAGCTATCCGGGAAATTGGCTTTTGCCTGCCACAGAAAAGACGCGACATCATAATAGTACGGACCACGTCGTCCGCCTTGAAAATCTATGAACCACGGCTCGCCGTCCTTGACCATCACGTT